>NZ_CP053351.1:600000-1200000 GCF_013394655.1 Winogradskyella schleiferi
CCACGTCAAAAGACGATTTACAAAAATATAATGACGACTTTATATGCGTGCCTAAAAATAAAATTGTAGATTTTGTAACCACTTCCGGAACTTTGGGCGAACCTGTTATTTTTGCACTTTCGGACAAGGATTTGGATCGATTGGCCTATAATGAAGCTATTTCTTTTGCTTGTGCTGGTGTTGGTTCAGATGATATAATTCAGCTTATGACCACCATTGACAGGCGGTTTATGGCAGGACTCGCTTATTTTTTAGGCGCTCGTAAACTTGGCGCAGGAATTATTCGTGTTGGAAACGGCATTCCGGAATTGCAATGGGATTCCATCTTAAAATTTAAACCTACCTATATTATTGCAGTACCTTCATTTTTGTTGAAACTTATTGAATATGCACAACAACATGAAATAGATATTAATGCTTCAGGAATTAAAGGTGCCATTTGTATTGGAGAATCACTTAGGGAACAAGATTTTTCATTGAATACTTTATCCAAAAAAATAAAGGACAACTGGAATATTGAATTGTTTTCAACCTATGCTTCTACGGAAATGAATACGGCTTTTACCGAATGTGAAGCACATCGAGGCGGACATCAGCATCCAGAACTTATCATAACCGAAATTTTAGATACAAATAATCAAACCGTTGCTGAGGGCGAAGCTGGAGAATTGACGATTACCACTTTAGGGGTTGAAGGCATGCCTTTGTTAAGATTTAAAACTGGAGATATTGTAAAATCCCATAGCCAGAAATGCAGTTGTGGCAGAAATACCAATCGATTAGGACCTGTTATCGGCCGAAAGAAACAAATGATAAAATATAAGGGCACAACCATTTATCCACCTGCGATGCACAATGTTTTAAATGATTTCGCCGAGGTTGAAACCTATATTATAGAACTGTCGCATAACAGCATTGGAACAGACGAAATCCTTATAAAAATCGCTACCTTAGAAGCTACGGAAGACTTGTTGCAAAATATTAAGGACCATTTCAGGGCTAAGTTAAGAGTGCGGCCAAAAATAGAGTTTTGTGCTAAAAAGGAAATTCAAAGATTGCAATTTCCTAAAATGAGTAGAAAACCGATGATGGTGATTGATTTGAGGAAGTGATGTAAGGTTTTAATTTAAAAATCATTAATTTTATAGACATATACCATTAAGATTATGAGTAATACAAATGTCGATGTTTTAATTATTGGTGCAGGACCTTCAGGGTGTGTTGCCGCTTCTTATTTAAATAACAATGGTATCGTTGTTAAAGTCGTTGAAAAAAATAAATTTCCAAGGTTTGTTATCGGCGAAAGCTTATTGCCACGCTGCATGGATCACTTTGAAGAAGTGGGTTTGTTGACATGTTTAAAAGACCAAGGGTTTGAGCGCAAAGAGGGCGCTCGATTTTTAAGAGGCGATGTTGTTTGTAATTTCGACTTTAGTAAAAAACACACTGACGGTTGGGATTGGACCTGGCAAGTTCCACGAGCCGATTTTGATAAAACCCTTACTGATGAACTATTAAAACGCGGTGTGGATATTGCGTTTGAAGAAGAGGTTGTTGGTGTAGATTTTAACGCTGATGGAAGTTCAATAACGACCATTAAAAACAAGGATGGTGAGATCAACAAAATTGGAGCAAAATTTATTATAGATTCTAGTGGTTATGGCAGAGTTCTGCCAAGACTTCTTGATTTGGACAAACCTTCCGAATTGCTTAACCAATCTTCGATATTTACACATGTAAAAGATGTTAAGCGTCCAGAGGGATGGGAAGGTACAAGGATTACATTTGATGTTCTCGATACGAGATTGTGGTTTTGGGTAATTCCGTTTTCTAACGGCATAACAAGTATAGGTTTTGTCGGTCCGACGGAATTTATAGAATCATTCGAAGGAACGTCTTCAGAAAAATTAACGGAAATGTTAAAATTATCCTCTTATTACAGAGAACGTTTTGAGGAGGTGGACTTTTCATTTAGTCCTGTTGAAATTACTAATTATTCCAAGTCGGTTAAACAACTATACGGAAATGGGTATGTATTAACAGGAAATAGCGCTGAGTTTTTAGATCCCGTATTTTCTTCTGGTGTTACATTTGCAACAGAATCAGCATTGAAGGCAGCAAAGTTAATTACCAAATCCTTACAAAATGAAGCCGTTGATTGGGAAGTGGACTATTCAGATTACATAAAAAGTGGTGTTAACGTTTTTTCTACCTATGTAAAAGAATGGTATACAGGGAATTTACAAACCTTGTTTTTTCACCGACCAGAAAACCCTGAAGTAAAAAAGCAGATTTGTGCGGTATTAGCAGGCTATGTGTGGGATCAAACTAATCCTTTTGTGAAAAACCATCATAGACTTGTTAAAACTTTGGCCCATATCATCAACATGGAACAAAACGAAAAAGTGAGTAATTTATAAAACTAAACTACACACTTTTTTTGAAAAACCTCTAATCTAAAGATTAGAATGCTTTTTTCATTATTAATTTAGATAAGCTCTTGCCTGTTTTCGCAAAGCCTTCTCCAATACGATCTTCGTTACTAAAAGTGCCACCATATCTATTGCCAGGTGCGTGCTTACTAGTGATTTCTAATAGAACATTATCTCTATTTGCAGTTTCAACAAACTTTAATAACGTAGTTAATTTTGCAGGTTGCCTCATTACGGCAACATTATACCCTGGATATATCCAAACAACTTCTACAACAAGCGTGTACTTAGCATCCGTAAGGCCTTCTTCGAAAGACATGCCTTTATCTTCAGCTAAATCTCTATTCATGAGCTCTAAAAATTTTGGTGCATAGATTAATTCTCTACTAGCTTCCCATTTTTTCGCCCATGTTTTTCCTTTCCCTTTTGATTTTTCCTCTAGGTCTGCAGTTCTTTCTGCGACATATTCTTCCTCAGTGAGATTATCCTTATTGATTTTCAAGTTGCTGTAATCAAACTCAACATTAATGGCTTGGTTACTTTCAATGAAATCAAAATTGCCTTCAGCAACTTTCATTTTTTGAGCGAAAACTATTGTAGAAAACAAAAAGATGAACGCTAGTGATAATGTGTTTTTCATAATAAAATTTAGAATTAGTGATTGGTCAAATATATCAAAAATAATTAAGCAATGACTTTTTTTTAAAATTGAGGATTTTAGTACTGGGTTTCTGCTACTTATAGCTCATTTTAAAAAGATTATCTGGCCTGTTCATCGGTTTAATTTAACTATACATCGTCTTTCAATATTGATCTCTAACCTAGTAAATACAGTTTGTTGAAAAAATTACTACCTTAACAGCATCTTACAACAACAATTATATTTTTTTATGTCTACTTTTTATAAAAGTGAAACCGGCTTTTGTATTTTAATCATTGCACTATTTTTTAGTGTAAAATTCAATGCACAGGAGAATCCGCCAATTAGAATATTTACACCACAAGATTATGGTGCGGAAGATCAGAACTGGTCCATAACTCAAGCCGATAACAATTTCATTTATATAGCGAACAATAAAGGATTGCTTCAATATAATGGTGCGTCTTGGGAATTATATCATTCGCCAAACGAAAGCATCTTAAGGTCAGTTAAGATCGTTGGAGATAGGGTATACACTGGAGGATATATGGATTTTGGATATTGGACAAAAAACAAGTATAACGAACTCATTTATAAGTCGCTCACTGAAAATCAGAATTTCTCAATTATAGAAGATGAGGAATTTTGGGATATCACAGAAATCGAAGGTTATGTTTTATTTCAATCTTTAGAGCGTATTTATATTTATAATATAGCCAATGAAAAGTTTGAGATAATAGATTCTGAATTAGGAATCAATAAGGCAAATGAACGCAATGAATCTATATATTTTCAGAAATTAGGAGAGGGAGTTATGGAAATTATAAATGGAAGTGGGCACTTGATAATTCAATCTGAACTTATTAAAGACATTGAGCTAGTTAATATTTATGAATTTGATAAAAGCCTGCTTCTTCAAACTATAGAGAATGGGTTTTATAAGTTTGAAAATAACAATTTGACCAAATGGGATATTGAGGCCGACGAATTGTTATCCCGTGTGAGCGTATATAGTAGTACGAGATTAAAAGATGGTAGTTTTATAATAGGAACTATTTCTAATGGCGTTATTCAATTGGATAGTAAGGGAAAAGTAATATTGGAAATCGACCAATCCAATGGTCTTAGTAATAACACTGTTCTATCGATTAAAGAAGACAATGATGGTAATGTTTGGTTGGGTTTAGACAATGGTATTAATGTTATGAATTTAACATCACCATACAAAGTTTACAATGATGAACAAGGTGTTTTAGGTACGGTCTATTGTGCGGCCAAGGTTGATGATAATTTGTACTTAGGAACTAACCATGGTCTATTTTATAAAACAATCGATTCTAACGGGAAATATAGATTCATAGAAAACACTCAAGGACAGGTGTGGAATTTAAAGTATATTCAAGGAAGTCTTTTTTGTGGTCATGATAAAGGTACGTTTGTAATAAATGATACTATTGCTGAACAAATTTCAACAGAATTAGGTACTTGGAATATCAAAGAAATAAAAGGGAACCCTAACTTATTGCTGCAAGGTAATTATAAAGGGTTAAATATTTTGGAAAGGGAAAATAATCAATGGAGGTTTAGAAATAAAGTTGAAGGTTTTGATATCTCTTCTAGATACTTTGAATTCTTCGATCAGAATAAAATACTGGTTAGTCATGAGCATAAGGGGGTTTATAAAATAGATATAGACAGTACATTTTATAAAGTAAATAATGTTGAAAAACTCAAGATAGAAAAGGGCATAAAGTCTAGTATCGTAAAATACAATGGAACTATTTTTTATAGCTTTAAAAATGGTGTTTTTCGTTTCGATTCTAGCTCAGAATCTTTTAAAAAGGATAGTGTTTTAAGTGCCTTATTTAGTGAAGAAAAATATATATCTGGCAAGTTAATAAATGATGAAGTACAGAATAAGTTTTGGGGTTTTACAAAAAATGAAATCATTTATGTAGAGCCAGGTAAACTGACCAATGATTTGCAAGGTAATGTGATAGAAATCCCACATAATATACGTAAAACTAAATCAGATTTTGAAAATGTACTGCATTTAGAAAAAGACACTTATTTAGTAGGGAATACGGAAGGGTATCTTGTAATACATATAAATAAGTTAAAGAAAGAGGCCAAAAGACTATACTTAAATAGTGCTTCATACACCTCTTTGCGAAAGGAGTTTGTTTCTTTTGACACTAGCCAGCCGATTGAATTAAAAAATAAAAATAACATCATTCGGTTTAGGTATAGTACTCCTAGTTTTGACGAGCTTTCGAGGTCAAAGTATCAGTATCGATTATTGGGAATTTATGATTATTGGAGCGAGTGGTCAAACGATGGTGAAATCTTATTTGAGAATTTACCTCATGGCGATTACACTTTTCAGGCAAGAGCAATTACTGGAGGCATTTTATCTAACAATGTATTGTCCTATGATTTTACCATAGAAAAGCCATGGTTCCTTAAACCATTGGCAATTATTTCATATTTTGTTGCTGCCCTACTGTTTATCTTTATACTCTATTATTTCAACAGAAAGCATTACAAAAAGGAGCAACAGAAACTCATTAAAAAGAAAGAAAGACAATTAAAGTTAGAGCAATTAGAAAACCAACGCCAGTTAATACAGTTTAAAAATAAAAATTTACAACAAGATATTGAAAACAAGAACAGAGAGCTCGGTATGGCCACCATGAACTTGGTAAAGCGAAATGAACTGTTAGGTAATATTAAGAGCGAACTTTCTAAAAGCAAATCATTAAATGAAGTTGGAAAAGTAGTTAAGCTTATTAATTCAAGTATAAACGACACCAATGATTGGGAATTGTTTGAGGAAGCCTTCAATAATGTCGATAAGGATTTCATGAAAAAAATAAAAACACTTCACCCATCCATTACGCCTAATGACTTAAGATTATGTGCGTACTTAAGATTAAACCTTTCATCTAAGGAAATTGCCCCATTGTTAAATATCTCTCATAAAAGTGTTGAGGTTAAACGCTATCGTTTGCGTAAAAAGATGGAATTAGACCATGAGCAGAGTTTGTCTAATTACATAATTGAGTTATAGCACCTATACAACTTCGTTATAAACCTATACAAAACCCATACAAATGCAGTTTTTAATAGTTTTAAGTTAGAAATGTTAAATCCTGTTAATTATCCTCGATATTAGAGAATTGCTCAAAATCAAAGGCACTTAATTGTTGTATTGACAAAAAAAAGGATTAATTTTTATTTTGTATGTTTTTTGTATGGTATTAATTTATTAAATCCTCAACCCTTTTTTATAAGTTGCATTATCTAATCAATTAATTGTAAAGATTAGTATGTTAAACGTTTTATTTCCAACAATGATTATGCAAAACGATCATTATACGTCTTTACAATAGAATAAAAACAAGAACATGAAAATAAAATTTTTAGCGCTCGCGGCATTTATTTTTTCAATTACAGCTTATGCGCAAAATTTAAATGTTTCTGGTACTGTTACAGAAGCATCTTCGGGACAACCTTTGCCTGGTGTAAATGTAATTCTTAAAAACACTTCTAAAGGGGCATCAACAGATTTTGATGGAAATTTCACTTTAAATGATGTACCGCTTAATTCAGTGCTGGTTGTTTCTTATTTGGGATTCGTAACCCAGGAAATTAAAATTGTTGATAGCCAGCCGTTGTCTATTTCCTTAGTGGAGGATTCGGAATCGTTAAAAGAAGTGGTGGTTATTGGATATGGAACACAGACAAAAAAGGAAATTACTGGTGCTGTAGCCGTAGTTTCTAGTGAAACCGTTGAAACTTTGAAACCCACAAGAATAGAGCAAGCGTTGCAAGGCCAGGTGGCTGGTGTAAATATTGTTTCAAATTCAGGTTCGCCAGGTTCTGCTTCAACAATTAGTATTCGAGGTGTCTCAACCAATGGAGATTCAAGACCTTTAATTTTAGTGGATGGAACGGTTGTGGAAGATTTAAGTGTCATTAATCCAAATGATATTGAGACCATAAATATCTTAAAAGATGCAACTGCTGGTATATATGGCGTAAGAGCTGCAAATGGCGTGATTCTTATTACTACAAAATCGGGTAGAAAAAATATGCCTCTTACTATTGAATATAATGGTTATGGAGGTTTTCAAGAAACGACACGAAAGCTGCCGATGTTAAATGCAACTGAGTATGGGCTATTACTGAATGAGTCATTTGCAGCCAATGGTGACCCATTGGATTTTCCAGATGTATCTGGATTAGGCCAAGGTACAGATTGGCAAGATCAAGTTTTTGAGAATCGTGCGCCAATTTACAGTAATGCTATAACCTTAAAAGGAGGTGGAGAAAAGTCTACTTATGCTGTAAGTAATTCATTCTTAAGCCAAAATGGTATTGTAGGTGGTAATAAATCAAAATTTACAAGATTGACCCAACGAGGCAGCTATAGCGTGGATTTAATTAAAGATTTAAAGTTAAGCGCTGGTTTAACTTGGACACATACCGTTAGAAGAACCCTTCCTGAAACAGGAATAGGTTCGGTATTATTTAATGCCCTTAATATGGCGCCGACTATAGCGCCAAACGGTTCTGCTGAAAATCTTGGTTTTGAGGTCGTAAATCCTGTTAAGCAAATAGAAAATACCTATAACATTGGTTTAGTAGATAGAATAAATGGAAATATTAACCTGTCCTATAAATTTTTAGAGCATTTTACGGCGCAGGCTAGTTATCAATTCAATTATGCTAAAGTAACTAGTAATTCGTTCTCGCCTTTTGTTGATTACGGAATTATAGGGACCAATGATAAAGTATTTGATTTAAGACGAAACGAAGATTCAGATAATAATACGGTTTATGAAGGTAGGTCGTTTTTTAGGGACTATACATTTGATGCGTTTGTTAAATACGAGAATAGTTTTAACGACCGTCATAACTTAAATGTATTATTAGGGACCTCTGTATTTAAAACGAGCGGTGATTTCATAAGTTTTACGGGCTTTGGAATTAGGGATAATTATATTGGGAACGCTAACTTAGAAGATGCTACACGATTCCAGAATAATAACCCTAATGGAAATGATCTTAGTTTTGATCAAAGGTTACTATCCTATTTTGCAAGAGTACAATACGACTATAAAGGGAAGTACTTATTATCTGCAGTAATAAGACGTGATGGCTCAACAAATTTTGGTCCTAATAATAAATTTGGTTTCTTTCCATCTGGTTCTATTGGGTGGATAGCGTCAGACGAAGATTTTTTGGAAGACAGTAAGTTTCTTGACTTTTTAAAACTTAGGGTTTCCTATGGTATTTTGGGTAATGATAGAATTGGTCCTTTTGGGTACGTCTCGGTTTTAGACGGCGAAGCGACTTATGTATTTGATAATACATTGGTTTTTGGTGCTGCTGCGGGAAGAATATCAAATCCAGAAATACAATGGGAACAACAAGAAACTTTTAATATTGGTTTAGACATGCGTTTTTGGGACAATAAGGTGGATGTGACTATGGATTATTTTAATAAGCGCACAAATGATCTTTTGGTGCAACCCGACGCTTCAGGTCTTATTGGTGTAGGTGCACCAAGTTCTTCACCACCAATTATAAATGCAGGTGTTGTTGATAATAAAGGATTCGAATTTTCCCTTGGCTATTCAGAGCAATTGAGCGATAATTTTAAATTCAACTTAAAATATAATGTGACTGCTCTTGATAACAATGTTGTTTCAGTTAGTCAAGAAGGCGGATTTGTGCCAGGAGGTGCATTTGGTATTGGTCAAGAAGCACCATCTCGTATGGAAGCCGGTCAGCCTATTGGTTATTTTAGAGGTTTTAAAACTAATGGTATTTTTCAGAATCAAGCACAAATAGATAATTCACCAATACTTAACAACAATACACAACCAGGTGATTTAATTTTTGTAGATATTAATGAAGATGGTGTTATTGATGATTTGGATAAGACCTATATCGGAGATCCAATAGCAGATATTACAATGGGATTAAATCTGTCTTTCGATTTTTATAATTTCGATTTCGGAGCTTATGCCTTTGCATCTATTGGTAATGATATCGTAAGGAATTACGAAAGAAACCTTCCTTTAACAAATAGAAGCATTCAATATTTAAACCGTTGGACGGGTGAAGGAACAAGTAATACGTTTCCAAGAGTCACAACAGGAGCAACAAATAACACTTTGTTTTCGGATTTTTATGTAGAGGACGGCTCTTATTTAAGATTACAAAATGTACAATTGGGCTATTCAGTGTCGCCTGATGCATCTGAAAAATGGGGTTTTAATAAGTTAAGATTTTATGTCTCGGTAACTAACTTGTTTACCTTAACGGAATATACGGGTTATGACCCAACCACTTCTGTTGGTTTTAACTCAGATACAGGGAGCAGTAATGCCATAGGTAGTGGAATCGATTATGGATTCTACCCTAATCCAAGAACATATTTAGTAGGAATGAACTTAAAATTTTAATAGAACCATGAAAAATTTAAAAATAATATACGTTTTTATAGCATTGTTTGTCATGGCTTCATGCAGTGACGACTTCGTAGATATAGATTCAAACAATGAAAATTCTGAAGATTTTTTCAATTCGGAAGAAGATTACCAAGATGCCCTAATTGGAGCATACGATTTATTGCAGGCAACCTACTTAAACGTTTTACTTGGTGAAATAGCATCAGATAATACATTGGCTGGTGGAGAAAACGCGAATGATGTGCCTGGGTTTCAGCAAATCGATGATATGATCCATACGCCTATTAACGCTCAATTGAGGTCTATTTGGCAATGGATGTATGCAGGTGTTTATAGAGCTAATTACATCATGGAATTTCAAGATAAAACGGACTTTCCAGGAAAAGCAGGAGTTTTGGCGCAAACCAGATTCTTAAGAGCCTATTATTACTTTGAATTGGTAAAATGGTTTGGTGATGTCCCGTTTGCTGTGGATACACGTATCCAATTTGGAGATCAATTTTCAATTCCTAGAACACCAAAGGCTGAGATCTATGCACAAATAGAGTTAGACTTAATTTATGCGGCAGACAATTTACCATATGTACAATCTCAGGCAGGTAGAATTACCAAAGGGGCTGCGCAAGCTTTATTGGGTAAAGTCTATCTTTTCCAGGATAAATTTGCTGAAGCTGCGGCAGTTTTAGAGGATGTTATAGATAATGGACCTTATGATCTAATCTCAGATTATAGTACCATGTTTGAAAACGATAACGAGAATAATATAGAATCAGTTTTCGAAGTTCAATATACAGATCTTGAGGGCGCAGGCTTTGGCTGTCTGCAATGTAGTGAAGGAAATGTTGCGGTAGGGTTTAATGGTATTAGAGGCTATAATGGCCCATTGTTTGAATCTGGCTTTAGTTTCAATGTTCCAACACAGGAAGTTGTAGACGAGTTTGAAGAAGGTGATATGAGATTGGAAACCGCTATTTTAGATATAGATGCTTGGGCTGCCGATACTGGTGCTACTTATAGCACTGGTTATGAGCATACAGGTTATTATAATAGAAAGTATATCTCAAGACAAGGAGACGCCAATATTGGAGATGCGAATTTAACCAATCCTAATAATTACCGAGCAATTAGATTTGCAGATGTCCTATTAATGGCTGCGGAAGCGCTTAATAGAGGAGGTATTAGTGATGATAGGGCTCAAATGTACCTAAACCGTGTACGAGAGCGTGCGTTCGGAAACGCTGATAATAACGTCTCAGCCACAGGAAGTGCATTAACAGAAGCAATATACCATGAGCGTAGAGTTGAGTTAGTAGGTGAAGGTCATCGTTTCTTCGATTTAGTAAGAACAGGTAGAGCTGCTTCAGAAATTGACGGATTCCAAACTGGTAAGAATGAAGTATTTCCAATACCTTTAATTGAAATCCAATTAGCTGGAAATCAATGGGAACAAAATCCAAATTATTAAAAAAAAAGAAAATGAAAAATATAAGATTAATTTTAGTGAGTCTTGTTCTTGTGGCCTTCATAGGTTGTGAGTCTGACGAACGAGACACGCAATATTTGCAAAATGCGGATGCACCAAGCGACATTGTATTAGATTTTAGAACAACCCAAGACAATTCTGGTCTTGTTACAATTACACCTACGGCCGTCGGCGCTACCAAATTTGACATCGCTTATGGTGATGCAGCTAATACCTCTGTAGAATTGTTGCCAGGTGAAAGTGTGGATAATGTTTTTGAAGAAGGAACTTACACTGTTGTCGCTTTAGCTACTGCTGTTAATGGTAAAACAACACAAATAGAACAAGAACTTGTAGTTTCTTTTCAGGCGCCACAAAATCTTATGGTAACTATAGAAAATGATCCTGCTTTCTCTAAACGTGTAAACGTTACGGCAACCGCAGAATTCGCTATGAGTTTTGAAGTTGATTTTGGGGAATCAGGCAGTGAGCCTATAGTTGGTAATATTGGAGATACCGTTTCATTCGATTACCTGGAAGCCGGAACCTACACAATTACTGTAGAAGCAATGGGTTCAGCTATAGAAACTACAACGTATACCGAGGTGGATTTTGAAGTGACTGAAATTCTTGCGCCAATTGTGTCCGCAAGTACACCACCATCTCGTAATGATGAGGATGTTATCTCTATTTTTAGTGATGCTTACACTGATATTCCGAATACAGATTTCTTCCCTAATTGGGGGCAATCTACTGTATATACACCATTTGATTTAAATGGTGATGCCATGATACAGTATAGCAATCTCAATTATCAAGGTATTAACATAGGTGCAGCGGTTGATGCATCTGGTATGGAAATGCTTCATATAGATATTTGGACACCAGACGCAACTACTATAGATATTTATCCATTACCAAATGGTGTACAACCTGCAGATGAAAGGTTTGTTACAAAAGCTTTAGTGCCTAATGAATGGAACAGTTTTGATATTCCCATGGAGGATTTTACAAATCAAGGCTTACCAGTAAATGACTTATTACAGTTTAAATTTGTAGGAAGTGGTACTGTTTTTATTGATAATCTTTATTTCTGGAAAACACCAACAGGACCACCACCTTTTGTAGGGACTTGGAAAATGGCACCCGAAGCTGGTTCGTTGGGAGTTGGACCTACGCCTGGCGATACACAGTGGTTTGCCTGCGATGACGCTTGTGTTGCGCAAAGGGCATGCTATTTTGATGATACTTATGTGTTTGGAGTAGATGGAACATTTATAAATAATTTGGGTACAGAAAGCTGGATTGAGCCATGGCAAGGCGGATCAGATTCATGTGGCGCACCAGTTGCTCCGTATGATGGATCGGCAATTGCAACTTATAGCTATGACGTTAGTTCTGGACAACTTACACTAAATGGGGAAGGCGCATATATAGGGTTGCCAAAAGCCAATAACCAAGGCGAGTTGCCTAATGTAGCTGTTCCTAGCGCTATTACATATGATATTTTACTTTCTGAAGACGATACGGTGATGAACGTTACAATTGAAGCGGGTAGCGGAGTCTTCTGGCAATATAAATTAGTCAAAGAAGCTGATGTTTCTCCTTTAGAAGGATCTTGGTCAATGTCGCAAGAGTCTGGCTCATTAGGCGTTGGACCTGCAGTTGGTGATGTAACGTGGTTTGGTTGTGACGATGCTTGTGTCGCAGCAAGAGCCTGTTATTTCGATGATACTTTTGTTTTTGGAGCAGATGGATCATTTACAAATGTGCTTGGTGCTGAGACTTGGATAGAAGGATGGCAAGGTGGCACAGATACATGTGGTTCACCAGTAGCTCCTTATGACGGTACTGCCCAAGCTTCTTATGTTTATGATGAAACAGCCGGAACCTTATTGATAGATGGAACTGGTGCTTATATAGGTATACCAAAGGCAAATAATCAAGGAGAACTTCCGAATGTAGCTGTTCCTTCATCGATAATTTATAATGTAACATTGTCAGAAAACAATACGGTAATGGATGTATATATAGAGTCAGGTACGGGTTCAGGAGTGTTCTGGCAATATAAATTGGTTAAAAATTAATGAAAATTTAAACATGAAAAATTTAAAATATATAGTATTGAGTTTATTCTCAATGGTAGTAATTACGGGATGTCAAGATGATGATATTGAGTTTGGTGACATTACTGCACCAACAAATATTCAAATTGATGTTGATATACAAGGTGCAGATGCAGATAATCCCAATGGCGATGGTAGTGGAATTGTTAATTTTATTACTACTGCGGATAATGTAATTTCATTTCAATACAGTTATAATGGTAGTGTAAGTTCAGCACCTGCTGGTGCTCAATCTTATAATTTTTCAATATTGGGCTTAAATACCTATTCTGTAACTGTAATTGCATTCGGTACAGGTGGTGCTTCAACTAGTAAAACGATTGAAGTAGAGGTGCTTTCAACTTATGAGCCGCCAGCTGATTTAATAACAATGTTGACGGCAAATAGTTCTAGAACATGGCGAATTAAAAGTGAGGCCCCTGGGCACTTTGGTTTAGGAGCCATTGGAGGTGATCTAAATGGCTTTTTTAGTGCTCCACCTGAAGATAAAGCTGGTGTTGGAATGTATGACGATAGATATATCTTTAATATTGATGGTACCTTTACACATATCACAGATAATACAAATGATGATCCAGATTTGAATACTGATGGTACCGTTTTTGGTCGTGAGAACTTAATAGATGAATTAAATGGTCCGGCACCTCAAGATGCTACAGCAAATGGCGCAGATATTGAAAATTATCCTTACTTCGATTATTCTGAACAATGGTTTCTTACAGGACCTGGTGGTGTAGAAACTTTAAACCTTACTGGTATAGGGTTTTTAGGATACTATATTGGTGGTGATCATACTTACATTATAGAAAGTCGTTCTGCAAACGAAATGACTGTAAGATCCACAGATGGGAATGGTGAATTTGATTGGGGATTTATTCTAATAGCTGAATAAGATGCGTTAATATTAGAAATCTTGGACTTAGTTATAGAATTTATAGTAGTCTTATAGCTTTCTAAATGTAGAGTAAGTGTCTTAAGCTAATCTATTCTTTTAGATAAAAATGTTCTATTGTATAACTTTTGTATAGGTGTTTTTGTGAATATCCTAATTTTTTAATTTTAAATTTATCGAATTCTAAATTGCTTCGTTATTAGGAGCTGCTAAACTTTTAAAAATAATTAAGATTATGAGAAATAACTTTTTGAGTCTAATATTCATGCTCGTTGTTATTCCCGCATTTTGTCAAGCTGATAAGGTGTCAGTAATAAATAATAATGAAGGAATGAAATTGGTTGTCAATGGCGAAGATTTTATGATTAATGGTATGAATTGGGACTACGTACCAATAGGTACAAATTACAATTACAGTCTATGGAAGCAATCAGATGATATTATCAAAGCTGCGCTAGATGCTGAAATGTCGTTGTTAAAGAACATGGGCGTAAATGCAATTAGGCAGTATACAGGTATTCAGCCTAAATGGATCACTTATATTTATGAAAACTACGGTATTTATACGATGCTTAATCATTCGTTTGGACGTTATGGTTTAACGCTCAATGGTGCTTGGGTTCCTGTTACAGATTATAGAGACGAAGCCACTCAAAAATTATTAATGGATGAGATTACCGAGTTAGCTGAAACTTATAAGGATACTCCTGGATTACTATTATTTTTATTAGGAAATGAAAATAACTACGGTTTATTTTGGGCAGGAGCTGAAACAGAGGATTTTCCTGATGAAGAAGATCAGAAAAGGGAAGTTGGAGAAAAGCGCGGAAGACCAATGTATAAACTTATGAATGATGCGGCTATCAAAATGAAGTCAATTGATCCGTCCCATCCTATAGCAATCTGTAATGGGGATTTATTATTCTCAGAGATTGTAGCCGAAGAATGTAAAGATGTAGATATCTATGGTACAAACATGTACCGTGGGAAATCATTTGGTGATGCTTTTGAAAGAGTTAAAAAGGAATTGAACATGCCAATTTTGTTTACAGAGTTTGGGGCCGATGCCTTCAATGCTTTAGAAAATCAGGAGGACCAAAAAATGCAAGCTTTCTTTATGGTAGAAAATTGGAAAGAAATTTACCAAAATGCTGCTGGATTAGGCAAGGCTGGTAATTCTATAGGTGGGTTTACATTTCAATTTAGTGATGGCTGGTGGAAATTAGGTCAGACAAAAAATTTAGACATACATGATACTGGAGCTTCGTGGGCTAATGGAGGGTATTACTTAGATACAAAAGGTGGAAGTAATAACATGAATGAAGAGTGGTTTGGGATCTGTGCAAAAGGACCAACTAATGAGAGAGGATTATATACCTTATATCCACGTTCTGCGTACTATTCGCTAAAAGAAGCACATCAACTCAACCCATATGATGAAGATGTGACTGCTGATTTTATTATCAATTATTTTTCCAATATTAATTTAATGGATGGTGTTCTAAGAGCAAGAGGTGATAAAGCCGCATTAGGCGGTAGTGAGAAAATACGTATTAGTCAGTTAACGGCGAAGTTCACAACGTTTAATACTGGTGGAAGCCTTATAACTACTCCAGATAATGCAGATGCGAATAGCGATACTTTTCCAAATCAATTAGGTTTTGACCACATGCAATCTTATTTCGTGGGGATTGAAGGTAAACCTTCTTCAAATATGAGAGCTAATGTAAACTTTAACGTTATTGGTAAAGTAGCCGAAAATCCTATAGATGAAATTTTTTACGAAAACAGGGCAAGACCTGTCACGTCCCTTGATGGAAATAACCAACAAGTTGTGGTTAGCGATATCAATCGCGTTAATGTATACAATGCAGAATTTGAATGGAACGCTAAAGATTTCGATTTAAGAGGTTTCTATCGTACGGGTCATTATCATTGGGGTTATGAAGGTGACTTTTTTGGTTTATATCCAGAAGCGAATTATGGGCCTAATTTAGATATCTATGGTGGTGAAATTTTAGGTATTGAAGTTGATGCTAAAGGGGATTTAGAAGGGTTAAAAGCAGCGTTCGGACCTCAATTGTGGTGGGGAGCAAACCCAACAGCACTATTAAAATACAGTCGTACTTTTGGAAAATTCGATGTGACTGGTATTTATCATAGAGATCTTCAAACAGAAATCCAATTTGATGAAAACGGACGTCGTATATTAGATATTAACCAAGTTCGTAGTGGTGTGATTCCTGCTTTTCCAACGGAAAGAGCAACAATTGCTGTAGAAAGAGATTTTGGTAAATTTGGAATAACGGTAGGTGGAATTTGGGCAGGAAGCCCATTAAACGGAAGTTCATTTCAAGATTTTACAGGTGGTCCAGGCAATTACAGTGTTTTTGTAGACAAAGTAAGAGCTGAAGACAATTGGGGTGGAAAGGCTAAAATTACTTATCAAGGAGGAAAAATAAACGCGTATGCACAAGCTGCTGTTATGGGGTTAGTTGCTAATGCCGGCGCAGATCAGACCCAAACGTTTACTGGTTGGAAATTAAAGGATAACGGAAGTGGTAACCAATCGAATGTTCTTGCCGGATTAACATATACCGTTGGAGATTTTCAAATCGCTCCCAACTTTTTATGGCAAAAACCATTGGTAGAGGCCATGCCCAATGATGTGGATGCTCCAGGAAGATTAAGAAATGTTATTGACGATCCATTTGCAGTTAGAGGTAACAGAGAGACAACAGCCGGTGAAATCCTTATTACTTTTGATCCAACACCAGGGACCTGGATGTACGAATGGGATAACGACCGTGCTGAGGATGCTGAATTCGCAATGAACCTAGGTTTTGTTTACCGTCATCTTCCAACAACACAAGATGCACATATTGGTTTCTTAGCAAATCGTCAATTTTTTGCATTTCCTAATTCAGTACCAGCTGAAGACTTATGGGAGGTGCATACAAGAATGGTTTCTAAGTTAACTCCAGATTTAGGCATCATCGGAAATTTCTATTACGGAAATGGACAAGCCAATGGTGATTCACCAAGACTAATAAAACGCTTTGGTGGTGATATTAGAATGATTTATAATAAATGGAAATTTCAATACACACAGAAAATCAATGATTGGGGACCTTTTGATTATCATAGAGATTTTAACTTAACGTTTCCAGTACAGTTAATGTTGGATGTTTCTACATCTTTAGGAAAGCCAGATTGGTTCATCTTACCAAGTACAGTAATTGGAATTAGAGGAACTTGGCGTTCCCTTGATGCTAATTCTCCAAGGTATGCTCCTTTAGCAGCAGAAGAATTTGAAGTAGCACCTATAAGTCCTGTCGGATTTCCTGATGGTTCTGAGTGGGAGATTAGAACCTACATACATATAAATATAGGAAAATAAAAAAATAAAAATGAAAAATAAAAGATTAATTAAAATTAGAAGAGCTTTAGTTTTAGGGTTGGTTTTAACCCTAACGCTAGGATGTGAAAGAGACCTTACAGATGATGCTGTCCCAGCAACATTTCCAAGGGTAGGAGAAATATTTACTGATAATTTCGTAAGTATGGGGAGCGATTTTTACCTTCCTTTTGCAGGTTCAAAACTTGATGCGTTCTCAGTAGACAATGATGAAGGCTATGAGAGTTCAGCATCGTATCGAATTGATGTGCCAAATGCAAATGATCCCACAGGTAATTATGCTGGTGCTATATTAAGGGTAGATGGAGCAGGAAGAGACTTATCTGGCTTTGATGCACTTACTTTTTGGGCTAAAGCATCTCAAGGCGTTAGTTTAGATGCGGTTGGTTTTGGTCAAGACTTTATAGATAATCAATATCTAGTTACTGCCAATAATTTTAGCATTGGAACCAATTGGGCAAAATATACAATTCCAATTCCAGATGCTTCTAAACTAAACGAGGAGCGCGGAGTTTTTTGGTATTCTACTGGTACACAAGCTACTAATGGTTTGGGCTATATCGTATGGTTTGACGATATCAAATTCGAAAAGTTAGGTACGGTAGCACAGCCAAGACCTGCAATTTCAAATGGCAATGATTTGGTGGTGGATACTTTCACCAGTGTAAGTATACCTTTAACAGGTTTGACTCAAACCTTTAATTTAGCATCTGGCATAGACCGCACTGTAGCAGCTGCGCCAAGCTATTTTGATTTTACGTCTTCTGATCCAAGTGTAGCGTCAGTTGATGAGTCTGGTGTAGTAACTGTCAATTCTGCTGGAACATCAATTATCACGGCTACTTTAGGAGGTATGGATGCAGAAGGCTCTTTGACTATAAATTCGTTGGGTGATTTTGATTTGGCTCCAACTCCTACGAGAGACCCGAGTAATGTAACTTCAATTTACAGTGACTACTATGATAGTGTTCCTGTTGATTTTTTCAATGGATTTTGGGAACCTTTTCAAACCACATTATCGGCGGATTTTAACGTAAATGGAGATAACATTTTAAACTATACAAACTTTAATTTTGTAGGAAATCAGTTTGCTAATCCTACGGTCGATGCAACAGAAAAAAACAATCTACACATAGATATGTACATTCCAGGTAGTGTACCTGCAAATTTTGACTTTTTAATTTCAGTCGTAAATTTTGGTCCTGATCAAGTTGATGGCGGTGGCGATGATACGAGACAACAAATTTTCGTCAATTCCTCTCAAGTTGTAGCAAATACATGGATGTCATTTGATTTTCCTTTAACCTTGGCTAATAGAGATAACATCGGATTAATTATATATGAAAACATTAACGGTTCGTCATTGAGTAATTTCTACTTAGATAATATATATTTCTTCGGAATTCCTGTTTCTCCTACAGATGCTCCAGAAGCGCCAACTGAAGATGAAGTAGCCAACAATGTAATTTCAGTTTTTAGTGACTCCTATACTGATGTGGCTAACGATGGACTTAATAATTTTGATAGTGGTTCTGTCCTAGCTGTACAAAACATAGCATCTAACGATGTTTTAAAATATAGCAATCTTAATTTTACAGGCTTAGAATTTCTTGGGCCAAATATTATTGATGCCTCGGCCACAACAACATTACATCTAGACCTATGGTCTCCTGATGCAAATGAATTTAAAATTAAGTTAGTCGATTTTGGAGCGGATGGTGCTTTTGGCGGAGGTGATGATACCGAACACGAAATTAATTTGGGTGCTACTGCAACAAATCAATGGGTTGCTTATGATATTGAATTATCTGATTTCATAGGACTTGCCAGTACTCAAAATCTAGCACAAATTATCTTCGTTAATGCACCTACGGGAACACTGTTTATAGATAACCTATACTTTTATAATTAAATCATTAATCAGAAGAATAGAAAATACTATGAATCAGATAAATAAAAATAAAATGGAATCAAGAACAAAAAAAGAGAACTTATCTATATCAATGAAGTCTAAATTATCATTATCAATATGTTTCCTTTTAGCAATGTCTCTTTTAGTGCTGTATGGTTGCTCAACAGATGAAAAACAGACGGTAACAAATTTTACTAATTTAACTATGGCAGACGAATTTAATTCGCCTGGTGCACCAGATCCTACAATTTGGGGTTACAATATAGGAAATGGTAATAACGGTTGGGGAAATAATGAATTACAATATTATACAGATCGTTCGGAGAATATTGTAGTAGAAGACGGTTTACTTAAATTTACAGTACGTCAAGAATCTTATGAAGGTTCTAATTATACTTCCGCAAGACTACTTACCAAAGGTAAATTTGAACAACAATATGGGCGTTTTGAGGCCAGAATTAAATTGCCTTGGGGTCAAGGATTATGGCCAGCATTTTGGATGTTAGGAGATGATAATAATGGTACCGAAGTTTGGCCTCAAATTGGTGAAATTGATATTATGGAAAATCGTGGTCAAGAACCTACTATCATTGGTGGAGCGGTGCATGGACCTGGATACTCTGGAGGTACAGCTATAGCAAAACCATATGAATTAATGAATGATCGTTTCGATACTGGGTTTCATATTTTTGGTATAGAATGGGGTGAGAACTATATAAACTATTATGTTGATGACGTATTGTATAATCAAATTACGCCAGACGATGTACCAGGCGAATGGGTTTTTAATGATTCTTTTTATATCATTATGAATGTTGCAGTAGGAGGGTCTTATGTAGGATCACCCAATTCCTCTACAGTGTTCCCTCAAGAAATGTTGGTAGATTATGTAAGAGTTTATTCAGCGGATTAATTAGAAAATTTTATCAAAAGGCTGAGAGTTTTATCTCGGTCTTTTAAATTGTTAAATCAGATTACACAAAATCAACAAAGCTTATACTTTTGAAAAATACAACATTAGATAGAGTCATAAAATTAGAACAGGTAACTATAGATAACGAAACATATTTCAAGATTAGAAATAGCGATAAAATGCGTCCATTTTTTATGAGTATCGTAAGTGATTCTAACCATTGGATGTTCATTTCCAGTAATGGTGGATTATCAGCAGGACGTAAAAATTCTGAATTTGCTTTATTTCCTTACTATACAGATGATAAAATTACCGAGTCTGCAGATATTACTGGGAATAAATCAATTTTCCATGTACGTAAAAACAATCAAAAAATTATTTGGGAACCATTGTCTATTAGGCCTTTAGGAGGCTTTAAAATCACTCAAAATCTGTATAAAAATAGGTTCGGTAATAAGATTATATTCGAAGAGATCAATCACGATTTAGAATTAACATTTAGATATCAATGGAGTTCTAGTAATACATATGGTTTTGTAAAGACGTCAACGTTAATTAATTCTTCAAAAGAGCCTGTCTATATAACACTTTTAGATGGTATTCAAAATATTGTACCTGCTGGTATTGGTAGCTATATTCAAAATCAATCGAGTAATTTAGTAGATGCCTACAAGCGTAATGAATTAGAGAAATCTTCTGGGATTGGAATCTACGCGCTTAGCGCCACGCTTGTAGATAAAGCTGAAGCAAGTGAAGCATTAAAAGCAAATGTTGTATGGTCTTTAGGCTTAGAGCATCCCAAATATTTAGTGTCTTCTTTGCAATTAAATAACTTTAGGTCAGGTGAAGGTATTAGTCAAGAAGTAGATGTAAAAGCAGAAAAAGGCGCTTATTTTATTTCAACGGAAATAGAATTGTCTTCAAATACATCTAAGGAATGGATGCTTGTTTCAAATGTGAATCAAAACCATTCTGATATCGCTTTATTATCAAAGCAAATAAGGGAAGATAAATCCTTAGCGAAAAAAGTTAATGAAGATGTAAATAAAGGAACGGTAAACCTTATCGAATTAAATGCTGCCTCAGATGCAATTCAACTTACAGGAGATACTTTAAGAGATACACGTCATTTTGCTAATACATTATTTAATATAATGCGCGGTGGGATTTTTGACGATAATTATAATATTGAAAAATGGGATTTTAGCAATTATCTCGAAAATGCAAATAAGAAAGTAGCCAGAACATCAGAACCTGTTTTAGCGAAACTTCCAGAGGTATTTTCTTTATCGGACATACAAAAAATAGCATACAACAGTGAAGACAAAAACTTTAGACGTCTTTGCTTGGAATATATGCCTTTAAAATTTAGTCGTCGTCATGGAGATCCAAGTCGACCTTGGAATAAATTCTCAATTAATACCAGAAGTGAAATAGATGGATCTAAAATTTTAGACTATGAAGGCAATTGGAGAGATATCTTTCAAAACTGGGAAGCTTTAGCGCATTCATATCCTGAGTTTATAGAAAGTATGATTCATAAGTTCTTAAACGCAACAACTTTTGATGGCTATAATCCTTACAGAGTAACAAAAGATGGTTTTGATTGGGAAACTATTGAGCCAGACGATCCATGGTCTTACATAGGATATTGGGGAGATCATCAAATAATTTATTTGCTAAAATTTTTAGAGTTTATTCAAAATCATCAACCAGGTAAATTAGAAAGTTTCTTTGAAAAAGACTTATTTGTTTATGCAAATGTGCCATACAAAATAAAGCCATACCAAGATTTGCTTAAAAATCCTAAAGACACTATTGTTTTTGATGACGCTTTAGATCATAAAATTAATGAAGAGCGTGAACAATTAGGAGCAGATGGCGCATTACTTAGGGATGAAAATAGATTCATTATTAAAGCAAATTTTGTAGAAAAAATATTAGTAACGACAATGGCAAAACTTTCCAACTTCATACCTGAAGGCGGAATTTGGATGAACACGCAACGCCCAGAGTGGAATGACGCAAACAATGCTTTAGTTGGTAATGGCGTGTCAATGGTAACACTTTACTATTTGCGACGATTTTTT
The DNA here is from genome assembly GCF_013394655.1 of Winogradskyella schleiferi. Classification (NCBI taxonomy): domain Bacteria; kingdom Pseudomonadati; phylum Bacteroidota; class Flavobacteriia; order Flavobacteriales; family Flavobacteriaceae; genus Winogradskyella; species Winogradskyella schleiferi. Next base: position 622,368 of record NZ_CP053351.1, read on the forward strand.
GATTTCTTCGAAGAGTTACTAGCGTCAACCACTATTAATGAGGTAGAAATTTCAAATGAAATATTTGACTTCTTTAATAGAATATTAGAAACATTTGAAATTAACAAAAACTTATTGTCAGCATCAATTAATGATACTGATAAAAGAATAATATTGGATAGCTTAGGAAAAGCTGGTAGTGCTTATAGAACTCATATTTACGACCATGCTTTTTCAGGAAGAAAATCAAGTCTTTCCATTTCTAAGCTGAAAGATTTTGTAAGTATTAGCAAATCCTTCTTGGAACATTCTATTAGAGCAAACAAACGCTCAGATAATTTATACCATGCATATAATTTAGTAACGGTAAATGAGAATTCAGTTTCAATTTCATATTTAAGTGAAATGCTAGAAGGCCAAGTTGCTGTTTTAAGTTCGGGATTTTTGAATGCTAAAGAAACGCTAGAAGTATTAGACGCATTAAAGCAAAGTAAACTATTTAGAGAGGATCAGTATAGCTATATACTTTATCCTAATAAAGAACTGAAAGGCTTTTTAGATAGAAATACCATTCCTAAAGAGGCAGTAGATTCATCGAAATTAATGCAAGAATTAGTAAAAGACGGTAATACTCAAATCCTTGAAAAGGATGTTAATGGAGACTACCATTTTAATGGAAATTTTAAAAATGCAAGTGATGTCTCTGCAGCTTTAAAAAATCTTTCTGAATCGAAATATCAGTCGCTCGTAGAATCCGATTCATCAAAAGTTTTACAGGCTTTTGAAGCTGTTTTTAATCATAAAGCATTTACAGGGCGATCAGGAACATTCTACGGCTATGAAGGTTTAGGGTCTATTTATTGGCATATGGTGTCTAAATTGCAACTTGCAGTTTTTGAATGCTGTATAAAAGCCATTCATGATCAAGCAGATGATAAGATTGTTGGAAGATTGTTAGAGCATTATTACGAAATTAATGAAGGAATAGGAGTTCATAAATCGCCAGAATTGTATGGTGCCTTTCCAACAGATCCGTATTCGCATACACCAGGAGGAAAAGGAGCGCAACAGCCAGGAATGACAGGTCAGGTGAAAGAAGATATTTTAAGCCGTTTCGGAGAGCTTGGTGTCTTTGTAAAAAATGGTAAGCTTTATTTTGATCCCTGTATGTTGCGTAAGAATGAATTTTTAAAAGAGGACAAAACCTTCGAGTACATAACAGTTGATGACAAAATAGAACATATTGAATTGTCTAAAGGCGAATTAGCTTTCACGTATTGCCAAGTTCCAATTATATATAAAATTTCGGAAAGAAATGGTATTGAAGTGACATTAGAAAATGACAAGTCTAAACGTTTTGATGGCTTAAGTTTAGATGTAGTTACAAGTAATTTGGTATTTGAGCGCTCAGGCAGAGTATCAGAAATCAGAGTACATATAAAAGAATCGTATTTAAAATAAACCCTAAGACGATGCGTAAAAAATCAATTATTATAGTTGTTTTGTTTTCTATGTTGATAATGTCGTGCAAGGAAAACAAAAAAAACAAAATGTCTGCAAATCAAACAACAAAAGAAGTGACAGCTAAAGACGTATTAGGGAATCCAGAGTATTTAGCAATTTCTTACGGAGGTTATCGAGAAAAACAAAGGGAAGTTCAACCTACAATTCAAGAGTTAAAAGCGGATATGAAAATCCTTAATGCTATGGGGATAAAGGTTTTGAGAACTTATAATGTCCACTTTGCGCAGGCCGAAAATTTGCTGAAAGCCATAACAGAATTAAAAAGTGAAGATGCCGATTTCGAAATGTATGTGATGTTAGGCATTTGGATAGATTGTGAAAACGCCTTCAATTTTTCCAATGGTGAACCAAATCATAATGCTGAAAGTGAAAGAAATGCCGTTGAGGTAAACACTGCAGTTGACTTAACAAAACGATTTCCTGATATTGTAAAAATACTTGCCGTCGGAAATGAAGCTATGGTCAAATGGGCAACCAGTTATTATGTAGAACCATGGATTATTTTGAAATGGGTGAACCATCTTCAAGATTTGAAGACATCTGGCGAATTATCTAAAGATTTATGGATCACAAGCTCAGACGATTTTTCTTCTTGGGGAGGAGGAGATCCAATATATCACACCGAAGATTTAGAAAAAATAGCTAAAGCTGTTGATTATATTTCGATGCATACCTATCCCTATCATCAATCGCATTACAATTCAGATTTTTGGAAGGTACCAGAAAACGAAGAGAATTTATCCAAAAAAGAAAAGGTCGATGCAGCCATGTTACGAGCTTTAGATTTTGCCCAAAGGCAATACGATAGTGTTTCCAACTATATGAAAAGTATCGGTGTCAATAAACCAATTCATATTGGTGAAACCGGTTGGGCTTCAATATCCAATGGTCATTATGGCAAAAATGGTTCTAGAGCCACAGACGAATATAAGCAAGGGCTATATCACAAACACATGCGTGAGTGGACCAACAAAGCTAATATTTCATGTTTCTATTTTGAAGCTTTTGATGAACAATGGAAAGATGCACAGAATCCTTTAGGCTCTGAGAATCATTTTGGGTTAATTAATCTGAAAAGTGAAGCTAAATATCCAATTTGGAATTTAGTAGACGAGGGTGTTTTTGATGGATTGAACAGGGATGGAAAACCGATTACTAAAACGTACAATGGTAATTTGGAAGCATTAATGAAAGATGTTTTAGTACCAAACACTAATTATCCTAAAGATTAGCAAAATTAAGATATGAAAGCGTCAAGATATAGCATATTACCACTCTTAATTTTAACAGTAATGAGTTGTAGTTCAGAAAAGAAAGAAAGTAAAAGATTGGAAGTTGAAATTTATGAAACTTCACAAAGCGGTAATAAACTGACAAGAATCACAGAATTTTCACAGGTAGATTCTTCGGCAGTCATCAAAATATTGCCAGAACAGAAATTTCAAACCATAACAGGTTTTGGTGGTTCCTTTACAGAGTCTTCGGCTTATTTGCTTAATAAATTGAGTAAAAAAAATCGCGATACGATTCTTCAAGCTTATTTTGCTAAAGATGGAGCGCGTTATTCACTTACAAGAACTCATATTGCTTCTTGTGATTTTTCATTAAACAATTATACGTATGCGCCAGTTTCAGGTGATATGGAATTAAAAAACTTCACAATTGAAGAAGATCGTGATGATTTAATTCCAATGATTTTGGAAGCCCATGCAATTTCAGAAGATGGTTTTAAAATCATAGCATCGCCATGGACAGCGCCACCATGGATGAAGGACAATAATGCATATGTCGGTGGAAAATTATTACCGAAATATTACGATGTGTTCGCCCTTTACTTTTCTAAATATCTCGATGCCTATAAAGCCGAAGGTATTGATATATGGGGTTTAACGCCGGTTAACGAGCCACATGGAAATGGCAATAACTGGGAAAGCATGCATTTTACTCCAGAAGAGGAAACGGATTTTGTTCAAAATCATTTAGGGCCAAAATTAGAAGCAGATGGCTACGGAAAAGTGAATATTCTGGGCTACGACCAGAATAGAAAAGGCATACAAGAATGGGTGGATGAAATGTATAAAGACGAAGCGTCTTCAAAATATTTTGATGGTTTAGCCATACATTGGTATGAGAGTACATACGACTATTTTCCTGAAGAATTACAATACGGGCATAATAAAGCACCAAACAAATACTTAATAGAAACGGAAGGTTGCGTAGATTCTGAAATTCCAAAATGGCAAGATGATTCTTGGTATTGGAAAAAGGAAGCTACTGATTGGGGCTGGGATTGGGCCTCAGCGGAGGATAAGCATTTACATCCTAAATATGCTCCAGTAAATAGATATGCAAGAGATATAATTGGCTGTCTAAACAATTGGGTAGACGGTTGGGTAGATTGGAATATGGTACTCGATAGACAAGGTGGCCCGAATTGGTTTGAAAATTGGTGCGTGGCTCCAGTAATTGTAGATCCAGAAAATGATGAGGTTTACTTTACGCCATTGTACTATACCATGGCACATTTTAGCAAATATATACGGCCAGGAGCTGAGGTGATAGGAGTCGAAAATCCTGATACCGAATTACAGGTCACAGCAGCAGAAAATCCTGATGGATCAATAGCTGTGGTTCTATTCAATGAAGAGAAAGTTGCAAAAAATTTCAATTTGAATCTTAACGATGAAACTATAACCGTCAAAATAAACGCACAAGCCATACAAACTATTATGATACCAACTAAAACTAAATAATTATGTCAAATGTAAAAACGTCAAAAAGAGTAAGAGTCCCTTATAGACAAAAAGCTGCTTTTGGTGCTGGTCATTTTGTTCTAAATCTATTGCCTGGAGTATTAGGTGTTTATTTGCAAGTGTTTATTTTAACTGCATTTGGTATGGACCCTGTTTGGGCTGGTCTTTTAGGTGGTTTACCTAGAATATTTGATGCATTGACAGATCCTATAATGGGATTTATATCTGACAACACTAAATCTCGTTACGGACGTAGAAGACCATATATATTTGCTGGGGCAATTATTAGTGGTATCCTTTTTATTCTAATGTGGCAGCTAGATGAGAATGCATCGCAAACATACAATTTTTGGTATGTAATGATTTTACAAATACTTTTCCTTGTTGGTAATACTATGTTTGCCACACCACTTGTAGGACTAGGCTATGAAATGACATCAGACTATAATGAAAGAACTAGACTTATGAGTTTGGCAAATTCAATGGGTCAAATAGCATGGATGATTGTACCTTGGTTATACGTTATTATACCAGATGTAAATACTTTCGATAATCCAGCTCAAGGTGTAAGAACTATGGCTGTTATTGTTGGTGGGGTTTGCATTTTGTTTGGGATTTTGCCTGCTTTTTTTTGTAGAGGTATTGACTCGGCAAACATGGATAATAGACAAGTAATAAATTTTAAAACGCTTGCTTCTAACATGCAAGAATTATTTAAAGGGATTAAACAAGTTTCTAAAAACAAGCCTTTCATGAAGCTTTGCGGTGCTACTTTTTTAGTATTTAATGGCTTTCAACTTGTAGCGGCATTTTCTGTATTCATAATAGTGTTTTATATGAATAGTGGTAGCTGGGAGCAAGCAGGTACTTGGCCAGCATGGTTTAATACCCTAAATGCTATAATTACGGCATTTATTGTAATACCAATAATTTCTAAAATGGCAACTAAATGGGGTAAAAGAAATGCATTTTTAATTTCCACAGCACTGTCAATTTTTGGTTATATATTAAAATGGTGGGGTTTCGATATTCAATTAAATGAAAGATTTAACCAGACGTCTATAGGGCAATCAATGACTAATGGTGTAGCTTCCTTATTTGAATTTTTAAATCCATTTTTAGAGAGTGCAGGTATGTCATGGTTTAGTATTGATGCAAGCAATGGAATTCCTTGGCTTATATTTTTGCCAATTCCCTTTTTTGCATTTGGTATGGGTGGATTATTTACCTTAATGATGAGTATGACTGCTGATGTATGTGATTTAGATGAATTAGAGAACGGAATGCCAAGAAAAGAAGGAACCTTCGGTGCTATTTATTGGTGGATGGTTAAACTTGGTCAAGCTATTGCGATCATTTTAAGTGGTGTGATATTAAAAGTTGTTGGATTCGATCAAAATATAGCTTTACAAACCACTGAAACTATGACATCTCTTAGAATGGCTGATATAGCAGTGCCAGCGTTTACCGCAGGTATGGCCATGTTGGTAATGTGGAAATACAGCTTAAATGAGAAAAGAGCTAAAGAAATTAAAGAAGTCCTCGTCGAAAGAAGAGGGGAACTATAACTAGATAAAATTATAACATAAATGTCATACAGAGAAGAATCCTATTACAACTATAAAAGTTATAGCCAAATTACGACACAAGGTATCGATGTATCAAAACTCAGATTAGAAGAGTTAAAAAACCTATGGCATAAAACGATGGAAGATGGTTTTCATGGTATATGTTTCAGTATGTATGAAGATGGTCAAAACCCAGGTGATGACATTAGTGTTGAACAAGTTGAGCGTCGTGTAAAAATATTAAGACCACATGTTGAAGCTATACGTTCATTTTCTTGTATTGAAGGTAACGAGCATGTACCAATTGTAGCAAAAAGGCATGGATTAAAAACTCTAGTAGGCGCTTGGCTAAGTGATGATAAAGAAGATAATGAAAGAGAAATTGAAGGATTGATAACCCTCGCTAAGGCTGGGAATGTTGATGTCGCTGCAGTAGGCAATGAAGTCTTATACCGCAATGATTTAACACTTGAAGAGTTGTTGGGTTATATAAAACGCGTAAAAGATGCCTTGCAAGGGTTAGACATACCTATAGGTTATGTAGATGCCTATTACGAGTTTTCCCGTCACCCTGAGTTAGTTGAAAATACCGATGTTGTATTGGCTAATTTGTATCCATTTTGGGAAGGTTGTCCTATTGAGTATGCTTTAGGTCACATGCAGGCCATGTACGGGCAAGTTGTAGATGCGGCTCAAGGTAAACCAATTATTATTACCGAAACAGGCTGGCCTAGTGAAGGTGGAAGTTTTAGAGGTGCCATTGCTACTGATAAAGCTGCAATGAAATACTTTATAGACACTATAAATTGGACGAAAGAAAACGAGATTCCAATATTTTATTTCTCATCATTTGATGAATCTTGGAAAACAGGTGATGAAGGTGATGTTGGAGCATATTGGGGACTTTGGGATAAAAATGAGAAATTGAAGTATTGATACCTACTACAACAACTAGACAATTGCCAAAATTAACACTACATTAACCATACATTTAAAAAAATGTAATATTTTAAAGTAGATATTTTCTAGGTGTTTTATTAGTTGAGATAATGATACAGCTAAAAATAATCATGTTGTATGTTTTTTGTTGTGCTAAATTTGTTGAATATCTAATAGGAGTGGTGTAATTTTATCAAATACGCAATTTTGTGATTAATTAATTAGGATTTTAAAACTATAAATTAATATAAACTATATAAAAACAAACACTATGAAAAAATTTACTTTTCTTTTTATGCTTTTAGCGATAACATTGGGTTACTCGCAATCACCAACGGATAACGCAACTGATCCACCTGCGAGAAATGCCGGTGATGTCATTTCTATATTCAGTGGTGAATACACTAATATTGCTGGTTCAGATTTCAATCCAAATTGGGGACAATCTGGCTTTGGAGTGGCTAATCCAAGTTTCGATCCAGGCACAGGTAACCTAGTTTTGGCATACCCAAACTTTAACTATCAAGGGGTGCAATTTGGATCTGCTCAAAATATTTCAGGTATGGAATTCTTGCATGTCGACATTTGGGTAAATGGAACATTCAACCCGAATGTTTATGTGATAAGTTCAGGAGCAGAGATTGCACACCCAATTACCAATACTGGAGCTGAAAGTTGGATAAGTGTTGATATTCCTGTTTCAGGAATTACAGGTGATACTAATTCAGCTATTCAATTCAAATTTGATAATGGTAATGGAACTACAGATGGTATTTATGTTGATAATTTATACTTCTGGAAAAGCCCAGTCGATCCGCTGACAGATGCTACTTTAAGTGACTTGCAGATTGACGGAACTACAATAATGGGTTTCGGGGCGTCTACCACTAATTATACTTATGAAGTAGCTTCAGGAACAACTGTGGTGCCAGAAATAACCACGGCAACAACATCTAATAGTAATGCTTCCGCTGTTATTACCCAAGCTACGGGTATTCCAGGTACGGCAACGGTTGTTGTTACTGCGGAAGATGGAACTACAACTGAAACCTACACGGTATCAATAGTTGCTACAGGACCTTCTACTGCTGCACCAACTCCACCTAATAGAACACCACAAAATGTAATATCTATTTTTAGTGATGCCTATACTGATATTGCTGTTGATACATACGATACACCATGGTGTCCAGGAACGACTTCTGAGATCATGATTGCAGGTGATGCAATAAAGCAAATTTCTGGACTTGGTTGTGAAGGCATCGAATTCGTGACTGGAAGATTTGATGCTAGTGGTTTTGACTTCTTCCACATGGATATCTTTACAGAATCAGATACTATGGACAAAAGTTTCAACATTAAATTTTCTGACTGGCAAGGTGGGACTGGAGAGGTTGGTGCGTTAGAATATTCTGCAACAAATGCAAATATACTACCGGCAACTAACCCAGGTACATGGATTTCTATAGAATTACCATTGTCGGCTTTTAACGTAATTAATGGTGTAGATGGAAGTGATTTAGTGCAATTTGTAATCACATCAGATTTAGGGACCGTTTATTATGATAATCTTTATTTACATAATAACAACTTAAGCACAGAAGAATTTGCTTCGACGAATTTTAAAGTATATCCAAACCCAACTCAAACTAATTGGAATATTGAAAGTAATACAACAATAACTTCAATTTCAGTTTATGATATTTTAGGTAAACGTGTTTCAACCTTAACTCCGAATACTAATGATATAGAGATTAGCACTGAAAATATGCAATCTGGTATCTATTTCGCAAGAATAGAAGGTGCTAATGGTTCTAAAACTGTTAAGCTTATTAAAGAATAAAATTTAATAGCAAGAGTCAATCTTTATGAAAAAGCGTGTTTATAATATTTAAACACGCTTTTTTTATTAATGAATATAGGATGTTGTAAATTGGTGGTTGAATTAGAAATAAACATTAAAATAAACGATTAAATCCGTTTCCTTACCCAAGTTGTTTCTTTATGAAATAGAACATCAACTAAAGCGATGCCTAATTTTATATATTAAAGGTGAACTTTTTGTATATGTTTGCGTAAAGGGAACCTGTAAAATGCAACTTACAGATAAAAAAAAACGCTTTAGAATAAATCTTGAAGTAATTCAATTAATTAATAACGTATTTTCAAAAAGAGTATATTTGAAACTACCTTTTATTCTGATTCCGTATAAATTTTTTGCGAATTGAAAAAGTTTAAACGAGCTCAGAATTTAAAATAGAACGACTATGACAACACTAAAAGAATTATCAAAGCTATTAAACCTCTCTATTTCGACAGTGTCAAAAGCATTAAACGATAGTCATGAGATTAGTGACAATACTAAAAAACGTGTGAATGAGTTGGCAGAAAAGCTCAACTATAAACCCAATAGAATAGCACAACAGCTTAAAACCAATAAATCTAAAACGATTGGTGTTATTCTCCCAACGGTTACCAATCCATTCTTTGCTGAGGTACTACATGGAATTGAAATGGCGGCAACAAACAGTGATTACGACATTATTGTTTGCCTTTCAAATGAAACCTTGCATAAAGAAAAACGAAGCCTAGAGTTATTATCTAATGGAAGTGTTGACGGTTTCATAATGGCAGTAGCAAGGGAAAGTCAAGTAAAAAAAGAAACCGACCATATAAAGTTTGCCATAAAAAGCAAACTACCCGTTTTAATGTTCGATCGCGTAGTCAATGATATTGAATGTAATAAAGTGATTGTAGATGATTTTCAGTCCGTTTATGAAGCTACAGAGCATCTCATAGTAAATGAAAAAAGAAAGAATATTTTATTAGTCAGTAATATTGAAGAATTGAGCGTTGGCAAACTAAGAATTGAAGGGTATTCCAAAGCGTTGAAGAATCATAAATTAAAACCTAAAATTCTAAAATTGGATAATGCAATTGATGTCGAAGTTGAAAGTAAAATATACAATTATTTAAGGGAAAATAAATCCATAGATGCCATTTTGTCCATAGATCACCTTACGGGAATTGTAGCGATAAACATGGCGAAAAAATTAGGTAAAAACATTCCTAAAGATTTATCAGTAGTTGGCTTTGGCTATGAACATACACAACTATTATCGAGTCCTAAAATCTCAATTATTCACCAAAAAGCACATAAAATAGGTGAAATGTCCACCAAATTATTGATTGATAATATTATGGATGAAGATCTAGAGTTGCAGACGATTGTTGTGCCTAGTGAGCTAAAATTGAGTGAGTCTGTCAAGTAAATCTCAAAATTAAGCATAAAAAAAAGCCTGATTTTCATCAGACTTTTTCTACATTTTATAATCTTAGTTATTACAAACCTTTAACTTTGTTAGCTGCATCATTTCCTGCTTTCTTAACATCGTCAACAGCTTTGTCAGCAGCATCCTTAGCGTTATTTCCAACGTCTTTCGCTTTCTCAACAGCATTATTTGCGGCATCTTTCACATCGTTGGCAGCGTTTTCAACGCCATCTACAGCATTATCAACAGCATCACCTGTGGCATTCTTTGCATCCTCAACAGCATCTTCTGATGCTTCCATAGCATCATCAACTGCATTTTCTAAATTTTCTGCAGCATCTTCAACTGCATCACCGGCTTCTTCCAAAGCATCTTCAGAAGCGTCAGCAGCATTTTCCATAGCATCTTCTGTCTTGTCTGCGGTCTCTCTACAGGATGTAAATGATAATCCCATTACAGCAACAAGTGCTAAACTTAATACAACTCTTTTCATTTTAATAGTTTTAGTGTTAATTTTTGTTAATGCACGAAAATAGTAATTTCAATGAAATTTTAACATAATTTATGCATTTATTCGTCGCACATCTCTGCTATATACGTTTTTATAGAGCGGTTTGGACTATATGTATATACATTTATTTCATTTTTTAATTGTTATATTGAAATTATCTTTACCAAGATTAACTTTAAATTAAATTAAATGATATTCCTTAAACCCAAGTATAAAAATCTATTCCTAGTATTGATGGTAAGCTTTTCGAGTTGGAGTTTTTCCCAAAACGATAAAGCAGAACGAAAGATTTTAAAAGCCGTAGATAAGTATTCTGAAAGCGCCATTGAACTGATCAAAAAATCAGTTAACATCAATAGTGGTACCATGAATTTTGAGGGTGTTCAGGAAGTTGGAGGCTTGTTTAAAAAAGAGCTCGATAAATTGGGTTTTGAAACCAAATTGACAAATGGTGAAGCTTATGGCAGGGCAGGCCATTTAATTGCCAAAAGAAAGGGAAGAAAAGGTCCAAAATTTTTATTGATAGGTCATTTGGATACGGTTTTTGAGCTCGGAAGCCCATTACAGGAATACACCATGCAGAATGATTCCATTATGAAAGGGCCTGGCGTTGCTGATATGAAAGGTGGTGATGTCATCATTATTTTAGCGATGCAAGCGTTAAACGACGCAGGACTTTTAGATGAGATGTCCATTGAAATCGTAATGACTGGTGATGAAGAAAAAAGTGGCAGACCGTTAGAGTTATCAAAAAAAGATTTAATTGATGCGGCAAAACGTTCAGATATTGCTTTAGGTTTTGAAAATGGTGATAACAATCCAAAAACGATTGTGGTTTCTCGACGAGGTTCAACAGATTGGGTATTGAAAGTGACAGGAAATCCTGCACATTCCTCTCAAATATTTACTGAAGATATTGGCGTAGGCGCCATTTATGAAACCTCGAGAATATTAAACGAATTCTACTTACAACTGGCGAAAGAAAATGATTTAACTTTTAATCCTGGATTTATTATTGGAGGCACAACTTTAAAACCAGACGAAGATGGAACTGGTGGACACGCTATTGGAAAAACTAACGTCGTATCACAAGAGACCATTGTTCGTGGTGATTTAAGAGCGGTGTCATTAAATCAGTTGACTAAGGCAAAGGAGATAATGAAAAAGATTGTTTCAGAAAATTACCCAAAAACAAAAGCAGAACTTACGTTTTCATCAGGCGGTTATCCACCTTTATCATTATCAGAAGGCAATACAAAATTATTAGGTTATTACAATACGGTAAGCGAAGATTTAGGTTTTGGTGCGGTAACTGCTGTAAACCCTAGAAATGCTGGCGCTGCGGATATTTCATTTACTTCAGAATATGTGGAAATGGCGATAGACGGTTTAGGACTCACAGGTGGTGGTGGAGATCACACCATTAATGAATCGGGAAACCTGAATACTGTGGCAACGCAAGCCAAAATCACCGCAGTTTTAATGTATAGATTAGTGAATTCAAAATTATAAATGTTCAACAGGAATATGAAAAGAATTACCTTATTAGGCTTACTGAGTTTGCAAATCTGTTTTGCTCAAAACTATACAGAATATCAAACGGGAAGCACAACAGATATTTCAACTGACCACCAGCAAGGTGTTTGTTTAATGGGTGGAGCTACAGAACAGCATGATGCCATGATTTGGTTTTTAAATAAAGCCAGTGGAGGTGATGTCGTTGTTCTTAGAACATCAGGAAGCGATGGTTATAACGATTATTTCTATACGGATTTGGGCGTAACGGTCAATTCGGTAACCACTTTTGTGATTCATAATTCTGCTGGAGCTAATGATCCTTATGTTCTTGAGAAAGTGGCCAATGCGGAAGCGATATGGTTTGCAGGCGGCGATCAGTACGACTATGTCAGTTATTTTAAGGATATTGCCATGGAAGATGCCCTTAACAATTATGTGAATTCTAAACAAGGCGTTATTGGAGGAACTAGCGCAGGATTAGCAATTTTAGGCGGTTCTTATTTTACAGCACAAAATGGAACCGTAACAAATGCACAGGCTTTAAACGACCCTTATCATTCAAGAATGACGCTTGGTTATAATGATTTTTTGAGTATTCCCTATTTGAATAATGTCATCACGGATTCACATTACGATGATCCAGATAGAAGAGCAAGACATAGCGTTATGTTAGCCAGAATAGCAACAGATAATACAACACGTTCGTTCGGAATTGCTTGCAATGAATACACAGCAGTTTGCGTTGAGCCAGATGGAAAAGCCTATGTTTATGGTGAATATCCAGCATATGATGAGTTTGCGTATTTCTTACAAGCCAATTGTGCCTCAGATTTTCAACCAGAAACTTGTGTTTCAGGTTCGCCCTTAACTTGGGATAGAAATGGAGAAGCTATCAAAGTTTACAAAGTTCCAGGAACAGAAAGTGGCGTTAATTATTTCGATTTGTCCGATTGGGAAACAGGCAGTGGTGGTGATTGGAGAGATTGGTCTATTGATAACGGTGTTTTTACTTCAGTTGAAAGTATAAACCCTGAATGTTCATCATTAACTGTTACGGAGAATAGCTTATCGAAAATTCGTTTTTTTCCAAATCCATTTGTTGAAAGCATTCAGATTGAATCTGAAGTAGCGTTTAATTCTGTTCATCTCATGGATGTTTTAGGAAATTCAATTTCTGTGAAATTACAATCGGATAATACAATCAATATGTCTTCATTGAGTACTGGAGTCTATTTTTTACGTTTGAAAAGTGATATGATGATTCAGGTTTTTAGCCTAGTTAAGAAATAGAAAAGTAATGTTGAAATTATTTTAAAAATGGACTTATTTAATTCAGAAATAGGATCTAACCTTTTACCGTTTGATGGCGAAGTAAACTATTATGGTCCGATAATGTCTATTGAAAGAGCACAAGATTATTACGAGAAATTACTGCAAGACATCAATTGGGAAAACGATAAAGCCATCATTTTCGGGAAACTGATCATCACAAAACGAAAAGTAGCTTGGTATGGTGATCAGCCATTTGATTACACGTATTCGAAAACTACAAAATCTGCTTTACCCTGGAATAAGGAGCTTCTGGAACTCAAAGAACTGGTAGAACAAAAATCAGATGAAACATTTAATTCATGTTTACTCAATTTATACAATAGTGGAGAAGAAGGTATGTCTTGGCATAGTGATGGCGAAAAGGATTTGAAAAAAAATGGAGCCATTGCTTCCTTGAGTTTTGGAGCCGAACGAAAATTTTCCTTTAAACATAGAGATACCAAGCAAAATGTTTCTGTTTTACTAGAAAGAGGAAGTTTATTGGTTATGAAAGCAGAAACACAAGCTCATTGGCTACATCGTTTGCCACCCACCAAAAAAGTGAACACACCTAGAATAAATTTAACGTTTCGAACAATAGCATCTTAACTTAAGGAACGCTTGGTTCTTCATTTTTAATTAAAAAACTATACTTTTATATAATCCAAAATCTTAAGAACGGCTCCTGTATTGGATTCAATAAATGATTTAGTTACCTCGCCTTGTTGTTTTCTTAAAACTTCGTCTTTAATAAATGCCTGTAAAGTTGAATTAACAGCTGATGAACTCGCCAAACTAGTAACGCCACCTAATTCAATAAGCGACTTAGCTTCAGGAAATTTTCCATAGTTTTTTCCAATCAAAATCGGAACACCAAAAACGGCAGGTTCTAATATATTATGCAATCCAGTTGAACCAGCTGCGCCACCAACATAAGCAATATCAGCATAACTATAAACTTTACTTAAATAACCAATGGTGTCCAAGATAAACACCTTATAAGTTGATAAGTTTTCATTTCTAGTTAATTCCGAATAACAAATAGTTTTTTCGTTCAATTGCGATTTAAGCGAAGTCACATAATTCGATTTTATGTTGTGTGGTGCAATCACAAATTTTACATCAGGATTTGAATTGGTATTAATAAAATCAAGATATAATTTATCATCCTCTGGCCAAGTGCTTCCGAAGACCACACATAACTTTTGGTCTTTAAATTTTTCAATAAAAGAGACAGAATTATCAATTTTTAATTGATTTGAAACCCGATCAAATCGTGTGTCACCCGAAACGGAAACCGAATTGTAATTGACGCTTTCAAGTAAATTTTTAGAGTTGTCATCTTGTGTAAAAATATGATTGAAGCCAAACAAAGCCGACTTTGCATAGCTTCCATACCAATTAAAAAAAGCTTGGTCTTTTCTAAAAACGGCCGAAATCAAAATCGCTTTTAAATCACGTTTTTTTATTTCATGTAAAAAATTTGGCCAAATTTCATATTTCACAAACAGAATATAATCTGGATTCACAAGATCTAGAAACTGTTTGGCATTTGATGATGTATCCAAAGGAAGGTAAACTACAACATCGGCGATTTTCGCGTTTTTCCGAACCTCATAACCAGAAGGTGAAAAAAAGGAAAGCACCACTTTATGTTCAGGATGCTTAATTTTTAAGGCTTCAAAAACAGGTAAGCCTTGCTCATATTCGCCCAAAGACGCGCAATGGAACCAAAAGGTTTTATCATTTGGATTAATGGTATTTTCAAGTTTTGAAAAAGTGTTTTTTCTGCCTACGACGCCTTGCTTCAATTTAGAATTGAATAAAGCCACAATTTTTATAACAAAACTGGCGATGTAAATTCCTATGGAATAGAGTCCTTTCAAAAACAAAGATTTGTGCTAAAATACAGTTCTTTCAATTAATTGTATTGTCCTAGCCATTACAATTTCGTATTTTCGCTACAGTTGAAAGTTTAATTAAATAGATTCCCATTTTAATGGGCATTACGATGAAAAAAATTCAAATGGTTGACCTACAGAGTCAATACGCAAAAATAAAAGATGTTGTAGATCCTTCAATTGCAGAAGTGATGGAAAATGCAGCATTTATTAATGGACCTAAAGTGCATCAATTTCAAAAAAATCTTGAAGATTATTTAGGGGTTAGAAATGTAATTCCATGTGCCAATGGAACAGATGCTTTGCAAATCGCTATGATGGGTTTAGACTTAAAACCTGGAGATGAAGTCATTACGGCAGATTTTACATTTGCGGCCACTGTTGAGGTCATAGCTTTGCTGCAATTAACGCCTGTTTTAGTAGATGTCGATCCTGTAACCTTCAACATCGATGTTGAGGCCATAAAAAAAGCGCTTACGCCTAAAACTAAAGCGATAGTACCCGTTCATTTATTTGGTTTACCGGCAGAAATGGACGAGATTATGGCATTGGCAAAAGCGCACGATTTGTTTGTTATTGAAGATAATGCGCAAGCTATTGGAGCCAATTATACACATAAAGACGGCAGTAAAACTAAAGCAGGCGTCATAGGTCATGTCGCTTCGACTTCTTTTTTTCCGTCTAAAAACTTAGGTTGTTATGGCGATGGAGGTGCTATTTTTACTAACGATGATGACTTGGCCCATAAAATTAGAGGGATTGTAAATCATGGGATGTACGAGCGTTACCATCATGATGTTGTGGGCGTAAATTCACGATTGGATTCTATTCAAGCAGCCGTATTAGATGCAAAATTACCACATTTAGATCAGTACAATGCTGCTAGAAGACATACTGCAAGAAAATATAATGAAGCGTTTAAGAATCACCCGAATATTACTATTCCATCAGGTAGAGATGTTTGCCAAGGTATTTGCGATACATGCGATTGTCACGTATTTCATCAATATACTTTAAACTTAAAAGATGTCGATCGTGATGCATTGGTGTCGCATTTACAAGAAAAAAATGTGCCTTGTGGCGTGTATTATCCAATTCCATTGCACAGACAAAAAGCGTATTCGGATGACCGCTACAATGAAGCTGATTTTACGGTTACAAATGAATTGGTGAATTCTGTAATTTCTTTACCAATGCATACAGAACTTGATGATGAGCAAATTGATTTTATCACTTCTACGGTTTTAAATTTTATAAATTCAAATAAATAATCTAAATGAAAATATTGGTTACGGGAGGTTTAGGCTTTATTGGGTCGCATACCGTTGTAGAATTACAAAACGAAGGCTTTGAAGTCGTAATTATAGATAATCTGTCTAATTCTTCAATAGAGGTTTTAGACGGTATCACCGCCATCACAAATAAAAAGCCTCATTTTGAAAAGTTGGATTTAAGGGTGAAACAGGACGTTCAAGATTTTTTTAAGCGCCATAATGATATTGTGGGAGTCATCCATTTTGCAGCGAGTAAAGCCGTTGGTGAAAGCGTTGCAGAACCATTGATGTATTATGAAAACAACATCACAACATTGGTGTATTTGCTGCAGGAATTAAGGGGTTTGAACAAAAAGAATTTTATTTTCAGTTCCTCTTGTACCGTTTATGGACAAGCCGATGAGTTACCAATAACCGAAAATGCGCCTGTAAAACCTGCAGAATCACCTTATGGAAATACCAAGCAGATTGGTGAAGAAATCATTAGGGATACCTGTAGGGTTAATGGCGATGTTAGAGCTATTGCCCTACGATATTTTAATCCAATCGGAGCTCATCCTTCAACAGAAATAGGAGAGTTGCCCATTGGAGTGCCTCAAAATTTAGTGCCTTTCATTACACAAACTGGAATTGGTATGCGAGAGCAACTGTCTGTTTTTGGCGGAGATTATCCAACATCAGATGGAACATGTGTTAGAGATTATATTCACGTGGTGGATTTAGCAAAAGCGCATGTTGTCGCTTTACAGCGTTTGGTATCAGGCAAAAATGATTCTAATTTTGAATTTTTTAATCTCGGAACAGGGACAGGAAGTACGGTCTTGGAAGCCATTCAATCCTTTGAACGCGTTTCGGGAAAAGCTTTGAATTACAAAATTGTGGATAGAAGAGAAGGCGATATCACTGCAGCTTATGCGGAAACTTCAAAAGCGAATAATGTGTTAGGCTGGAAAACGGAATTGACCTTAGATGATGCCATGGATTCTGCTTGGAAATGGGAGCAGAAAATTAGAACTAAATAACTAAATAAAATATCCGTGAAAACTTTACTCAGAATTTTAGTAATGCTATGTGCCATAACACTAACAGCACAAAATACGTATCTACATTGCGGAAAATTAATTGACACCAAATCGGGCAAAGTTTTAAAAGAGAAAACCATCGTGGTCTCTGGCAATAGAATTATTTCGCTTGACAACGGTTATATCAACCCAACCAATACGGAAGACATTACTGTTGATCTAAAGTCTAAAACCGTAATGCCAGGTTTAATAGATATGCATGTACATATTGAAGGCGAAACCAGTCCGAAATCTTATCTCAATAAATACACACTAAACGATGCTGATGTTGCCTTTAATTCGGTAAAATATGCCAAAATCACTTTAATGAGTGGCTTTACAACCGTTAGGGATTTGGGAGGTTCTGGAGTTAATGTGGCTTTGAGAAATGCTATTAATGCTGGCACAATTGAAGGTCCAAGAATATTTACTGCTGAAAAAGCACTAGCAACAACAGGAGGACACGCAGACCCAACCAATGGGTCTAAAAGAAGTATTATGGGGAATCCTGGTCCAAAGGAAGGTGTGGTCAATGGCGTAGAGGATGCGAAAAAAGCAGTAAGACAACGCTATAAAAATGGAGCAGATTTAATTAAAATCACTGCAACAGGAGGTGTTTTGAGTGTCGCAAAAAGTGGACAAAACCCGCAATTTACAGTCGAAGAAATAAAAGCTATTTGCGAAACAGCAAAAGATTACGATTTTCATGTCGCTGCCCATGCCCATGGTGATGAAGGAATGCAACGTGCTATTTTAGGAGGCGTAAAAACTATTGAGCATGGTACTTTAATGAGTGCCGAAACCATGGAGTTAATGAAAAAACACGATGTCTATTTAGTGCCAACTATAACCGCTGGAAAGTTTGTTTCCGACAAAGCAAAGGTTTCAGGTTATTATCCGGAAATCATAGTACCTAAAGCGTTGGATATTGGTCCTAAAATTCAAGGAATGTTTGGCAGAGCTTATAAAGCAGGTGTTGGAATTGCCTTTGGAACTGATGCTGCGGTTTTCTATCATGGCGACAATGGAAAGGAATTTGGTTACATGGTTGAAGCTGGGATGCCCGAAATGGAAGCTATTCAAAGTGCAACTATTACCAATGCTATGCTATTGAAAATGGAAGACAAAATTGGGCAAATTAAACCTGAGTTTATTGCTGATATTATAGCCGTAAAGGACGACCCAACGGCTTCAATTTCTACCATGGAAAATGTCACTTTTGTAATGAAAGATGGTGTTATCTATAAAAAATAATGAAAATTTAGCGAATATTCAATTATTGTATATTTAACTATTAGCGAAAATGTTGCGAATATGTTAAAATTTTTAAGTTTTGATTTTCAATATGATAATACTAAAACGAGTTAACTAGGTTTTAACGTGGATATTTTGGGTTTGGTCACCATTCTTTGTTTTTTTGTATGGAATGATAATTGACTATTATGAAATTGATTAGTATTAAAAGAGAGACTAAAACTGAAGGGCGTTTTACTAAAAAAATGGGTGCATTGCAAACAAATGTCACCTATATCAAAAAGCAATTTTTAAGTTTTCCATATAAAACACTTCACAAGTATAGAGAAACCTATTACGGCGAAGTTAAAGATTGCGAAGATTGCCAATTGGCACGTTAAGATTCCTGTACTACTTCTTTAGATTTCTTGTTGTTAAATAGTCCACTGAATAATAACATTACCATTCCTGTGGTTACTGAAAGGTCAGCAACATTAAAGATACCTGTTCTAAATACGCCTCCTAAGTCTATAAAAAAGAAATCGGTAACTTGTCCAAAAACAATACGGTCAAATACATTGGCTATACCTCCTCCTACGATGCAGCAAAATGCAACAAGGCTTAAACGATCTAATTCTTTGTTTTTTATGATGTAGTAAATCACATAGCCTAAAACAATGGTCGGTAATATTAACAAAAATATTAATCTCAAGGTCGGATTCATATCACTTCCCATACCTAAGAATGCACCTTTATTCTCCACCCATATTAATTGGAAATAGTCTTTTATAACATTAATTTGTCCTTTTCCGCCTTTAACCATAGTAGATCTAACGATTACTTTAGAAATTTGATCAATAGCAATGTTAAATATGATAAGTAGCGTGATAAATAGATTTCTATTCAAATCAGGTAAGATTTAGGCGTTAGTTTCAAAAGTGGCTGAAGCTGTTTCTGCGTCTCTATGTATTTTCTTAACTAAACCTTGTAAAACATTTCCAGGTCCAACTTCGGTAAAATGAGATGCACCGTCAGCAACCATTTGTTGCACGGATTGTGTCCAGCGTACAGGAGCAGTTAGTTGTGAAATTAAATTGGCTTTAATTTCATTTTCATCTGTAATTGCAGAAGCTGTAACGTTCTGGTATATCGGACAATTTGGTTTACTAAATGTTGTATTTTCAATAGCAGCAGCTAATTCCTCGCGCGCAGGTTCCATTAATGGTGAGTGAAATGCGCCTCCAACAGGCAATACCAAAGCGCGTCTGGCACCAGCATCTTTTAAAGATTCACAGGCTTTATTGATAGCCTCAACTTCTCCTGAAATTACTAATTGACCAGGACAGTTATAATTGGCTGCAACCACAACACCTTCAGTTGTACTGCATACTTTCTCGACAATATCATCAGCTAAGCCTAAAACCGCAGCCATAGTACTCGGTTGCAGTTCACAAGCTTTTTGCATGGCTTGTGCGCGTTGTGATACTAGTTTAAGACCATCTTCAAAAGTTAAGGCACCAGCAGCTACTAATGCAGAGAATTCTCCAAGGGAATGTCCTGCAACCATATCGGGTTTAAAACTTTCTCCAAGTGTTTTTGCTAAAATTACCGAATGTAAAAAGATAGCAGGTTGCGTCACCTTCGTTTCTTTTAAATCTTCAGCAGAACCTTCAAACATAATGTCAGTAATAGGAAAGCCTAAAATGTCGTTGGCTTTTTCAAATAGCTCTTGTGCTAAAGGCGAATTTTCGTAAAGGTCTAATCCCATTCCTGAGAATTGAGCACCTTGACCTGGAAATATATATGCGTTCATTTATGGTTTAGTTTTATGATGCAAAAATAACAATTAATTATTTATCGTTTTGATGATTTTCGCAAGATTTCCAGCGATTAAAACATCATCAGGAAAGTCTTTTGTAACCACTGCTCCAGCACCAACCACGACATTGTTGCCTAGTGATACGCCAGGACATAGCGTTGCATTGCCTCCAACCCAAACGTTATTTCCAATTGAAATAGGTTTTGAAAACTCCTTTCCGCTATTCCTTGCTTTATATTCTAAAGGGTGTGTGGCCGTATAAATTTGAACATTGGGCCCAAACATACAATTGTCGCCAATAGATACCAATGTGTCGTCTAAAATGCAACAACCGTAATTGATATAACAATTTTTACCGACGATGATATTATAACCATAATCGCAGAAAAAAAGAGGTTCAATTATAGAACCCTCTCCAAGTTTACCAATGAGATTATTTATTAATTTATGGCGTTCACCTTTATCTAATTCAGATAATGAATTAAACTTCTGAAATAAAAGTTGCGCTTCTTGTCGCTCTTTTAATAATTGCGGATCTGAAGCTAAATATAACTCGCCAGCAATCATTTTTTCTTTTTCGGTCATATTTTTATGCTATTTTTTAGCACTACTTACTTTACACGCTGTAATGCCAACTGCTTACTTTTCCCCTTAAGGGAAATGTCCGAAGGACAAAGGGGACTGCGACTGAAAACGCTAAGAACAAGCCGCCTCAGCACAACGCTCTCCATCCATAGCCGCAGAAACAATGCCACCAGCATAGCCACCGCCTTCACCACAAGGAAATAAGTTAGTGATTTCAGGATGCTCTAAAGTTTCTGTTCTCGGAATATTTACAGGCGAAGATGTTCGAGATTCTACACCTATGATATTAGCTTCCTCGGTGTAATACCCTTTCATTTTTTCGCCAAAAGCCTTAAACCCTTTTCTTAGCGGTGCTCCAATTATTTTAGGTAATAAGGAATGTAACGGAGCCGATTTTAAACCGGGTTGATATGACGTGTCATTTAAACTTGAGGACAATTTACCTTCAACAAAATCCGTCAAACGTTGTGCTGGTGCAGATTGACGCCTTCCTCCAGAAGTAAAAGCTAAGCGTTCTAAGTCTTTTTGATATTCTAAAGCTTTTAAGGCACCAAAATGTTCATATTTATATAAATCTTTTTCGGCATTGATTTCAGTAACAATTCCAGAATTAGCGAATTTATTATTTCGTTTGGATGGCGACATGCCATTTACAACCACTTCTCCATTTGCGGTTGCCGCAGGCACTATAAACCCGCCAGGACACATACAAAAGGAATACACTCCTCTGTTATTGATTTGCTCAACTAAACTATAGGATGCTGCTGGTAATAATTCATCTCGTGGCTCACCCTCACAATGGTATTGAATCCCATCGATTATGTCTTGAGGATGTTCTACTCGAACTCCCATCGCAAAAGACTTGGCTTCGAGCTTAATCTTTTTATCATTCAATAAATAGAATACATCTCTTGCGGAATGCCCTGTGGCCAAAATTACTTTTTCAACATCGAGTTCATTTTCATCTTGAAGCTGAATGGCAACAATTTTATTATTCTTAATAGTAAAATCTGTAACACGAGTTTCAAAATGAACTTCACCACCATATTTCAAAATGGTTTCCCTAATATTCTGAACGACTTTTGGTAATTTATTAGTGCCAATATGTGGATGCGCATCGACTAAAATCTGGTCTGTGGCGCCGTGGAAAACCAAATTCTCAAAAATCCGTCTAACATCACCTCGTTTTAAACTTCGGGTGTAAAGCTTACCATCAGAATACGTTCCAGCACCTCCTTCGCCAAAACAATAGTTGGAATCTTCGTTAACAATATGGTCTTGATTGATCGCTTTTAAATCTCGTCGTCGGTCTTTTACATTTTTACCGCGTTCTAGAACAATCGGTTTAAAACCCAATTCAATACAACGTAAAGCGGCATACATACCAGCAGGCCCAAATCCTATGATATGAATCGGCTTACCGTTTGACACATCTTTATAATCAAAATGATATTCTGAAGTTTCAGGTATGGGTTCATTGATATAAACTTCAACTTTGTAATTAAACATTATAGTTTGCTTACGTGCATCAATTGATTTCCTTAAAACTTTTATTCCAGAAATTTCAGACGTTTTTACGCCCAAATCATGAGCCGCTTTTTTTAACAAACCATCTGTTTGTCTTTCTTGCTGAAGATTGATCCGTATCTGAAAGCTTTTTATCATGTTGCGAAATTAATTATAATTATCAGCGGATTAAAGGTCTTGAAATAAAATTTAAACAAAATGATAAATTACATGACAAAAACAAAAGCAAATAAATTTTTGCCACGAATACACGAATCTTAGTTTGTGATAGACTTTCAGTCTATAGAATATTGGAACAGACCATAGGTCTGTTTTCATTTGTGACATAGATTGTCATTTTTGTTTTAATATAAATTAGTGAATTCGTGTATTCGTGGCAAAATTCATAGAGGTTAAAACGAAGTACTTTATCATAAATCCCCAATCAATACATCCGAAACGAAATTATGAACACGAATTCCTTTCCCTTCGGGAATTTGAAAATTTACCATACCAATAATCTTTATCATGTACTAAAACAAAATGAGTTCACTTTTAATGCTTTTAAGATATGCGTGTTTTGAACTTTTCTGTATATTTATTTCCTATGAATTACGACGATTTATCCACTTTAGGTATCGCTTTTGGATTGGGCTTGTTAGTTGGCTTGCAACGTGAGACACCCAAAAGTGATATGGCTGGTGTAAGAACCTTTACGCTCATTACGGTTCTGGGTGTAATGGCTGGTTTTTTGTCTAGAGCTTATGATAATCCTTTTATTCTTCCTGTTTTAGGACTTTCCATTGCTGCATTCTTAATGATAGCAAATATGATTAAGAATAAAAACAAGAATGATGCTGACGTTGGTCAAACCACCGAAGTTGCCGCGTTATTAATGTTTGCTGTTGGTGCTTATTTGGTTGAAGGCAGTCAAATTATTGCGGTCATTATTGGAGCGTCTATTGCTATTTTATTGCATATCAAGGAGCATCTTCATGACTTTATTGAAAAATTAAAACCAAAGGATTTATCTGCGATAATGACCTTAGCAGGTATTGCCTTAGTGGTTTTGCCGATTCTTCCCGACGAAAATTTTGGGCCTTACAACGTGATCAATCCAAGAAATATTTGGCTCATGATAACCTTGATTGTGGGAATTAGTGTTTTTGGTTATTTTATTTATAAATTATTCGGGAAAAAAGTAGGTGTTATATCCAATGGAATTTTGGGCGGTTTAATAAGTAGTACGGCCACTACTGTAAGTTATGCGCGTAAAACAGCTGACGCAGCTAGTATAAGTAAATTGGCGGTTTTTGTGATTACCACGGCTTCAGCAGTATCTTTTATTAGGGTTTTGTTTGAAGTAGGTGTTGTTATCCCAAACCACTTAAATGTTATAGCTGTTCCCATTGGCGCTGTAATTGTAATCATGGCTCTTACCTGTGTGGTGTTGTTTTACTTCATCAATAAAGATGAGTCAGCAGTAGAGGAAATGCCAGAGCCCAAAAATCCTGCGCAGTTCAAAAGCGCCTTGATTTTTGGATTATTATATGGAATCATATTACTAGCTGTGGCCTTTACTAAAGAAAAATTTGGAAATAATGCACTCTATATCGTAGCAATTGTGAGCGGATTAACAGATGTTGATGCCATTACCTTATCTTTATCGCAATTAATAAAAGAAGGTTCGCTAAAAGCGAATTTTGGCTGGAAATTAATATTATTAGCCGGTTTATCCAATATGCTGTTCAAAGGTATTATGGCCATTGTATTGGGAGCCAAACAGCTTATAAAATGGATTGTAATTTCGTTCGGAATCATAATCGCTTCAGGTTTATTGATTATGTGGCTTTGGCCAGACACTTGGTATTTCTAATTTTAAAATATGTTCAAAAAAGACCCCTTACAAATTATTGCCTTTCAGGGTTATGGTACGGATTCACATTTTTATGCGCGTGGAAGGGCCTTAGAAGACGAATCTATTGATTTGGAAGCCCAGAAAATATGGCACTTGGCTATAAATACTTGGAAACGTTTTGAAACGGATGAAATTAAACATGTGGCTATTAATATTAAACTTCCAAACAACACCGTATTAAAGGGGACCACAGACCATAACGGCTATTACAAAGTGGAAGCAAATCTGGAAAACTTAGAGGCATTGACAAACGATGAAGGTTGGTTGCCATTTGAATTGTCTTATAGCGATGTCAATATTAAACGAACCATTCAAAATGACAATCGATTTCCTGGTGAAATATTGATTCCATCCACCAAAGCTAAATTTGGAGTGGCAAGTGATATTGACGATACTATTTTACATACAGGCGTTGTTTCTACTTTAAAATGGAAAGTCATTTATAATTCCATATTTAAACATGCCAAAAATAGAAGTCCTTTAGAAGGTGCTGCGGATTTTTATCACAGATTACACCGAGGAGCTTCTGGTAAAAACGCGAATCCCATTTTTTACGTCAGTCATAGCCCTTGGAATTTATACCGCTATTTAGAACTTTTTTTAAAACAAAATAACTTTCCAAAAGGTCCGATTTTATTACGAAGCTTAAGTAATTTTTTAAAAAAGAAACCACAAGATGAAAAACCTCAAAAGCAAAAAGAGATTCTTAATCTTTTAAAAACATATCCAAAATTGCCATTTATACTTATTGGCGATAGTGGAGAACACGATCCTGATATTTACATTGAAATTGCAGAGGAATTTCCCGATCGGATTTTGGCCATTTATTTACGCAGCGTCAAACATAAAAAGAGAATGTTACGGGTTAAAGGTATTGTAGAAAATTACAAAACAACGCCAATTTTGCTTGTGGAAAGTAGCAAGCAAGCCATTTCGCATGCTAGAGAAAATGGGTTTGTTAAATAGAAAGAACTAAGCGCCTGAATTTTTAAAATAATCATAAGTGGCATATTGTGCCCTTACTTTCTCTTTAGAATTCTCAACGTAAGCATTCTGTTGTTTAGCATCTATTAGTCTAGCTTTAACATTGTCTGATAATTGGATATCGATTAATTGTCGTAACGTTTTATGGATATCTTCATCCAAAATAGGCGCCAGAACCTCTATACGATGACTTAAATTCCGTGTCATCCAGTCCGCCGAGCCGATATACATTTTTTCGTCTCCACCATTCCCAAAAATATAAACACGTCCATGTTCTAAGAATCTATCTAATATACTGATGACTCTAATATGTTCACTTTGATTCTTTATGCCTGGCACCAAACTACATATGCCTCTTACTATTAATTTTATTATCACACCAGCATTATTGGCCTTATAGAGCAAATTTATCATGGATTCATCTTGGAGACTGTTCATTTTTAATATAATGTAAGCTTCCTTTCCTTCTCTGGCATTTTCAATTTCCTTATTTACTAAATTTTCCAAGGTTATTCTAGTAGTAAATGGCGATACCAAAAGGCGTTTCGTTTTAGGGACAATGGTAACACGTTGCAGAACCATAAACACTTTTTTAAGGTCTTTGGTAATTTTTTTATGTGCTGTCATTAACCCAAAATCAGTATAGAGTTTAGCTGTTTTTTCGTTAAAATTTCCTGTGCTAATATAGGCGTAACGTTTTGTTTTGCCCTCAACTTGGCGTTCTATATAGAGTATTTTGGAATGGACTTTAATATCTGGATAACTATAGATTACAGTAGCTCCATTTTTTTCAAAAATAGTTCCCCATTTAATATTGTTTTGTTCATCAAAGCGTGCTTTTACTTCAATAAAAACAATAACTTCCTTACCGTTTTTGGCAGCTTTGGCAATAGCCGTATTTAGACGTGATGTTTCTGCAAGTCTGTACAATGTCATTTTAATGGTGGTAACAGAAGGATCTTCTGCAGCTGTTTCTACCAAATTTATAACAGGTTCAAATTCCTGATATGGATAGTGTAGCAATTGATCTTTTTGGTCAATGGTATCAAAAATAGACTTCGACTGAGATAAAACTGGATGTGGAACCGGCGTAAATTCCTTGAAATTTAAATCTTTTTCTGTAGGATTTGGAAATGAAAAGAAATCCTTAAAATTGTGATGTCTGCCTCCTAGCACCAAATCGGCATTGTAAATATCTAAGGCCTTCTTTAGTACGTTCTGAAAATCTTCGGGCATCCGCTTATCGATCAAAACACGCGTTGGTTGCCCTTTGTCTCGTTTTGGTAGAGATTCCTTAATCTTTTTCATTAAATCACCAGAGAATTCGTCTTCGATATACAATTCGGCATCACGAGATATTTTAAGCGCATAATACCGCACATCATCATCCTTATGGCGCTTACCTAGGCCATATTTTAAAATATCATCAATAAAAGTGATGTAGTGTTTTCCATTTTCTGAGGGAAATGAAAAAAAACGAGGTTCACTTTCTGGAATTTTGACCAGTTGAAGTGTGTCGCCAGTTAGGGTGGTTAGATATGAGGCTTCATTTTCTACAAAAATAGAATCTGGTTGCGTGTGATAGGTCGTTTCAAGATTAAGAAGTGGTTTTAAAGTCTTTTCAAAATAAGCATTGGCAATCTCTTCTTGCATCATAGAAAACTCGTGGTAATCAATAAGGTATATACCTTCTTTTTTAAGGTCGGGAATGATTTCATTTTTAAAGATTTTGCCAAATTCTTCCTGTTGTAGGTGTACTTGTACTTTTATTTCTTTTAAAACTTTATTGGGCTTTGTTATGAGTTTTTTTCGCAGTTTTTTGTCAATGGATTTTATTTGCCTGATATCAGACACTCTAACCCTAAAAAACTCATCGAGATTAGAAGAGAATATGGCTAGAAACTTAATGCGTTCATATAAAGGATTGCGCTTATCGTTTACTTCTTGTAACACACGATGGTTAAAACGTAACCACGATAAATCACGATGATATAATTTCGAATTGTATAATTTCATTTATTTATGCTTATTGTTTTTTCAATGGTCATACTTCGATTTCGCTCAGTACAGGCATGGTGAATCCATATAACCAATCCCATAACCGTCAAAAACTAGTTATGGATAATTCATGGTCGCAAAAATAAGTGTATAAAATTGAAAATATGTTAGGTAAAAGCTAAGGTTTAGAACAGACCGTTGATTTGTGCATCAATTCTATTGATGATATCTCCCAAGTCCTCTGGATTGGCAACAAAATCGAGATTATCTACATCAATAATCAATAAATTACCCTTGTCGTAAGTAGAAATCCAAGCTTCGTAACGTTCGTTTAGTCGGCTTAAATAATCAATGCTAATGGTGTTTTCATAATCACGGCCTCTTTTATGGATTTGAGCGACTAAATTAGGAATAGAACTGCGTAAGTAAATCAATAAATCCGGTCCTTTTACAAAAGATTCCATTAACTGAAATAAGGATGAATAATTCTCAAAATCGCGATTGGTCATTAATCCCATGGCATGCAGGTTCGGCGCAAAAATATGAGCATCTTCATAGATAGTTCTATCTTGAATGATATCTTTTCCACTATCGTGAATTTGGTTTACCTGGCGGAATCTGCTGTTTAAGAAATAGACCTGTAAATTGAAGCTCCAACGTTCCATTTGGTTGTAGAAATCATCTAAATAGGGATTGTCAACAACGTCTTCCAATTGTGCTTCCCACTTAAAGTGTTTGGCCAGTAATTTTGTGAGCGTCGTTTTTCCAGCTCCTATATTTCCTGCAACAGCAACATGCATAATCTATTCTATTTTTAGTTGGTAATGGCGTAGTAATTTTTCGTCGTAAATATACACCGATTCATTGGTTACCAAAAACTGATTTATTAACATTTTTGGATGTTCAATAGGTTGAATTTTAGATTCGTTCTTCTCTAAAATATAGAGTTTATCAGGGGATTTTAGAAGTAAATGTGCTTTATTAAAAGCCAAACTTTCATAGTCTTTGTTTTTTAGTTTTTGAAGTAAACTGCCAAAATAATTATAGACATAAAGATAATTTTCGGTCAGTAAGTAGCAATAATTATAGTCGCTTTTCAAATCCAATACCTGAGACTGAACTGGCATTGTTTTCAGTTTTATTTTTCTGGATTTATAATCGTAAAGTTCCAAATGCTGAAAATCTTGGTTGAAAAGCCACAATGTATTGTCATAACCTGAAGACACAAAAGATACATTTTTATAGGGTTGTACGATATTAAAGTCAATTTTTGAAATTTCAGCCAAGCGATTATCTAAAATCACAACCGTATTAAAATCTTTATAAAACAAATTTATTTTTAAGGGATTAAATATGTTTGCAGATGTGATGTCTCCCAATTGAAAATTAGCATAGGTAATAATGGTATCCTTTGTTTTTTTATGAAAGGAATTGTTTTCGGTAGCGTAATAAAGGGTTCCGAAGGTATCAATTCCAAAAACGGCCTTAGCATCAATTTTTATGGAATCTTTTAAAGTTGCTGAAATGTAGCGTTGGGTGTTTTCTTGTGAAAAGCATAAAGAACTAAAAAAAAGAAACAAATAAACTAGCTTTTGCATGATTTCGGGGAAATATGCATGAAAAATACGAAAATTGTAACACAGACTATTCTTTGACCTCGAATTAATTAATTTTCTTATTGTATTTAGTTGGTTTGAGTTCCTTGTAAAGTTTATGTTTTAAAATTTGTTCCCTTTCTCGCAATCAATTACTATCAATAGAATTGTTGTAGTTGTGATTTTTTGGATTTATGAAAACGTGATTGATAGCCTTAACACAAGTTTAACAGGTTAGGCGTTAACTTTTCTTGTTTTATGCAGTCTTACAAGATGTAAGATTAACTAAATTCGTTACTGAATTTAAAGAAGCACACAAAAGATGAAGACATTACCTCTAAAAATCATATTGTTTTTTACGATACTTTTTGCAAGTCTCAACGTTTTTGCACAAGATTTCCAAGGAAAAGCCTACTACCAATCCAAAACTACCATGGATTTAGATGAGTTCGGTGGACGCGATATGAATCCGGAGCGTAAAAAGCAAATCATGGAACGTATGAAAAGCTTTTTGGAAAAAGAATATATCCTAACGTTTACACAAGCCGAATCCATATACAAAGAAGATGAAAAGTTAGAAGCACCAGGCGGTCGAGGATGGTCTGGAGGCTTTGGAGCGAGTTTTGCTGCAGGACCAAAATACAAGAATGTAAAAACGAAAGAAGTTATCCAGGATCAAGAGTTTTTTGGAAAGCAGTTTTTAATTAAAGACGACCTTAAAAATCTAGAATGGAAAATGGGAACTGAAACCAAGAAAATAGGTCAATATACATGCTTTAAAGCTACGGCAACTAAAGAAGTTGACAAATTAGACTGGAGAGGTATGCGAAGACGAGGAAGGGATAAGGATAAAGAAGACGACAAGAAGGAAGATAAAACAGCAAAAGATAGTATTCAATCTGGAGATGTGGCGCTTTCTGAATCTGATGATCCTATGAGCGAAATAGAAGTACCAAAAACCATTGAAGTGGTGGCATGGTACACACCCCAGATTCCAGTAAATCAAGGTCCAGATGATTTTTGGGGTTTACCTGGTTTAATTTTAGAAGTCAATGCGGACAGAACTACCATTCTATGTACCAAGATTATCCTGAATCCTGCTGACAAGGAAACTATAGAAAAACCTGAAAAAGGAGAAGAAGTAACGCAAGAAGAATACAATGAGATTATCACCAAAAAAATGGAAGAAATGCGCGAAATGTATGGTGGACGCGGAGGTAGAGGCGGTCGTGGAAGAAATTAAATTACATATTCCAAGAACTATATTCCAAAATAAATAATCTAAACTTATGAAGAGAATTTTAGGGCTATTATGTTTCATAGTGGCAAGTAGTGCTTTTGGCCAAATTAAAATGACAGGTGTCGTTAAAGACAGTATTGGCACACCTTTAGAATTGGCCAACGTTATTGCCATTAATAAAGAATCGAATAGCTTAGAATCTTATGCCATTACTGATGCCAACGGAAAATATGTTATTTCGTTGGGTAGAAATGGCCAGTACAATATTCAGATAAGCTACATTGGTTTAAAATCTGTAGATGAAGTTGTTGAAACGAAAGAAGCGGATATTACCAAGGATTTTCAAATGATGTCGGATAGTGCGCTCGATGCCGTAGAGTTGACCTACGAAATGCCAGTGACTATAAAAGGAGATACCTTAATCTACAATGCGGATTCCTTTAAAAACGGAACGGAACGAAAACTTGAAGATGTTTTGAAGAAATTACCTGGAGTGGAAATAAATGCCGATGGTCAAATTGAGGTCGAAGGTCAGGTAGTCAATAAACTCATGGTCAATGGTAAGGATTTCTTTGACGGAGATTCTAAATTGGCGACAAAAAATATACCTTCAAACGCCGTGGATAAGGTTCAGGTGTTGCGCAATTATTCGGAAGTTGGTCAGTTAAAAGGCGTACAAAACAACCAGGATAATGTGGCCATTAATATCAAATTGAAAGAAGGAAAGGAAAATTTTTGGTTTGGAAATGTTACTGCAGGAGGCGGCGTGGCGCCTTCTCCAAATGACGAATTGTATTTGGTACAGCCCAAATTGTTTTACTACAGTCCAAAATATAGTATCAATGTTATTGGCGACCTCAATAATACTGGCGAAGTCGCACTTACAGGAAGAGATATTCGGAGTTTTGGTGGTGGTTTTCGATTGCCAAGTAACGATAGTGGAACGAGTATTAATCTAGGTAATAATGGGTTGGGTGGTTTAACTAACCTTGGAGATGCC
This sequence comes from Winogradskyella schleiferi, assembly GCF_013394655.1. Taxonomy (NCBI): domain Bacteria; kingdom Pseudomonadati; phylum Bacteroidota; class Flavobacteriia; order Flavobacteriales; family Flavobacteriaceae; genus Winogradskyella; species Winogradskyella schleiferi. The sequence goes on from NZ_CP053351.1 coordinate 653,857, forward strand.
CAGACTATCGAGTCAAAATTAGGGGCGCTTAACTTTAGTTATGCACCAAATAAGTCGTTAGACCTTAGCGGATTTGTAATTTATAATGCCAATAGACTAAGAACACGGCAAGAAAGTTTTGTACGTTATACAAATACCGATTTAGGGATTCCAAATGAAGAAACCGTACAAACAGGTAAAGAAGCTACCAATCAAGGTTTGGCAAAATTGAGCGCCAAATACCAACCCAATGCAAATAATCAGCTCGATTATGATATCCTTGCACGTATTTCGAGCGATTCTGAAAATCAGAATGAATTTTCTACTGTCGTTGGTAATACGAATCAATTAGATGAAGCAAAACCATATAGTATTAATCAGAATTTAAATTACTATTACACCTTAAACGAGACTAATATTTTTGCTTTTGAAGCACAACATTTAATAAAGGACGAAGATCCATTTTATAATGCCATTTTAGAAAATGATCCTACCAATAATGAAAATGGTTTTGATCCAGAAGATGACATACCAAATGAGGATGCCTTTGATGAAACAGCATTTGGTTTAGGTATAAATAGAGATCAGTTCGGTTATAACTTGAACCAAGAGCGTCGTATTAAATCAAGTCAATTGGATGCCAAATTAGATTATTACAATATTCTGAATTCAAAAAGTAATATCAACTTTACTTTAGGTACCATTTTGAGTACCCAGAAATTCAACTCAAATATTTTCCAGTTTTTGGATGATGGTTCAATGTTTGATCCTGTAGCAAGTTTAACCAATGAAGAAGGCGATGTATTGCGAAACGAAAATGACACCGAATATAACTTTAGTGATGTGTATCTCGGAGTTCATTATAGATTGAAATCAGGAAAATTTACCTTCACACCCGGATTTTCAGTACATGCCTATGGTAATAAAAACACGCAGTTTGGCACAACTTACGAGGATAATTTCATTAGAATATTACCCGATTTTGAAACCCGAATTCAATTTAAAAAGAGTGAACGATTGATTTTTCGATATAACATGAAAAATGCATTTACAGACGTTACTAGTTTAGCAGAAGGTTTAGTATTGAATAATTACAATAGTATTCAATACGGGGAACCAAACTTGCAGAATTCGTTATCGCACAATCTTAACTTGAGTTATTTTAGTTTTAACCTATTTAACTACACCAACGTTTTTGCCACATTAAACTATAATAAAAACATTGATCAGATTCGGTCTTTGACCAATTTTGATAATGTGATTAGAACTAGTAGTTATTTCAATTCTAATTTTGCGGATGAAAGCCTAAGTTTTATCGGACGTTTTCAGCGAACGTTTGGGAAGTTAAGAGCCAGTATCAGAGCGAACTATAGTTTTAGTAAAATCAATCAGTTTGTTCAAGGTGTAAGATCCGTAAATGAAAGTTTTTCACAAACCTATAGGCCAGAACTCAGCACCAATTTTAGAGAGGCACCAAATGTTAGTTTAAGATATGAGTATAGTGTTAGAAATAATAATCAAGGCGATAATGATACTCAGTTTATCACTAGTGCACCATCAATAGAATTTGACGCTTATATTTGGGATGCCCTAACTTTCAAAACTGATTATTCCTATACCAATCAAAGTAGTGATGTAGGACCTTCACAATCGTTTCAAACTTGGAATGCCAGTTTGGCCTACAGAAAAGATAGAGATGCTAAATGGGAATATGAAGTAAGAGCTTCTAACTTGTTGGATATAGATTCAGAAGTGAACAATGGCTCCAATAATATTTCGGTGTATAGTTCGGAAACATTTATTTTGCCTCGATTTGTGACTTTTAGGTTGACTTATACGCTTTAAGAATGATTCAAGTCTTAAGATTTCCGAAATTTCGAGTCTTTTGGATATAAAAAAAGCCTTCACATTTAACAAATTTAAAAGTGAAGGCTTACAATGTATTAGTTTTTAATAATGCGTTTGGTTATTTCTCTCTCTCCAGATTGAATCGAAATAAAATAACTTCCTTTAGAAAAAGGTTCTAGATCAATAGAAGTGGTATTCGTGTTTAGTGTTTTAAGTATTAATGTTTGCCCAAGCATATTAGTGATCTTTATTTCTTGCAAGATACTTTCAGATGCAATATAAATAGTGCCATTTGTTGGGTTCGGATATATTGAAAATAAATCACTATCTATATTATCAATACTTAGGGTTTCACTAAATGAAGTAACACTTGTATTGGTAATGATAGGCTCATTAAAATCAAAATAGATTTCAGCCGTATTCTCAAAAACCGTGTTTATATTATATCCAGCAGTCGGTTTAATTTTGAATTGTAAAAACCCATGGCTATTTGGTTCGTCATTGGTGCTATCAACTAAGTTGATATTCCGGAACTCCCATTCTAAATCTTGATCCATTTTTTTAAGTTGGTAAGAATGACTTGACGACAGCATTACCAAAGTTGAAGCATCCAGTTCATCCGTTAAGAAATCTTTAATCACCACATCTTTTGCGCTTGCGGTACCTGTATTTTGAAATCTTATAGTGTAGTAAAGATAGTTGTCTGTAGTAAAGTCATCATAGACAATTGAACCTGCGTGAGCTTCTAGTTTATCATTTGGATCAAAAGAACCGACGACTACGGTTTCTAAAACAAAATCATTGTCAGCAGAATTAATATCGCTAATACCGTCAGAAGAGATGTTTGCAGAAAAAGTTAGAATATCATTAATGTTGACGTCTGGTGGTGTATGTGTATTTAAGGTAATATCAACCGTTCTAGTTTCAAAGGAAGCAAGGTCTGCAAACGATATGGTTAGTGTGTTAGCCGTTTGTGTAGTATTTACATCAGAGGAACTTACAAATGTTGTATTGGCATCAAAAGTATATGTAATGACACCAGCTAGTATTTGTGATGTTCCCAGATTTTTGAATGTTATGCGTTGGTCAGTATCAAATCCAGGATTAGGCGAGTTTAAAGGCGTAATACTAATTGATAAATCATTGTAAGGAGATAAAACGTCTATAGGTATGTCGTAATTTGTAATTTCGCCAGATATCACATATTGATCGTCGATTATTGCAGATCCGGCAGCGTAATAACTTGAGAAACTTGAATCTATAATATATTCAAAGTCGTAACTATTATTAATATCGTTTTCAAAAATATAATAGTTACCTGTGTTATTTTCAAGAATCACTTCTTCGCCATCATTTACAGTATAGTTTATAGAACCATATGGAAAATCTACTTCATCATCATCTTTTATATCATTACCATTAGTATCTATAAAGGCGTTGAGGGTAAAACCTGTACAATCAACGGTGTCGAAGAAATTGGTGTTAGTCGTTTCCGTCATTTCAATGAATCCGGCCATAGAACTATAATTAGTAACCATAAGCATATAAACTTCACCGGGTTGTACGTTCGGCATTTCCACAGTTTCTACTGCTGAGACACTGAAACTACAATCTACAACGTTGTCTAAACTTAAGTATAAAGGATCACATGTAGTGTTATCAAAAGGTCCCCAAACAATAAAATCTACATCGAGTTGCTGTCCGCTACCATCCATGTTAGTAAATTGTGAAATCTGAAAATTTACATCGCCAGTTGTGGCAATAGGAATATAAAACCAGGTAGGATTTGGCTGTGAGCCTAGGCAATTATAATCAGGTCCTGTCTCAGCAAAAATATCGCCTGATGTATTAGGGAAAACGACACCAAAAGAACCACATAAAGATGTGGCATCGGCACAGCTGTTTTGTGCATTGCTATGAGAAAAAGAAAATAGTAGGAGGAATACAATTAGAGGGAAGTGAAATTTTTTCATAATGGATTGATTATATCTATTTGTAAGTAAGATACAAAAAAGCAGAAATGGTTGCGTGAAAAATCTTATTAATTTTTAATAATTGCTTGATATTTAGTGCTAACAACGTTGTTGTTCTAAGTTTGAAATAAATGATTTATAATGAAAATGAGAAATAAAAAAAACCGTCCTAAGAATAATTGGGACGGTTTGGTTATTATAAGAATGGTAGTGTTTATTGCTTAACTATTTTTTTAGTAATAGATTCGCCTTCATCGTTAGTAAAACGAATAATATAAGGTTGAGCTGATAAATCTGAAATATCAATTGTATCACCACCTGAAACAGTAGTTGCTTGTTTAACATTTCTTCCTAAGAGATCGTAAAAATTAGCAGTTAAATCTTCATTAGAAGATACATTAAGCTCGTTTATAACATTTGTTGGGTAAACTTTAATTTCAGATAATTGAGAGTCTTCAATACCAAGAGTAGGTTCGAAACTGTAATTTATAATAAGAGGCGTTCCAATTTCAGCACCTGCTGCATCAAATGCTTGATATCTGAATGTCCAACTCATTGCATCGGTTGTACCAGAGGCATGCTGATTCCATAAACTATTGCCTGCAACATTTGTTGCGCCAGCAGCAATAAGTGCTGGTGTACTTGGATAACCACTTCCAGTAGAAATACTATTTAAACAAACACCGGCAAAGCATAATTGATAGTTGTTTCCGTCGGTGTTGGTCATATTATCCACAAAGATTCGCATATAAATATCGTTAGCAGATGTGTTTATAACTTTGAATTTCCAATTGTAATCTGCAGCATAGTTTGAACCAGTTTCAGAGAATGCAATAGTTTCTCCATTTGTGATTAGTTGGTCCGAGTCAGTTTCCCGCAATTCAAATTGAGCAAATGAAATAAGGCAGACTAATGAAAACCCCATTAAAAGTAATTTTTTCTTCATCATATATAGTTTATTGAGCGTTAAAAAATTGGCATTATAGAAATCAAAGATACGGATTTTTATAATTAATAAAAAAAGGGAAGCAAATTTAACATGCTTCCCTTAATTATATAGTACTCTGTTTTTTAATTGTTTATTATAAATTTTGCACTATATGACGCATTACCATCATTGATGCTTATAATGTAATGCCCAGCGTTTAACTCCGACACAGGCAATTCTATATTTTGTGTTCCAAATATGCCTTCATAATTAGTGTTAATCACGGTTCTTCCTAACATATCCGTAACTGAAATGTTATAATCACCGCTACCACTTTGAAGAGCAATATTAATTTTGTCTGTTGCAGGATTTGGATACAATTTAATGGAATCAATTCCAGATACCTCTTCCACACTTAAAGCTTCAGAAATTGAACTTTGTTGTGCACTAACGATACTTCCGTCAGTAGCGTCAATTAATACGACAACAATATGCATATTAGAAGCTTCACTAGAAGCAGGTATTGTATATGTAAAGTCATAGCTAGCCACATCCCCTGAATTAATAACGGAAGGTACAGAGTTTACTTGTCCAGTGAATCCACCTAAAAGGGCTCTACCAACATGATCATAGACCATTTGCGCAGCAGGTACAGGATCAGGTAAGTTTTCATAACCTCCCATTGAACCTAAGCCTCCCCCTGAATAATAATTGACCTGAGCATAACCACTTCCTGTGCCTGTTACACCATCTTCAGATATTATAACTCCCAATCTAAAATTAGCAGCTGAAAAAGAGGTGTAAAATGAAGCGTTTGCCGTAATGTTCAGTGTATTTCCTATTTGAGTAGCGCCAGATGAAAGATCTACAGGAACAACTTCGTTAATTTGAGTGTCATAAGCTGCTTCCAAAGACGCTTGTGAGGGATCAACATCGGCAATTTTGCGATCAACTACACCACTAGGATAACCTCCAATATATTGGTTGATACCTGCATCATATGCTGCAACTGCCATTGGATCTGAATTATGTACTGCAACTGCAACAACCGTATTAGGATATGTAGAAGCCATGTAATCCATGCCTAAAGCACCTCTAGGACAAAAACCGCACCATGTACCTGTGGCTTCTTCAATAAATACCGCTTTTGTACCTGACTGTGTCATTGTATTAAACATTGCAGATAACGAATTATTTGTTGGATTTGAATCCGCTACGCCGTTTACTGCAGTAATCGTAACATCAATATTAGTTTCTACCGTAGAAGCATAATTGATGAAATCTGGATGACTAACTGTTGCCGTGCCGCCACCTGCTATGCTTGTCGCTATTGTAGCTGAATTGGTTGAAGTTCCGTCTGTCCAACTCACTTCAAGAGAAGTTATAGTGTTACCTCCAGTATTATTGACTAACAGATTTAGGGTATAGTCAGTATTTACTAAACCGTACCTTGGCAATTCTGTGCTAACCAATTCGGCATCATTATCTCCAATAGTTTTTACTGTGACATCATCAATATTCAAACGAAATTGATCTGATACGTTGTGGTGTCTGAATGCAATATAAACTGTTTGTCCTACAAACGAGGTTATTTCTAAATTTCTACTTACATAACCATTTGAAGTTCCGACTATCTCGTTAAAGGTAGTGCTGGAAGCTCCAAGTGTTGCAATATCTGATGCTGTTCCTACATAAACCGTATAATTTTCATTTGCCCAACTTTGGTCCTGTCCATAAGCTTTCCATTCTAGAAAAACATTTCCGGAAGCACTTGTTAAATCAATAGCTGGAGATACCATCCAATTGTCTGGACTTAACGCACCAGAAGGAACTTCAGTATTTGGGTTCCAAGATGCCGAGGAAGCATGTTCATTTTGCACTCCATCACTATAGTTTCTAACCATCCAATTAGATGTGTCATTATCCGAATCGGTTAAAGTCCAACTGCTTAAATTACCAGAAGAGAAATCATCAGAAAAATAAGTTTGCGCAGCAGTGATTTGGGTAAAAGCAAAACAAAGTGCAAATGCGAGAGTAATTTTTTTAATCATAGTGTTAGTTGTGTTAAGTTAATGTTATAAATAACGGTTTGAAGATAACTAAATCACTATTTATCACAAAGATATGGCACATAAAAAAACGATATTTAGACCTAAATACCGTTTAAATACATTTTTTTCAGATAAAATTAAAACGCAACAGTAAGATTGGCACTAAGACCTGTATTTTCTGGTACAAATCTACAAACGCCACCAATACAAATAAGTCCACCACGCTGTCTGCCGTAGTTAATGCCTAATCTGGTATTGCCTTTACTGTAACTTCCGCCTACACTGTAATAATGTATTTTGTCAATGCCGCCGTAATTCCAGTTGTCTGCGGCGTAAATCGCTAGACGCGTATTGAAGTTGTATTCTAAAACGCCTGCAGCCCAATTTTTACGATCGTCTTCGCTCCAAAGATGCTGAGCAACCATACGCAAGGCTTTGCCGTCGTTGAATCGTTTTGTGGTTTCTATAACGCCTATATTTGCCAGAATAGATGTGTTGCCCAATGGGCCACCTTCTACAATACCTTTATCAACAATTACATTTTGGTAGGTCAATACAGAGCTCCATTCTTTAGACCATTTCTTCTTTATTTCAAGATTGAAATCCCTAAATAATTGATGTCCCTTACCAATAAATTTAGCTTTGTACCATCTGTTTTCAATATTGTATTCAGCGTCCAGTCCTCCCCAATAAGAGAAGTTCATGGCTAACTTTGTGCCATATCTTCCGCCTAAAGCAGATCCTTTTTTAAAGGTATAATACAAATCAAATTGTGTACCTACTTCACCTGCACGTTGGTCAAACGATTCTATGATCAATCTTGGTTGTGGATTATAAACGTAAATATTGGTCAGCAAATAATCTTGTTGCTTGGTGAGACCAGGTACATAATTGATGACTTGTTGATTAAAAATATTTCCTTCAGCCAAACGGTCTGAGAAAAAACTGAAATTTTCCAAACGTCTAAAAGTGGCGTTGATACCTAATCCTTTTTGTGCATAACCAGCATTAACTTGCAAGGCAGTTCCGTCATATAATTTGTTAGACGCTATCTGTCCTTCATTTGCAACAACATCTGGATCTTTAATAATGGCTTCGACGCCAGCATAAAAATTGTCAATTATAAAATCTAATCGTCCTCCATAAGCGCCAACAGTCGTTGGTATGGCCTCTACACCATTAGTATCTTGGTTTCTGCCCACATAGCTGGCTCCAAGTTGTATGTCAATAGATTCAATATCTAGGGCTCCGCTTAGGCTTAAATCGGCATCTAAACCTTGAATGGTGCCTTCGGACTCTTCAAATCCATAGCGCTGTTTTCCAAACACGGCTTTTAGACTCAAGTCTTTTGTTGCATCAAACTTTATATTTAATCCTTTGAAGGCATTGTTTAGACCCAATTGACGGTCTTCCCAAGAACGAAGAATTAAACCGCTACCAAACTGTTCGTAGAAATAGCCGCCTGTGATGTCTAAACTTTCGTCCTTATAATTAAAATAATAGGTGGCTACATTATTTTGGTTGTCATAGATTGGATCGTAGCCTAATAATGCCGATGGTAAATAAGATTCGTATTGAACTCCAGCCGTAAATTTTCCAAGATTGTAATTCAAAAGAATATAGTTATTGGCTCTAAACTGATCTTCTGGAGCCAGGAAATTAATGCCTTCGTCCGTTTGAAGCCATTGCGAATTGGATTCTAAGCCGCCATAAAAATAGCCAGTCTCTTGTGCGTTACTAAAATAAATTTGAAATAATACAGCAGTTAGAAAAAGTAATTTTTTCATTGTAATTGGTTGTTAGCAGAAATAGTTGAGGGAGTAGAAGGTTTATTTAGACAGTTCCTTTATCTTTTCATAGAGTTCTAATTCGGCACCAGGACTGTAACCGGAATGTTCATAAACAATTTTATTATTTTTTACCAAAATGGTAAGTGGAATACTTGACGCATTTAGCGCGCGTTTTAAATCATTGTTGGTGTCTAACAAAACCGTATAATCCCAGCCTTTGCCATTTACCATAGATTTTACACGCTTAACGGTTCTGCTATCATCAACTGAAACCGCAAGGAGTTCTACATTAGTTTCTTCTTGCCATTCATCATAGATGTCGTTAATGGCATCTAGCTCTTTTAAGCAAGGTACACACCAAGTTGCCCAAAGGGAAATGATCGTAACCCCATCTTTATTGGTAGCATCTGTTAATGCTATCGTTTTTCCATCGATAGAAGTGACATCGAGATTAGGAAGATCGTTTTGAGCCATAGTGCTAAAGCTAAACAGACTTAAGCAAAACATTAAAATCAGGTTTTTCATGTGTATATATTTATTGTTTTATTAACTGTCACATGCAGTTCGCTATTAATCAATTTTTCATAACAACAAGTTTAGCATGCTCGGGTCATAATAAAATTTCGAGATTTTGTTGCACAATATTAGTTAAATTATTTACAAATGTAGTGATGTACTAAAAATTAATTAATTTAGCAAAAAAACAATATAATTGCTATGATTTCAAAAAAAGTGCCAAAGTTACTATTCTTACTACTTGTACTAATTAGTGTTTCCTGCAGTAAAACAGAAGAAAACGTGCCGTTAACATCACCAACGGCTCAAATAGATGTTGATAAGTTAGTAAGAAAAGCGTCATTGGTCAATCAAGAAATTCCATTTAAAATTATAAATGAAGTAGGTGAGGATGTAACCAGTTCAGCTACATTTTATGTTGATGGAGAGGCGATTGAAGGAAGTGTATTCGCATCTGGTGTTATTGGAGATTTCGAAGTTTATGGCATTTATATGGATGATGGCGTAGAAGTGACTACAAATACAGAGTCGTTTAGTGTTATTATACCCAAAAGAAAGATAGTAGTTGAAGATTACACAGGTACCTGGTGTGGTTTCTGTCCAAGGGTTGCAGGCGCTTTGAACTCTTTAAAAGAGGAAACGGATTTTATTACCGTTATCGCTATTCACGAAACGGCAAACAGCTTTCCAGATCCTATGCATTTTGATCAAGTACAATTGCTAAAAGATGCTTTTGGTATTGAAGGTTTCCCTGCAGCTAAAGTAAATAGAACAATGGAGTGGCAAACGCCTCATCCTAATAGTGTAGTTACCAGTATGGCTGGTTTAGATACTAATTTAGCTTTGGCTATAAATTCTGAATTAGTTGGAAACGAACTGACTGTACAGATAAATGTGGTATATGAAGAAGGGTCTGTTGAAGGCGATAAGCTTGTGGTATATTTGCTTGAAGATGGGATTCTTAACGATCAAGTCAACTATTACAATGCAGATACCACGAGTCCGTATTTTAATGCAGGAGATCCAATTCCAGATTTTGAGCATAACGAAACCCTGAGAAACGCATTATCTAGTGTTTTGGGAGATCCAATTCCTGTTACAGCTGCATTAACTGAATATATAACATCTTTTACCATTACTGTGCCTTCAGAATATGTAATGGATAACTTGAATATTGCAGCTATGGTTGTTGATTCGAACAATACGGCTAAAAATTCTCAGCACGCTCATGTCGGTGATGACAAGCCATATGAATAGAAATTTGTAAATATTAACTTATAAATAGAAAACCTGAACAAATTGAATCGTTCAGGTTTTTTATATTATTAATTTTTGAAGCCTTTATTTATTAACTATAAATTTTGTCGTAAATGTTTCATTATTATCTCCTTTAACATTCAAAATATAAAATCCAGAGGTTAGATTTAAAGGAATTATCGTTCTAGTATTTAAATCTGCATTGGATTTATAAACCATTTTCCCAGTTAAATCAGAAATACTAATATTGACATTGGTATGAGCATTAGAACTCAAAATCAATTCATCAATCACAGGATTTTTTTCTAATTGAACGGTAAAGAATTCATTATTTGAAACACTTAAAGGAGGATTCAGAATTTCGTTTAATGCAAAAGCCACATTAGCCGCTGTTAATTGTACATGCGGTTCGTTATCGTCTGGTAAAAACGTGTTCGCAAAAGGAGTGTCATTGGTGGTGCTTCGACCTGCGATGTCTATATCGTGGTGCCAATTAATATCGTCGCCTGTAGCTTCCTCAGTAATATCGAGAGCCAAAGCACTTACCGAAGGTATATAGCTAAACTTATCAATTTGCAATGCCGCTAAAAAGTCGGCGCCAATACCTCCTCCTCCAGAAATACCACCTGTTAAAGCAGAAATATCAAACAATCCACCTGGAGCTGAATCCACACCATCAAAATTTGTAGTGCCAGAATTGGCTATAGCTTCAACATCAGGAAAAATTGGGATAGGTGCAAAAAAACGGCTGACTTGCTGTGAAGCTCCTGCAGCAGGTGTCATATTAATATCAATTTCCACATTAATTGTGACGTCTCCAAAGGGACTAGGCACCGTGACAGGAAGCACTGTGCTTACTATTGGAAAACCGTTCGTAACAATAGTTCCGCTGTCTCCAATGGCAAAATAAGGATTGCCAATGCCACTGCCATTTATAATAGCAACATTGCGCGTATTTTGAGGGAATCCACCAGTGACCAATCCGTTAATATTACTTTCAAATTGCGTTCTAAAAGGATGTGGTTCTGGAAGCGTTAAATTCGGGTCAAAATCAACCAGGCTTCCGCTGACGAGATGTGATTCAAAATGATCAATCAATAGTTGCCTTGAGGCAGGAGAATTCAATAATGTAGTGATTATGGATTGTACTTCAGGTACAGGATTCAAATCGTTAAACGCTAAATAGTTGAGTTGATGTTGAAGGCCAATTGGTACATTTGCGCCATGATGTGGTGCATCAAAAGAGATGTAAAGTCTGGTGTCTGCATCCAAGGCATTGGCTTCCATATAATTTAAGGCGTATCGTGAAATCAAACCTCCCATACTCGGACCGATAATTACATTTTGTTCAGGACTGTTAGATGCTTTGGCCGTGTTAACAATGTTTAGTAACTCAACTAAGAGCATGGCATTTCGCTCCATAAAATCGGTACCTCCATCAATAATGGCAGCGTCTGCGGATCTTGTATACACAGGAAAATTTAAGATGATAATATCAAAACCGAGAGCACGCAATTGGTCTGCTAGGTTTTCTGTGCCAGAAGTGCCAGCAAAATCCAATAGGTTATAAATGCCATTAATGGTTCTGGTGTCTCCAGTATCAAAACCATCGACTAAAATAATTGGTTTGTCCAAAATAGCATCAGGACTCAAAAACATCTGATATTCTCCTTCGCCTGGATAGTTGGTAGCTTCTCCATAAGCCGATAAATCTGGTGTGATAGCAGATGTGAAAGTGGTCTGGGCAATTAAGAGTGTCGGTAAGAGTAAAAGGAAAGCAAAGTAATTTTTTTTCATAACGGCAGAATTTACATTAATAGAATGAAAAGATACAAAGTTTACTTTAGTGATGGTATATTTTTAAGGTCATTTCTTTAAAGCGCAAAAAAAATCCTTAAAAGCATAATGCAATTAAGGATTTGTTTTTCAGTATTTTAATGGGTCTTAACCCAAAAACGGGTATCTATAATCTGTAGGCGTTACAAAAGTTTCCTTGATTAACCTTGGAGATACCCAACGCAATAAATTTTGGGCGCTACCAGCTTTATCGTTTGTTCCAGATGCTCTTGCTCCACCGAATGGTTGTTGACCAACAACTGCTCCAGTTGGTTTGTCATTAATATAGAAGTTACCCGCTGAATTTTGAAGTGCTTTTGTGGCTTCTTCAACAGCGTAACGGCAAGTTGATAAAATCGCTCCAGTTAAGGCATATTCACTCGTTTCGTCCACTAGTTTTAAAGTTTCAGAATAATCCTCATCTTCATAAACATATATCGTAATTACAGGACCGAACAATTCAGTACACATTGTTGTGTATTTTGGATTCGACGTTACAATAACAGTAGGTTCAATAAAATAACCTTTAGATTTATCATAGTTTCCACCAGCAATGATTTCGGCATCACTATCAGATTTTGCTTCGTCAATATACTTTGCCAATTTATCGAAAGAACCTTCGTGGATTACGGCTGTAATAAAATTGCCCATATCTTCAGGAGAGCCCATTTTGAAAGATTCAATATCCTCTAGTACATATTTTTTCACGTCAGCCCAAATACCTTTAGGTATATAAGCTCGAGATGCAGCACTACATTTTTGACCTTGAAATTCAAATGCGCCACGGGAAATTGCAGTAGCTACTTGCTTTGCATTTGCCGATTTGTGAGCAACGATAAAATCCTTTCCTCCAGTTTCACCCACGATTCTTGGGTAGGTTTTATAGTTATGGATATTGTTTCCAATCTGTTTCCATAATTCCTTAAACACTTGAGTAGAACCTGTAAAATGTAAACCAGAAAAGTCTGGGCTGGCTAAAACCGTATTTGTAATCATTTTAGGATCACCAAAAACAACATTGATAACGCCATCTGGCACACCAGCTTCTTTAAAAATATCCATAATAACTTTTGCAGAATATACTTGGCTATCACTTGGCTTCCAAACCACAACATTACCCATTAATGCCATACAAGCCGGTAAATTTCCGGCTATAGCTGTAAAATTAAAAGGCGTTACTGCATAAGTGAACCCTTCAAGTGGTCTGTACTCAACGCGGTTCCAAGCATCACTTGTGCTTTCTGGTTGTTCCATATAAATGTCCGACATAAACTGAACATTGAAACGTAAGAAATCAATCAATTCACAAGCCGCATCAATTTCAGCTTGATAAATATTTTTGGATTGTGCAAGCATAGTTGCCGCATTAATCTTTGCTCTATATGGACCTGCAATTAACTCAGCTGCTTTTAAAAATACGCCAGCACGTTGTTCCCATGGCATTTGCGACCAAGCTTTGCGTGCTTCTAATGCTGTGGAAATTGCCTCTTCAACATGTTTCTGTTCTGCCAAATGATATTCACCCACAACGTGCTGATGGTCGTGCGGTGGAGACATAGTTCTGGTGTTTCCAGTTTTTACATCTTTACCATTTATGTACATTGGGACTTCAACTTTACTGTTGAACATTGATTTGTAAGTGTCAAGAACTTCTTTTCGTTCTGGCGAACCAGGTGCATAAGATTTTACAGGTTCATTGACTGCTACAGGTACATTAAAGAATCCTTTTCCCATAATATATTTGATTTTTTTAGTTTAAAATTTGAAAGTGCAAAGTTACAATTTTTATAAGAGATTATTTCTTTCAAACGTTATAGTTATGTGAAGATTAGAGAACTGATTTAAAGTTTTTTGATTGAAGCGAAAAAATAAAGATTTTTTACTCAATTGAAGAATTTTTATATCGGCATAGTATAGTTACGGAGTTTTAAAAAGACAAAAGGGAATGAGAAATAACGTTTCGCAGCCAATTGTATAAAGTTTAAGACAGTTCAGGCTTTAAATTTTTGTGAGTTGCCAATCGAAATTTCGACGTTTTTTAGAAGTAAATAACAAAAATTGAAAGTGTTTTATTTGTCAATTTCCCGAAGGGAAGAATTCGTGGTAAACCATGGGTATTTAGATGTAATATTGGATGGAATATTTATTATAGAATAATTCAATTTAACTTCATCATATTTCGCCACAAATCTCACGAATTATAACGAATTATCACGAATTCTTTCGTTCTTGGAAATTGTGTAATAAACAGTTGACTATCTATTTCAAAAATGAAAACAGACTTTCAGTCTGTTCCAAAAACGACAGGCATCCAGGATATTGATTTTGAGTTAACTTTTTCACAAATTAAAATTCGTGTATTCGTGGCAAATAAAACTCATGTTATTATTTTTGTCATGTATTAATCTCCTGTTTAAATGCCCAAAAATGATGCTTTTATTTTAGCACTTGCCTATCCTGATACTATCGTTAGAATATCTGAAGAGCGTATAGTCTCATATTTAAAGTATATAAATGTGGGTTGCGAAAATTATGTGCGTGCTGGTCATGCTGCTCTGGTGCTAATAGATAAGGAAACCGGAGATTTAGATTATTATGATTTTGGAAGATACACTTGCCCTCTAGGTTATGGACGAGTTCGAGGAAAAATAACAGATAATGAATTGGACTTCCCCTTGAAAGCAAAAATTGAAGATGGTCGTATTAACAATCTGAATGAAATTTTAAATTTTCTTGCTACAAATCCTGATCTTACTCATGGCGAAGGTAAACTGATTGGTTCAGTTTGTGATGCTGTAAATTATAAAAAGGCTAAAGACTATATCACACAATTGCAGAACGGAAACCCAGTAAGATATGGTGCATTTATAAAAAAGGCAAGCAATTGTTCGCGTTTTGTAACCGATACTTTAATTGCGTCGATTAATGATAATGAGAAAAAGAAACGTTTAATTAAATCAAAACGATTTACGCCGAGTACAATTAGTAATGTGATTATTGCTAATACTGAACACATGATTCATGAAGTGTCAGAATCTGGCCATATTACAGAATTTACATCGACCTTAAGAGCTGAGAATAAACGTTGTTTTTTAGATGAATTAAAAGATTTTGAGCCCAATTTAGTTGGAAATTTAGAGCCAAAACCTGTCAAGGAAATGGCGCAACATGCACAATGGTTGGAAGGAATTGGAGCCGGAGCGTGGTTTGAAATATATGATGTAAATAGTACTACTGAATTCCGATTTAGACGCATTTCGCCTTATGGAAATATAGACTGTGATGGCATTTATGAAATTGATTCAGATGGATTTGATATTAATTCAAGCTATCAATTTGTACATTATTCAAATTGCTCATTTTTTCATATAGAACAAAATGCAATACGGTATCGATTTGAATTCACTAAAAATTATGAATCTTAGTTGAGTGCAAAAGGTGCACTCAGCTTAAAAGAAGGAATATAAACCTTAAACTTATTGGCTTTTGTAAAGTTGACCATATTGTAGTGACCTTGCATGGCTCCAAAAGGCGATGTTAACAAACATCCGGAATTATAAGTATGTGATTCTCCTGGTTTTAATACTGGCTTTTTACCAATGACGCCTTCCCCTTCAATAATTTCTTCATTATTAAGCGCGTCGAGGATTTTCCAATGTCTGGAATTTAGTTGCACAGAATCTTTACTTTGGTTTTCAATAGTTACTTTATAACCAAAGGCGAAATGCACTTTATAATTTTTATAAAATGTGCCTTCAAAATTGGTTTCTACGGAAATTTTGATTCCGCTTGTAACTTGTTGTACCATGAATCGGGATTTGAGTATGCTAAAATAGCATAATTTTTGAAAGAAGGCCTATTTCTAACGTTAAGAAGTAGATAAATTTAACAAAGCGTTAGAAACTAAGGTCTCTAGAGTTTTAAAGAAATTGATAATATCTTTTTTCTCCAAAAGGCTGTTTATCGTTACCATTCGAACAAATTCGTCATTTTCAAAAGTACCATAGCCAACCATAAGCTCTGAGTTTTTGTACAATGCTGTACATAATTCATTAGCAGGAATACCTTTATAATTGAAACAAACTGAAATGGAATCATCAAAACTATAGAGTGTGTAATCTTGATGATTTCTGATATAGTCTCTAGCAATATCTGCCATTTCAAACTGTTTATCTACAATTTTTTCTAGACCTTGTGTGCCCACAGATTTCCATAAAGTCCAAATTTTTAAGGCATCATTTCGTCTTCCGCATTGCAATGAGGTTTTGCCTAGATTATAATCGTCTCCATCGGTTTGATAGAGATAATCCGCTTCGTTAGAAAACGAATGATGCAATTGATCTCTATGTTGCGTTACAATTACAGAACAGCTCAAAGGTGTGCCCAACATTTTGTGCGCATTCACACTAAATGAATTCGAAAGTTCCAAACCACGCACTAAATGTTTAAATCTGTTGCTAAAAATTACGCCTCCACAATAAGCGCCATCCACATGAAGCCATAAATTATTGGTCTTGCAGACCTTGCTAATCGCTTCAATATCATCAAAGGCACCAAGAACAGTTGTGCCTGCAGTGGCATTTACAAAGAAAGGTGTTAAGCCATTGCCAATATCTTTTAGAATCAGTTCTTCTAAATGTTCAACGCGCATTTCGCCTTTTGAATTGGTGTTTACTAAGCGTACTTGGTTTTTGCCAATACCTGTTAAAGCCGCATTTTTTGAAATGGAGTAATGTGATGCCGCAGATGTGTATAACGTCATTGGCTTAGATAAACCTTCTGCTCTTATGTGTTCATTTTTATGGTCTCTCGCCATAATCAACGCCATCATATTGCTCATGGATCCTCCAGGCGCCAAAGTGCCATCGCTATCATCGGTATAACCTGCTAATGCGCAAATATTCTTTAGAACTTGTTTTTCAATGCCAACCTGTGGGCCAGCAACTTTATAGGTGTACATGCTGTTATTGAACATCACAGCGAGCAAATCTCCCAATGTTGCTTTGCCAATTCTTCCTCCAAATAATTGATTGAAAAAAGATGTTGAAGCTGTTTTTGGTGTGCTTTTTATAAGGTCTTTTAAAATGACTATTAATTGATTGTCAATAATACCTTCAGGTTGAAGCGATAAATCAATTTGCTTGTATAATTCTGAAGTTGGGACAGGTTTCGCAACGGGTTGAGTAGTTTCTTCTTTGAAAAGTTCGTCGCACAATTCAGAAAATAGGGCAATATCATTTTGCATTATATGAATGATTTAATGGAATGAAAGTTGAATAAAACTAGTTTAATTTTTATGAGCAACCCTTACAGTATTAATTGGAAATATTAACTGATGTCGCTTCTCCAAAACCAATCAGACGATCGAAGCGCGCTCCAAGATCCCTGTAATAAACCAAAACTTTATAATTGTTTTCTGTTTCCCAGAAATTACCGCTAATAGCACCTTCGTCTATCACACCTGTTTCTTTATCGATGGCGACATATTTATAGTTGTAGAACCCTTGTTTCAATTTTAAAATTGCTTCATAGCGCCTGGCTTCTGTATTATAATACATCTTAGTAATGGGCTCAATCATAAAAGCATTAAAATTACCATAGATATAAACGTCTTTAGCTTTGAATTCATCATGTAATAATGAAAAATGAACGTTGACATAATCTGCTTCAACATCCGGATTCTCTCGGTCTATTACTGTAACCAGAAAATTCCCGTTAATATCTGGATTATAGGTATAGGGTCTGTTTTTTCTAGATATGTTAGTATATAAATAGTTATGATAAAGCTCCTTCAGTTCTAAAAACTGAACACCAATATTGGCGGCTCTAACATCTTTGTTTTCAAAAAAAAGATACTCATTTCCACCCCAAAATGCTGATTTGTCATTATAGCGATAAATAAGTTCGTTTCCCAACGTATATTGTGGTTTTAAATCTGAAATAGCTGTGTTGAGGTTGTTGTTTTGAATGATAACAGTTTTAATGGTTTCTAGAGGGTTGTTCAGATTCATGTTGTTATTAGTGTTTATTACCAAATCCACAGATTGCTTCTCGGCAATAAACTTGACATCTCGAGAACGCTTTACGGATACGCCCACATTTGCTAAATCTTCGTAAATCATAAATTTTCTACTGAACATCATTTCATCATAATCATCATAAATGGAAATCATGTAATTTCCACTTTTCAATAAAGCACGTGTTTGTATATTTGGTATTCGTAAGGTATAATGCGAATAGATCTGATAGGTATTAAACGAATTTTCATAAGTCAAAATCCGTTGATTGTCTAAACCTTTTAAATATTCAGATTTCACTAAGGTTGAAGGAGTCCAATCAAAATTAAAATGTTCAATAACATAGTAAAAATCTTCTTCGTTTCCGTTTAAAGCATCAAATTCCAGCTGTAAAGATTCGCCTAATTTTAAAACGGGTAATTGTCCTTGAGTGGTATTACTCTTAAAGGTAATTGTTTTTATAAAATTTGGAGGGTTGAGTTCTACTGCGACTTGCGACAATAAAATGGTAGGACAAACTAAAAGTAAAAGAAGGCTAAAAATACGCTGTTTCATTATTATGATTTTGTAGAGCATAAAGATAATCAAATTCTGTACCTTAAAGCAAGTGCGTTATTTATAATCATTACAAATAAAAAAGTTAATTCAAATTGGTTTATAATTAAGCATTAATTCGTAAATTTGCCCGATTTTTAGAATTCATTTTAAGTTTTTAATTGTCCTTTTTTAGGTATTAAAATGTGTTCAACTTAACTAATCTTTAGTATATGTCAAAAGACATCAAAATTAAAAAGGGTTTAGATATTAAGCTGGTCGGTGAAGCCGAGAAAGCGATTGAAAATGCTATTGTAAGTAATTTCTATTCTATAAAACCTGAAGATTTCCACAGTATTATCCCGAAATTAATTGCAAAAGAAGGTACACATGTTAAAGCAGGTGAAACCTTATTTTACAACAAAGACAATGAGGCAATGAAGTTTGTTTCTCCTGTTTCTGGTGAAGTAACGGAAGTACAGCGTGGACCAAGACGTCGCATAGACGCTATCAAAATTACAGCAGACAAAACACAAGCTGTTGTAGATCACGGAAAATTTGATTTAGCCTCTGATGCTGAAGAAATTAAAGCGCATTTGTTAGCAACGGGATGTTGGGCTTTTATAAAACAGCGTCCTTATGATGTAATTGCAAAAGCAGATAGCACTCCAAAAGCTATTTTTATCTCTGGTTATGCAAGTGCACCTCTGGCAGCGGATTTAGATTTTACCTTAGCTGGTAAAGAAGCAGAATTGCAAGCCGCAGTTACTGCTTTATCTAAATTAACAGAAGGGGGCGTTCATATCTCTGTAGGCAAAAGCTCTAATTCGCCTTTAGCGAATCTAGAAAATGCTATGACGCATAAAGTTTCTGGGCCACATCCATCTGGTAATGTAGGTACGCTGATTAATAAGGTCAGTCCTGTTAATAAGGGAGAAACAGTTTGGACGGTCAACGCTCAAGATTTAGTAATTATTGGTGAATTGTTATTAACAGGAAAGTTCAACGCAGAACGTGTGATTGCACTCGCAGGATCTTCAGTTAAAAAGCCAAGATATTTTAGAACTAAAATTGGTTCTGAAATCGCTACTATGGTTTATGACAATGGAGTTGAAAGAGACGGAAATGATCGTTTTATTTCAGGAAATGTATTGACGGGCAAACAAATAGCTCCAGACGGCTATTTAGATTATTACAGTAATGTTATCACAGTGATTCCTGAAGGCGATGACTATGAGTTTTTTGGATGGAACAAGCCTGTTTTTGATAAGGTTTCTACGTCTAGAGCACTAACGTTTTCATGGTTAAATCCTAATAAGAAATTTGATTTAGATACAAATACTAACGGTGAACATCGTGCTTTTGTTATAACAGGAAATTATGAAGAAGTATTTCCGTTGGACATTTATCCATTACAAATTCTAAAAGCTTGTATGTACCAAGATTTAGATGAAATGGAAGCTTTAGGAATGTACGAAGTTGCTCCTGAGGATTTTGCATTAACAGAATTTGTTTGTGTGTCTAAGCAACCACATCAAAAAATTATAAGAGAAGGATTAGACTTAATGCTTAAAGAGATAGGATAATGGGTTTAAAACAAAATTTACATAATTTTAAGGAAAAGAATAAAGACAAAAAGTGGCTACCTGGTTTCAATGCACTTTTTACGTTTTTATATATGCCAAATGAGACCACTCACAATGGAACTCATATTAAGGCAGCAGATGATTTAAAGCGTACGATGAATACCGTAATCATGGCTTTGGTGCCATGTTTAATATTTGGTATGTTCAATGCTGGTTATCAACATTATTTAGCACTTGGCGTCATTGAATCTGCGGATGGATTTCTAGGCGCATCATTTTGGACATGGGATAATTTAGTTATCGGTCTTTGGAAAGTATTACCGTTGGTAATTGTTTCTTATGGTGTTGGTTTAGCTGTAGAATTTATTTTCGCAATTATTAAAGGACACGAAGTTGAGGAAGGTTACTTAGTTACTGGGATGTTAGTGCCTTTAATTGTTCCTGTTGACATTCCACTTTGGATGTTATCGGTTGCCGTTATTTTTGGTGTTATAATCGGAAAAGAAGTTTTCGGTGGTACAGGAATGAATATTTTGAATCCGGCACTGACCATTCGAGCCTTTTTATTCTTTGCCTATCCTACATGGATGTCAGGGGATAAGGTTTGGGTACATGGTGCTGTAGAGCGTGCAGGAACACCTGATGCCATTTCTGGAGAAACCATATTAGGTAGTTTGGCACAGAATAATGGAACCTTGGGCTATGACCTTATGGATATGTTTTGGGGAATAATACCAGGTTCAGTTGGTGAAACCTCAAAATTCCTGATTGTTATAGGTGCTCTATTTCTTATTTTCACAAAGGTAGGAAGCTGGCGAATTATTATAAGCACCTTAATTGGAGCTATGGTAATGGGCTTAATTTTCAACGGTGTTGTAGAAGCCGGTTGGATTGGAGATACAAGTAAATTCTATGGGTTAATGAGTGTTCCATTCTGGCAACACTTAATTATCGGTAGTATTTTGTTTGGAGCCGTTTACATGGCAACAGACCCTGTAACAGCCTCGCAGACCAATAAAGGGAAGTGGATTTATGGTTTCTTAATTGGATTTATTTCAATTATGATTCGAGTGTTCAACCCTGCTTATCCAGAAGGTGTGTTCTTAGCAATCTTATTAATGAATGTTTTTGCACCTACTATTGATCATTATGTAATTCAAGGAAACGTAAAACGTAGAATGAAGCGTGTAAAAGTTAAAGCAGCATAATTATGGCATTAGACACAGAAAAAAATAGCTATACAGTCATCTTTTCAATCATTATGGTTGTGGTAGTTGGCGCTATATTGGCAGGTTTGGCTTCAGGTTTAAAACCTATGGTAAAGGCCAACGAAAGATTTGAAAAACAGCAGAACATTCTTTACGCATTAGGTGTAAACAATAATGAAGGCGCCAATGATGTTGAATTCATTTCAACAGACAATGTGGAGGAAGAATTCAAAAAATACATCAAGAAACAATATGTCTTTCAAGGTGGTGAGTTAAAGGAAAATGATGAGGCTTACCTTATTGATATTAAAAAGGAGGAAACAAAAGCCAAAAAAGGTGATTACAAAAGAAGACTTCCAATTTTTATCGGTGAGAAGGATGGCAAAGAAGTTTATATTGTTCCTGTAAGGGGAAAGGGACTTTGGGATGCTATTTGGGGCTTTGTTGCCTTAGATAAAAGCATGACCATCCAAGGCGTTTATTTTGATCATAAAGGTGAAACACCTGGTTTAGGCGCAGAAATTAAGCAGCGCTACTTTATGGACGATTTTACTGGAGAGAAGTTTTTAGATGGTGGCGTTTTTAAAGGAATATCTGTGGCCAAAGGAAATAACGATCCAAAAAACCTAATAAAAGACGACCAAGAGATTGATGCTCTAGCAGGTGCAACAATCACAGGTGACGGACTTGCTGTTATGTTAAGCAAGGATATAAAAATGTATATGCCTTATTTCAAGACCTTAAAATAATATTATATGGGACTTTTATCAAAAAAAGATAGTAAACTAATCATGGATCCCTTAGCGGACAATAACCCTATTACCATTCAGGTTTTGGGAATTTGTTCTGCATTGGCAATTACGGCACAGTTAAAGCCGTCGATTGTAATGGCGATTTCTGTTATGTTTGTTATGGGAGTTGGAAATGTGGTGATTTCATTAATGCGAAATATCATTCCATCAAAAATTAGAATTATTGTGCAACTTATAGTTGTGGCCACTTTGGTGATTATAGTAGATCAAGTATTAAAAGCTTTTGCTTACACGCTAAGTAAAGAGTTATCGGTATTTATCGGATTAATTATTACAAACTGTATCATCATGGGACGCTTTGAAGCCTTTGCTTTGGCCAATGGTACTTGGAGATCATTCTTGGACGGTATTGGAAATGCATTAGGATACGGTGTTATATTAATCATTGTAGGATTTTTTAGAGAACTATTAGGATCTGGAACATTATTCGGATTTAAGGTTCTTGGTGATCCTGTTGAAAAAACAGGTTTATATGCTATCGGTTATGAGAACAATGGTTTTATGGTATTGCCTCCTATGGCATTGATTGTGGTAGGTATTATTATCTGGGTACAACGTAGTAGAAACAAAGATTTAATCGAAGACTAATCAGTATGCAGTTTACAGTCGCAGTAAACAGTAAATAACTGTAAACTGAGACTGAGACTGAAAACTAAAAGAATATGGAACATATAGAATTATTTTTTAAATCAGTATTTGTAGATAACATGGTGTTCGCTTACTTTTTGGGTATGTGTTCTTACTTGGCGGTATCTAAAAAAGTATCAACAGCTGTTGGATTAGGTGCTGCTGTAATTTTCGTACTAGCGATTACAGTACCTTTAAACTGGTTGTTGGATCAATATTTATTGCAAGAAGGCGCCTTAACGTGGTTGGGTGAAGAGTATGCGGATTATGATTTGAGTTTTTTATCATTTATCATGTTTATCGCCACTATTGCGACCATGGTACAATTGGTAGAAATTATTGTCGAAAAATTTTCACCTTCATTATATAACTCACTTGGTATATTTTTACCATTAATTGCAGTGAACTGTGCCATTTTGGGTGGATCATTGTTTATGCAATCTAGAGAAATTGAAACTTTAGGTTTAGCCTTAAATTACGGCATTGCATCCGGAATTGGTTGGTTCCTTGCCATTCTTGCTATTGCAGCTATTAGAGAAAAAATTAGATATTCTAACGTACCAGCACCATTAAGAGGACTTGGAATTACATTTATTATCACAGGATTAATGGCCATTGGATTTATGAGTTTCGGTGGTATGCTTACTGGTGGTGAAGATGAAGCGACAGAAGAAAGTAGAGAAGATACAGTTGGTATGGTTTCAACAACTGATACAGCCAACACTATTAAAGAGACAGATCTTAGTTTAGAAACAAAAGAAGGCACCAATAAACAGTAATATAGATTATGATATTAGCAGCAAGTACAATAGGAACAGTTATCGCCACGGTTGCGGCATTTTTAGTAGTTACGTTATTATTGGTAACATTATTACTTGTCGTAAAACAAAAATTATCACCATCTGGTCCTGTTAAGATTAAAATTAATGGTGAACGTGAGATTGAAGTCGCTTCTGGAGGGACTTTATTATCTACATTAGGGAGTAATAAAATTTTCTTACCATCGGCTTGTGGTGGTGGTGGAACGTGCATTCAATGCGAATGCCATGTATTAGAAGGTGGAGGTGAAGCTCTACCAACAGAAACACCTCACTTTTCAAGAAAAGAATTAGCAGAAGGAGCTCGTTTATCTTGCCAAGTAAAAGTAAAACAGGATATGGAAATCACCATTCCTGAAGAAGTATTTGGTATTAAAAAATGGGAAGCGACGGTAGTTTCAAACTATAATGTGGCGACTTTTATTAAGGAATTTGTTGTGGAAATTCCAGAAGATATGAACTACAAAGCAGGAGGTTATATTCAAATTGAGATTCCTGAGTGTGAAGTAAAGTATGCCGACATGGATATCACTGCACATCCAGAAGATCATCCAGGTGAACCGGATAAATTTAAAGCCGATTGGGAAAAATTTGGTTTATGGCCGCTAGTGATGAAGAATGACGAGCTTGTTGAACGTGCGTATTCCATGGCGTCTTATCCTGCTGAAGGCAGACGGATTATGCTTAATGTTCGTGTGGCGACACCACCTTTTGATCGTGCTAAAGGCGGCTGGATGGATGTTAATCCAGGTATTGCTTCATCTTATATATTTAACCAAAAAGAAGGCGATAGGGTAACGATTTCAGGACCTTATGGTGAATTCTTTATCAATGAGTCCGATTCTGAAATGTTATACGTTGGTGGTGGAGCCGGAATGGCACCTATGCGTTCGCACATATATCAATTATTCAGAACATTAAAGACAGGACGTAAAGTGTCCTATTGGTATGGTGGACGTTCTAAAGCTGAATTGTTTTACATCCATTATTTTAGAGCATTAGAAAAGGATTTTCCAAACTTTAAATTCTACTTAGCACTATCAGAACCGTTGGAGAGTGATAACTGGAAAGTTAAAAAAGATATCAATGACGAAGAAGGCGATGGTTTTGTTGGATTTATTCACAATTGTGTGATAGACAACTATTTGAAACACCATGAAGCACCTGAAGATATTGAATTATATTTTTGTGGTCCACCACTAATGAACCAAGCCGTTCAGAAAATGGGAGAGGATTTTGGAATTCCGGATGAGCATATTAGATTTGATGACTTTGGTGGATAATATTCCTGCGACTGCAGGAATCTCATAATCGAGAATCACTAGACATAGATAAAGCCAGTACTTGCATAAAGTGCTGGCTTTTTTGTTTCTAAAATATTATTTTCAGACCAATTCAAGTTCACTTGTAGAATCGTCAAATTCAAATAAAACCGAGCAATCCATTACATCTTTAATACCATCAAATCGACATAATTGGGATACAACTGCACTTAAGCCATTAAATAGATGAGCATCAGTTATGTTTTCTGGTTTAAACAAGCGTTTATGCGCTTTGAAATGATAACCACAACCTTTTAGAAAAGCACTTTCAATTTGCAGTAATTCAATAGGCGAATATCCATTAAATCGTCGACCTAGATTTTGATGCACCAATCCAACATAATTCAATTTTGTTGAGCCATGGCTATCTGTTAAATGTTTCCAACTGTCTTTGTTGTCCATGATATTTCCTACGGCACATTGCTTACAATCGTCTGGGTTTAAGGTCTTGTTATGAAATGCGGTGTATAATTTGTTGATGGCTTTTTCAAATCGAATTGAGGTTTTCATAGCTGTAGAATTTTCTTTTTCAAGATAAAAGATACAAAAAAATGAAATAACTTGAAAAATTTGTATTATTTCTAGCGGACGAAAGCGCCTATTTATATTCCATAATTAAATAAACTGAGGTTGTTTCTCCAATATTTAAAACTTCGTGAGAGGTAATGGAATCTTTACTAAATATATAACCTGTTGGGACGTTCACTTCTCGTGTTCCTGTAACATCCGTTATTCTGAATTTTCCACCAGCTATGGTGTAACCAACATGTGGATTATGGTAATGTTTTTCGTGGCCAACTCCTGGTTCAAAGGTGCATTTAAGCACTCTTAGTTCTTTGTCGTCTTCCAAAACCTCACAGACTGCTTCGCCTTTCCAACCCGCTTCTAAAGGGTCTGGTAAGGGGGTTTTGTTTTTACAACTTGAAAGTACTAGGGCTAGTATTAACAGATGTTTTAAAACCGTGATCTTTTTAGTTTTCATTGGTTTCAAATGTAGTTGAAATTATGCAAATTGGATAATAGTGGTTTAGTTTTGTGATTTGATTTTTAAATCTTATTCATATTCAGTTTGCTTTAAAATTTTAGAGGTGCTCAGCTCCAACTCGATGAGCCTGTTTTGGCAATCGATTACTCTATATATGAAATCGTCCAGTAGGTTCTCAAATTCAATATCTTGAAAAATCTAGAGTTTATTCACCTTAAGGTTTGATTTGTTTTTCCATTGTAGATTGCCATAAACGTGCTTGTCTTTTAAGGCATAATTTTTTGAAAAATAGGGAAGTATGACGTTATCAATATTAATCAAAACTCTTTCAGACCTATCGGTTAAGGATTTCATCGTTCGTACCCATTCATAGATTAAATCTATCAATTCTTGATTATGCAGCAATAAATCTTCCCGATTGAATAAGCCCAGATATGGTGTTTTCTGAAGGGCGATAAATGGGTGGGTCAAATGCATAGTACATTAAACTATCGATATTTTGTTTTTTTAAAACAGCTTCGTCTTTATCAACAAGGTTCATCAGCGTTTTAAGGATATTTGCACAATTGCCAGATTCTTGAAGGGTTATTTGGATGATGGTTCGGTTTTGTAAAAATTCGTTATGAATGTTTCTTACAATGTTTTGTTCTTCATTTTTCAAGTGGCGTTCTTGATTCCAATTATTGATGCTCACAGCAATTAATATCCCAATAACCACAAGGATAATTTCACCAATAGCGTATTTGAAGTATCTTTTGGTTTTGCCTTCATTGAGAAGATTTTACGGATATTTCTAAATAATTTAATCACTGCCTTTCTTTTTCATAGTTTTAATAATTATAAAAAGAATTGTAAGTATCACGATAAATAAAATAGTACCAATAATCTCATTTACTGGAAGACTTGATAAAACATATAAAATTATGATAATAGCTAAAATAGGAACTGTCCAACCTCCTGGAATTTGAAATCCACCAACATAATCTTTTTTAGATTTACGGAACTTCATAACAGCTAGTGCGACACCTAAGTAAAGACATAACATAGAGCTACTAGCTATGACCGCTAATTGTTCAAAGCTGCCAGAAACAGCAAGAATAAAACCGATCGTTGCATAAATAATTATGGCAATATGTGGTGTAGCAAATGATTTGTGAATTCTGGAAAGGGCCTTTATAGGTATCACTTTATCTCTGGCAAGTGCATAAACGATTCTTGGACTGTTAAGAATAGTGCCACTCATATATCCAAACATAGAAATAACAGCGCCAATAGTTAATAGTAGATATCCAAAGTTGCCAAAAACGACTCGCGCGGTTTCTGCAAGTGGAGCCGATGTAAAATTTGGTAAGGCGTCACCTAAAACACCTTGTGAAATAGTCTGAATTAAGATATAAACAACAATAACAATTGTAATACTTATTAAAATAGCTCTCGGGATTGTGCGTTTTGGGTTCACAACTTCTCCACCGACAATAATTCCCGTTTCACAACCTTGAAAAGCAAAAAATAAAATAAGTGACGTTTCACTTAATGTTTTAAAGCTTGGCATATGTTGAATATACAAGTTGCTTATAGAAACATCCTTAAAACCTATAGCAATTAATAAAATCAATGGTACTAGCTTAACCATGGTATTGAACTTTACTAAACCTATACCTTGTTTTATACCAATAACATTGACGTAAACAAGCCCGTAAAAAAGTATAAATAAGAATATAAAGCGCGGTAACCCGTTTTCAAATACTGGGTAGGCCGAGGCAATAATATTTACCAAAGCATTAGAAACTGCGGCGTCCGCAAACAGATTACTTCCAACAGCAAAAAATCCGCCAATAAATCCTGCATAATCTCCTAATGCAGTTTCAATGTACGTATAAGGACCACCAGTATCGGTTACTTTGCTTCCTGCTTCGGCAAAACATAGCATAACCATAGCCATTAATAAGCCACAAAAAATATAAGCAATGATACTAGATGCTCCTAAATAACTGGCTACAATTGCAGGTAGCACAAAAATACCCGACCCAATAATTATATTGACGATATTAGCCGATAAACCGAATACACCAATCTTTCGTTTTAATCCTTCGTCTTGTTGTTTCATAAATCATTTTTATTTAAGATTTTCTAATCTTCAAAAATTTGCCATAGGTTAGTTGTCTCCAAAGCCATTCCAATGGACCATATTTAAAATAACTGAGGTAGAACGTGCTAAACAAAACCTGAAGCAGAAAATAGACTATGGCAACAAGTGTTAACATAGTAAATCCCAACTTACCTGCCCAACCAAAACCAATACCATAAAATAAGGTTATGCCAAAAACAGTGTGTAAGATATAATTGGTAAAAGCCATTTTTCCTGCAGGAGCAATCCACATCAATAGCTTGGGTTTTTTTCTAAAAAGCAGCGCAATCAATGCTGCATAACCCAATGCGGTTGGTACAGTTCCCAAAGCATAGCTTAGGGTGTTAAGAAAACTATTGATTTGATTTTGCTCACCTAAAAACAAAATATAGGCTCTCCAACCACTCATTGGTAAACCTAAAAGTAAACCGTAAAGCGCTATTTTTTTTAGAAATATTACATTTTGTAAAAGGTTTTCATTCATTATTTTACGTCCAGCCCAAATACCGATGAGGAAAATTCCAAAAACCTTAAAAACCCGACCTTCTTTGAGAATCATTGACAGGCGTGTCCAAGAATTACCAAAGTTCATTTTAAAAAAATCAGACCAATTTTTATTTTTTAATTCAAATTCAATATCATTCCAAAATTGACCTTGCCACTCTATTTGAGGATAGCCGTAGTTTTGCCATGAATCTATACTTTTTTGATGAAAGAAATCGGGATAATTTATTCCAAAGTAAGAAATAATCAACCAATTTATAATAGGTAGAAGAATGAGAATTGAAGCTAGCGTTAATAATGTCTTATCTGAAGCGTTGATAAAAGGAATAATAGCAAAGCCTAAAAGCGCATAGAGTGTTAAAATATCACCGAGCCAAAATCCAATTAAATGAATTAACCCAAAGACCAATAACCAGAACATCCGTCTTACAAAAAATGGAGCGAAAGGCTTGTTTTGACGACTTAGTTTATGATATTGCACAAAGCAGCCTATACCGAACAGTAGCGAAAAAATCGAGTAGAATTTACCATCAATTAATAAAAATGAAATAAATTCTAAAATTTTATCAGAAGGAAATACGAACGCTGGATCCCTATAACTTTCTGAAAAAAAGAAAAGTCCTGAGAAGTAAACAATGTTCGCCATAAATATACATTGTATTGCAATGCCGCGAAGTACATCTAAAAAATGGATGCGCTGATTTTGTTGTATGGGTTCTAAATGGTTTTGGTTGGTTAATTTAGTCATGATTTTTATGGTTTATTAATAGGATGCCTTTTATTGTAACTAAGATTTCTCCATAACCATTCTAAGGGACCAAATTGAAAATAGTGTAACCAAATAGGACTTGCAATCAACTGAAAAATCCAAATTGATAATACGATATACAAAAGTTCGTGACGCTGAAATTCCCCGAACAGACCAAATCCTGCACCAGTAAATAAGAACAGGGCAAAGACGGAGTGCATCACATAATTGGTCAGTGCCATTTTACCAACCGCTCCAAGTGATTTTTTCAATAATGCTAAAACAGGTAGTTTACAAAATAGCATAATGGCACCAATATGTCCCATAGCTACAGCAACACGCCCTAGATCATATGTGATGTTAGATTTTGAAAAGCTCAACAATGAAAAGTTGCTATCCATAATCATTTGTATTTCGTAAAAATTTACACTCAATCCTATACCATAGCCTACCAACACCATAATACCGTAGAAACGATAGGATTTTACTGCAGACAATATGCTTAACTTAAAAAATGCAATACCCAAAAGCATCATGCTCAAAATATCCCACACATCGTAACGGTAGAGGTAGTATTTTCCAAAATGCATATTTATTGGTGCTAAAAAGGCCACAACAGAAAAGTAATCGCTTTGCATATTTTTGTTATGTTCAGCTATTGCTTCTGGCGAGCGTTCCCTTTGGCGTTCTTCCCATTTCGCGGTGGCTTCTTTTAGGTCGTTAGTAAGTACTTTACCCTCCGTTTTATACTGTGCAGCTAATTCGACTTTTTCCATAAATTTGATGTCAGATTTATAGTCGCCATAATTCCAAAGTGTGCCTGCAGAAAATAGTAAAATGGCTATAATGATTAACTTTTTAGGAGCCAAATTTCTAAAAGAATATACCAAAAAACCCATGAGCGAATAACTGAATAAAATTTCTCCAACCCATAGAATTAAATACGCATGAATGAGTCCGAAAACCAACAGCCACATTAAGCGTCTAAAATAGATGTCTGCGGCTTTGATACCTGCACCTTTCTTCTCCAAACGGTCTAAAAGAATAAACATACCTGCACCAAATAATAGTGAAAACAAGGCACGCATAGTGCCTTCAAAAAGCATATTTGTGGTGATCCATGTGTAAAGATCCCAACCTTTAGCACCACCGGAAACTGTTGGGTCTTCATAGGCATGTGCTAATGCCATACCATTAATGTTCATTAATAAAATTCCGAAAAGTACAATACCACGCATAACATCTAAAGATTGAATACGCTCGATTGCTTTTAATGGTGTTAAGGATGTTGCAGTTGTTGTCATTTGTTGGTTGGTTTTGGTTATTTATTCTTTTCAATATTAAAAAGTGCCATCATCCACATCCTGTATAAATTGGATCAATCCAGAGAAATACGCTTCAGGATCATCATATTGCGAAATATGACCTGAATTTGTGGTTAAACTTCTACCGTTTTGCACCTCAGTACTCATCCATTCCATATATTTTGGATCCATCGTGTCGTGTGTACCACCAATCATTAAAGTTGGAATTTTAAATTCCTTCAATCTATCAGAAACATCCCAACCTTTCAACGTCGCATTTCCTGTGACACCAAATTCGCTGTAACCTTGCATATAGATATAAATATTAGGGTTGAGATGAGAAAAAGCACGATTGATAAACTCTGGCCATTCGTCCAAGGGTTTGCGTAATACATGTTTGGTGTAATAATGTTGCGTTACAAGTCCGGAATAGCGTGGATTGTCAAAATCTTCCGCAGCCTCCATAGCTTTTATTTCTTTTAAAACGTCTGGTGGTAGTTGTGGACCTAAAACTTCAGCAGCATATTTTTCGTATTCCGGGATGCTTGCCATCATATTAGCGATGACCAAACCTTTTAAATTATCCTGATATTTCAAAGCATATTCCATCGCGAGTATGCCTCCCCAAGATTGTCCAAGCAAATAAAAATTGTCTTTGTTGAGATTTAAAGCTTTTCTAACCTGTTCTACTTCTTCAACAAAATGTTCCGTAGTCCATAAGGTGGAATCGTTGGGTTTGTCACTATAATAGGAATCTAGCTGATCGTAATAAATGTACTCTATTTCTTCATTTGGAAGATAGCCATCAAAATTTTCAAAAAACTCGTGAGTGCCTCCTGGACCACCATGTAGCAATAATACTTTCATTTTAGGGTTGTTACCCATTCGTTTTGTCCAAACTTTGAATGTACCTTTAGCGGTTTTGATGGGAATCATTTTTATGCCACCTGTGTTTTGGTCATCACTGTTGGAATAATCGAAATAGGATAATTTTGTTTCCTTTGCGTGAGTTGTTTTTTCGGTTTTTTCATTGCAAGAACAGAAGGTGCAAATGAAGGCGATGAGTAGTAAAGTGTTGGTTTTCATATATAGTGGTTTAAAGCTTGTAGATACTTTTAATTGGATTTATGTACTTCTAATTCAATTTCAATCATAAATTCTGGAAGCGCCAATTCCTTTACACCAAGCCAAGTACCTGATGGGAAGTGGTTTTTATAGATTTCGGTTCGGTAACCAGCGGCTTCCAAAAACTTTGACATATCTGTAGTAAACACATCCTCTTTCACAACATCGTTAAATGTGCAACCATAATGCGCCAAAACTTTTTCTAAATCCGCATAGCAGTTTTTCATCTGTTGTGCTAAATCTCCAACAGCAGTTGGGTTGCCTTCATCATCCATACTTACGGCCCCAGAAACTTTAATGGAATTTCCAATTTTTACAGCGTGCGAATAGCCATACGCTTTTTCAACTTCGGGACGTAGTAAAAAGTATTCTGGTTTTTCATTTTTAATAGTGATTTCTTTTTCAATGACATTAGGTGCCTCTTTTGACTTTTGATCGCAACTCTGTATGGTAAAAGTCCATATAAAAACTAAGAAGAATAAGATTGATAATTTTGAAATTAGGCTTGTTTTCATGATATTATATAAGTTTAAGTTTTAACCTTGAGTATAAAACAAAGCTAACCTCTATAAATAAAAGTTAGCTTTATGTTCATTTTTGAGTTGGATGTTCAGAAGGTTGTTAAGATAAATGTCATCTTTTATTTAGCATTTAATAACGTTTGGCTATAATATTCCATTTCGGAAACAATTTTTCCATCAGCATCAAAGCCGTTGCTAAAATGGAATGGTACTTCAATTTTCTTTTTGTCAGATTTCCGGATTAAATGGAAATTCCACCAAGAGAGCACCTCACGACCATTACCCATTTCATATTCTAGATAATCTGGATAACCGATCATATCAATACTTTCAATTTCAAAAGTGTCTAAAAATTGTTTCCAATTGGCTCTTGTTTCAGTTTTAGTGCTTGTTTCTCCAAATGTGGTGTTGATATCGGAAAATTTAGCATCTTCGCTATAATAACTGAGACATTTCTCAATGTCGCCATTTTCAAACGCATACATAGCTTTTCTTATGGTATTTATGTTATCATGGTGGTTATAAATGGTTCCATTTTTTCGATCTGTAAAACTAGACCTGATTTCATTGAGAACAGTATCATTCCCATAACTGATGATCATTTTAATTTTATTGTCTTTGGTTAGCGTATATAAACGATGGGCAGCTGCGTCGATTTTTACACCTGTATCTTTCTGTACGCCTTCTAATACATCCCAAGTCTGTACCCATACCTCGTCATTTGTATTGTTTTTTTTGTATTCAATAGCATCAGGATAGGCACCTGGATAGGTAGCTCTGCCGTAATAATCGAGCTGATTAAAATACACCATTTGATTGTTGAGAAAGGCTTCCTTATCCATGCCTTCATCGTTTTTACGATTTGAAGTCCCATTATAGGCTTTAAAATCGTCTGTTAGATAGGACGCCATTTTCTCTTTATCTCCTGCAACAGAAGCGTCAACGAATGCCTCAACAGCATCGATAGCAGGATGCTCAATGTAAACGGTACCATTCTTTTTTTGTGCGTTGCTAATGAACATACTTAGCATCATGGCTACAATTACTATTTTTTTCATAATATTTGGTTTTAGGGTTCGCTTTATGGCGAACGGATTAGTATTAATATTTAATTTTATTCTATTTGACATCAACGGAATTATTCAAAACTTAAGCATTGTATTGTTGCAAGGTGTTTTCCACCGATTGAAAGGAAATTCCAAGCTGTTGTTTGGCCAATTGATTTTGATAAATCACTTTGGGTGCGTGATTTGGAGGTTTTTTATTAAGCATCAGCGACACGTCTGAAACGGGATAGGTTTCACTGGACAATAAATAATTTTTTCCATGTATACCTGTAATGATTGCGGTTTTGTAAACAGCAATGGCAACGTCCTTAACATTGACTATGGCCATGTCAATATCTTCGTCATAAAACATTTGAATAAATGGATTGGGCGCAATCTTATGCTTGAATAAAAATTGAATGCCTGTAGAGGTGGAATCTTCACGGTTTGAAAGCGATTTGCCCATAACCATTACGGGCGAAACGCTCACAATTTCCAAATCTAAATCTTGGTGGTTTTCTATAAAGGCATTGACAGTCTGATTGGCCATAAATTTGGCTTGGGCATACGGATGACTTTCTTCACTTATAAAAGGCGTGTCGTCTTCATTAAACCTGTCAGAAGCTGATTTCCCGTCTGCTGGTAAAGGGAAATTAGTGTTAAAAGCTGCAACCGACGCCAGAATAACCACCTTTTTTACACTTATTGTGTTA
The DNA here is from genome assembly GCF_013394655.1 of Winogradskyella schleiferi. Taxonomy (NCBI): domain Bacteria; kingdom Pseudomonadati; phylum Bacteroidota; class Flavobacteriia; order Flavobacteriales; family Flavobacteriaceae; genus Winogradskyella; species Winogradskyella schleiferi. Next base: position 688,033 of record NZ_CP053351.1, read on the forward strand.
TTGATAACATCGAGAAAATTCTCGGTCCCTTTTATGGTTGGATCAAATAACTCGGTTTTGGCATCTTCAAAGTCCAGTTGAAAAGGTGTGCCACTATGGACTACAATATCACAATCTGAAACAAATTGTTTTATCTGCTCTTTGTCCAATACATCCAACTCACAAATGTGCAAATTTTCAGATTTATCCAATGCCATGAGATGCTGGTATTTTTTTTCATTGGTAATGTCTGTTGTTGAGGATTTTACCTCAAAATTATTTTCTAAAAACAATTTGGTGATGTGGCTACCAATAAACCCTGATCCACCGATGATACCTGCTTTTTTCATTTTATTCTATTTTTTGCTCTTTTAAGAGACAACGGTATTGTAGTTATATGTTAACCAATGTTCAAGAAAAATGTAGATAGTTCTCCGTTTTGATTGGACATTGTTTTTCTCTTCGTACAGAAATAGAAATCTTCTGCGATATATTATATAAAACAAGCAGTCGGTAATTTGGTTTTATTAAACTTTAAAATACTAAAGCCTGAAATTGATTGATTTACCTTCGCTAGAACTCTCTACACAAAAATTATAGCTGACTGCTGTTTATCTATTTATTCTGCGATTGAATCTGATATCTTTTGGGCCGACTCAATAACTAAAAGTTCTAATACCAACTCTGATGAATGGTAATAACAAAACTTGTCTTTCTATTTTTCCATCTACCAATTTATAAGTGTATGGAATGGCATTTCCTTGCCATTGACAGCCATGGTTGCTTTCCATTCCAGCCAATAATGAACCCAAGAATCAGCGACGTGGTTTATAGCATATCATATTCGTTAATTATATTAATGGTTAATTAATAGCAAATTATAATTGACTCTTTGCCTAAGTAACTGATAATCATTGAAAGTAAAAAGTGAGTTAGGACGAATGAGTGTAAATTCTGTCCGAAGGTTAGGATATAATTATCCGAGCAAAAATCTAAATGGTATGCAACCTATTCAGCATCTCCTCTTTTAATGATTTGCTAACAGGAATAGCCTTTTTGGCAATAACGATATGATTTGTTGCTATTTCGTCAATTTGTGAAAGATTGACAATGAACGAGCGATGTACCCTTAAAAAATACTGATTCGGTAGTTTTTCATCCATATCTTTCAAGGTCATTACCAATAGATATTCTTTGCCTTTGGAGTAAATTCTGCAGTAGTTGCGTTCTGCTTCAATATAGTGAATGTCCTTAATATCTACTTTTACCATTTTTTCATGATGGCGTACAAAAATGCAATTGCTTAAAATAAAAGGCGCTAATTTTTCTGCTTTTGAATTCAGATTGGATGCCGTTTTGTCTTGTTGTATCTGCTCAACGGTTAATTCAATGGCGCGTTGCAAATCGAGTTTTTTAAAGGGTTTGGATATAAATGCATAAGGATGTGTTTCTTTCGCCCGATTAAAATGAGCGTCGTCTGCATTAGCGGTTAAATATATAACCGGAATGTCAAAGGATTTTTGCATTAGCTTTACCGTTTCAATGCCATCAAGTTCACCTTTTAGGTTAATATCCATCAATACAATATCCGGTCGCTCTGTTTTGATGCAAGCTAAAGCTTCCTGAGCTCTAGGAATGATACCAACAACATCATAGCCTAAAGACGATAATTGAAGTGAGATATTCGCGGCAATGACCATCTCATCTTCTACAATTAATATTTTTACAGATGGTTCCATTATGCGACGTTTTTATGTTTGAATTCAAATGAAACGGTAGTACCTTCTTTACTGTTTTCTTGCATAGTTCCATTCAGTTGTTGGGTTAACAATCGAACGAGTTGCGAGCCAAATCCAGTTCCTTTTGGAGCCAAACCTATCACTTTTCCAACGCCATTGTCAGCAACTTCCAAATGCAAGGTGTCGTGAGTTTTTTTAGCTAATTGAATGGATATTTTTCCAGTATTGGTTTTTGGAAATGCATATTTTAAGGCATTGGTCAATAGTTCGTTTACAATTAGTCCAATAGGAACGGCTGTGTCCACATCCAACTCCAGCTCGTCCATAGCAAATTCTATTTTAATCTTATCCTCAGCATCAAACGCATCAAGGATACCATCGCTCAAATTTACGAAATAGTCCTTCATTTCTATAGCGCCCAGATTAGTGCCTTGGTAGAGTTTTTGATGGATAATGCCCATAGATTGCACACGGTTTTGACTCGCAATCATAGCATCCTTTGTAGCTGAATCCTCTATTTGTGCCGATTGTAAGGCAATGAGGCTCTTTACCATCTCAAGATTGTTTTTTACCCGATGGTGAATTTCCTTGAGCAACAATTCGTTCTGTTTGTTTTTGGTGTCCAGTTCGGCATTTAAAACCTGTAATGCTCGACGTTTTTTGCGGATGCTTTTTATACTTAAAAACATACCCAATAAACTCAATGCTAAAATACCGGCAATGGCAAGGTATAGTAGTTGCGTTTTTTGCTGTTGGGCAATTTGAGTGTTTTGTGCTTCAATCGTTTGGTCTTTCTTACCAGTTTCAAACTGTGTCATTAATTTGGACATGGTTTTGTCGCTTTCAATTTTCGCAGTGCTATCCCGCATTTTTAAAGCTTTTTTCTGAAATTCCAAGGCCTTGGGATAATCATTTAACTTCTCATAAATTGTACTTAAGTGATGATAGCCTTCGGTAAGATTTGAAACATCACCCTTGTTCTCTTGAGTGGCAACCGTTTGTTGTTGGAACTTTAAGGCGTCTTTGTAATTGCCTAAAAGCAAATTTATTTCTCCAAGATTACCGGTAATGACATACATGGCATTTTCATAATCTACTTTTTTTGCTTGTTCCAAGGCTTGCTCATAAGCTGATTTTGCAGCCTTATAATCACCTTTGCGTTTCAGGGCGTTTGCCCGATTGTTAGAGAAATTTATAATATCGAAAATGGTAAAATCCAAGGATTTTGCCAGAGTCAATGCTTTGTCGTAGTATTCATAAGCTGCGTCATAGTTTCCCATGGCTATTTGCGTATCGCCAGCGGATGTATAAGCATAAGCCAATTCAGTTTGTAGGTTGTTCTCTTCGCACAAGACAATCGTTTTCAGGGCATAGTCATAGGCTTCCTTATATCTGCCCTGTCTGGTTAAGTCTTCTGAAACTCTATTGTAAGCACCCGCAATTCCCAACTTATCATCAATGACTTCCATAAGGTTTAGTGCCTTTAAATCTACTTTCAATGCTTCTTCAATATCGCCTTCACGTTTATGGACCCAACCGATTTTAAAATAAGTTGTGGCTTGTCCTTTTTTATCATCAATAGCTGTATAACCTTTAAGTGCTTTATCAAAATTTAGGGATGCAGAATCTAACTCCAACAAATTGGCATGCATACGGCCTTGCATTTCATAAAATCTGGGTTTCCAGTTGTCATCGTTGCTTTTTTCGGCTAACGACACACCTTTTTTTGCGTAGGTTTTGGCTAAATTCAAATCTGTTTGAAAGGCAATGTCAACGAGATCATTTAGAATTACCAACTTTTTTTCCGAATCTTCTGCACGATCAAGAGCTACGGTAAGACTATCTATAATACTGTTGTTTGTGTTTTGTGCAGCGGTTCTTTGTTGGTTTCCAAATAAAACAATTATCAGTAGTGCAATAATTGAAGGAGTGTTTTTAATCATAAGTCTTTACTAATAGATTATTATTTTAAAGACTTGAAGCTTGATAAATGTAGTAAAAAAAAGCTTATCAGTGTGATTATAATTAATTTAAAATAATAGTTAAATATATGGTTGATTGTATTTTATTTCGTCTGAAGCTACTTAATAAGATACATTTTTTTAATTCTTTACATGACGACAAAAAAGTTAGAATCACATTTTAAAAGAACATGAGCATACTATAAGTGATTACCTCTACGTTTTATTTTTATATGAAAAAATTCCTACTCCTAGTCTTGATTTTAGCATCGCTCTTAGGGTTGGCATACCAGTTTAAACCCATTAAAAAAACGGTTCATAAGGTCGCTGCTGCAATGGAAACACCAAGTCTTATCAATAAAGATAGCTTAACGATTTCTACGAGGGTTAATGTTCCAAAAGATTATAAACGTGTGGATTATGCTAAAGGAAGTTTTGAAGATTATCTCAGAAATTATAAGTTAAAAACTTTTGGAAGCAAAATTATCAATTATGATAATACCAACTATTTCTGGCAAGGCGGACATATTGGTATTTTGGAAATCCCAGTACCTACAAACGGACTACAACAATGTGCAGATGCCTTAATTAGAATTAGAAGTGAATACCTTTGGGACAACGATAGAAAAGACGACATTGGTTTCAATTTTACTTCAGGACATTATTGTTCTTGGTCAAAATATGCTGAAGGTTACCGGCCAAAAATCAAAGGCAATAAAGTAACGTTTCATAAAACGGCTATTGAAAATCATTCCGAAGAAAATTTTTATAAATATCTCAATTTAATCTACATGTATTCGGGAACATTATCCCTATATAATGAATTAGAATCAATTGAAGCTAAAGATTTAAAAATAGGCGATATGCTCATTAAGGGTGGTTCACCAGGACATATTGTTATGATTTGTGATGAGGTTGTTAATATGAATGGAGAAAAATTATTTCTACTATTTCAAGGTAATACTCCAGCGCAAAGCGTGCATTTGGTTAAAAATCTTGAAGACGATAGTATCTCGCCTTGGTATCAATTGGATGATGATGCTTTAGTTCCAGTTTCTAACTATACATTTAAAAGTTCCAAATTTGTAAGGTTTAAATAATTTTAATTTTTTCTGCTCACATTTTGAATTTGTTTCGATAGTATTATAGATAGATTTTTTTGCTATTAGTCAAAGGGGAAAGGGCTGTCATTATTATTTGAGCAGCCCTTTTATTATGCCCTTATATTCGGAAAATACGCTTCAAGGTTTTATCTTTGTATGAAATAAAAAAGATTCCCATTTTAATGGGAAGTTACTATGGACAAACCTCTGACACCTCAAGAAATTCACAATCTCGCTATGAACCATGTTGGTAAAGATTTAGAAGCACGTGGTTTCGAGTTTATTGCCATCAATAGTAAACTTAAGCGTCATCCTCAGTTTGTATGTATCGATAAGAATAGCCAATATTATTTTGTGGTGGTAAGAGCGGTAATTTTACCTGAAAATCCGAATAACTACGATGTGGTTTGGATGGAAACCTTCAAAAAGCACGCTTATGAAAAAGACGCTAAAGTATTGTATGCTGGAGTAGGATTAGGAAATCCAGATGGGGAGAATTTGCCAATTTTTTTGAATAAAGAATATCTTATTGAATATAATGGGATTCAGGTTATAGAAATGAATTTGAATTAAAAAAAAATTGAGATTGAGTACGTGAGGCGCTTTTTTACGACGTGTCAATCTTTTAATATCAAAAAAAATCAAGAGATTGCAACGTTCTTCGCCCTCACGAAGACGCCCTCGTTTTATTTATGAAGCATTATACCTTACTATTTCTAATAGTCATTATTTTTTCCTGCCAAAACGAACCGAAAAATATCAAATTATCTGGTCCGGTTTTCGGTACGGCTTATAATATTCAATATAATTCAGTAGACCATACGAACTATCAAAAACAATTCGATAGCCTTTTTAATGTGGTTAATGAATCGATGTCAACCTACATTCCTGATTCAAAAATTTCGAGATTAAATAGAGGTGAAGCTATTGTTGTAGATGACCATTTCAGTCGTGTTTTTGAAAATTCTAAAACGGTTTACAGAGCCACCGAAGGTGCGTTTGATCCAACTATTGGAGCTGTGGTAAACGCATGGGATTTTGGGCCAGAAGGAAAAATAATTAATATAGACAGCACAGCGATTGATAGTCTCATGACATCAGTAGGGTTTAATAGAATGGGATTAAAAGATCGTAAAATTGTTAAGAGCGGTGAGTCCTATTTAGACTTTAATGCCATCGCAAAAGGTTATGCTGTTGATGTCATCGGCGAATTTTTAGAAAATAAAAATAGCCAAGACTATTTAGTAGAAATCGGAGGCGAAATAAGAGCTAGAGGAATTAATCTCGAAAAAAAATCGGAATGGAAAGTTGGAATCGATGACCCAAATTTTGAAGGCGAACAATCCTATTCTAAAGTGATTAGTTTAAAGGACGAAAGTATGGCAACCTCTGGAACCTACAGAAAATTTAAAATTGATGACAACGGAAATCGTTATGCACATATTATCAATACCAAAACAGGTTATCCTTCGAAAACCAATATTTTGAGTGTTTCTGTTATTGCAAAAGATTGTATGACAGCAGATGCTTATGCAACGGCTTTTCAGGCCATGGGAATTGATAGGGTTTCAAGTTTTTTAGAAAGACATCCAGAATTAAAAGTTTACATTATCTATGAATCTGAAATTAAAGAACTTAAAACTTTAGCTTTAAATAATTTTCCGGAATAGCGAATTTTTGAGTGACCTCTATTAAAGTTGTGGGTCCTATAAATGCTATTAATCACTATTCAAATAAAGTTGGACCCTATTTATTTGGTTCAGCTTTTTTTTATTTATAAACAACAGGTATAATTTCGCCCTTTGCTAAACGATATTTATCGATTTCAGAATCCGAAAGTTGAGCTGTATAATCAACTTCTTCCACCTTAAAACCAATGGACCGAAGCTTATCGAAATAATCACGACCATAAACACGAACGTGATCATACTGTCCAAAAATTTTAGCACGTTCGGTTTTATCCGTAATTGAATCATCTTCAAAAGTTTCAGCACGATTTAAATCTTGAGGAATTTGAAAAATGCCATAACCACCAGGTTTCATTACTCTGTATAATTCTTTCATGGCTTTGGTGTCATCAGGTATATGTTCCAACACATGGTTACAAAGAATAACATCATAACTATGATCTTCAAAAGGCAAATCGCAAATATCTGCTTTTATATCAGCAATAGGTGATAGTAAATCGGTTGTAGTGTAATCAATATTTTTAAGTTTTTTAAAACGTTTTAAAAAACATTGTTCTGGTGCGAAATGAAGGACACTTTTTTCAGACGTAAAAAAATCGGTTTCATCTTTTAAATATAACCAAAGTAACCTATGTCTCTCCAATGAGAGTGTTGATGGTGACAAAATGTTTGGTCTTTGTTTCCCATAACCATAAGGTAAAAACTTCCTGAAACTTTTATCGTCAATAGGATCTGTATAGTTATTTCCTTTTAAGAATAGTTCTAGTATAGGGCGCGCCACATAGCTTAGCCGAATTAGTAGAGGCCTAGGTATAATATTCAGAATGAGTTTGAAAAATTTTTTTGACACGAATTTCACGAATTAGCACGAATTATTAAAGAACGATTCTTTTATATTTTAAACTATCTTCTCCAAAGTTAATTAATAGTCCTAGCTTTAATTTTGAAACTGCCAGGTAATTCAATGTTTGTTTTATATGTGCAGAAACTAAACAATCAATTGCCTTTATTTCTAAAATGATTTTCTCATCAATTATAAAGTCTGCTTTGTATTTATGCCGTAAAATATTGCCTTTATAGCTAATAGCAAACTTTTTCTCTCGCGAATAGTCAATACCGTTATCGATGAATTCAATTTCCAATGCATCGGCATATACCACTTCATTCTATCCTTTACCTAATTGGTTATGGACTTCCATACATATTCCAATTATTTTATAGGCTTCGTATTTATAGATTAGATTAGTCAATGCAATTATTTTAGTTCATCTAGGATTAGTGAAAATTAGTGAAATTCGTGTCAAAAATAAAAATCCAATTATATTCGAGTTTAAATTTTCATAAAGATCAGTTCATTTCCAAATAAACTCCCGAAATCTGGGTCAAAATAATTTACAATCCCAATAATTCCTTCCGAAAAGCATCCTCCTCATCTGATACAATCCCCAAAGCCTCATGCACATAAGCAAACGTTGAAAGAATCTCTGGCTTCCCATCTACAATAGCAACATCGTGCTCAAAATGTACACTAGGTTTTCCGTCTTGGGTCACAATGGTCCAACCATCTTTAAGTTGTTTCACTTTATGAGTCCCTAAATTTATCATGGGCTCAATGGCCACAACCATGCCTTCAATAAACTTTTTACCACGACCACGTTTTCCGTAGTTTGGCATTTCTGGATCTTCGTGCATTTTTCTTCCTAAACCATGACCAACCAACTCCCTTACAACACCATAGCCTTCAGCTTCACAATAATGTTGTATAGCGAAACCAACGTCTCCAACTCGATTACCAAGTTTCAGTTGTTCTATTCCTACATAAAGTGATTCTTTTGTAACCTGTATTAGTTTTTTAGTTTCTTCTGCAACGTTACCAATTTCAAAAGTGTAGGCATGATCACCATAAAATCCATTCATTAATGCACCACAATCCACCGAAACAATATCTCCATCCTTTAATGGCACATCAGTAGGTAAACCATGTACCACAGCTTCATTTACACTACATAACAATGTTGAAGGACAATCGTAAAGCCCTTTAAAACCTGGTAAAGCACCATGATCTCTTATAAATTCTTCTGCTATAGTATCTAAATGGTTCGTTGTTACACCTTCTTTTGTTTCTTTGGCCAACATGCCCAAAGTTTTTGATACGATGAGCGCACTTTTGCGCATTAATTCAATTTCTTCTGCCGTTTTAACTATGATCATTTTTCAAAATATTGAGCGGCAAAGATAAGTAATTAAATAATCTTAATTTTATTCAAAATATGATGAATAACAGTTTTTAAATAAGTTTCCTGTTATAATTTTGTAGTCTAAATGATTAACTATGTATAAAACAGTAACGGCAGAAGAAGCCTTAAAAGTCGTAAAATCTAATGATCGTGTTTATATTCAGGCTGCAGCAGCTGCGCCACAAACCCTTGTAAAAGCCTTGTCTGCGAGACATGAAGAATTACGAAACATCGAAGTATGTCATTTACACACCGAAGGTGAAGCACCTTATGCCAACCCAGAATTGAAAGATAGTTTTCATGTGAATTCCTTCTTTATTGGAAAAAATGTAAGACATACATTAAAGGCAGGAAATGGCTCTTACACACCGGTTTTTTTAAGCGAATTACCTCGATTATTTAAACAACGAATTTTGGAACTCGATGTCGTTTTAATTCATGTTTCTGTTCCAGACCGTCATGGTTATTGTTCGCTCGGCGTTTCAATTGAAGCAACTTTAGCAGCCATTGATAACGCAAAAACGGTAATAGCACAGGTTAATTCCCAAATGCCAAGAACACATGGTGCAGGAATAATTCATATTTCTGAAATTGATTATTTTGTAGAAGTTGATGAGGAAATTCCCGTTCATGAAATGGCGAAACCTAATGACATTGAAGGTAAGATAGGCGATTATGTGGCTGATTTAATAGAGGATAGAAGCACGTTGCAGATGGGCATTGGTTCAATTCCAAATGCTGTGCTGTCGCGTCTAAATAATCATAAAGATTTAGGGTTACATACCGAGATGTTTTCGGATGGTGTTATAGATTTAATTTTAAACGATGTTATAAACGGTAATTACAAAAAGATTAATCGTGGACGTGCACTTTCCACCTTTGTAATGGGCTCTAAACGCTTATACGATTACGTTGATGATAATCCATTTGTAGAAATGCGCGCTTCAAATTATACAAATAATGCTGCTTATATCAAGCAGAATCCAAAGATGGTGGCCATTAATTCGGCCATTGAAGTAGATGTCACAGGACAAGTTTGTGCAGATTCCATTGGTTCCAATATTTACTCTGGTGTAGGTGGGCAAATGGACTTCATAAGAGGCGCATCTTTAAGTGAAGGAGGAAAGGCTATTATTGCGCTTCCGTCTATCACCAAAAACGGCATAAGTAGAATAGTGCCATTTCTTAAAACTGGAGCAGGTGTAGTTACAACCAGAGCTCATGTGCATTATGTGGTAACAGAATATGGCATTGCTAATTTATATGGAAAAACCATTAAAGACCGTGTAAATGCTTTGGTAAATATTGCACACCCAGATCATAGGGAAAGTATTGATAAGGCTTATTTTGAAATGCTTTAGACGGTATTTGATTTTAAAAAGGCCACCATTTTTTTTGGGGAGCAGGAATATTAGGTTCTTCTTTCGTAATCAACTGATATACTTCTCCCCAACCTAAAATACCTCCTATGTTTCTGTCGTCTATAAAAAGATCAGCATGGATTTTTCGACTTCTGGTATCATCAAATATTTCCTCTGGAAAACTAGCGTTTACAGCATAAAACTCAATTCCATTGTCTTTACAAAAATCGACAGCTTCTTGGAGTTTAGCACCACTTCTGTAGGTCCAGAGAATAAGCCGATGACCATCGGCTTGGAGTCTTTTTAAAGTTTCAAAAGCAAAAATACGTGTTTTTCCAATTTTCGGATAGGCATCTTCTACAATGGTGCCATCGAAATCTACGGCTACTATTAATCTATTTTGAAAATTCATGCTATTTTTCTTCAATTGAGGCGCAAAGTTACAATAATATGAGGTTCACACCAATTTGAATTTGTAACATTATAGATTAAATTTATTGCTAAACAAGGCTTTCTTGTGTCATTGCCTTGGGTTGTGGTATGCCCATTAATTTCAGAATGGTTGGAGCAATATCACCTAAAATGCCATCTTTTATCGCTTTCAAATCCTTGTCTATTAAGATAACCGGAACCGGATTTGTGGTATGGGCCGTATTTGGCGAACCATCAGGATTTATCATTGTTTCACAATTGCCGTGATCTGCTATTAAAATGGTGGTGTAATCATTCTCTAAAGCCGTTGTAATAACTTTTTTTACGCAGGTATCAACAGCTTCACAAGCCTTTATAGCAGCTTCCATCACTCCTGTATGACCTACCATATCGCCATTGGCAAAGTTAAGGCAAACAAAATCGACCTCTCCTTTTTTGAGTTCAGGAACCAAAGCGTCTGTTAATTCAAAAGCGCTCATTTCTGGTTTTAAATCATAAGTTGCTACTTTCGGAGAATTTCTTAAAATTCTGGTTTCACCATTAAACGGTTTTTCTTGTCCGCCAGAAAAGAAGAATGTGACGTGAGGATATTTCTCAGTTTCTGCAATTCTAATTTGTTTTTTGTGGTGTTTTTCCAATACTTCCCCTAAAGTTTCAGACAAATTATCTTTATTGAAAACAACCTTCATACCTTCAAAACTATCATCATAGTTGGTTATGGTAACGTAATAAAGATTCAATTTATGCATATTTTGCTCATGAAAATCACGTTGGGATAAAGCTTCAGTTAATTGACGACCACGATCGGTTCTAAAATTGAAAAATATGACGACATCGTCGTCTTTAATTGTGGCTACAGGATTGTTCTCTTCATCAACAGTGATAATAGGTTTTATAAATTCGTCCGTAATATCATTTTCATAATGATTTTGAATGGAGTGCAAAACATTTCGGGATTTTTCGCCTTCTCCTTTAACCAAAGCATCATAAGCTAATTTTACACGTTCCCAGCGTTTGTCTCTATCCATAGCATAATAACGTCCAGTTATAGTGGCTAATTTTCCTGAGGTTTTTTTGAGATGATCTTTTAAATCAGAAATAAAACCATAACCAGATTTAGGATCTACATCTCTACCGTCTGTAAAGGCATGTACAAAGACGTTTTCTAATCCATAATCATGAGTGGCATTTAATAATCCGAAAAGATGTTTAATGTGAGAATGGACACCACCATCGCTGACCAAACCTAATAAATGTACGTTTTTATTGTTGGCTTTTGCATATTCGAAAGCGGTTTTCAAAACCGGCTCCTCACGAAGCGTTTTATTTTCTACAGCCAGATTAATCTTCACTAAATCTTGATATACAATTCTACCAGCTCCTAAATTCATATGGCCAACTTCGCTGTTTCCCATTTGCCCTTCGGGTAAACCTACATGCAAACCGTCGGTTCTTAAGCTTGCGCTTGGATATTTGGTGTAAAGTGAATCAATAAATGGTGTCTGCGCATTATCTATTGCTGATACTTTTGGGTCAGGTGATTTTCCCCAACCATCTAAAATCATAAGAATAACCTTCTTGTCCATGTGAGAATATTTTATGAATTCAAAGATAACACTTACTAACTTATTACGATTTTGTAAACTGAAAAAAATCAAAGTTTTTATTTTCTATATCTGAAAAATCATACCCGAATTTATGCATAATTCGTATAAAACCAGATTTAAGTATTAAAATCTACTGAATGTTAAAGAAATGTTATAAAGATGTTTTACTGTAACATATTGAAAACCATGTCGTCTTTTATTATATAATCAAAAAACAAATCAATTAAAATTAAAATCTTTCATCATGAAAAAATCAGCAGTAGTTTTAGCCTTAGCATTGGGCTTTTCAATTTGTAACGTAAATGCATCAAACAACATCTTAGCATCTGAAGTAACTATCGTTATTGCGAAACCCGAGGAGGTTAGTCCCTTATGTAAAGCCGTCGCCATTGGAGATACGGAAGAAGTCAAACGGTTATTGAACAATGGCGTGGACGTCAATGCCAAATCTAACGGTATGATGCCAATTCATTATGCAGCTAAGTTTAATCGTGTGGACGTAATTAGAGTTCTAATCAAGGCAGGTTCCAAACTACATAAGCCATGTGACGAAGGTTACACAGCTTTAAGACATGCAGAGAAAACCAATGCTACAGATGCGGCGGAATTTTTATTGCGTTTTAGAAGAGTCAAAGACTAGAAGTAATCAATTATTTGAATTAGTAGTCAGAAAAAGCGTCTTTTAAGATGCTTTTTTGCATTTATAGTTTTTTGATTTGGGACCTTTTAATTATTATAGAATTATCTGGTTTAAGATGAAAGTAATTCAGTTCAATTATTTAGAAGAACTTTAAAAATGATTATTTTTAGCTCTGCAATTATGAATATGAACTATCGATTCAAATTAATATCAAATGAAGATCTAAACCAAGTTATTCCGCTGGTTTTCGCCTTGAATGATGGCAAAGTGAGTAAGGAATTACTCATGTCTCGTTTCAACGAAATGAAACACCAAAACTATGAATGTGCTGGTGTCTTCATTGGTAACGAATTAATCGCAGTAACCGGTTTATGGTTTTGTACACGTCATTACAGTGGAAATTCTGTGGAATTAGACCATGTGTATATTATGCCAAAATATAGAAATAAAGGTTTAGGAAAGCTATTCATGAAGTGGATTCAAAATTATGTTCAAAAAAAAGGCTGTAATACTATAGAGTTAAATACGTATGTGCAAAATAATCCGTCTCACAAGTTCTATTACAATGAAGGTTATAATATTTTAGGTTACCATTTTCTGAAAAAATTGTAATTTGAACAGTTTTGGAAATTCGTGTCTTCTTTTCTTTACACAACTCCGTGTAAATCTATTTCAAAAATCCCAAGTCGCAATTTGTACCTAACTCATAAGGCACTTTATTATACTCAAAAATTCTTGCGTCAAGTTTCCCTTTTAGGGTTAATTTATTTCCTTTCACCTCAATCCAGCTTCCCTCACGTAAGCCAATCACAGGCTGTGAATTATAGGCATGAAACTCTTTGATCCGCGTTTCCCTGGTTTCTCCCATATGTTTACTGCCAACAATGGGATCTAAATAATGTGGATTAATATTAAATGGTACCAGCCCTAAAGTCTTAAAACTTGGAGGGTAAACTATTGGCATATCGTTAGTGGTATTCATGGTTAAACCACAAATATTGCTGCCAGCACTGGTACCTAAATACGGTGTGCCTTTTTCAATCGCATTTTTAATTGGTAATAAAACTTGATTTTTATACAGTTGAGTCACCAAAACAAAGGTGTTGCCACCTCCGACAAAAATACCTTGTGCATTTTGAATGGCATCTTCCGCATTTTCATATTCGTGAATACCTCTAACCGATTTTCCTATGAAATTAAAAGCTTTAGACGCTGTTTTTGTATAATCCTCATGCGAAATACCTCCTGGTCTGGCATATGGAATAAATAAAATTTCATCTGCAGATTTAAAATGAACTTTTAGCTCATCCATCAAATATTCTAAATAACCACTTCCATGAATAGTAGAAGTGCTGGCGATTATAATTGATTTCAAAATTTGATTGTTTTGTGTTAAAAAATAGATTCTCTGGTTGAATGAAAATTTAAAAACTTAAATTAATAAGAAATTTCGGAATAAAACCATTTAACAAAAATTTGGCGACCTTTTTTACGATATCACAAATATAAATCCGAAATTTATAAAACTAACCAAACTTAACACGATGAAAAAATTTCTCCTATTAATATTTAGTGTTTTTGCTTTGACAGCTTTTAGTCAAGATGTAAAAAGAATTCCCATCAATGGTAAAATTATTGTTACTACAGAAGATAAAGAAGGTGTAACGGTTTTTAATTCATCGTCCAACAAAGGTGCCATTACAGACAAGGATGGTTATTTTAAAATTGATGTCGCTCTAAATGACGTTATTCAGTTTGGTGCATTACAATTTAAGGATTTTACGGTTGTAATTTCAGAAAAAGTTATGTCGTCTAGGCGTTTAACAGTTATTTTGGTTGAGGAAATCAATAAATTGGATGAAGTAGTCATTCTGCCCTTTGACCTTACAGGTAACTTAAATGTAGATTTTGAAAATGTTAGAACTTACAATGTAAGTCTAGATGATGTATATTTTGGTTTAGATCATATTGAAGATTTTGAGTTTTCTGCTGATTACAAAACTCGAGCAGATAACTTAGCCTTTAAGGAATATAATCCAAGTATGGAGAATATGCTAGATTTGGTCAATGTTACAGGCTTTTTGCTTAAACAAGTCGTGAATATTAATGGTAATAACCTCGGGAAAATTAAATTTAAAACTGAAAAGGAAAAACAATTACAGGGGAAAACACCTTTCAAGCAAGCTTTGGACACTTATAGTATCAACTACATTCATAATAATTTTGATATTCCTTTAGATCAAGTTGAAGCATTTGCCGATTATGTTGAAAAACAAGATGTTGACGATAGCTTATTTGAAGAAGATAAGGAGTTGCAATTATTGGAACGGATTTCTCAGCTGAGTAAGTCGTTCTTAAAAAAGACAAGTGAAAAAGATTAAAACGCTTTTTTTAATTTTTACATTTCTATCCTTAAGTCTTACAAGGGCACAAACAAAGGACCTTAAAGGTCAGCTCGTTGCCAATGATGAGGTCGAGGGACTTCATATTCAGAATAAAACATCAGCAAAATATACTATTTCTAATGAAGATGGTAGTTTTGTCATACCTGCAAAAACCCAAGATACATTAGTAATTTCTGGCGTAAAATATCAAAAACAAGAATTTGTGATTACGTCATCTATAATGGAATTAGGGCAGTTTAATGTACAGCTTATAGAAAATATCAACGAGTTGAATGAAGTTGTTGTCGGTAAAATTTTAACGGGAAGCCTTGAGTCTGATATAGAAAACTCAGATGCCAAAACAGAAATTGACTTTTACGATTTGGGTATTCCCGGCTATACTGGTAAACCGTTGACTCAGAACGAACGGAAACTACATGATGCAGATGCAGGTCCTATGGGTTATATTGGTTTGGGTGGTGGCGTTAATCTCCACAAATTGTTAAATACCATTAGCGGACGCACAAAAAAGTTGAAAGCCATTGTTGCATTAGATGATAGAGATCGTTGTGTAGAACGTTTTAGACGTGATTATGAAAGCTTTCTTTTTGAAAAGGATACTTTGTCTGAAAATTTACGCAACGAATACTTTTTGTTTTGTCAAGAAGATGAAGAATTCTTGACTATCTGCAACGAAAACAACGACATTGAGTTGCTTGAATTTATGCAGACAAAGTTAAAAGTTTACCAAGAAAACAGAAAATCAGTGTCTAAAGATTAGTTTTGGAACGTGTATTGCAACACAGAAAGAAATTACAATCATAAGCATGAAATCAATTAGCCTAATAATAGCTTTTTTAAGCCTTCCTTTTCTGACGTCTTCTACTTACAATCACGAATATTATGTCGGTGTTACTCAGATTGAATATTCAAAAGAAGCACAGTCTCTTCAAATTATAAGTCAGGTTTTTACAGACGATTTTGAAACCTTATTACGCAAACGCTATAATGAGAATATCACCTTAGATCCAGATAGTGATGATGAAGTCATAGATAACTATATGGAGCGCTATATGACAGATAAACTGAAATTTAAGGTTAATGGTAATAATGTTAATTTCAAATTTCTGGGAAAGGAATACAAGGAGGATATTACCTATTGCTATCTTGAAATTGAGCATATTTCAGAAATAAAATCCATAGAAGTGACCAATCAATTATTATTCGATGCATTTTCAGAACAGCAGAATATTGTTCGCCTAAAACTCTTGAACAAAAACAAGAGCTTTTTGTTGGTTCCAGAGAACGATTCATGCATGTTAAACTTTAAATAAATAGCTTTCTAAACCATCATAAATCCCTATTTTTGGCACCTCTTTTAAAAAAATTAAAAATTTAATATGAAAATTATCAAATACTTTTTGTACGTTTTACTTTTTACAACTTTTAGCGCTTATGCTCAAAATGAACAAAAGTCAGAGCGTCAACAAGGACATACTAATGAAAACAAATTCAAACAGTTATATGATGAATTTGCCACGCCAAATGTGTATAGGACGGGTTCAGGCGCGCCTGGTCCAGGATATTATCAGCAACAGGCAGATTACAAAATGGATATTGAAATCGATGATGTAAATGCAAAACTTTACGGAGACGAAACCATAACTTACACTAATAATTCTCCAGACGATTTAAACTACCTTTGGGTACAATTAGATCAGAATATGCGATCAAGGGATTCTAAAACGCCGTTAATTGGCAGTTCTAGTATTGCTCCTTTGACGACATCTTCTGGTGCTGTAAAATCGTATTTAAAAGAATCGTTTGATGGAGGTTTTCATATAGAGCACGTGAAGGATTTGAACGGTAAGGATTTGCCTTATATGATAAATCGCACTATGATGCGCGTAGAATTGCCACAGGTTTTAAAATCTGAGGAAAAGTTTTCTTTCCAAATAAAATGGTGGTACAATATTAATGACCATGTTAGGGATGGCGGCCGTTCTGGATACGAATATTTCGAAGAAAACGATAACCGAATCTACGTCATGGCTCAGTTTTATCCACGTATGGCAGTTTACAATGATGTTGAAGGTTGGCAAAATTCCCAGTTTTGGGGACGCGATGAATTTGCCTTGCCATTCGGAGATTTTGATGTGAATATTACTGTACCTGCAGATCATATTTTAGATGGAACAGGACATTTAGTAAATAGGGAAGAGGTATTTACTAATGATATGATGAAGCGTTTTAAGCAAGCAAAAAAATCTTATGACGAACCAGTTATGATCGTGACCCAAGCCGAAGCTGAAGTGACAGAAAAAACAAAAAGTAAGGACAAGAAAATATGGAAACTTTCGGCGAAAATGGTTCGTGATTTTGGTTTTGCGACCTCTCGTAAATTCTTATGGGATATGATGGCTGTAAAAATTGGAGATAAAGATGTTATGGCTGTATCCTTATATTCTAAAGAAGGAAACCCGCTTTGGGAGCAATGGTCAACAAAAGCCGTCGCGAGTACCTTAAAATCCTATTCTAGATTGACTTTTGATTATCCTTATCACAAAGCGATTTCTGTACACGCACCAATGGGAATGGAATATCCAATGATATGTTACAACTTTGGTCGTCCTGATAAGGAAGGCAATTATTCTGATAGAACTAAATATGGAATGATCAGTGTTATTATACATGAAGTCGGACATAACTTTTTCCCAATGATCGTCAATAGTGACGAACGTCAATGGACTTGGATGGACGAAGGTTTAAACACGTTTTCCCAATACGTTGCTGAGCAAGATTTTGCAGAATGGTATCCTGCGGCTTTATCACCAAATGATAAAATGTACCCATCAAGACGAGGTCCTGCACATAAAATAGTGCCATATATGGGAGGTGATCAAGATTATATTGCGCCAATTATGACCAAAGGTTTAAATACCTATCAGTTTGGTAACAATGCGTATGGCAAACCAGCCACAGCATTAAATATATTAAGGGAAACCATAATGGGTCGTGAAT
Source organism: Winogradskyella schleiferi (assembly GCF_013394655.1). Classification (NCBI taxonomy): domain Bacteria; kingdom Pseudomonadati; phylum Bacteroidota; class Flavobacteriia; order Flavobacteriales; family Flavobacteriaceae; genus Winogradskyella; species Winogradskyella schleiferi. The sequence continues at coordinate 706,185 of NZ_CP053351.1, forward strand.
TATTTGATTATTCTTTTAGGGAATATGCGCAACGCTGGATGTTTAAGCACCCGACACCTGAAGATTTTTTCCGAACTATGGAAGATGCATCTGCAGTTGATTTAGATTGGTATTGGAGAGGTTGGTTCTATACCACAGATTATGTAGATATTGGTATCAAAGAGGTTAAGAAATTTGCAGTTTCGGGTACACCAAATGAAAATGGAAAACTATTGGCAGAACGTAACAATAGGGAACCAAACAGCTTAGTGTATTTTATTGAAGAGGGAACAGAAGGTTATGATGAAGCGATGAAAAAAGCAGAGTCTATAGACAATCTACCGACTGTAAAAGAATATATTATGGATAACTTTACGCCAGAAGAGCAAAAGGAATTAAAGACACCGAAATATTTCTATCAAGTTACTTTTAATAAACCAGGCGGATTAGTAATGCCAATTATTGTAGAATTTACTTATGCGGACGGCACCAAAGGAAGAGAAACTTATCCTGCTCAAGTTTGGAGATTTAACGATAACGAAATTAGCAAAGCAATAGCGAGCGATAAGGAAATTGTGTCTATTGTTGTGGATCCTGATTTGGAAACTGCCGATATAGATACGTCTAATAATTCGTGGCCAAAAGAGGTTAAGGAAAGTCAATTTGATAGGTTTAAGAGTAACATAAAAGATTAAACTTGGAAGTTCAATAATAATATAGCCGATTTTTTTTAAGTCGGCTTTTTTTATTTTAAATTAGAATTGGTATTATTTAATAAACTCACTTTATATTTGCATCGTGATACATCAACTAACATTATTATTCATAGGAGCCACAGAAATAATCTTTGTATTATTTATTGTTGTATTAGTTTTTGGTGCCGATAAATTGCCCGAAATTGCTCGTGGTTTAGGTAAAGGGATGCGTCAAATAAAAGATGCGACCAATGATATTAAGAATGAGGTAACGAAAAGTGCCAAGGAAAATAATATCCTTGATAAGGATACTACCAAAAACATTCAAGATGAAATCAATAAAGTAAAGGACGATCTTGAAGACTTTACAGGCTCGTTGAAAAGGAACAAATGATTTCTGATTTTTAAGAAAGTAGAATTTCTTTCATTTTATCCCTTATAATCTCAACTATTTGATTTGGTTTTTATTTTTTCCTGCTAATAGTCAGGCCATCTCTTATGGGTAAAAGAACGGTTTCAATGCGTTCATCATTTTTAAGAAGCGTATTGTAATCTAAAACGGCTTTAGTGGATTTATCTTTTTCATCCAAGGGTCCCACAACTTTTCCGTGCCATAGCACGTTGTCTGATAATATGATACCACCTTCATTCAATTTCTCAATTATTAAATGGAAGTAATTAGAATAGTTAGGTTTGTCAGCATCTATAAAGACAAGATCGAATGTTAAGTTTAATTTAGGAATAATATCCAATGCACTTCCTGTGTGTTGAATAATTTGCTTTCCAAAACTAGATTGATCAAAATACTTTCTTTGAAAATTCACTAATTCTTCATTGATATCAATAGTGTGCAACGCTCCATTTTTTTCCAGTCCTTCAGCTAAGCACAATGTAGAATAGCCGGTAAAGGTTCCTAATTCTAAAATTGATTTCGGACGAACCAATTTGGATATCATGCTTAACACACGACCTTGATATGGTCCACTGAGCATAATAGGTTGTAATACTTTCTGGTAGGTTTCTCTAGTCAACTGTTGCAACAATTCTGGTTCTTGTTCAGAATGTGCAATAACATAGTTGTCTAAATCTTCAGGCAAGAAATGCATATTGTCAATTATTTATAAAAAATGAATTTTATGTTATTCTGCAGTATTTTCTTTCGGCAATTCTAGTTCTGTTTCTTTCGTTTCAGCAGATTTACCCATGAAGAATAGAATAGCGCCTAAAACAATAAGACCTATTTTTATTGCCCAAGCTGCGGATACTCCTAATTCATCAATCTTACCCAAAAACATAATAGTTAGTCCAAAGTATGGTAATACGATTAGCGCAATACCAATAACAGCCAAGTAACCTCAAATTTTTTTCATAATTATAGTAGTTGATTTGACTTTAAATATAGAAATAATATTTGGTTAGAAAGGTTTTAAGATGTGATTCGAGAAATTAATTTTTCTTTGGCAGCTTCATCATCTCCACATAACCATTGAATAACATTATCTTCCCAAATGGCATTACGTTCGGATTCTGTTATTATGTTTCGCTCAGCAGCGAGGTCTAGAATTTTACCAGGATAAGACGATTGCTTTTCGCTTTCCATTTCACCAAGTGGATAGGGATCATCCAATCCCATTATGACTTGTTTGGAACCTTGGTTTCTAATCAGTAATTCCAATCCGCCAGTATCGTGTACTAAGGTGTCAAAGAATATGTTTTTATGTCCAACTGCTTTTCTTGGATGGCTTTTTCCTTCAAACAGATCTGCGCGTCCGTCAAATCCTTGAATACGTCGTCCTAAATTAATTTGTGCTAATTGACCACCATGAGCAAAACAAACACGCATGTTTTTATACTTTTCGTAATAACCATTTAAAGTTAAAAAATGGTAAGCATCTGCGCATTGTGCCAACATCCATATTAAGTGAAAACGCCAAGAGGTATTTTCTAGTTTTATAAATTTTTCACCATCATAAGGATGAATTTCTACAGCGAGATTATACTTGTCTGCCAATTCAAAAATAGGTTCGTTTTCTTCATCAAAAATACAACGCCATGTCCCAATAGTATCCATATAATGCGTGGGTAAACATAACAGTTGCATACCTAAGACTTCTACACAGCGCTCAATTTCCCAACAGGCGCCTCTGACAAAACCAGGATGAACCACAAAGCCACAAGTAAATTTGCTCGGATTTTCATGTTGGATACGTGCATTAAAATCATTTTGAAAACGCAAAGCTTGTTTCATTTCTTCCAGGCGCAATCCATTTCCATAGAGTTGAGATAAATTTAAAACAACCGCATGGTCAATTTTAAAATGCTCCATCCAAGCTAATTTTTCATCCAAGAAAAAACTAGAATCTGTAATGGGTCTGTTCCAATCCTTCTGAAGCATGAATTTGCGATCTTTATCAACCCAGAAAATTCCTTTATCTTTCATAAATTCAGGAATTTCTTCAGGATAGGGAAGAAGATGCGAATGGCCGTTTATTCTTAGTTTACGAGCCCCTTCTGACTTTCCCAAGTGGGAAGAACTCTTAGCGTTGTCTTTCATAGTTTAATCTATAATATTTCCCTTTTGGGAATTATAAGGATTTTTAATTCATAGTTGTTATGCTAATCGAGGTCAAAGCATCTCGTTTGACATGTCTGCGAAAGCCTATTTTTTTTTAATTAGAGCTTCGTTTTTCCCTTTTGGGGAAATTAGAAGTAGCTTTTACTCTACTTTTACCTTCTTCGGCGGTTCCATTACCGCTCCACAATTAGGGCATTTGCGTTTATCCTTGTCGCCATAGTATTTATCAAAAATTACAGGCATATCGGTTTCAATATTTTCTACGGTAAAATCTTCTTCATAGAGTTTGGTAGTACAATTCTCACAGAACCAAACCAAGGCATCTTTTACACCTTTTTCTCTAGGATATTCAATAACCAACCCTACGGTATATGCGCCTCGTTGCGGAGAATGTGGAACTTTAGGAGGTAATAAGAAAATGTCACCTTCATTAATATGAATGTCTTTAGGTTCGCCATTTTCAATGACTTTTAAAATCATATTTCCTTCGATCTGATAGAAAAATTCAGGCGTTTCATTGTAGTGGTAATCTTTTCTACTGTTAGGTCCACCAACGACCATAACAATAAAATCACCATCTTTCCAAACCACTTTATTGCCAACGGGTGGCTTTAGTAAATGACGGTTGTCTTCAATCCATTCTTTAAAATTTATGGGAGGATATAATTTGCTCATGATAAAAAGCCCCTTTTATTTCCCCAAAAGGGGAAAACTCAGTGCGGGAATTTGAGTTTAATTAGAAAATTAATTTGTTATAAATATAATACATTTTTTACGTAATTGTTCCTTCCCTTCCTGTTCTGAGCGCAGCCGAAGTATGAGAAGGCTAGGGTGGGCTTTTTTTACAAACTCTTCGTCCTTCCTCCATCAACTGGAAGATTAATTCCGTTGATATAGCTTGCACGTTCACTAGCCAAAAATGTAATGGCATCTGCGAGTTCCTCAGGTTTTGCAAAACGTTTAGCAGGTACGGCATTTTTCATGGCATTGGCAGATGCTTCTTCCGTATGACCAGACTTAGCGGATTTATTTTTAATAATTTGCGTTAAGCGTTCTGTTCCTGTAGCTCCTGGTAAAACGTTGTTTACCGTTATCCCGAATTGCCCTAATTCATTTGCTAAAGTCTTACTCCAATTGGCGACAGCCCCTCTAATGGTATTGCTAACTCCAAGTCCATCTAAAGGCTGTTTTACAGAGGTTGAAATAACATTTACAATTCTGCCATAACCTTCTTCTTTCATAAATGGTACGACGGTTTGGGCCAAAACATGATTGCATTTTAGATGTTGTGTGAAAGCCGATTCAAACTCTTCAACTTTAGCGGAAAATATGGGACCACCTGCAGGGCCACCAGTATTATTAACTAAAATATGAAAGCCATGATGTTTTGATATATAATCTGAAACTTTAGTTTTTAAGTCATCAGGATTTGAAAAATCAGCCACAATATAATCGTGTTGTCTTTGTTGAGGCAATTCAGCTAATGTTGCTATAAGTTTGTCCTCATTTCTAGCAACTAAGGTTACTATTGTACCTTCTTGAGCCAATGCTATGGCTGTTGCTTTTCCTATTCCTGCTGTGCTTCCGCAGACTAGTGCGTATTTGTTGTTTAGATGTAAATCCATAATATTTCCTGCGAAGGCAGGAATCTTTTTTAAGTCTCACTGAAGAAATTTCAGTAAAACGTATGATTAATAATTTCTTTTCAATTTATGAGATTCCTGCATTCGCAGGAATTGGATTAATACTTTATACAAACATTCTTAGCTTCTGTGAAAAACCGCAAAGCTTCAAATCCACCTTCTCTGCCAACTCCAGATGCTTTTACGCCACCAAAAGGCGTTCTTAAATCGCGCATCATCCAAGTATTTACCCAAACTATGCCAGCTTGTAGTTCGTTACTCATTTTCATGGTACGTTTTAAATCATTCGTCCAAAGCGTTGCGGATAAACCGTATTTTACTTTGTTTGCCATTTCTAAAACGTCATCTTCTGATTTGAAAGGCATAATAGTCACTACTGGTCCAAAAATTTCTTCTTGGTTCACTCGGCATTCATTATTAGGAACTTCGATTACAGTAGGTTCTAAGTAATAACCGTTTTCGTATCCTTTTATCTTGACCTCATTTCCACCGCATAAAACAATGCCGTTTTCGTCTTTGGCGATTTGAATGTATTCTTTTACTTTTTCCAAATGTGGTTGGGACACTAATGCTCCTATATTCGTATCTTCATTTGAAGGATGTCCAACTTTTAACGCTTTTACTTTTTCAACAAAATCTTTTTTGAATTGATTATAAATAGAAGCTTCAACAAAAATACGGCTTCCACATAAGCAAATCTGACCTTGATTAGCAAATGACGAACGTACCGTAGTGGCTAACATATCCTGATAATCGCAATCAGCAAAAATGATATTCGGGTTTTTCCCACCCAATTCCAAGGATAGTTTTTTGAACATTGGTGCGGCGACTTTTGCAATATGCGCACCTGTTGCTGTCCCGCCTGTAAACGAAATTGCTTTAATATCTGGATGTTCAATAATGGCGTGCCCTGTGGTTGTTCCTAATCCATGAACGATATTCAATACGCCTTTAGGTAAACCAGCTTCGTTACAAATTTCGCCTAATAAATAAGCCGTCATTGGTGTGACTTCGCTAGGTTTTGCAACTACGCAATTTCCAGCAACAAGCGCAGGCGCAATTTTCCAAGTAAATAAATAGAGTGGAAGGTTCCAAGGGCTTATACAACCAACGACGCCAATCGGTTGACGTAAGGTATAATTGATAGCTTGTTGTCCTACACTTTCATGACTTTCACTAGCGAATTGGGTAATAGCATTTCCGAAAAAACGAAAATTACTTGCAGCTCTAGGAATATCAACTGCTTTTGCTAAATTGATAGGTTTGCCGTTGTCTTTGCTTTCGGCTTCTGCTAAACGGTCTAAGTTGGCTTCTAGTAATTCTGAAATTTTAATTAAGATGCGACTGCGTTCTTCGATTGTGGTTTTGCGCCAAGAGGGAAAGGCTGATTTGGCAGCACTGTATGCTTTTTCAACATCTTCTTTTGTTGAATTAGGAATTTGTCCGTACACTTCTCCATTGGAAGGGTTGTAATTGTCTATCCAATTATTTTTAATTGGATTATGGAAGTTTCCGTTTATGTAGTTTTGAATAATTGCCACGAATTCACGAATATTTAGTTATTTTAGGCCTCAAAGGTTTGAAAAGCTTGTGAGGTTTTATAATATTATCATTAAAGGCTTTTGAGAATTAAACAAGTTACAAAATACAACCTTAATGCGTCTTTGCTCCTGCTTCTTTATTCTTTTTTCTTAAAAGCTATAACCTTTATCTCAACCACCAAATCAGGATGCGGCAATTGGTGTACAGCAACCGTTGTTCTTGTTGGTCCAGTTTCTTTTTCGAAAAACTCAGCATAAGCTTTATTGTAATCTGCAAAGTCATTCATATTTACTAAAAAGGAAGTGACATCAACCACATCTTTTAAACTTGCGCCAACTTTGGCTAAGTTTTTTTCAATATTTTTTAATACTTCTTGGGTCTGTGTATAGGCATTTAAACGTTTTGTTCCCATTTCATCTATGATATCAACGCCTGCAATAGAATTGTCTGGTCTTCGGGAACTGGTGCCTGAAACGAAAATAAAATCGCCAACTTGTTTTACGTGTGGATATGCTCCTCTTGGTGTTACGTTATTCATGTGAAAAAAGCCCATCCTAGCCTTCCCATACTTCGGCTGCGCTCAGCACAGGAAGGGAAGGAACTCTCACTTGGGCGAAATGAGAATTTTGTTATTATTATTTTATTTAAAATGCTCCTAGTTCCCTTTCTTTGGAAAGGTTAGGCTTTAGAGCCCAGCAATTCTATCATCTTCCAAAATTGCTTCAGTTTCCGCTTTTACTTTTTCTAAAATGTCTTTTAAATCATCTTCTGATGAAATTATTTTGTCAGTTAACATGTTCAAAATAGCCTTGTCTTGTGCTCTACCTTTGAGCATAGCATGTCTATAACCAATGTTTTCATTAAAGGTAACCAAACTATATTTTGATGCATACTCATTTGGAAATTCTTTTTCTAAAGCCATTTCAATTTTTCGCTTTTCTTGAAAAATAGGATTGGATACATGACCTTTCATTTCATGGAAATTGTCAACCGCTAAATCGGCAATGGCATCGGTATCATTTTTTCGGTTTTTTTCGTAAGTTTTAAATGTGGCTTCCCAACCTGCCTCGCCGTCAGGTAGGCTTTCTAAATTTTGATCGAGGACTTTATCGAATTCAACAATATCTTCAAACGAAGCGTTCATGCCTTGACCATAAAATGGCACAATAGCGTGAGCAGCATCTCCCATCAAAAGCGTATTTCCTTTATAATGCCAAGGCGAACATTTGACGGTGCCTAAAGCTGCTGTCGGATTTTCAAAGAAATCTTTAACAAGATTTGGCATTATTTCCAAGGCATCCGGAAATTCTTTTTGGAAGAATTCTGTGACCAATTCTGGTGTTGTTAAATTATTGAAATTGTATTCGCCTTCATCAAAACTTAAAAACAAAGTAACTGTAAAACTGCCATCTAAATTTGGTAAGGCAATGAGCATAAAACTACTTCTTGGCCAAATATGTAAGGCGTTTTTGTAGGTCTTGTAATCACCAGATTCGGTTGGAAGAATGCTTAGTTCTTTATAACCATGGCTTAAAAAATCTTGAGAAAAACTGAACAAGAATTTTTTGCCTAAATAGTAACTTTTTCGTAGAGCAGAACCTGCGCCATCGGTGGCAATGATACAATCTGCATCTTCTATAAATTCATCTTTGGAGTCGTGATCTTGGAATAATGCTGTGGTCTTTTCAAAATCAACAGATTTACATTTTTTGTTAAAATGGATGGTAACATTGTCGTGCTTTTCGGCTTCGGTCAATAACAAAGCGTTTAATTCGCCTCTGGAAATTGAATTGATGTATTCGTAGTCCCTTCCGCTGTAATTGGATAAAAAGGTGTTACCTTCTTTATCGTGAAGCATTCTACCGTTCATAGGAATGCATAATGCTTTCACTTTGTCTTCTATGCCGACAAGTTTCATAGCTTTGATTCCTCGGTCTGAAAGTGCCAGGTTTATGGAACGACCAGCAGATATATCTGTGGTTCTCAAGTCTGGTCGCATTTCGTAAACGCTTACGTTAAAACCTCTTTGGCCCAGTCTTAGTGCTAGTAGGCTTCCGCAGAGTCCTGCTCCAATTATTAGTATGTTTTGAGCCCGAGCCCCTTCTAAATCTTCCCCAATGGGGAAGACTTTCTCACTGTTATGGGTAATTTTGTTATTATTCATTTCGTAAACTAATAATTTTTTATGTTGTAGAAGCTAGTTCCATTAATTAAAGGAAGGGACTGTTGTTCTTTTTGAATCTTAAAAGTATTGAAAATCGAGAATATTAATTGCGTTCTCAGTGCCCTTTCTCAGGAAGGGGTAGGGAAGGCTTTTTCAGGATTTGCTTTAACCTATCAACCATCAAATAAACATCCTCAAACGAATTATATAAAGGTACAGGTGCACATCTAATAACGTCTGGTTCTCGCCAATCACTTATCACTCCTGCTTCAGTTAATTTATCGTGTAATGATTTGTCTGCTTTCAACACTTGAATCGATAATTGGCAACCACGTTCATTAGGATTCTCCGGTGTGATGATTCGGATGGTGTCATCACCCAAACCTTTCAATAGATATTCAAAATAACCGGTTAGTTTTTTCGATTTTTCTATCAGTTTTTCAATCCCAACGTCATTGAACATATCCAATGATGCTTTAATCGCAGCCATAGATAGAATAGGTGGATTGCTCAATTGCCACCCTTCGGCTCCTGGCAACACATCAAATTCATGTCGCATATTAAAACGTGTGGCCTTGTTATGACTCCACCAACCCGTGAATCGGTTGAGATTTTTATCGTAAGCATGCCTTTCGTGGACAAAACATCCAGATAAACTCCCTGGCCCTGAATTCATATATTTATAAGTGCACCAAACGGCAAAATCTGCTCCAGAGTTGTGTAAGTCTAAATTAACATTTCCTGCACCATGCGCGCAATCAAAACCCACTTTACAATCGTATCGGTGTCCAAGATCGGTAATACGTTTCAAATCAAAAAACTGACCCGTATAATAATTCACACCTCCAATCATAATGAGGGCAATCTCATGGCCTTGTGTTTCAAGAATAGACTCTAAATCCTCATAGCGTAATAATTCTTCGTCTTTTCTAGGTTCCCAAAGGATTAAACCGTCCTTGTCATCAAAGCCATGATGTCTTAATTGCGATTCTACCGCATATTTATCGGAAGGAAAAGCATCATGTTCAATCAGGATTTTATAGTGCTTCTCAGTTGGTTTGTAAAATGAAACCATCATAAAATGAAGATTCGCAGTTAATGAATTCATTGTTACGACTTCAATGGGTTTTGCGCCAACTAAATTCGCTGTAGCTTCTGTTAAAAATTCATGATAAGGCAACCAAGGGTTTTTGGCGTCTGTATGTCCTTCAACACCAAGGTTAGCCCAATCTTCTAGTTCTTGATTAATGTATGACTTGGTTGATTTTGGTTGCAAGCCCAATGAGTTTCCACAGAGGTATATGAGTTCATTTCCGTTTTTATCCTTTGGAATATGAAACTGGTTTCTATAGTGAGATAATTCGTCTAATTGGTCTAGTTGTTTTGCGTAATCAAGACCTGGTTTATAATTGGACAATATAAAAGGTTTTTCGGTTTGTAACAAAAATAGCATATTTATATGAAATTACGGTTAATCGAATAATTCAGAAATAATGCCAGAATAAATGAGAATTAAATAGTTTTGAATAGATCTTTTTGCGTACTTTATAATCAAAAATTGTTTTTTGTATGTTAAATAAATTATGGAAATCTTATCTCAAATGGTATTACGAGTATAGCGGTTTTACCATTAAGACTGATAGGGAGAACTTAACATATTTTAGAGATAAACTGTTTACCTCTATTTTAATATTGACGCTTGCTTTAAGTTTATTATCTTACATACCGAGTGCTAGCATAGCCATTGCTCTAGATAAATGGTTTGTTTTCTATATTGATACTATTGCTATTTTGGTCATGTTTTTCTTAGTTTTTAATCGTAAAATGCATTTAAAAACAAAGAAAACTATATTTTCTGCCAATTTGATATTGCTATCTTTTGCTTTGATAATTGATTTAGGCCTTAATGGCAACGGTACGATCTTGCTCTTTATGATAAGTGTTTTAATAACCTTATATAGTGGTAAAAGAGCCGGTATTAATTGTGTGTTAATTTCGGCTGTGTTTTATGGACTACTATTGCTTATTGCTTATTTGGAGTGGATAAATTTCCAGATTTTATCGGTGTCATCTATAGAAATATTATTTATTGTTTTTATAAATAATATTCTTTTTGGTTTGCTTACCGTATTATCAGTTTCATTTTTAGTAGATCGCATGCATAACGCGTTATTAAAAGAAAATCAACTTCAAGATGAGCTTTTAGAAAAACATAGAAATGTTATCATCGCTAAAGAGCAAGCCGAGGAATCAGATAGTTTAAAATCAGCATTTCTAACTAATATGAGTCATGAGATTAGAACACCGATGTATGGGATTTTAGGAAGTGCCGAACTGTTAAAATCGTACCATATTGAAGATGAAGAATATCAGGAATTTGTGAAAATTATTGAAAGCAATGGTAATGAGCTATTAGATGTTATTACTAATATTTTAAATATCTCTAAAATAGAAACAGGTCTGATGAAGGTAAGAACATCGGTATTCAATGTTAATAATAGTATTAATGCTATTTATAACTTGTTTTTAAGTGAAACAGAATTAAAAAACGTTGAGTTTACTTTGAATAATTTCATTCAGGAAAAACATAGTCATATTTTTTCTGATAGCGAAAAATTAATTGATGTGTTAAAGCATTTGCTGAAAAATGCGGTAAAATACACATCTAGCGGTGATAAAATTAGCATCATTTGTAGTTTCAATAGCAGTGCTTCTCTTCTTATATTCAAAATTAAGGATACAGGAGCAGGTATTCCTAAGGATAAAAAAGAGACCATTTTTAATCCCTTTTATCAAGTCGATATAGATAATAAATTAGGACTTCATGGATCAGGAATAGGACTTTCTATTTCAAAAGCTTATGTTGAGATGCTTGGTGGAACGTTAGAGCTGGAAAGCGAGGTAGGTGTAGGGACTTCGATTACGTTTACCATAGCTGTTGATATGCGAAAACTTTAAACATTTTTGTAAAATTTCATTAATAACCAAAAAAAAGCACTCTAACTTTACAGATAAAGTGCTTCGAATATATAGACGCCAAAAGGCGGAAAATGTAAGCTATACGTTTTAGTTAAAACGTGAATCTTACATTATAGGTCGTAAAAATACGGTCTTATTTCTCGTCGTCCAAAGTAATACTGACATCTGTAAAATTTAGATTCCAGTTGCCACCTTCCATTTTGTGATCAGTGGCGATTTTGATACCATTGTAATTTTTATAATTTTCGAAAGTCGTTACCATAGTTGGCTTTTCAGCATTTCCTTTTCTAAAAACCCATTCTTTAATTATATAATCATTATCATAAAAAATGTCATAAGCATCGCCAGGTGTGTAGCCACCTTCCTTTGGATAGGTCAACGTTATCATGTTCATATTAGTTTTGCTAATTGGAGCTTCTGCTTTTTTGGATTCAGAAATGGTTGCTGAGGTATCCCAAACCAATTGAAAGGGCACTAACAACCAGAATTTGTCATTGATAAACGCACTGTCGGTTGAGATGTCCGTACTGTCCATTTTGTTTCTCACATAAGCAACCGTAGTTTCGTCTGATTCCATTTGTACCTTCTCATCTTTTGGGTTCCAGACCCAAGATCTTCCTTTTCCTTTTATGGTATCTCTATCGACTTTAAAGGTAAATTGTACTTCTTCAACGTTCTTCCAATTTTCAAAACCATGCGAATAGGCAATTTTTTCAGCTACAGTTAATTCTTTGGATTTATCTGTGATTATTGTTTTTGTTGTTTCTGACTTATCAGATTTACATGCTGAAACTAGTAAAAGGCATATCAGACTTATATATAAAGATTGCATATTAAAAAGTTGTTTAAATTACGTTCAAATTTAATCCCATACTTCCCGATAGCTATTGGGATCACGATGAGAAGGAACTAAATTAGAATAAAATGGAAGATCACGCTAATTATTTTGAAGTTAATAAAGCCACTTGGAACAAAAAAGTGGCTATACATGCACAAAGTGACATGTATAATCTAGAGGCTTTTAAAACTGGAAAAACTTCATTGATGCCTTATGAATTAAAAGCATTAGGAAATGTAAAAGGCAAGTCATTGTTGCATTTACAATGTCATTTTGGTCAAGATACCTTGAGTTGGAGTAGATTGGGAGCCAAGTGCGTTGGTGTGGATTTGAGTGATGAAGGCATAAAGCTGGCGAAACAATTAAATTCTGAATTACAGTGCGATGCTGAGTTTATTTGTTGTAATGTTTTAGACACCTCAAAACATATTTCTGAAACCTTCGATATTGTATTTACGAGTTATGGAACCATTGGTTGGTTACCAGATTTGAAACCTTGGGCAAAAATGATTTCAGAGCGCTTGAAAGTTGGTGGTACATTTTATATTGTAGAGTTTCATCCTATTGCTTGGATGTTTGATTATGAGCATGGAAAAGTCAAAATGAAATACCATTATAACCAAGAGGATGTGATTTATGATGAATATGAAGGCACTTATGCCAATCAAGCATCAAAAATGATAAGTAAGGAATATGGCTGGAATCATGGTTTGAGCGAAGTTGTAAATTCACTTATTGAAGCGGGATTACAAATTGAATATCTCAATGAATATGATGAAAGTCCCTATGATGTGTTTCCGGATTTAATTAAAACCGAATCAGGAATGTATAAAATGAAGAACCAATTGTTTCCTATGATTTTTGAGTTGAAGGCAAATAAATTGAAGTCCCTTTAACCACTCGGCTTTGACCTGAAAGGTTTCAAAAACCACGTAGGTCTTGAAGGAAAAACAGGACTACCTACAAGGTTTTGAAACTTCGCAGGATAACGAACTAATTTAATGCTTTTCGTCTTCTTTCAACAACTCAGGAAACTTAGCTTTAAATCTATTCAATCTAGGAACCGATACATTTCTAATATAACCTTGGTTTGGATGCAGTCTTTCATAATTTTGATGGTAATCTTCTGCAACCCAAAACTTTTGAAAAGGATATACTTCAGCAGCAATGGTCGCATCCAATTCTTTGGCTAAAGCTGCTTTTTTATCTTCAATGATTTTCTTTTGTTCATCGTTTTGATAAAAAATAATAGAGCCGTATTGTGAACCATTGTCAGGACCTTGACCATTGACTTGAGTTGGATTTTGAGAACCAAAATACACATCAACTAAGCTCTTAAAATTGACCACTTCAGGATCGTAAATGACTTCTACAGCTTCGGCATGTCCTGTTATGCCTGTGTTGCTGGATTCGTAAGTAGGATTTTTAGTGTGTCCGCCTGAATAACCGCTTATAACTTCATCAACGCCTTTTACACTTTCGTAAATTGCTTCAACGCACCAAAAACAGCCACTTGCAAAATAGGCTTTTGCTTTTCCATCATTTAAAGGCACAGCAACAGGTTCTGCGTTTATAACAGCTTGTTGTTCTGGGTTGGTCTGTGCTTGGTTATGGCAACTAAAAAATAAGGTAATGGCTAAAATGCTTAATAACTTTTTCATTGTATCCTGAATTTTTTTTAGGATCTCGTCAACTGAAACCCTGAGTTTTCTTTTCCTGTAGTCGTAATAAGATACAATACCTTAAATCTAATTATTCTAAATTTATCTTAAATAAAAAAAGCCCTTGCATTTGCAAGGGCTCAGAATTTATGATGTATTGAATTTTTATTTGCTCAATTTAGCAAATAATTTTTCCATTTTTGTTTTTTCCTCTTCAGCTAAAGCTGCATCAACTAAGATACGACCACTATGCTCATCGGTAATTACTTTTTTACGAGACGCAATTTCTACTTGTACTTGAGGTGGAATCGTAAAGAAAGAGCCTCCAGAAGCACCACGTTCTATAGCAACAACAGCTAAACCATTTTTAACATTGTTTCTAATTCTATGGTAAGCCTTAACTAAACGCTCGTCAATTTTTTTCTGAAAATCGTCAGACTTACTTAAAAGGGCTTCCTCTTCTTTTTCAGTTTCCTTCAAAATTTCGTTAAGTTCTCCTTTTTTATGCTTTAAATGTGCATTACGATCTTTTAAGCGGTCTTTAGTTTCAGAAATCACTTCTTTTTTCTGCTCTATTTGCGCCTTAAATTCCTTAATGTGTTTTTCTGCTAATTGAATTTCCAGTTCCTGAAATTCAACTTCTTTAGTCAATGAGTTGTATTCCCTGTTATTTCTAACATTCTTTTGCTGCTCACTGTATTTTTTGATTAAATTTTTGGCTTCTTCGATTAAGTTTTTCTTTCCTTTAATCTCGTCATCAATAATAGTTAAGCTATCATTTAGCTTTTCCATTCTTAAGTTAAGTCCTTCAACTTCGTCTTCTAAATCTCTAACTTCTAAAGGAAGCTCGCCTCTGACATTTCTTATTTCATCTACTCTAGAGTCAATTAATTGTAAATCATATAGTGCTCTTAATCGCTCTTCAACAGAAACTTCAGCTTTTTTTGCCATAATTATAAATACTTTATCGGATTTGTATTTGTCTTTGATAAAATGATTGCAAAATTAGTAATTTTTTTCGAGAGATAGTCTACTAAAAACGATTTTGTGAACTGTTCGCTTTCATAATGTCCAATATCGGCTAAAACAATAGCATTTTCTGCACTGAAAAAGTCGTGATATTTTAAATCTGCAGTAACCAAGAGGTCAGCATTAGCGGCTTTTGCGGCAGAAATAGCAAAACTACCTGAGCCACCTAATACCGCAATTCGTTTTATAGGTTTATTTAAGGATTTTGAATGTCTTATACATTCCGTATTCATTTTGGTTTTAATTAGCTTAAGGCAATCTTCGGTTTCCATGGCATTTTCAAGTTCACCAATCATGCCTATTCCAATATGTTGATTGTTATTTTCTAAAGTTGAAATTTCATAAGCAACTTCCTCATATGGATGTGCGTCGAACAATGCTTTTAAGACTTTTGATTCCAGATGTTTTTTGAAAGTGACAGAAATAGCGGTTTCAGCTTCGGTATGTAATTTCCCTTTTTGTCCAATTACAGGGTTGGAATCTTCATTGCCTAAATACGTGCCTTTGCCTTCAACATTAAAACTACAAGATTCGTAATTACCGATACTTCCAGCACCAGCTTCGAATAAAGCCGTTCTCAAAGCTTCGGCATTTGGTTTTGGAACATAGGTTTGTAGCTTTTTAATGGTTCCAGATTGTGGAATTAAAATTTTCTTATTGGTTAACCCTAATTGGTCGCATATGATAGAATTCACACCTTGTAGCGCATTGTCTAAAGCGGTATGAATTGAAAAAATAGCAATATTATATTTTATCGCTTTTATGACCACACGCTCCACATAAGTTTTTCCTGTTAACTTTTTTAAACCTGAAAATATAATAGGATGGAAACTTACGATAAGGTTGCAATTGTTTTCAATAGCTTCATCTACAACGGCTTCAAGTGTGTCCAAAGTAACCAGAATTCCGGAAACGGTCTCATTTTTATCGCCAACTAAAAGACCAACATTGTCAAAATCTTCAGCATAAGCCAAAGGCGCTAAGTTGTGCAAATGATTAATTACGTCTTGTATGATCATAAGTGTATATTTGTTCAAAAATAATATAATTTAGTCGTTGTGAACTTTATCAGAATCATATTGTTTCCTATTGTACCGATTTATTACGTGATCACTTGGTTACGGAATTGGTTATATAATGCTGGAATTAAATCGTCCAAATCTTATGATTTTCCTGTAATCTGTGTTGGAAATCTCAGTACTGGTGGCACAGGTAAAACACCGATGATTGAGTATTTAATTCGACTTTTAAAAGACGAAAAAGATATCGCCACATTAAGCAGAGGTTATAAAAGAGTAACCCAAGGTTTTATATTGGCGGATGAAAATGCGACTGCAGACACCATTGGCGACGAACCTTTCCAGTTTTATAGAAAATTTAAAGCACTTACCGTTGCAGTTGATGGCGATCGGCAAAATGGTATTGCCGAACTTAGGCGTTTATCACCACAACCCGAAGTTATTTTGTTAGATGATGCCTTTCAACATAGAAAAGTAAAAGCAGGATTTAATATTCTGTTGACCGCATATAATAACCTCTATTATAAAGATATTGTTTTACCAACTGGAAATTTACGCGAACCTCGTTCTGGAGCCAAACGAGCCAATTTGATTGTGGTTACAAAATGTAGTAAAACGATTTCTGAAGTTGAAAAGCAAAAGATTGCTTCAAAAATAAAATTAAAAAACCATCAACAGCTATTTTTTAGCTATGTGGATTATGCTCCTAATGTAATATCTGCATTTGATGAATTGGATTTGAACAAGCTTCCTAAGTTTACGTTAGTAACAGGAATTGCCAATGCCAAGCCATTGGTGGATTTCTTAGCGGAAAAAGAATTGGAATTCGATCACTTGGAATATAGCGATCATTATAGTTTTAGAATTTCGGATATTGAAACCTTAGCTTCAAAATCATTGCTCATTACGACGGAAAAGGATTATGTGCGTTTGTCGGATCATGAAGAGTTAAAAGATAAATTGTATTATTTACCTATTCAAATCAAAATAGATAAAACAGCACAATTTGGTGCTGCGGTTAAAGCATTCGTTAATTAAAGAAGCTAGACACTATTTTTTCTCCAGAAAGTGCCGCATGTAATTTATCTTCAAAATCCTCTTGTTTGAATGGCTTGGATATAATATCATCAAAACCAGCTTCACCAAACTCGTGCATTTTGTCTTCTAAGGTTACAGCGGTCAACGCAAAAATAGTCAGATCTTTATCGAAGGTTCTAATGATTTTTGTGGCTTCTAATCCACTGATTCCTGGCATATGGATGTCCATTAACACAACATCGTAAGCCACTTCTTTTACTTGTTCTACTGCAGCTTCACCATTATCAACCACATCACAATACAGATCCATTTTGTTAAGAATCTTTTTAGTGATCATTTGATTGATTTTGTTGTCTTCTACAATAAGAATTTTAACGTTACTTAAATCCAAACTTTCCATCTTATTAACTTTTTTAACTTCTTCTACTACAGGTTTTTCAGAGTCTTCATCATATTCTAATGGAATTTCGAAAAAGAACGTTGAGCCTTTACCAAGCTCACTCTTTAAGTAAATTTTACCTTTTAGAATTTGAATTAATCCCTTTACAATCGAAAGACCTAGACCAGTTCCGCCATATTTACGGTTAATTTGGACAGAGCCTTGGGAGAAACTGTCGAACATTTGGTCTTGTTTTTCTTTTGTAATACCAATGCCATTATCTTCAATCTCAAAGCGAAGGTTGTACTTATTGTCCTTTTGGTCAATTTTGTACGCTCTAACCCAGATGTCTCCATCTTTTGTGAATTTAATAGCATTTCCAAGTAAGTTAATTAAGATTTGGGAAATCTTTAATTGGTCGCCAACAAATGTTTCTGGCAATCCGTTTTCATAATCAAAGTGAATTTTTGTGTCTTGGTCTTTTGCAGAATTGCTAAGTGCCGAAATCACATTTTCTAATTTATTTTTAAGGTTGAAATTTTCTGGATCCAATTCAACTTTATTAGCTTCAATTTTATTGATTTGTAGGATATCGTTAATAAAAGTAAGCAGGTAGTCTCCAGAAAACTTTAATGATTTCAAATGTGGAATTTGATGTTCCTTTGGGTCTTCATCCAATAGCATATTTGTAAGTCCGGTTACCGCATATAAAGGTGTGCGCAGCTCATGGGTTACGGTCGATAAGAAATTTGCTTTTGTTTTAGAGGCCAATTCTGCTTTCTCTTTTGCGACAATAAGTTCATCGTTCTTTTTATGAAGCATGGTGTTGGTGTTCAGCCTGATATTGTTGTTCTTATATAGCGATAACGTCAATAAGGACAATATGGTAATCAATGCGATACTTAGGATGGTTGTAATTCTCGTAAACGCACTTTCTGCGGTTACTTCATCAATTTGAGCTTTCAATTGGGCATTTTCGGCATCCTTGTATTTATTAATCGAGAGTCCAGAAATCCCTTGAGGCAAGTTCTCTCGCTTAATGTTTAAAATGGAATCGGATAAATGGATGTGCTTTTTTATATACTCAAAAGACCTTTTATAATCTCCATTTTTTTCGTGGATATCGCTTAAGGTCACGAAAGCTTCATTAACATTTTCCAATATATTATTGGTTTGTGCTATAGACAGACCCTCTTCGGTTTGTGATAACGCCATGTCAGGATTATTTATAGCACAATATACTTTCCCGCTTTCTATCAAAGCACTGCTTAGACGACGATCCTGGTCGTGTTTTTTCGCAACAATTATGGTTTTTTCAAGCTGGGCTTTTGCTTCTTCATAGCGTTCTTGTGCGATAAATACTTTGGCTTTATTCAGGCTAACTTCAGAAGTGTATTCTTCTAAATCTTCTTGTTCAAAAAGGTTGTTCGCTGATTTGAAATAGCCGAGTGCATTTTCGTATTCTTCCTTAGTGCTGTGAATAACACCTTTTATGTTATAGGTAATAGCGAGATTAGCGTAATCATCATTTTTACGTTGAATCTGAATGGCTTTGGTTAATGAAATATTGGCTTGGTCCTCCTCTCCAACTAAAAATTGAACCTTAGCCATTTTAGTGTGAATTTTACCTTGATTGGGTTTGTCATCAATTTTTTCAGCAACTTCCAGTGCTTTATCAAAGTTGTCTAAAGCATTATAATAATTACCGCGTTCGCTGTCTAATTTAGCTTGATTGAGATGCTCATTTAGTCTCAATGTAAGCATCTCTTTATCCTCAACGCCATCTTGTTGCGCAAAAATAAGACTACAAAAACATGCTAAAAAAACAAATATGTGATATTTGATTCGGGACATTCAGCTCCATTTAATTAAAGCAAATATAATTATTTATTCGATAAAAGTGGTAATTTGTCCGATTAATTGCAAATTAAATCTAAAATTCTTGAGCTATAACCTGTCTCGTTATCGTACCAGCCTACAATTTTTACCATATTACCGATTACTGAAGTCATCTGCGAATCAAAAACACAAGAGTGTGGATTCCCAACAATATCAATGGATACAATTGGATCTTCGGTATATTCAAGAATACCTTTTAATTCATTTTTGGCAGCATATTTAAAAAGTGAATTCACTTTTTCTATCGATGTTGGCGTTTTCACATTGATTGTAATATCCGTTAAAGACCCATTCGCAACAGGAACTCTAATACCACAACCGCCAATAACATCTGAGAGGTCTGGGAAAATTTTAGTAAGTGCTTTAGCCGCACCAGTGGTTGTAGGCACAATGGATTGACCAGCAGCTCTTGCACGTCTTAGATCTTTATGCGGTTGATCGTGCAAACTTTGATCTGTAGTATAGGAATGAATGGTTGTAATATAAGCTTGCTTTATGCCGAAATGTGCTTTAATTAACGCAATCATCGGTGCTGCATTGTTAGTGGTACAGGAAGCATTGGATATAATCGTTTCTGTACCATCCAAAATGGTGTCGTTAACACCTAAAACAATCGTTTTAATATCATCTTCTAAAGCAGGAACAGACAGAATTACCTTTTTAGCACCATTAGTGATATGGTGTTGAAGCTCTGCTCTTGTTTTGAATTTTCCTGTAGATTCTATAACAAAATCGGGTTGGGTTTTAGACCAATCAATACTTTTTGGATGCGATTGTCTATATAAAGGAATGGAAACACCATTCACTATGATATGGTTCTCATCATAAGAAACGGAATCTTGTAAGACGCCATGAATGCTGTCATATTTAAGTAAATGACTTAAAGTTTTAGCATCAGCCAAATCATTGATGGCAACAATTTGAATTTGTGGATGAGATAATGCTAATCTGAAAACACGACGACCAATTCTGCCAAAGCCGTTAATAGCAACAGATATCATTAATTAATGTGTTTTTGGGCTTTGTAAGACGACCTTACTAAAGCACTACTTTCAACATGTCTGAAGCCTAAATCCAGTCCAATTTCTTTGTATTCATCAAACTGGTCTGGATTGATAAATTGTTTCACAGGTAAGTGTTTTTTACTTGGTTGCAGATATTGGCCTATCGTAACCACATCGACGTCATTCGCTCTTAAATCGTGAAGGGTTTCAATCACTTCCTCGCGCTCTTCGCCAAGTCCTAGCATAATTCCAGATTTGGTTCTGCGCTGTCCTTGAGCTTTTAAATACTTTAAAACGCCCATACTGCGATCATACTGGGCTTGTATTCTAACTTCTCTTGTTAAACGTCTTACGGTTTCAATATTGTGTGAAACGACTTCTGGTGCTACATCTATAATTCGGTCAATATGCTTTTCTATGCCTTGAAAATCTGGAATTAATGTTTCAAGGGTTGTTTCAGGATTCATACGTCTTACGGCTTTTACGGTTTCTGCCCACATAATGCTTCCCATATCTTTCAGGTCATCGCGATCTACACTTGTTAACACAGCGTGTTTAATCTGCATCAATTTTATAGAACGTCCTACTTTTTCTGGCTCGTCCCAATCCACCGTTTCTGGTCGTCCTGTTTTTACGCCACAAAATCCGCAAGAACGTGTACAGACGTTTCCTAAAATCATAAAAGTTGCCGTGCCTTCTCCCCAACATTCTCCCATGTTTGGACAACTTCCAGAGGTGCAAATGGTGTTTAATTTGTACTTGTCTACTAAGGTTCTAAGTTCCGTATATTTTTTTCCAGTAGGTAATTTTACGCGTAACCATTTCGGTTTACGTTCGGGTAAAATATTTGAAGCTACTTTGGTTTCCATGCCGTTTTTAATTTCTGAAAGCAAAGATACAAAGTAAAAAATGAAATTTGTTTGTTGAAATGCAGTATGACTATTACGAAATATTAGTTGTTTTCAATACTGATGAAGAATGGATTAATTTATAGATGAAAAGATCAAGCTTTCGTAATAATTTCAGCCAATAGTTTTTTGGCTCTCAACAATTTCACTTTCACGTTATTGATAGGTTCATTAAGTTCTTCGGAAATTTCCTTGTAGCTCAATTCTTGAAAATATCTTAGATTGATCACCTCTTGGTAATGTGGTTTCAGTTTTTTTACATCTCGCAAAAGATTGGCGAGATTTTGTTCAGTAATAATTTTATCTTCAGGTGTTGGTGAATCATCAACGATATCAAAGAAATTATCATTATTATCTTTAGAAGTGTTTTTGATTAATTTTTTCTGTTTTCGAATTAAATCAATATGAATATTTTTTGAAATCGTAATCAGCCACGTCTTAAATTTATAAGCGTCGTTATAGGTGTCAATCTTGTCAAAGGCTTTTGAAAATGTTTGAATCGTGATGTCTTCAGCGTCATTTTCGTTCAGTGTTCGTTTGAGCTGAAATGCATATACATCGTTCCAAAAAGTATCGAGAAGAAAATTAAACGCGCTTTGTTCTTTTTTTATGGCTTTGTTAATGGCGTCTTTTACTTCCAATGTTTTGGTTTAGATATTAGATTAGCAATAAAGATACTTAATTGTAAACTAATTAAAAATAATTCTAAAATTGGTGTGAGAATAATGAGGTCAGTTTCTTCGAGTTTTTTAGCTGTAAACCCGAAACATAGCCATTGGATTATAAACCTTAAGCTGATCAATGCCACAACCCAATACCATGTGAATCCTATAATTAAGAGTGAAATTGCGAGTATCCAAAATAATAATTGGGTCGTGTAAAATAAACCCAATAAAAGTTTATGCTTCATTTTATAAAATGGAGCAGTACTAATATGTCTTCTTTTTTGAAGTATCCATGCTTTAAATGAGGATTTTGGCTCAGAAACCGTAAAACTGTCTTTTGTAAAACACAACGCTGTGTTTGATGCATTGGCTACTTCGTTAATGAATAGATCATCATCGCCAGACTTTATAGACATGTGATTATTGAAGCCACTATTGTTAAAGAACAATTCTTTTCTATAAGCCAGGTTACGACCAACTCCCATATACGTTAATCCCACTTGTGCATAGGAAAAATATTGCATAGCAGTCATTACAGTCTCAAAACGAATGAGTTTGTTTAACAATGAAAACTTCTTTTTGGCATAGGCGCCATAACCCAAAATTATTGATTTTTCATTAGAGAAATTTCCACTTAAATGGGCTAACCAATGTTCAGAGTTAGGTACACAATCGGCATCAGTAAAAACCAAGAAATCATTTTTGGAAGCTTTTATGCCCAGTGTAAGTGCATATTTTTTATTTCCCCAAAATGCTTCGCTAACTTTTACATCAACAAGTTTGACGTTATTATGTATGGATGAAAAATCCTTCATAACCTCTAAGGTATCATCAAACGAACTGTCGTTGACCAATACTATTTCGAAATTAGAATAAGCTTGATTTAATATGAAAGGAAGGTTTTTCTTTAAATTTTCTGCTTCATTTTTAGCACAGATAATTACGGAAATTGGTATTTGTTTTTTTAAATGCGTTTCCGCCCTTTTGCTGCCAAAAGAAAATAAAAAACTCAGATAATAAATAATTTGAATACTAACAACTGCAATAAATGCATAAAATAGTATTATGGGAAGTGTCATTAACGTCTATGAATGTTGAGGTTCATTGCAGTCTTTGTATTGGTCTGGTGTTTTTCCACAAAAACCACAAGATTCTCCTTCTTTGTTGAGCATTGGGTTTTGGCTCGCACAAGTACCTGCAAATTTACCATCTTTTTTAGCCCAAATTTTTATAGCAATTCCTCCGACCGCTAAAGCTAATAATCCCAATGTAAGTAATAGTAATTTCATTTGAACACTAAAATTTAATGCAAAGATAATGTTTTTACATTTATTTTCTAATCAATTTTGTTGTGACCTAACTCATTGATTCTGTGTCTTATTGGTATTAATCAATTTATTATTAACTAATTAATCAATTATGAAAAAATTATTTGCAGAGTTCTTCGGAACGTTTTGGCTTGTATTTGGAGGTTGTGGTAGTGCTATTTTTGCTGCTGGAATTCCAGATTTAGGAATTGGATTTGTAGGCGTTGCTTTAGCTTTTGGTCTGACAGTATTAACAATGGCTTACGCAGTTGGCCATGTTTCTGGTGCGCATTTTAATCCTGCAGTCTCCGTTGGATTATGGGCTGGTGGACAATTTGAAGCAAAAGACCTACTAGGTTATATTATTGCTCAAGTGATTGGTGCTATTGCGGCAGCAGGTGTATTATATCTTATTGTATCAGGAAAATCTGGATATGAAGGCGTTGGAGGTTTTGCAGCAAACGGTTATGGCGAATTATCTCCAGATGGTTATAGTATGGTTTCTGCGTTAATTGCAGAGTTTATTTTAACAGCATTTTTTTTATTGGTTATTTTAGGAAGTACTTATCCTAAAGCGCCTAAAGGTTTTGCAGGAATTGCTATTGGTTTGGCCTTGGTGCTTATTCACTTAATTAGTATTCCTATTACAAATACATCTGTAAATCCTGCACGCTCTTTAAGTCAGGCTTTATACGCGGATGGTTCATATTTATCGCAAGTTTGGTTATTTTGGGTGGCACCAATTGCAGGAGCAATTGCAGGTGGTTTAATTCACAAAACTTTGTTTTCAAAAGATTAGGATTTCAGAAAAGACCTTAAATGAAAGAGGCGCAATAATAAATTATTACGCCTCTTTTTGGATTAATTAAATGTGTATTTAGTAAAGTCTTATTCTTCTTTTAAAGAAATTTCTGCAACCTCAGTATCATTTTCGTTTGCATTGTCGCCTTTTGTACCAATTTTAATACTCAATGCCAATGCATCTTCCATATATGGAATTTGTTTCAACTTACGATCAGATTCATCCAAAATACCCAAATTAACCATACGGTCTTGCAGCTCAGCCCAAATTTGATATTGCTGCTCTTTTGGTAATTGAGGTAATGTAATGACATCAATCATTGACGTTTTTTCAACCGGATTAATGTATGCTACTGTTTTTAAGTCCTTCGCACGTTCGTTGCCATTGAAAACATATTTCTTAGCATCAGGATTGTTAAGCTTTAATAGTTCTTTAGATAACTCGTCTAACTTAGAATTGTTATTTTCAATATCGCTTCGTAGATCAAAAATTTCTTCCACGACAACATTATTTTCATTATTCAACTCTACATTTTTTTGATAAAGCATAAACGATGTTGCAGCAAATAATACAGCGGCAGCACTAGCAGCTATGCTAAACCAGGAGGTCTTTCTTTTCTGTACCAATTGAATCACTTTAGTGTCATTAGTGTCTTCTAAGGCTTCTAAAATGTCGTTTAAAATATGGTTTGGTACATCAACAGCTCCTGCTTTTGTGACAATTTCTAAATTTTCCTGAAGTTTTTCATAAGCTTGAGCAACTTCTGGATACTTAGAAATAAAGTGTTCCACCTCTTTAGTTTCTTCCAAAGATGTGTCTCCAACCAGATACTTATTAAGTAGGTTGGATTTTAAAAAGATTTGTAATTTATTTTCCATGATCAAATATTTTATGGATTGTAAACTTTTTTAAGTTCACGTAATCCTATTTTTAATCTAGATTTAATAGTGCCAAGTGGAATATCTAATTCGTCGCTGGCTTCTTGTTGTGTCATGCCTTGAAAAAACAAAGCATCTAACACAATTTGATATTTTTCTTCTAGTTTCCCAACATGCTCTTTGATGTCCATGACATCTTGGTTAAAATTTGTAGTTGGTAAGATATATACGTTAGAATTATCAATTTGGATTTCTTTATGGTAACGATTATTAAAACTCCGTAGTTTATCTATGGCTGTATTTCTTGCAATACGAAAGAGCCATGTAAAGAGTTTTGCCTTAGAGGCATCGTATTTTGAAGCGTTTTTCCATACCTTAATAAAAGTTTCCTGTAAGGCATCCTGTGCGACTTCCTCATTGACTGTAATTTTTAAGATTACACCATAAAGACTGTTCGAATAATTTTCGTAAAGTAAATTTAGCGCACGTTTATCTCCCTTCTGAAGATAGTCGATGATTTTTTGTTCTGTAGGTGTAATACTCAAACTGTTAAAATCTTATTTTTTTATTTTTAAAACGTCCAAAATTGAATTGTGAACGTAAATATACTTAAATACACCATATAATGGTGCTCAATATAAAATATTAGAATAGTTTTATCTTCGTAAGAGGTTGATTAATAGCATTTTCAAAAAAAAATTGTTCTAAACACAAAAGTCACAATCTACATTGTGACTTTTGTTTTATATGATATTAACTTCAGTTTCAATAGTGATATTAAATAATCGTTTTACTGTATTTTGTATTAATTGCGCCAATTCAAAAATTTCTTTTCCATTGGCATTACCGTAATTAACTAAAACCAAGGCTTGTTTATTGTGTACACCATAATCTTTAAAGCGCTTGCCTTTAAAACCTGCCTTTTCAATAAGCCAACCTGCAGGTACTTTGACAGCTTCTTCTGATAATTTATAGGAAGGGACGGCTGGGAAATTCCGCTCTAATTCTCGGAATTCTTCTACCGTAATTATTGGATTCTTAAAAAAACTGCCACTATTCCCAATCTCTTTTGGGTCTGGTAATTTACTTTGTCTAATGGCGATTACGGCATCCGAAATATCTTGGATGGTTGGGTTTTCAATGCCATTGGATTCCAATTCGTTTTTTATAACACCATAATTGGTACGTAACTGATGATTAGCTTTAGTCAGTTCAAGTTTGACACTTGTAATGATATATTGGCCCTTCAGATCTTGTTTGAAGATAGATTCTCGATACCCAAAATTACAATCCGGTTTAGAAAACGTTCTTAAAGCTTGATTTTCTATGTTTATCGCTTCACAAC
Source organism: Winogradskyella schleiferi (assembly GCF_013394655.1). Classification (NCBI taxonomy): domain Bacteria; kingdom Pseudomonadati; phylum Bacteroidota; class Flavobacteriia; order Flavobacteriales; family Flavobacteriaceae; genus Winogradskyella; species Winogradskyella schleiferi. Next base: position 732,534 of record NZ_CP053351.1, read on the forward strand.
TGACAAAAATATCTTTCAACTCCACGCCGTAAGCACCAATATTCTGAATAGGCGCCGTACCAATATTGCCAGGAATTAAAGATAAATTTTCAACACCTCCATAGTTGTGCTGCAAACACCAAAGGACAAAGTTGTGCCAGTTTTCGCCTGCCATGGCCTTTATAACAACTGTGTTTTCTGTTTCGCTAACAACTTCAATACCTTTTAAATTAATATGAAGCACCAAAGCCTCGATATCTTTAGTTAACAACATATTGCTTCCGCCACCTAACACAAATAGAGGCTTATCATGATACTCCTTCAAAAGACTTTTTAGGGTTGTAATGGAAGTTACATCACAATAGGATTGTGCTTTAGCCTCAATACCAAAAGTATTAAACGGTTTTATTGAGGCATGGTTAATTATGGTCATTAGTCTTTATATACTTTTAAAGCTTCTTCTAATATTTTTACCGAAATTTTTAAACTTTCTTCGTTTAAGACATAAGCAATACGTATTTGGTTTAATCCAACACCAGGTGTGGAGTAGAAGCCAGCCGCAGGAGCCACCATGACCGTATCATTATTATAATCAAATGATTCTAATAGCCATTTGGCAAAATCATCTGAATTTTTTACTGGTAATTCTGCAATACAGTAAAAAGCACCATTGGGTTTGGCCACTTTTACACCTTCAATTTTTTCCAATGCTGAAATAAGAGTGTTTCTACGTTTGACGTATTCTGCCTTTACATCATCAAAATAACTTTGCGGCGTTTCTAAAGCCGCTTCACTTGCAATTTGTGCTAGTGTTGGAGGACTCAATCTTGCTTGGGCAAATTTTAAAGCTGTCTTTATGACCGCTTTATTTTTAGAAACCAAATAGCCAATTCGTGCGCCACACATACTGTAACGTTTGGAGACCGAATCGATGACAATGGCATGTTCTTCTAATCCAGGTTCTTGCAAAATGGAGTAATGTTCAATGCCATCGTAAATAAATTCCCTGTAAACTTCGTCTGCAATTAAAAACAAATCGTGTTTTTTTACAATAGCTGCTAATTTCTTAATTTCGGCTTTAGAATATAAATAGCCAGTGGGATTTCCTGGGTTACAAATTAAAATTGCTTTGGTTTTTGGAGTAATAAGTTTTTCGAATTCTTCGATTGGAGGTAATGCAAAGTTATCCTCAATTTTAGAAATCACAGGCACCACATTCACGCCAGATGCATTCGAAAATCCATTATAATTGGCGTAAAATGGTTCAGGAATGATGATTTCATCACCTTCGTCCATAATACTTCCAAAGGCGAATAAAAGCGCCTCACTTCCTCCTGTAGTAACAATGATGTCATTGTGGGTTACATTAATGGAATTACGCTTATAATATTCAGCAATTTTTATTCTATAACTTTCCGCACCTTCAGATCGGCTATAGGCTATAGTCTCAAGGTTCTGATTTTTAATAGCATCGAGAGCCACTTGTGGTGTTTTTATATCTGGCTGACCAATATTTAGATAATATATATTTTTGCCTTGTTTATGTGCTTCTTCAGCATATGGTACCAATTTTCTAATTGGCGATTCTGGCATGTTGTTACCCTTGTTTGAAATTTTTGGCATTTGTTGTATTTTTTAAAATGCTAAGGTCTTAAAATTTATTTAAAAATGAGGATTTAAAATATATTGTCTGCTAAAGATTCGTAACTTATTTGAAAATATTTAAAGCATTGAAAATATTTCGTAGACATATCATTTTAGTTTTTTTTAGTATATGTTGTTGTATTACGCAAGCTCAAAGCGATTTTCTAATGAAAGAAAATAGCAGTGAAAAAATTGATTTTCAACTGGCTAGTAATTTAATGATTATACCGTTAGAAGTAAATGGTGTAATGTTGTCTTTTGTTTTAGATACTGGAGTTAGTAAACCGATTTTGTTCAATTTATCTGAAAATGATTCGCTAGATTTAAAAGCAACTAAAACATTTTATCTACATGGTTTGGGTGGTGACGGTAAGTTAAAAGCAATAAAGACTAGTCAAAATAGATTAAAACTTGGAGATGCCGTTGGGTTTAACCAAGATATGTATGTGGTTTTTGATAGTGATATTAATTTTACTCCAAGACTAGGAGTTTTAGTGCATGGCCTTATTGGTTACGATATATTTAAAGGATTTGTAGTAGAAATTAAATATAGTTCAAAGTATATTAGATTGCATAAACCCAATAGTTTTCAACCAAAATCTTCAAAAAAATGGAAAACGCTTCCAATTCATATTCATAATAAAAAATCTTATTTAGATGCTAAAGTAACTATTGATACAATAGAAACACCTGTTAAACTACTTATTGATACAGGTAGTAGCGATGCGTTGTGGTTGTTTGAAAATGAGAAAATGGGATTAAAACCCAAATCAAATCTAATTTTTGACGACTACTTAGGGAAAGGCTTGAGTGGTTCCATTTATGGGAAAAGGTCTAAAGTGAATAACTTTAAACTAAATGTTTTTGATTTGATTGGTGCCAATGTTGCGTTTCCAGATTCGTTGTCCTTAGATATAGCTAAAGTTTACAGAGATAGAAATGGTAGTATAGGAGGAGGTATTTTAAAAAGGTTTAATACCTTTTTTGATTATACCAATAAGAAGTTATATATAAAAAAGAATAAATTATTTAAAGAGCCGTTTTCGTATAATAATAGTGGTATTGTTCTAGAGTATAACGGAAATATGTTTGTTAAAGAGGAAATTAAGACAAAATCGCCAAACACTGGTTATACAGATGGTGATATTTCCGTTCAAATAAGTCGTTCCATAAATTTTAGAATGTCCCTTAAACCTGTCTATAGGATTGTTGAAATTAGAATGTCTTCTAATGCATATGTCTCAGGTTTGCGAAAAGGGGATGTTTTAATTACTATAAACGGTAAACCAGCTTACAATTATAAATTGTTTGAAATCAATACCATCCTTTATGATAAAACAGGGAAAAAGATTAGAATGACCATAGAACGTGAAGGGGAAGAAAAAACATTTAAATTTAGTCTTGATAATGTATTCGAAAAAAATAAGCCCTCAAATTGAGAGCTCATCATTATCATAAAGTTGTACTGAGATCTATTGCTCAATCATACTTTTTTCTTTCTTCTCTAAAACACTGGACTTATTAGAATCAACCACTAAACCTTTTATTTTTAAGGCTACGGTTGGTGTTTCAGCATTTGAAAACACAGTAATTGTTTTTCTAATTGGATTAACACGCTTAGTATCGTACTTTACTTCAATCTCACCTGTTTCGCCTGGCATAATTGGACCATCTGGCTTCTTAGGTACTGTACAACCGCAAGTCGATTTTACGTTAGAGATAACTAAAGGCGCATTACCCGTATTGGTAAACTCAAATGTTCTAACACCATCAGCACCTTTTTCAATAGTACCATAGTCAATAACATCGGTTTTAAACTCTATTTTTGCTACTTTCTCTTGAGCAAAAGAACCAAAACTCATTAGTCCTACAAATAAAACTGCAATTAAATTTTTCATCATTTTTAATTTAAAATTGATTATTCAAAACTAGTTACTTTTTCGTTCCCATCAAAATTTATTAGACGTAATACATTCCATTTAACAGATTTTATGGTTTTACAACCTATATTCTTACACTAATAATTTTTCAAAAAAGGAATTATAAGTACTTTTGTCAGTTACATTACAAAAACAATACCAAAATATGGAAATTCCATCTAAATATAATGCAACGTCAGTAGAAAATAAGTGGTACGACTATTGGATGCAGCACAATTACTTTCATTCTACGCCAGACGAGAGAGAGCCTTATACCATTGTAATTCCGCCTCCAAACGTCACAGGTGTTTTGCACATGGGACACATGTTGAACAATACCATCCAAGATGTATTGATTAGACGTGCTCGTTTATTGGGGAAAAATGCGTGTTGGGTGCCTGGTACAGATCATGCCTCCATTGCTACGGAAGCGAAAGTAGTTGCAAAGTTGAAAGCAGAAGGTATTGATAAAAATGATTTATCACGCGAGGAATTTTTAGAGCATGCTTGGGAATGGACAGAAGAATACGGTGGCGTTATCCTGGAACAACTTAAAAAATTGGGTTGTTCATGTGACTGGGACAGAACCAAATTCACCATGGATGACGAAATGTCTGAAGCCGTAATTAAGGTATTTGTGGATTTATACAACAAGGGCTTGATTTACAGAGGTTACCGGATGGTTAATTGGGATCCGGAAGCAAAAACTACCTTATCTGATGAAGAAGTGATCCATGTTGAAAAACAAGGTTTACTCTATTATTTAGAATATAAGGTTGAAGGAAGTAATCAAAAATTAACCATTGCTACTACTAGGCCTGAGACCATATTTGGAGATACTGCTATATGTATCAATCCAAACGATGAACGTTTTACTCATTTAAGAGGCAAAAAAGCCATTGTACCTATTTGTGGAAGAGTTGTGCCTATTATTGAAGATGAATACGTAGATGTTGAGTTTGGTACAGGTTGCCTAAAAGTTACGCCTGCGCATGATGAAAATGATAAAGTTTTAGGCGATAAACACAAACTCGAAGTCGTTGATATTTTTAATGACGACGCAAGTTTGAATAGTTATGGGATGCACTACGAAGGACAAGACCGTTTTGTAGTTAGAAAAGGTATTGTAAAAGAATTGGAAGAAGCAGGTATTTTAGTGAAGACTGAAAACCATATTAATAAAGTAGGAACTTCAGAACGAACAAAAGCCGTAATCGAACCAAGATTAAGTGACCAATGGTTTTTGAAAATGGAAGATTTGGCAAAACCAGCCATTGATGCCGTTTTAAAAACTGGAGATATAAAACTTTTTCCAAAGAAATTTGAAAACACCTATCGTCACTGGATGGAGAATATTCGTGATTGGAATATTTCACGTCAATTACTTTGGGGACAACAGATTCCTGCGTACTTCTATGGTGATGGGAAGGAAGATTTTGTCGTTGCGGAATCCATTGAAAAAGCAGTAGAATTAGCAAGAACAGCTTCAAACAACGAACAATTGACATCTGATGACTTAACCCAAGATTCTGATGCGTTAGACACATGGTTTTCATCTTGGCTTTGGCCAATGAGTGTTTTCGATGGTATCCGTAATCCTGAAAATGAGGAAATAAAGTATTATTATCCTACCAACGATTTAGTGACTGGACCAGATATTTTATTCTTTTGGGTGGCACGTATGATTATTGCGGGTTACGAATACAGAGACGAAAAACCATTTAAAAATGTTTATTTAACGGGATTAGTTAGAGATAAACAGAGACGAAAAATGTCTAAGTCTTTAGGGAATTCACCAGATGCTTTAAAACTTATTGAAGAATATACTGCAGATGGCGTAAGAGTAGGATTATTATTAAGTTCTGCAGCTGGAAATGATTTAATGTTTGATGAAGCACTTTGCCAGCAAGGAAGAGGTTTTGGAAATAAAATTTGGAATGCTTTTCAATTAACCAACCTATGGGAAGTTGCAGATATTGAGCAGCCTAATTCTAGCAAAATAGCGATAGAATGGTACGAAGCCAAGTTTCAATCCGTTTTGGTAGAAATAGAAGATCATTTTAGCAAATACAGATTAAGTGACGCTTTAATGTCTATTTACAAGTTAATTTATGATGACTTTTGTGGTTGGATGTTAGAAATGGTAAAACCAGCTTACCAGCAACCCATTGACAGAACAACATATGAAAAGGTAATGTCGATTTTTGAAGATAACTTAAAGATCGTTCATCCATTTATGCCATTCTTAACGGAAGATATTTGGCAATATATTAAAGAACGCTCACCTAAAGACGCTTTAATAATAGCCAAATGGCCAGAAGCAAAACCAATAAATGAAACTTTGATTTCAGAATTTGAGTTCGCTTCCGAAGTTATTTCAGGAATTAGAAATATTAGAAAACAAAAGAATATTGCGTTTAAGGATGCTATTGGGTTTTCGGTTGTAAATAATGAAAATGCTGCCAATACCTTTGATGAGGTTATTTCAAAATTAGGCCACCTTGAAAGCTATGAATATGTTAAAGAAGCTGTTGAAGGTGCATTAACATTCAGAGTAAAATCGAACGAATATTTTATTCCTATGGAAGGCAGTATTGATGTGGAGGCTGAAATTAAAAAGTTAACTGAAGAATTAAATTATACAGAAGGTTTCTTGAAATCGGTACAAAAGAAATTATCTAACGAACGATTTGTTGCTGGTGCACCAGAACAAGTCGTGGCTTCCGAGAAAAAGAAAGAAGCAGATGCTTTAGCTAAGATTGAAACGATTCAAGCTAGTTTGTCCAGTTTAAAATAATTATGGAATTCCTAACCTGCAAGGTTACAAATAAAACCTTGCAGGATGCTGTTGCACGCAGACCAGAATTTTTTCGAAAAAATGAAGTCTATACTCTAACCTCTAAAAGCGAAGCGATCTTAAGTCTATTCATTACCACTCGTTAATCTTATTACTATCCAATTTTACAAAAATAAACAGTAAGATAGTAAATCCCCAAAGTCCTGAACCACCATAACTAAAAAACGGTAATGGAATACCAACTGTCGGAATCAAGCCCATGACCATCCCAATATTAATGGTAAAATGGATAAACAAAATCGAAGCGACGCCATAACCGTAAACCCGACTGAATTGTGACTTTTGGGCTTCGGCCAAATATAGAATCCGAACAATAAGAAGTACAAATATGAGCACTACAAAGCTTGTGCCTAAAAACCCCCATTCTTCGCCTACTGTGCTAAAAATGTAATCGGTATGCTGTTCTGGTACAAATTTTCCCGTTGTTCTTGTGCCCTGTAAAAAACCTTTTCCTGAAACACCACCAGAGCTAATGGCTTGTTCCGATTGAATAAGATTGTAGGCTTCCGCTTTTTTCATGCGTTCTAGTTTTGCAGGATCTTTTTCTAAACGTAACCAAAGGCTAATTCTATTTTGTTGATGGGTTTTAAGACCATGTTCATAAAAGAGCTTCACGCCATAAGCAAAGCAAACAGAAACTAAAAGAACTGCTATATATTGCAGTATAGATCCACGCTTTTTCTTCCGCATAAAGTAAACACTTGCGATAATAACTGCAGCAACTAATGCTGTAATTACTACGCCAAATTTTAGACCTAGAACAGCGAGAACGATTAATGATAAGGCAATAATCAAATAGATTTGTTGCAAACCTTCACGATAAAAGACAAAGAAAAAAGCTAAATATACGATGGTACTTCCAGCGTCATTCTGGAGTAAAATCAATAAAGCAGGAATAAATATAATAGCAGCAACTCTAATTTGATCCTTAATAGTGGTCATATTAGTCTGAAGGTCACTGACGTATTTAGCAACTGCCAAAGCTGTAGCAAACTTTGCAAATTCGCTCGGTTGAATGGTCATACTGCCAATGCCATACCAAGAGCGTGCACCATTAACGTCCTTTCCAAAAATGAATAAGCCAATCAATGCCAACATGGCAACTAAATAGATCAAACTTGCAAATCGCTCATAAAATTTGGCTTCAACAGAAAGAATAAGTACAATAAGGACAAAGGTTAGGCCAACAAAAATTAAATGCTTGCCATATAATTGAGAGGTATCAAAATAACTTGTGACTTCGCCAACATGAGAGGCTGATAAAATATTGAGATAACCAAAAGCAACTAACAGTAGAAATAGTACAATGGTAATCCAATCGAATTTAAAACCTCTATGATTTTCTCTCAACATTAATTTTTAAAATTTTGCTGGTCAGATTCATTTTGAATCATGTTGCCGGATTCATCCTCGATGGCATAATTTTCAATAACCTGAAGCGATGTTTCACCATTAATTTTAAAAGGTTCGCCTGAATACGGTTTTTTATATTCATTTTCCAAGCTATGAGTTAGAATCCATCGTTCTAAGTCGGTTCTTGTTATTTCTCCTTTAATGTGTTTTTCAATCATTAGACTTGCCATTTTACCGGCAAACCGACTTCCCCAATAACCGTTTTCTACAAAAACGGCAATGGCGATTCTTGGATTATCCTTAGGCGCAAAAGCCACAAAAATAGAATGATCTGTAAGTTGGGTTTTTACACTATCAATTTTTACGAAGTTTTCGGCAGTACCTGTTTTTCCACAGATTTCAATGCCTGGAACTTGTAGGTATTCTGCAGTTCCTTTATTGTAAACGTCAAACATCCCTTGTACCACAGGTTCAAAATGACGTTTATCTATGGTTGTATATTTTGGTGTTTTATATTTCTTCGGAATTGTATCGTCTTCAATATCTTTAATAATATGCGGTGTGTAATAGTAACCACGATTGCCAATAGCCGCAGCCATATTTGCTAACTGGATTGGTGTAGCCTCGACTTCGCCTTGTCCAATGGCATTAGAGACAATATAAGTAGAACCCCAACGATTGTCACCGTATGCTCTATCGTAGTAGTCGCCATTAGGAATTCGTCCTGGTTGTCCTACGGACAAATCGTTATTCAAAAAGTTGCCGAGTCCAAAACTTTTAGCATGATCTGCCCAAATGTTCATGCCTTTTCCTGCATCGTCATATTTGTCAATGATACGACGGTAGACATTGACAAAATAAGCGTTACAAGATTGTGCAATGCCTAAATTCATATCTGCAGGACTTCTATGATGGTGGCAACCCGTTAATTTTTGACTACCATAATAGTAGCCCATTCTACAAGTAAACTTATCATGGGTGTCAACCACGCCTTCTTGTAAACCAATTAATGCATTTATAACTTTGAATGGCGATCCTGGCGGATATTGTGCCTGTAAGCCTCTGTCGAAAGTGGGTTTGTTAACTTTATCTAAGAATAAGCTAGAAAAATTTTTGTTTCGCTCTCGTCCAACCAATAAATTAGGGTTGTAACTTGGGCCAGTGACCATGGCTAAAATTTCACCACTTTGAGGATCTATGGCAACCATACCTCCGCGTTTGTGCCTCATTAATAATTCACCATAGGCCTGAAGTTCTGAATCAATAGTTAAGGTAATGTCTTTTCCGGGTTTAGGTAAAGTATCAAAGACACCATCTTTATACGGTCCGATATTTTTATTGAATCGATCTTTCTGAATAAATTTTATCCCTTTTACCCCTCGCAAAACCTCTTCGTAAGTTTTTTCAACCCCTTGCTTACCAATTAAATCGCCTAATTTGTAATAAGGCTGACTTTTAATAGTTCTACGATTAACTTCGCCAAGATCGCCTAATACATTTGCGCCAATACTGGTTTGGTATGATCGAAGCGATCGTTTTTGAATATAAAATCCTTCAAATTTTCGCATTTTCTCTTGAAGCACCGCATAATCCGTTTTTGAAAGCTGCGGCACAAAAGGAGACGGTAGTCTTGGCGAATAATTGGTTGCTCTTGCTAATTTTTTATGGTAGTCTTCTGTGGTAATTTTCAATAATTTGCAGAACTCATCTATTTGTGATGAATCTAAAGGAACAACTTCCCTGGGAATGACCATCACATCATATGACGGTTGATTGGCAACCAAAAGTTTACCATTCCTGTCATACACATAACCACGTTTAGGATAGTTGTACACTTTTCTAATCGCAGTATCTTCAAAAATATCGTAAGCTGAGCTGTTGTAAACTTGTAAGTAAAATAGACGCGCAATAAAAACAAGACCTACAAGAACTACAGTAGATAAGAGTAATAATTTTCTCATTTTTTATTTCGGCTAAATAGAATTATAATCAATACACTAAGTATTATAGTGAAAATACTAGAAAATAACGTTTTTTGAATGATTAAAAGTATATTGGAAATGTTAAAAATTTCTAATGAAAACAATACCAAATGATGAATTACCGTACCCAATGAAATGTAAGTAATTAAACTACCCATATCAGTGTTACGAAATTTTATACTTTGATGCTCGTACTGCATACCGAACGAATTTTTTAGAAGAATTGGTCTTGCATAGGCTAGACTTACTGCCGCTGCCGCATGGACGCCTCCAGAATCGGAAAACATATCCACCAGCATACCTAATAAAAAACTAACCAATAACAACACAAGTCGTTCTTCCTTTATCGGAAATAGGAAAATAAATATGATATAAATATAGGGATTGATATAACCAAATAAGTCAATATGGTTGCATATCATTACTTGTACTAAAAGTAGTAACACAAACCGAACGATATTTAGACCTGCAACACTATTCATCTGTGCTGTTTTCTAAATCTTGAATTTCGTTTTTATCTAAATTTTCTAAGATATAAACCGTTCCTACATTGGTCATGTCGTTAAATAATTTCACTTGAATGGTATATGTGTCTCCACCAATATCGGTTTCAAAACTATCAATAGTTCCAATACCAATACCTTTTGGGAAAATTGAAGATTCGCCACCTGTTTGAATGGTATCACCAACTTTTACTGGTGCAAATTGAGAAACATCTTCAAGCTGTACATAGATTGGAGATTCGCCATTCCACTTTAAAGACCCAATATGGTTGGTGGCTTTTATTTTGGCATTGATGCGGCTTCTTGTATTTAAAATAGATAAAACCGTTGCATAATTCTTGGACGTATTATCAATAATTCCAATAATTCCATTGGAAGTCATAACGCCAAAATCTCGTTTTATACTATCGTTTTTACCTTTGTTTAGTGTAAGGTAATTATTGGTAAGCGAGTAACTATTTTTATAGACTTCTGCCGTTGTAATTCGATATTTTGATTTGGAATATGTTGTGTCGATATACGAGGAATCTGCTGTCGTATTTATATTCAAGAGCTGTTCTCTTAAACGTTTGTTTTCTTTAGCGAGAATATCATTCTCCGTTTTTAAATTAAAATATTGATCCACGGAATTCATAGTTCCATAAACACCACCAGTTAAAAAATTGGCGGAATTTATAAATTTACTCCTGTGATAAGTATGCGATTGAATCGTTAAAGCTAAGGCAATACTAAAAAGCAATAAAAACAACAGAAAGGTTTTGTTTCTAATAACAAAATTAAAAATTTGTTGCATTATTTACGGCTTATTTAATCAATACGCTTTTGTATTTAGGTAAGTTTTTAAGTACAATTCCTGTACCTCTTACAACAGCTCTTAATGGATCTTCAGCAATATAAACGGGAAGATCTGTTTTTTGGGAAAGTCGTTTATCTAAACCTCTTAACATAGATCCACCACCAGCTAAATAAATTCCGGTGTTATAAATATCTGCTGCTAATTCAGGAGGCGTTTGCGATAAGGTTTCCATTACAGAATCTTCAATACGTAAAATGGATTTATCTAAAGCTTTAGCAATTTCACGGAACGAAATTTGAACTTGTTTCGGTTTTCCCGTTAACAAATCACGACCTTGAACACTCATGTCCTCTGGAGGTAATTCTAAATCTTCAGTTGCAGCTCCTATTTGGATTTTAATTTTTTCAGCTGTTCTATCTCCAACATATAAGTTATGCTGTGTTCTCATGTAATAGATAATATCATTTGTAAATACATCACCTGCAACTTTTACAGATTTGTCACAAACAATACCACCAAGAGCAATTACGGCGATTTCGGTAGTACCACCTCCAATGTCAACAATCATGTTTCCTTTTGGTTGCATAATATCCACTCCAATACCTATTGCCGCTGCCATTGGTTCATGGATTAAATAAACCTCTTTACCATTAACACGCTCACAAGATTCTTTTACCGCTCGCATTTCTACTTCAGTAATTCCAGAAGGAATACAAACGACCATTCGCAAAGCAGGATTAAAGAATTTCTTCTTTAGCGCAGGAATGTTTTTAATAAACATGCTTATCATTTGCTCCGAAGCATCAAAATCTGCAATTACGCCATCTTTTAATGGACGAATGGTTTTGATGTTTTCGTGCGTTTTTCCTTGCATCATGTTGGCTTCTTTACCAACGGCTATGATTTTTCCGCTAATGCGGTCTCTTGCTACTATCGATGGATTGTCAACAACAACCTTGTCGTTGTGGATTATCAGTGTATTTGCGGTTCCTAAATCTATGGCTATTTCTTCCGTTAGGAAATCAAAAAATCCCATATGCTGTTCTTAATTATTTGGGTTATTTCAGTCTTCTTTTTAAGACTATCTGTAAAAGTAGTAAAATATACGTTATTTCTACATTTAAAGATGTTTATTGATTGATTATTTTTGTTTTTTATTTGATTTTAAAAAAACTCCGTATTAAGTCTTGATTCTTGCTTCTAAAAGTGAAGCGGTCTAGTATCTAATTTTAATGTTTAAAATGACGCGTTCCTGTAAAAACCATCGCAAGATTATTCTCGTTACAATAATTAATACTTAATTCATCTTTTATGGAACCTCCAGGTTGAATGACAGCCGTAATTCCAGCATTGTCCGCAATTTCTACACAATCCGGAAATGGAAAAAATGCATCACTCGCCATAACGGCTCCATTTAAATCAAAATTGAACGATTTCGCTTTGTGAATCGCTTGGTTTAAGGCATCAACACGACTTGTTTGTCCTGTGCCACTGGCACACAATTGCTTGTTCTTTGCTAAAACAATGGTATTGGATTTTGTGTGTTTGCAAATTTTTGAAGCGAAAATTAAATCGTCTAATTCACTCGAAGATGCTGTGGTTTTTGTAACTGATTTTAAACCTTCAAGTGTATCTGTTACGTTATTTCTATCTTGAACTAGAACACCATTTAAACAACTTCTTACATTGGTTTTTGGCATCTCTATATCTTTCAGGATTAAAAGGATTCTGTTTTTCTTTCCTTTCAGAACTTCTAATGCTTCAGCAGAAAACGATGGTGCGATAACCACTTCACAGAATAGTTTATGTATTTCTTCAGCGGTTGCCAAATCAATTTCGGAATTACTTATTAAAACGCCACCAAAAGCTGAAACTGGATCGCCAGCTAAGGCATCTACGTAAGCTTGGTGTAACGTGTCGCGCTGAGCCAAACCGCAAGCATTATTATGTTTTAAAACGGCAAACGTTGGTGCGTCGTTTTTAAATTCCAGCATTAAATTAACAGCGGCATCAACATCCAAAAGGTTATTATAGCTTAATTCCTTACCATGAAGTTTTGTAAAAATGGCATCAAAATCTCCGAAGAAAAACCCTTTTTGATGTGGATTTTCGCCATAACGCAACACTTTCCCATTGTTTTCCGAAATTTTTAAAGTAGGAATTTCATGATTCTTGTTGAAGTAATTAAATATTGCAGAATCGTAATGCGATGATACATTAAATGCTTTTGCAGCAAATTGTTTTCTATCGGCTTCAGAAGTTTCACCATTTTTGGTTTCCAATAATTCCAAAAACTCAGCATAATCGTCAACCGAAGAGACACAAGTTACATCTGCATAATTTTTAGCGGCCGCTCTAATCAAGGAAATACCTCCAATATCAATTTTTTCAATAATATCTTGGTTGCTTGCTCCAGAAGCTACAGTTTTTTCAAAAGGATATAAATCCACAATAACTACATCAATTTGTGGAATGTCGAACTCTTTTAATTCAGCAACATCGCCATCGTGATTTTGACGATTCAGAATACCTCCAAAAACTTTAGGATGCAAGGTTTTTACACGGCCTCCAAGAATTGATGGATAAGAGGTTACGTCTTCTACTGGTATGACATCAACTCCTAAATCCTTGATGAATTTTTCTGTGCCACCTGTAGAATAAATGGTAACGTTGAGGTCGTTTAATTTTTTAACGATTGGTGCTAATCCATCTTTACTAAATACCGATATTAGTGCCGATGAAATGGTTTTGTTGCTCATAATGTTGTGTTGTGTTTTTGATGGTGCAAAAATACGCATATTCAAAAAGAATTATTGGTGCTGAAACCAGTTTCTTTAAGTTTTTTGTAACAATAAATTGTTGAAAACGTCCTATATTTAAATTGTTTTAAAACAACCTTTGCATGCTGGTCTATTTACGTTTACTGAAAGAGAGTTTTTCATTCGCTTTAAATGCGCTTCGTACTAATAAACTCAGGACATTCTTGTCGCTTTTAGGTGTAACGGTTGGTATATTTTCTATTATTGCTGTTTTGGCAGCAGTCGATTCTCTCGATCAAACTATTCAAGGTAAGTTAAGTAATTTAGATAGTAATACTATGTACTTGGCAAATATGCCGTTTGGCCCAACTGATGTGCCACGTTGGCAAAGGGAGACTTTTGATGAAATAACTTATAACGAATACAAAACTCTAGATGCTTCATTGTCTGAAGCAGAACACGTAGCATTACAATTATTTGTGAAGCGCGAAAATATTAGGTATGAATCTGAATTGGTAAGCAGTGTCAATACCGTAGTGGTCTCTCATGAATTTGCTGATATTCAAGTTTTGGAATTTGAAAAAGGTCGTTTTTACAATGAATCTGAATCTAATTCTGGTCGGCCTGTAGTGGTAATTGGATCGGAAATCGCTAAATCACTTTTTGGAGAGTTTGAGCCGATAGGTAAAAAGGTGAGGCTCTTCGGCCAGAAGTTTACGGTCATTGGTGTGGTTAAAAAAGAAGGTTCAGGTTTGTTTGGCGATAGTAACGATGTGTCTATTTTTCTACCTGCGAATTATGTGAGGAATAGGTATGGTGATAATAATCCAAATATGAAATATATTGTTATTATCAAACCAGAAAAAGATGCTGATATTGCAGGTTTAAAAGCTGAAGTTGTTCAAATAATGCGGACTAAAAGAGGTTTGAAACCGGACGAAATAGATACTTTTTTTATTAGTGTTATTTCAGGATTACAAGATTTGATAGATACGATTATTGACAGTTTGAATTTAATTGGTTGGATAATAAGTGGTTTTTCTTTATTGGTAGGCGGTTTTGGAATTGCCAACATTATGTTTGTGAGTGTGAAAGAACGTACCAATCTTATTGGGATTCAGAAATCATTAGGGGCAAAGAATAAATTTATCCTGTTTCAATTTTTATTTGAAGCTGTGATTTTGGCTATCGTAGGCGGTGTAGTAGGTCTGTTTTTAGTTTGGATAGGCACGATAATAGGAAGTAACCTTACTGAAGATTTCACTTTTGTACTATCTGCTCAAAATATGTTTCTCGGATTTTTTATTTCCTCGATTATAGGTCTGATTTCCGGAGTTGTACCAGCAATGAAAGCCTCTAGATTGGATCCTGTGGAGGCGATACGTACTGGAATGTAAATTTTAGTTCTCAGTCTCAGTCTCAGTTTTCAGTAAAAAATGAAAATTAAACCGTAATAATTTCAAATTTTTAGGTTTACATTTTTTAGTCTGCTTTATCCTTTGCTCCTTTTGCGCCTTTGCGAGAAATTTGCAGTGTTTAGTTATAGAATTACCTCTAGAGAATAATTTCTTTTTTCAAGAGATAAATCAATCTACAGAAATTCGAATCCCCTCACTATGACTACTAAATTCCGGTGCATACATACTCTGAATGGTGCTAATGCCATTGCTCATGTCTCCTGCATTGTTCACGCGTAAATCATATTCAAAAACATAAACCCCTTTTGGTAAATAGTCCATAAAAAAGTTAGTGGCTGCATCTTTGGTACTTTCGTAATAGCCCAAACCATCTTGCCATTTGTATTGCGATAATACATTTATAGGCTCTAAACCTGCAGCTCGCATATCTTTAAGATGTACAAATTCCATGGTTCTATCGGTTCTCAATTCAATTCTAACCCTAATTAAATCGCCAACTTTTAATATTGAATTTGAAGTGATTTCGGTGATTTCTTCGCCATTAGCCGTGTTCGATTTTATGAATAGTTTCTTGCTTAATTTTAAAGGTGTGTCTGCCGAAGTGATGTTATCTAAATCTTCAAAATATTGCCAGTACAAGGCTCCCCAAGCAATGCCTCCACCTTTCTGCCTGCCGGCAGGCATGGTTTTAGTGATGGTAACATCAGCTTTCTCTGGTGTAATTTCTGAACCATTCCATGAGGTTTTATAATAACCTGTTCCAGCTTCCACTTTTACGTTATCTAATGTCGAAGGCGAAATGGTTTCATTGCCAACTTTTACTTCCACTTGTTCTGTAACGCTGAGCCAATCACTTCCTTGTAATAACAAGGCGTAAACGGCTTCAGAAGTTGCTTTGGTTGTTTTCCAACTATTGGTTTGTTTATTCTTTAACAACCAGATTTTTAGGTTGTCGATGTCTTTGAGATTATTCGCTTCCGCCTTCGTTTTTGCTTCTTCGGACAGGTCGCTCTGTATGACATTACCAACTTCCGAAAACACTTCAACCATCAAGGCTTGGGTTTCAATTGGTGCTTGGTACCAATACCAAGAGTTGGTGTTGTTTTTCCAGTACATTCCTAGTTCTTCAGACGTAATACTGGTTTCTTTTAGGGAGTTTACGATTTTAGCTGCTGTTTTGGCATCAGCCATTCTGTGCATGGTCAATGCCATTAATCCTTTATCGTATAATGAACGTCTTAACCAATACTTTTGAATCTGTGTTTGGTAATAATCCATTATTTTTTTCACTTCTTTAGAAGGCGTATGTTCGGGATAAAAACTTCGTGTGTATAAATAATGCAGTTGCGTATGCGATAGATGGTCTTTGCTTAAATCTGCATTCTTATTGTACTTTCTGAGGTCTTTATATTCTTGTACGAATTCGGTATCTAAATATTGTAATGCATTTTGAATCATTTGGTTTTCAGAAAAGCCTTCAACAGGGTCTTGTCTAACATTTAGTTGTTTGAGATGCCCAAAACCAGCAATGATATGCTGTGTGATAAATCGATTATCGCGTCCGCCATTGAACCAAGGCCAAGCGCCAGAACTATGCTGATTGTTTCGCAGTTTTCTAAGAGCAGATTGCAATTCATTAGTCATCTTATTAAGGTCGAATAATAAAGCGATACGTTTTTTCTGTTCCGTTTCAGATTCAGCATTACGTAACCAAGGCGTTTCTTGAATCAATAATGATTTTAATTCTTGATTCTTTTCTAAATTAGAAAGTAAAGCATCCGTCGATTTCCATTGCTTAAAAACCGCTTCAATTTTAGGATTCGATTTTACAATATGTTGCGCCAGAGCATTCGCATAATAACGTGAAAATGTTTGCTCATTGCAGTCATAAGGATATTCCATTAAATATGGTAAAGCTTGAACGGCATACCAAGCCGGATTTGACGTTATTTCTAGTGTTAGCTTATGATTGGTTAATGTTGTCGAAGTATTATTCTTCAACTTATCCAACGTAAATGTTTTGGTCTGGTTAGAACGTACCCACATAGGAAGTGTTTCCGTGACTAGCATCCTATTACTTAAAACAGGTAAGGCATTTTGCTCACCATCACTAAAATCGCCTGCTTTTGCAATCACTTTGTATTGTACCGCTTGTAGACCTTCAGGAATACCTAAAATCCATGAGACTTGTGTGTTGCCTTTTGAGGAAACTAAAAAAGAAGCCCCTTCTAGCTTCCCCAGAGGGGAAGAACTAGCTTGTGTGCGGATAAGAGATTCGGTAATGATCTTTCCGGTTAATGCATCGGTCAAAATTAACTGTGCAACACCTGATAATTCATTTTCTGTAAGATTGGCTATTTTAGTACTAATAGTAATTTCATCGCCTTCCCTCAAAAAACGTGGTGCATTAGGTATGACCATTAACTCTTTTTGGGTAACGGTTTCTAGTTGCGTTACTGCACTTTCCAAAATTTTAGTATGTGCCAACAATTGTAGTTTCCATTTGGTCAGCGCTTCTGGTGCTTTAAAGTTGAAACTGACGTTGCCTTCCGCATCGGTTTGCAATTGTGGAAAGAAGAAGGCGGTTTCGTTTAGGTTTTTTCGGATTTGGATATTATCTAAATCAATCTCTTTTTTATTTTGATTAGGATTACTTCCATCTGAATTTTTTGGATTCCATTCTTTATCACTTTCAGTTTTCGTTGTTTCACCATAACCTACAGTTACAACTTCTTCCATTTCTGCAGAATCTTCCATGGCCATCAAATCTGCTTGTGGTGCGGATACTCTGTTACTATAACTGATACTTCTTTTTACAAAAAAATCATTTCCTAAATAAAACCCAAACCAATTCAATTGGTCGAAACCTTGATATGGGTAACTCTGGTTTACATTAAAATTATTAAACAATCTAAAATGAGTGGTTCCAAAGCTCTGTCCCGAATTTTTATGGATTCTTCCATAATAAACAGGATTATGAATAGGGTTGAAGTTCCAATTATGAGCCCTAAATTCATCTAAAGACGCATCGTACATACTTGCTAACAATTCCGCAGAAACTTTATCGCCTTTTGGGCCTTTTATTTTAAAACTCCAGGTTTCGTCTTGTCCTGGTTGTAGTTTGTCTCGGAACGTTGTCGTTTCAATTTCCAAATCGGTTTTAGGATAAGGCACGTTTACATTAAAACTCTGGGAGTGAAATTCATTGAAAGCTGCAAATGATGTATGCACCGCAAACCCTCCTAAATCACTTTCCAAAACAGGAATCGTTATCGTTTTTTTAGAATCATTAAGTTCAACCAATTGTGTCATTATAATTGTGTTGTCTTTTTCAATTTCAACCGTGACGGTTAGGTTTTCTGCTGCCGAACCTAAAGTTAATTTTGCCATGGAATTGGTTTCGTAACTCGTTTTGTTCAATTGCGCTTCATATAATTGGTTGTCGGCAACGGTTTTGTCTTTATCACTAAAAAGTGCCGTGAATATTTGATCTTTTACGGTTTGCCCAAACTTATCTTTGCTTTCTGCAACAAGGATATACTGTCCGGATTCCCATTTGTTCAGTTTTTTTAGGGTGATGGTTTTCGCGTTTTCAGTATCAAAAGATGTGCTGTAAACTTCCTCGCCTTTTGGCCAATTGGTCAATTGACCTTCATTGTCATAAGGTTCGTGCGGAAATAGTTTTATAAATTCTCCATTAGAAAGCGTTTGATAATCTGGCGCTTGCCAAGGCCTTGTTCTTAAAACACGGTCTGGTGCGTTCAGTTTATAGATTTTTAATTCTCCTTTTGTAGGTATAAATTCGCCATTGAGATTTTGCGATGTTAGAGTCAATTCTATTTCTTTGGTCTCTTTATCAATTTTTTGAGGTGCCACAATGTTGAGTGTCATAGCATGATAACCAACATTGACAATCGTAGAAGTTGAACGTGTTTCGCCATTAATATCGGTAACATCTGCAGTGACTTCATAATTGAAAACCGGAAGGTTGTCTTTTGACACACTTTCGTCTGGAATGGCTTTGAACGTAATTTCAAACTCGCCTTTGGCATTTGTTTTAGTGTCTCCAAAGGTAATTTCTTGCGCTTCTGAGTTAAAATATGGTCGTCTCCAATAATACCAACCTGGAAATCTTACATTTCGTTTAACGCGATAAACTACTTTGGCATCTGTAATGTTGCTACCAGCAAAAGCAATGGCAGTACCTTTAACCGTGATGCAATCATTGACTTTATAGGTTTCTGTAATCGGCTGAAATTCAGGTTTAAATTTTGGTCGTTTGTATTCTTCAACCGAAAAATAATGATGTCCACTGCCCACCGTATTTGATAATGTTCTGATATAGAACTGACCTGTTAATCCTCCGTTGGGATGTATGAATTCACCATGAAACGATCCAAATTCATTGGTTACAAACTTTAATTCCGATACTTTCTCGCCATTCACATTATGCAACTCTGCCGTAATTTCTTTGTCATCAGCAACCGATGATTTTCCGTCTTTCGATTGCGTAATGATGCCTTTAAAATAAACCGTTTGTCCTGGTCTGTAAATGCTTCGGTCCGTAAATAAAAACGTATGGTATTGTGTATCGTTACTTGTGTTTTGATTGTAGGTTCTGTTGATGTAATAATCGCCAAAATAGCCTGTATCGTCTTTTGAATTGATTTTTATTTGAACGTTTCTGTAATACTTATTGTCTTTACTAAATTCAAATTTTCCAAAACGGTCGGTTGTAAATCTTTTGGTCAAGCGCTTGTCATTTTGGTTATTGGAATAAGATAGTTCAGCTGTAATATTAGTCATTGGTTTCCCATCGTGTCTATTGATGACTTGATAGAAATGCGACTCGTTTTCAGAGCTTTCCACCAACGCTACATCCGTAACCTGAATATGAGCCGTAGCAAAAACGTCAGTGTCAGAATTAGTATTTGCTTTAATAAGATATAAACCATTTGCCAGATTTGGTACTACAATTTCGGTACCATGGTTTTGATAATCGCCTTCTGTTTTTAAAGCGCTCGAAAAAGTTTCAACAGGATTCAGGTTTTTGAAAAACGCTCGTTTTTCATCTGCCCTGTAAATTCCATTAAAACGTTCTATTTGACTTTGTGAAACTTTGTAAATTTTGAAATCTAAGTTTTCTAAAGTCTTATACGTCACTAAGATTCTTGAAGGTACATTAATACCAATAAATTCTTCAGCTTGTAACTGTAAACTCGGTTGTTGAATTTGTGCTATTAAAACCTTACATTTTTGAGCTCCAATACTTTCTGGAAATTTAGCAATTGCCGAAGTACAAAGTTCAATGGCTTCTTTTAATTTCCAACGATTTCTGGTGTTTATCACGTTGTCTTCAAGATTATTGTTGAATGAATTGCCTTGTTTTTGATAAACTGTTGCAATTTCGTAATCATATAAAGTGGATAATTCCGAAACTTTTAATTCATCTGATTTCGACATTAAGGTTTCAAGAAGTAAATCTTCTGAATTTGAAAATGTGGCATGTTGTTTTACAAAATTCAAACGTTCAATATCTACGTCTACAAAGGCTTTTGAGACTTGGTCTTTACGATGGAATTTTAATAAATTCTGAAAGATTTTAAGAGCATTTCGTTGAAGTGATAAGGTGTCTTTGGATGTTAAATTCACATTGAGAAATAGTTCGCTATCGGAAATAAAATCAGCGTTATCAATAGTAAATTTATAGGCCGGTTGTGTGATGCTGTTTTCGTCCGTTTTATAAAAACTTAAGGCATTATGACTCAATAAGTCGTATAATGTTGGACGATATGTTTTTGAGTTTTTGACTTCATTAAGCAGTATGCTGTATTCATTTAGCGATTCTTCTTGAAGTAGATCTGCATTTTCAAGAGAACGCTGATAATATTTGTGGATTTCATTAAAAATAGTTTCTAAATCCCAAGTTCTAAAATCATCACTAACTTTTTCAGAGGTTTTGGTTCTGTTATAAAATT
Source organism: Winogradskyella schleiferi (assembly GCF_013394655.1). Lineage (NCBI taxonomy): Bacteria > Pseudomonadati > Bacteroidota > Flavobacteriia > Flavobacteriales > Flavobacteriaceae > Winogradskyella > Winogradskyella schleiferi. Next base: position 753,722 of record NZ_CP053351.1, read on the forward strand.
GATAGCGACTTTGCTGAAAATAGTGCCAATACATGGTGGCCAACATATTTTCCAAAAGGTGCTTGGTCACGATATCTTTCGTGGCATCGATTTCAGATTTGAAACGATTAACGATGTTAAGTTGTGCATCTTCTTCAAGGGTTAGCATATACTTACTAATATGTAACAAAGCTTTGATCCGTTGTTGGGTGTTTTCCGTCTTAACCGCATTTTTATAAATAGTCTCTACCAATTCCGAAGCACTTTTTGTAAGTCCGTCGTTTTCGAGTTTGGATACTTCTTTCCATTGATTTTCAAAATCATTTTGGGCATTGGAAAAAGAAGCGAAGCAGATGAGCATAAGTAATGATATATAGTGTTTCATATGATAGTATTTATTACAAAAAACATTCAAAATGTATTCCAAAAACAGACCAAATGAGTAAAAGGTTCATTTCGATGAGTGAAGTTAACAATTTGTTGAGGAAACTGAACGTTATTAAATCATATATTTGTCCGATAACCGAATATTAATATGCTGAGATTTCTGTTTGTTTTATTGTTGTCTTCGTTTTGTTATTCCCAAACGTCTATAGCAAATGCTGAGGCGTTTATAGCGAATAAAGAATACGTAAAGGCACAAAACGAAATGACCGATTTTTTAGTATCGAATCCAAACGATATGAAGGCCATTGAACTTTTAGGCGAAGCCTATGGCTATCAGAAAAAATGGGATGAAGCCATTGCACAATTTCAAATTTTAAAACAGAAACGACCAGAAAATGCAGACTACCATTATAAATATGGTGGTGCTTTAGGCATGAAAGCATTAAGCATAAGTAAATTAAAAGCCCTCGCCATTATAGGCGACGTTAAATATTCTTTTATAAAAGCAGCTCAATTAGACCCAAACCATATCGAAGCACGTTGGGCTCTGGTGGAGTTATACGTGTCCTTGCCAGGTATTATAGGCGGTAGTAATGACAAAGCTTTAAGATATGCCAATGAGTTACAAAATCTGTCAAAAGTCGATGGCTACTTAGCTAAAGGTTATGTTTACGAATATGATGACGAACCAGAACTGGCCGAAAAATATTACAGATTGGCCATAAAGGTAGGCGGTTCTGTAACCTGTTATGAAAAGTTGACTAAATTCTACGAAGGTCAACACCAACCAGAAAAAGCCATTGGTAATTTAGAAGAAGCGAAAGACAAACACCAACGCAATGCAATGCACTATCAAATCGGAAAAGTTTGTGCAGATTATAATATTCAGCTCAATAAAGGTGAGAAGTGTATTAAAGCCTATTTAACCAATCACTCGGCTCAGGATGGCGTACCAAAAGAATGGGCTTATTATCGCTTGGCGCAAATTTATAAGCACAAGGATAATAAGTCTGAAGCCCTAAATTGGATTAATAAAGCGATTGCTGGTTTGCCCGAAATACAAGTCTTTAAGGACGAAAAATCAGCAATTTCCGAGCTATAGGTTAATTTTCATCATTTATATTTTAGAGTTCATCCTAATTATAGGATGCTAAATAATTGTTAAATACCCAAAATTAATAGTAATACTATTATATTTGCAATTAAATATTTTAGTTATGATTAATTTACTTTCAAATTTAAAGATTCAGGTACCTGATAAAATTTACATAAAAGATCCAGAATCATCAGATTTAGGAAAGCGCATTATTGAACATAGTATTCTTTTAATAGATGATATTGGTTTTGACAGTTTTACCTTTAAGAAGCTGGGTTTAAAAATTGGATCTAACGAAAGTTCTATTTATCGTTATTTTGAAAGTAAGCATAAGCTCCTTCTATATCTTACCTCTTGGTATTGGGCTTGGATTGAATATCAGATGGTGTTTGCCACATTTAATATGAAAGATCACAAGGAACAATTATTCAAAGCCATTGAAATCGTCACTCAAAAGATAAAACAAGATGTAGCCTTTGATCATATTGATGAAATCGTACTAAATAGAATTATTATCAACGAAAATTCTAAATCGTTTCTAACCAAAGAAGTGGATAGCGAAAATAAAGAAGGCTATTTTATAGTATACAAACGTTTAGTGAAACGCTTAAGTGATATGATTTCCAATAATAATTCAGATTATAAATTTTCACTGACTTTAGCGAGTACAATTGTAGATGGTGCACTTCATCAGCACTATTTGGCTGATCACTTTACATCAATTACAGACTGTGATGGCAACACCACACCAACAGATTTCTTTAAAGAGTTGACCATTAAAACCATTAATAAATAATTATGGCAGAAAAAAAAACAGTAATGTCTCCTTGGCAAAGGCTAGTGGGTCTTTTAAAATTAGAGAAAAGAGATGTTTTACAGGTCATCTACTACGCCATTTTTTCTGGCTTTTTAGCACTTACATTGCCTTTGGGAATACAGGCTATAATCAATTTAATACAAGGTGCTCAGGTAAGTACGTCCTGGATTATTCTTGTCATTCTGGTAACCGTAGGTGTTGCATTTGTAGGAATATTGCAATTAATGCAAATGCGAATTATTGAAACTATTCAACAACGTATTTTTACAAGGGCCTCTTTTGAATTTACCTATCGTTTTCCAAAGCTAAAGATGGATGAGTTACGCAACAGTTATCCACCTGAATTGGCAAATCGATTTTTTGATACTTTGAATATCCAAAAAGGTTTGGCTAAGATTTTAGTGGATATTCCTGCGGCAATTCTCCAAATCGTATTTGCTTTGATATTGTTATCCTTTTACCATCCGTTTTTTATTGCTTTCGGAATTTTGCTATTAATTCTTATCTATATCGTATTTAAGTTCACGGCTAAAAAAGGTATGGACACAAGTCTTATGGAATCCAAAAATAAATATAAGGTCGCCCATTGGATACAAGAAGTCGCAAGGGCTGTAGTCAGCTTCAAACTTTCTGGTAAGACCAGCTTAGCTATTGAAAAAAACGATGAATTGGTAAACGAATATCTGGTGGCAAGAGAAAGTCATTTTAGAATTTTAGTTATTCAATTTATTCAAATGATAGGCTTTAAGGTTATAGTTACGGCTGGTTTGTTATTGATTGGTGGATTATTGGTTTTAAATCAAGAAATGAATATCGGTCAATTCGTTGCTGCAGAAATTATAATTCTTCTCGTCATTGCATCAGTTGAAAAACTCATTTTAGGTTTGGAGTCCTTTTATGATGTACTTACCTCTTTAGAGAAAATGGGTCAGGTTGTGGATAAGGAATTGGAAATGCAAGAAGGAGATAAACCAGAATTCAAAAACGACTTTAATATTGAATTGGATAATGTGTCTTATAAGGTACCAGATAAAGATGATGCGATCATTAAAGATGTCTCATTGGTCATTAAACCAAAGAGCCGACTATTGGTAAAAGGCGAAAGTGGTTCGGGTAAATCGAGTTTACTCCGTTTAATTGGTGGAATCATAGAGCCTACATATGGAAAAGTATATTTAGATAAATTTATGTTACGCAACGTTAATCTCAACCATTATCGAAGTCACTTAGGATTATCTCTAGCGGATGAAACGCCTTTTGAAGGTACCATCAGGGAAAACATAACTTTTGGAAATCCAGATGTCTCAGATGAGCAATTAATGTGGGCCATCGAGAATGTTGGACTGTATCAATTTATTAAGGAAAGTTCTAAAGGCCTCAATACCATATTATATCCAGAGGGTAAGCAGATTTCATTTACAATTGCTAAAAAAATTGTATTGGCCAGAGCTATAGTAAACAAACCAAAGGTGCTTATTTTAGAAGATCCATTAGAGCATTTTGAGGCAAAAGAAGTCAAGAAAATCATTTCGTTCTTAACCAGTGATGACAATCCTTGGGCTCTAGTTGTTGTAAGTATGAGTAATGATTGGTCACAAAGTTGTACTCAAGTGGTGACCCTTAAAAAAGGTGAAATTATTTAAAGAACATTTTATGCTAAATATATCTCATAATCAATTACATAAATCGGTGGATATCTCGGATTCCAAATCAGGAAAACGCGTATTTCACGGACGATACTATATGTATTTCAATCGTTTCTTAGGAGCGTTTGCCATCATCGGAATCATCATTCTATTTCTACCTTGGACGCAAAACATAACAGGGAGAGGTAACGTAACCACGTTGACGCCAGACCAAAGACCACAAACCATTCAATCTCCAATTCCTGGTAGAATAGAGATTTGGTTGGTTAGGGAAGGTGATTTTGTTGCTAAAGGTGATACGATTATGAAAATCTCAGAAATTAAAAGCGAATATTTTGATCCTAATTTGGTGGAGCGTACCGCTCAGCAACGTGATGCTAAATCACAATCCGTAGGTTCTTATGAAGAAAAAGTAAAAGCACTAAACCGACAAATTGATGCCTTAGCCAATGAGCGTGGTCTGAAGTTAGAGCAAGCGAAAAATAAATTGCTTCAAGCGAAACTTAAGGTGCAAAGTGATAGCATTGATTTTGAAGCAGCCAAGACCAATAAGCAAATTGCAGAACGTCAATTTGACCGTACAGTAACATTACAAGAAGAAGGTTTTAAAGCCACAAAGGATGTTGAGGACAAGCGATTAAAACTTCAGGAAACAGAAGCAAAATTAATATCACAGGAAAATAAATTATTAGCGAGCAAGAACGAGGTACTCAATGCGCAATTCGAAATTTCGAGAGTCAATGCTGAATATTCTGATAAGATTTCCAAAGCGCAAAGTGATAAGTTTACAGCACAATCGAGTCAGTTTGATACCGAAGCCCAAGTATCTAAATTAGACAATGAATATTCTAATTACAAAATGCGAAACGATTTACTATTTATTACGGCGCCTTACGATGGTTACATTAATAAAGCGATAAGAGGAGGCGTAGGGCAAACCTTTAAGGAAGGTGAAGCATTGGTCGGCATCATGCCAGCTGAGGTGGATTTGGCTGTAGAAACTTTTGTAGAACCTATTGATTTGCCTTTATTAAATTTAGGAGAAAAAGTGCGCGTGCAATTCGATGGTTGGCCTGCTATCGTTTTCAGTGGTTGGCCAAATGTGTCTTACGGAACTTATGGTGCCAAAGTGGTGGCTGTAGAAAATTTTATTAGCGACAACGGTAAGTTTAGAGTGCTTCTAGCACCAGATGAAGAAGCCGAAAAATGGCCAGAAGCAATTAGAGCTGGATCAGGTGCCTACACTATGGCGTTATTGGATGATGTACCAATTTGGTTCGAGTTATGGCGAAAATTGAATGGATTCCCACCTAATTATTATCAACCTGAAGGCGCAACCGCTAAAAAGAAATAAGAATGAGATTCATAGTTACAATAGTTCTTATAGGCTTTAGTTATATTGGGTTTTCTCAAACGGAGGACTTATCTAATAGGCTTCGTTTTGATGAATACTTAGGATACGTTAAAAAATTCCACCCGATTGTGAAGCAAGCAGAATTGGTGATTGATGAAAGTCAGGCCAAATTGATGAAATCCCGTGGAGCTTTCGATCCAAAGATTGAAGTTGATTACGGTAGAAAGCAATTCAAAAACACGGAATATTATGATAAACTTAATGGAATCTTTAAAATTCCGACTTGGTTTGGCGTAGAATTAAAAGCAGTGTTTGAAGAAAACTCTGGAGACTATTTAAATCCTGAAAATTTTGTACCAGAAGATGGTTTGTACAGCGCAGGTGTTTCTGTGCCTCTAGGTCAAGGATTGTTGATTAATAATCGAATGGCAGCATTAAAACAAGCCAAGTTATTTAGGGAACAAGCCAAAGCAGATCGCGATTTATACGTCAACAACATATTGTTTGAAGCGTCTTTGGTGTATTTCGAATGGTTACAAGCGTATAATGAACTGAAGCTATTTGAAAATATTTTGACCAATGCCCAACAACGTTATGATGGCGTGCAAAAAGGTGTTGAGGTTGGTGAGAATGCTGAAATTGATGCTACCGAAGCCAGAATTGCAGTCAACAATAGAAAATTGGGTTTAGAGCAATCTAAGGTGAAATTGATAAAAGCAGCTTTGGAACTGTCTAATTTTTTATGGTTGGACAATAATGTTCCAGTTGAGTTACAGCCCAATGTGATTCCTGACATAAATTCAGAACCAATTATAGATGCTACTTTTAATATCAATCAATTACGGAGTGATGACGTTGTGTTAGAAAACCATCCAAAAATGGTGTCCTTAGGTTATAAGTTAGAAGGTTTAGAAGTGGATACAAGATTAAAGGCGAATAAATTGTTACCGAGAATTGATGTGGAATATAATTTCTTAACTGAAACGCCAGAAGTCGTCAGAACACTTAATACTGCGGAATATAAAGGAGGCGTAAATCTAAGTTTTCCATTGTTTTTAAGAAAAGAACGTGGCGATTTAAAGCTAGCAAAACTAAAATTACAAGACACGGAATACGAACGCGATGCCACGCGTGTTAATCTTCAAAATAAAATCAATGCTTTAAGACAAGAATTGGAATCTTATAGTGCACAAAATGAAATTACAACAGAAATGGTGTCGGATTATCAGCAAATGCTACTTGCAGAAGAACGAAAATTTGAGCTAGGGGAAAGTTCGCTGTTTTTGGTAAACTCTAGAGAATCGAAATTGATTGACGGACAATTAAAAGCTATAGAAATACAGAATAAATTTTTTAGTACCAAGGCGAAGTTATTTAATAGTTTGGCAGTGAATCCGGATTTGTAAAATAATAAGTTTTTAGTCTCGCAAAGCTATATGGACAAAAAAATGGATTTTTTGAAGCATGAATTTACGCTGGCCTTTTTAAGTTGAGGTAATTTCATTGCAGTATCGTTTTAAAAGAATAGTCTTTGTGCTTTTGTGTCTTTACGAGAGATTTTTATTCGAATCAAGACTTTGCGAGCCGATAATTTGGAATTTGAGTTTTGTAAGTTGATATTTGTTAAATGAACGTACATTTTATAGCCATTGGTGGTGCCGCAATGCACAATTTAGCCTTAGCACTTCACAATAAAGGTTACAAAGTCACTGGTAGTGACGACGAAATTTTCAATCCTTCAAAATCGCGATTGGAAGCTAAAGGCTTATTACCAGAGTCATTTGGATGGTTTCCTGAAAAAATCACGTCTTCTTTAGATGCCATAGTTTTGGGAATGCATGCTAAAGCTGATAATCCTGAATTGTTAAAAGCCCAAGAAATCGGCTTAAAAATCTACAGTTATCCTGAATTTCTTTACGAACAATCCAAACATAAAACACGGGTTGTTATTGGCGGAAGCCACGGAAAAACGACGATTACCTCAATGATTTTGCATGTGCTGCATTATCATGATAGAGATGTGGATTATATGGTTGGCGCACAGCTCGAAGGTTTTGATGTCATGGTAAAACTGACTGAAGATAATGATTTTATGGTGTTGGAAGGCGATGAGTATTTAAGTTCTCCAATTGATAGGCGGCCAAAATTTCATTTGTACAAACCTAATATTGCCTTGTTAAGTGGCATTGCTTGGGACCATATCAATGTATTTCCAACTTATGAAAACTATGTGGAACAGTTTAGCATTTTTGTGGATTCTATAGTTACAGGTGGAAGTATCAATTATAATGAAGAAGATGCTGAAGTAAAACGCGTAGTGGAAGCCTCCGAAAATCAGATTCGGAAGATTGCCTATAAAACTCCAGAATATTCGGTCGAAAATGGCGAGACCTTATTGGAAACTCCAGAAGGTCCAATGCCTATCGAAGTATTTGGTGCTCACAACTTAAATAACTTAGCTGGTGCCAAATGGATTTGCCAACATATGGGAATTGATGAAGACGATTTTTACGAAGCCATTTCTACGTTTAAAGGTGCAAGCAAACGGCTCGAAAAAATTGCCGAATCTAAAACAAGCGTCGCTTATAAAGATTTTGCACACTCGCCAAGTAAAGTAGAAGCGACAACCAAAGCGGTCAAGGAGCAATACAGCGACCGAACTTTAGTCGCTTGTTTGGAATTACATACGTATAGTAGTCTTAATGCGGAATTCTTAAAAGAATACAAAGGTGCATTGGACGCAGCAGATGTCGCCGTGGTATTTTATTCGCCACACGCTGTGGAAATTAAAAAATTAGAAGAAGTTACTAAAGAACAAATTGCTAATGCGTTTGAACGCGATGATTTGATTATTTACACCAATCCAGATGAATTTAAAGACTTTTTGTTCTCGCAGGATTTTCTAAATAAGTCGTTATTGTTAATGAGTTCTGGTAATTATGGTGGTTTGGATTTTGGGGAGGTGACAAAACTGTTTTAACGTTTTGTCATCCTGAACTTGTTTCAGGATCTCATCAGATTAGGATTTTAACTCTTGTTTCGTAACAAATATGATAATTCTAAGACTTATTTGTTAGAGCCAATCAAGTATGAATTTCAATCATTTATTTTATGATTCTCATGTAAATTTTAATTCAATTTCTAAGAAAAGAATTGTTTTGTCAATTTTTCTTGGTCTAGTTTCTGCAGTATTGATTTATAGTTTCTTCTATGTCTTAAGAGAAACTGATAGAATGATGTTTCTAGATTTTGAGTATCGACCTATCGTAATTCCTGAAACTGAAAGGCAATTATATAATCTTTTCTTTGCAGCGATTTCAATGATTTTGGGCAATTCTATTACAATTAGTTTTTTATTTTCTCGTCCACAAAATGCCTTCTCTAGAAGAAATATTAAACGCACAAGAATATTAAATGACCAAGCATTTTTAGGATTTAATTTTATTCATTGGTTTGCTAAAGTTTGGTTTCTTTTTGGAATTTTTGCTTCTCAATTTATGGGTACAAAATTTATTACTACTTTTATATTACCCTCAATATTATTAATTATTGTATTGTATTTAGATTTATGGAAAACACTTATAACTGTTATAAAGAAAAATCGATGGAAAATTCAATGCGTTCACTTAATAGTATTTCTAATTCTCACGTTTATTCTAAGTCGAGTTGATGTTATAGATTATAAATCAATGGATGAGTCTATTTTAGATTCAAACCCAACAATAGATGTTCCTTCCAGCTTTTATCTCAACGATAATAAACGTAAGTATTACTATGATAACCTAGTTTTAAAAATGGAATTAGTATCTGAGAATGATGTTGGTGTTTTTAATGAAGCAAATGAGCGGATAGAATGGAATGCTTTATCTATGTTAGTATTGGATTATAACAATGAACAGTCTTATCAGCATGGTAGAACATGGGTTCGTTTAAGGGCAAATAAAAGTATACCAATTAAATATATAAAAGAATTAGAATTAATACTTTTAGAGATGAACCTATGGAGACTCTTCTATGAAGTTTCTAATAATGATGAATCAACTGCTAGCTATTATAATAATCAATTAGAGACTCGAATTTCTCCTTCTTTACAAGAAGCTTTTCCGCGTATAGTAAAGCCGCCTAAAGTTCCAGGTTGGGATTTTTATAAAGAACAAAAGTTTCAGGATACACTAAGCGTGCATATTTCTGAAAGTATTGAAATTGATAATCGTGAAGTACCCTTAAATATGCTTCCGAGGAATCTCAAAACTCATATTAATCAAACATCTATAATTGAATACATCTATGCGGATGATGCAACCTATCAAGATTATATTAATGTTTTATCAGCACATAAAACAGCAGTTTGGGAATTGAGAGCAACTGAAAATTTTGATAAGTTAGATGAAATGATTCGCCGAAATCAGTTTAGTCGTGATGAGAAACTTTATGAAGAAAGAAATCGAATACTAGAAATGTATCCATTTCGTATTACAGAACGGTTTGAATGAACTCTAGAGATTTTAATGGTTTAGATTTTGATGAGATGAATAGTTAAATATGGATTCGTTCTTTCTTAATTCATCTTATGGTACAGTAATTGTAATTTTACTACCATGAAGAAAATAGTATTGTCAATTCTATGCCTATTTACAGTTGTTCTAACTTATGCACAACAAGAGTTCCACGTGTTTCCAGAAAACCATTCTGAAACGCCTGGTACTCAAATCGGAAATGGTAGTTTACAAAATCCTTGGGATTTACAGACAGCATTGAGCCAGAAATCCAAGGTTGTTAATGGAGGCGATACCATTTGGTTACACAAAGGTATTTACAATGGCCGTTTTTCGAGCACTCTAAACAGTACTATAGAGGATAAATATATAACGGTAAGTGCTTATAAAGATGATAAAGTGGTGCTTAATGGTAACGTGGAGTCTTCACAAGATCAAACCTTAAATGTTCGGAGTACTCGTGTAATATTTCAAAATTTTGAGGTTACATGGTTAGGTGAATTTACAAGGCAAATTGATAGAAATGGTGGCATTACAAAATTCGTTGCAGGTGTAAATCATTTAAGTGGTAAAAATTGCAAGTTCATTAATTTAATGATTTATAATAATCCAGGTCTTGGTTTTGGTTCCTGGAAACATACGGGAGGCACCTTAATTGCTAATTGTATTGTTTTCAATAATGGGGCACTTAGTTCAGATGGAAAAGGTAGAGGCGAAGGTTTTTATGTTCAAAATAATAGTGATACCGAAACACGCATATTAAAGGATAATATAATTTTTAACAACTATTATAAGGGCATAGAAGTTTGGTCTGCATCTAAACACGCAACGTCCGAATGGGTAAAGAATATAAGTTTAGATAACAATGTGATTTTTAATAGCGGATTACCTTCCAATTACCGAACGGTTGATAACATTATCGTCGCTACAGACGATAGGGAAGGTATCAATATTGCTGAAAACATTACCGTAAAAAATAACATATTATATCATAATACTAACTTTAAAAAAAATGAAGTTAATGGTGATGCCGCGTCATTAACCATTGGATTTCACAAAAAAGCACCAGTTGAAAATGTTGTTGTAGAGAACAATATTATTATTGGAAGAAATAATGCATTTCGGATTTTATATGCCAACTCATTAACTGTTACTAATAATACGGTTTACACAGGGTATGTGCATTTATTTAGCCTAAATACAGAACGTTGGAATTTTGATAACAATCAATATTACACAAAAAAGAGTAAAGCATTTAGACGTTCCAATACCGAAAATTATAATATTAAGAACTGGAATTCCCAGTTTAATTTAGATGCCAACAGTCAATGGAAACCTATAAAAGAATTTGATTTAGACCCTGTTTTAGATATTACTGAAAATACTTATAAACCAAATACTTTTAGAGTGGTATTGTTTAACAAAAATAATGAGGATATTATTGTCGATTTTTCTAAATATGGATTAAAAGAAGGAACAAATTTCATCATTAGAGATGTAGAGAATTACGATGAGGTTTTAAGAACAGGAAGAATTGATGGTATGTCTCAAATCTCATTTCCTATGACATTAAATGGAGGGAATCCCAATAAAACTCTAAATAATTTTGGAGTATTTCTTATCGAATTCCAAGAAGATGAAACTACAGAAGCACAAAAAGATGGTTTTTTTAAAAAATTCTTTCGTTTTCTTGGATTTTAGAATAATATAATCTTATTCATTCTCAATCTTCTCAATCATTTCCCGAAACAGATTCAACAGAAAAATCAGTTTTCCTGCATCACCAGCGGCTCTGAATTTTTGATTTTCTATTTTGACACCATACCAATCTTGTTTCCCATTTTCATTGAGGATCCATTTGATTTCGAGATTGGCAATAGACGTATTTGAGATATCAATTTCAACATCCCAACCTAATGGGCTGTCCAATGTGGTTATCTGAATGGCATCACCCTTTTCCCATTCGCCGTCAGCATTCGCTTTAAACCAATCTTGTATCCATTCTAAAATTTCCATTTGTATTATCTTGTTTTTTTGTCATTCAGAGCGCAGCGAAGAATCTCAGACAACAATTAATAATAAATAAAGATTCTTCGGTCAATGCTTCCCTCTGAATGACAAAGCGCTTTAAATGCTCTCAACAAACTCCAAGAACACTTCCTTATGCTTTTCCAAATCCATATCTGGTGAGATTGAAACGCGTGCAATATAATCTTTATCACCTTCTTTTGTGGTACCTTGGGTTGAGGTGGCGGGAATCGTCCAATAACACCCTTTTAACTGTCCATAACTTACACAGTACTTACTTTCATTTGGGATTTTGGTAATCATTAAATTGATTAATTTATGATTTAAGGCTCTTTTGTAGGTTTCTTTTTCCTGAGCTGTGTGGCCTTTGGTAGGAAGATCTAATGAAAATACAGAAGGTGTGAACCCTTGTTCGGCGAGTTCTTCGGAAACAAAATTAATTTTCGCATCAGGCAATACCTTATGGATAAAGTTGACGAAGTCTCTAGTATTCTTATAAGCGTCCACAATCCTTTGATTCATTGACGGCATTTGCTGCGCTAAGATTTCGTATTGAAGATCTGTTGCTTCATTATCGCATAGCTCTAAATGCAGTGCTATCTTGTCCATCAGAGGTGCTGCTTTTGTATTGGCAACGCCATAACCAGCAGTACATTTTCCTCCGCTCGGAAATTTTGAACCACTGGCATAAGAAATAGTTCTCACAGTTGAAAGTATTTCACCTTCTCCTAGAAAGTTAACATTAGGACAAAAAGTTTGGTCTAAAATAAAAACGGGATCAATGGCCATAGTACCATTTGCTGCTTGACGCTCTTGACTTAAAACCGCTTTTAGTTGTTGCAAATCTGGAACTTCAACTCTTGGATTGGTCGGAATTTCCGCAATGATATAAGGAACGGCATCGTCGAGCGCAATTTTAGCTAAAACGGTGTTAATACTCTTAACCATATCATTATCGCCATCCACTTCTAAATCCACAATATCAACATTGTCCGTACAAGCAGCAACGCGTCTGGCTTGGTCATTGGTGCCACCATAACAATTGGTGGGTACAATAAATTTAATCGCTTTACCGCTGTGGTTTTGCTGGGCATCATGAATTAAGCCCATCATAATCGCATACTGAATAGAGAGTCCACTTGAACCAACGAGCGGTTGAGTGGTTACGCCAGTAATGTCTTTGATAGAATTTAAGACTGATGTTTTATTGGCTTTAAGATTACTTTTTTGAGGACTAAAAGAAGATTGGTGCGTCAATGCTTCTAATGCCAACAAACAATTAGAAGGTGTCATCGCAATGGTTTCCCGCCGTCGTACATGTTGAATTGCTGAAATGTAACTGTCGTTTTTAGCACCGTTAACTACTAATATGCTGCCTAGATCCTCATAAAGATGAATATAGAAATCAATATTTATATTTCGATTAATGGTCTCGATTCGGTTCAGTTGCGACATAAAAATAGTGCTGCCTTCAAATTCTAAGATAGCATCTGCATCATCGGTTTTAATTAATTGGAAATCATAACCATAAACGGACTTTATTAATTCAGCATCAAAATATTCTGGTAAGTGATCTGTGTATAAGATTTGGGTTTTTTTGTTGTCGAATAAATTTCGTCGAAGAATTGCCAAAATAGGAATCGTTTGTGACGAAAAACTAATCACTTGTTCTGATTTCAGACCATTTATGTTTGCAATGGTCCATTCTAAAATGGAAGATAAAGGATGGCCTAAACGAATATAATCGTAAGCCGTTGGTAAATTATGGAGTGCTGAAGTTTGAGAGTTATTGTTTTGATATAAGGTTTCAAACTGATCTAAAAACTGTGATTTAGCTAATTTTTCATTGTAAATATCTAAGCGATGCGTGGTAAGGTTTAGCCAATCTTTGGGCATGTTTTTTAAAACGTCATTTAAATATTTTAGTATTTTATTGTTTTCCATAACTCCGAGCATTAAATAGTTTGCAAAGATACGTTAGTTGGGTTTCTATTAAAACCTTACATGATGTTTTATTTGTATGTACTCAGCTAGACTTTGTATTCATGTAAAATTATGCAGATAAACACTTTTACAGAAGTATTTTTAGACTAAACTCAATGCGACTAGAAATAACGAGTTTGACTATAAATTTCAAACTAAAACCAATTAAATCTACCCATTCCGCAAAATTTCAGCAACAGCTTGTTGATAAGCTCTTGGTTTGTTCGCTTTTTTAATTTTCTTAAAGGTTTTCTGTGGATTTGAAAACGACTGCGCAAAGAATTCCCAAAACCCTTGCATTTTCATTTTTATAGGTGTTGGACCAGACAATACTGCATCGTATTGCTGATATATAGTATCGTGAAATTCTCTAAAAATGTCCCATCGGTTTTCTGGATATGTAATAGTATCGTTTTTAATCATACTTGGTAAAAATGGATCGGCAATCAACCCTCTACCAATCATAAAATGATCGATGCTTGGGAAGCGCATTTGCATCTCTTTGAGCTTAATTACAGAGGTAATATCACCATTGTAATATAATTTATGCTTTGTACTGTCAATACAACGTTGAAAAGCGTCAAGGTCAACGTCTCCCTTATAAAGTTGTTTCCCTATACGCGCATGTATGGCAATATTTTTAAGGGGATAAGCATCTAAAATAGGGAAGGTGTGTAAAATTTCATCAGGGTTCTCATAGCCCATGCGCATTTTCATAGAAACCGTTATATCTGTTTCTTTATGAACACGCTCTAAAATATGATTGATTTTTTCCGGATCACAAATCAATCCAGAACCCATACCACGATTGGTAACCATTGGATAAGGGCAACCTAAATTCCAGTTGAGTTCCTTGTAACCCAATTCTTGGATATAATCGACTACAAACAGAAACTCATCAGCACTATTGGTCATAATTTGTGGAATTACTTCGAGCTCTGTATTATTCTCGATTTGTAAGTCTGTTTGGTAAGAATTTTTAATTATGAGTTTTTTGTTGAACCGAATATAAGGTGCATAAAACGTATCGATACCTCCAAAAAAATGGTTAAAGGCATTCCGAAATCGGAAGTCCGTAAACCCTTGCAAAGGCGAAGATAATAGTGTTAATGGCATTTGATTTTACGTTTTATAAGTCTTATAAAACGAAGGTGGTTTATTTTTTTAATATCGTCAAACAAAACCGTTCTTTCCTTTTTATAGTTATTATTTCAAATGTTCGTTAAAAAAAGCAATAGTCCGGTCCCAAGATAAAGTTGCTGCTTCTTTATCATATCTTGGTGTCGTATTATTGTGAAAACCATGATTCACGCCTGGATACATATAGGCTTGATAGTCTATTCCGTTTTCGATGAGTATTTTTTCAAACTCTGGCCAACCTGCATTAACTCTGGTATCTAATTCGGCATATTGGAGTAGAAGAGGCGCTTCAATTTTTACAGCATCTTCAGCTTCTGGTTGTCTGCCATAATATGGAACTGCAGCACCTAAATCTGGTAAGCGAACAGCCATCATATTTGAGATCCAACCTCCAAAGCAAAACCCAACGACGCCAACATTGCCATCGCAATTCTCATGATTCTTTAAGTAATGGTAAGCCGCAATAAAATCTTCGAGCATTTCTTGCTGGTTCCGCTTTTTCTGCATGGTTCTGCCGTCGTCATCATTTCCTGGATAACCGCCAAGAGGCGATAAAGCGTCTGGCGCTAGGGAAATAAACCCTTCTTTTGCCGTGCGTCTTCCAACATCTTCAATATATGGGTTCAGTCCTCTGTTTTCATGCACCACAATGACACCTGGCAATTTGATTTTGTTATCTTTTGGTTGTGACAATAACCCTTTTATGGTGCCACCACCTTTTGGAGATTCGTAAGTAATATATTTGGAATCTAAAGTGGGATCATCGGGTTGTACCAGTAAACTATTTACATAATCAGGAGACATAAAACTTAATAATGATGATACCGTTAAACCGCCAACCGCGTATATGCCGAGTTTTTCAACAAACTGTCTTCTGTTGAGTTTATTGTGCGCATAATCATCGTATAAATCGAAAACTTCTTGACTAATATCTTCTTTTTTTAAGTCTTTCATAATGTTGGGTTTGGATTAAAATTTATAAGATATAAAATATTAAAATACCGTATCTAAAAATTGTTTTATACTTTCCTGATTTGATCTTATTAATTCCTCACGAGCAGCTTTGATATCTCTTGGCTTTTTATCTTGGGATAATTTGAATTTCCCTTCCCAAGTTGTTATTTCAATTTCAAAGAGCTCAATGTATTTGAGATTACTTTCCATTCGTGGATTGTCCGCTTTCAAAACATAGTGGTGGTTTGGCGCTTCAAGAAATTCGGTCATAGTAATTAGCGATTCTTTTAAAGCCATTTTATCTTTTATAGCTTTTACTTTTCCTGTAACATGCACTTTAATATAGTTCCATGTGGGAAGCTGGGTTGTACTATATATACTAGGAGAAATATAACAACTGGGACCACTGAAAATAACGGTAATATTATTATTGTTTTTTAATA
This sequence comes from Winogradskyella schleiferi, assembly GCF_013394655.1. NCBI lineage: Bacteria > Pseudomonadati > Bacteroidota > Flavobacteriia > Flavobacteriales > Flavobacteriaceae > Winogradskyella > Winogradskyella schleiferi. The sequence continues at coordinate 770,045 of NZ_CP053351.1, forward strand.
ATTCCGCTTGTGGATTATAAATATCAATGTGTCCTATCAATTTTCCATCGTCATAAATTAACGGTAAATGTGTAATGAAAGGTTGGTTGTCTTTAATTGAAATTAACGTCGCCAAAGGATACGTTTTCATCACTTCAATTAAATGTTTTTTTTCGTTGTCTTGATGCTGTTTTGGAGGATACAAAGATTTACGATTTTTGATTTATGAATGTTGATATCATTTCTGACTAGTGAGGACTGAATTTCTAATTCAGACTCCAAATTGTCTTAAATGATGATCGAGATGTTTGTACTGTATTTGACCCCATTGTTGCGCTGTAAAATAGCCGAATGCTGGATGTGGCTCCCATTCGGTTTTATTTTTTTCGGCATAGGCTTCATCAATTAAGGTCTTAAGCGTCTTGGATTCGGCATTGAATTCCTTATCTTCTTTAGCTTTTAAAAACTTGGCAGTTGGCAAACCTTTACGCCATGGTTTATCGTTGTATAGTCCTTTTTTAAAGAAAACTTTAGCCAACCAATTGGGTTTTAAACCATAGTTTTCTTTTTGTAGCATGATATTAAATGGGCCTTGGCAGTGCCACGTCATTTGCCCAACACTCATTTTTCCCCAATTGGCCTTAGAGTTTTCATTTAAATTATCGATTCGCGATTTTATTTCATTATACGCATTTTCTTCAAAAATAGATTTCATATTTCGTGTTTTTAATTGATGCTTAAATTTACAATTTTTTATCTTTGGATGTGTTCAGTAATAAAATGTATAAAGTATTGCTTCACAAAACCTTTCGTCCATGACAGAGAAATCAACTTCATTTTCAATTAAAAATTGGTCACAAGACGATCAACCGCGGGAAAAGCTCAGGGACAAAGGAAAGACATCGTTAAGTGATGCGGAATTGATCGCCATTTTAATCGGATCTGGGAACCGGGAAGAAAGTGCTGTGGCACTCTGCAAGCGTATTTTTGCAAGCGTTGATAATAATCTGAATGCTTTAGGGAAATTATCTATTGCACAATTAATGGAATTTAAAGGTATAGGAGAAGCCAAAGCGATAACTATTGCTGCAGCATTGGAACTAGGAAGACGTCGACGGTTGGAAGACACACTTCGATTAGATAAAATAATATCGAGCCGTTCGGTTTTTGATCTAATGCAACCTATTATTGGCGATTTGCCACATGAAGAATTTTGGATTCTATACCTTAACAATTCCAACAAGGTCATTCATAAAAACCAATTGAGTAAAGGCGGAATTACGGGCACTTTAGTTGATGTGCGCTTAGTACTAAAAAATGCGCTCGAAGTTGGGGCAACGGCCTTAATACTTTGCCATAACCATCCATCAGAAACGTTGAAACCAAGCAAATCTGATAAGGATGTGACCCAAAAATTAAAAGCAGCTGCAGAAAGTTTGGACATAAAAGTTCTGGACCATCTTATTATAACCGAGAAAGCGTATTTTAGTTTCGCAGATGAGAATATTATATAATTTTTATGACTACCTACTATCAACTGAATACTGCAAACTGAAAACATGTTACTAGTTTACACACATAAAATTACACCAAGAGTTACTTATACGTTTAAGCATATTTGTAAGCGTATTTTGGGAATAGAGGTGCGTTTTACTTCAAAAATTGAAGATTTTATTGCGCACGACAGCCTTAAAATGTCATATACAAAACAACCGTTGAGTCATGAGTTGTTTGTGAGAAGTAATGAGTTGTTGTTTGAAACTGGTCTTTCCGATATTGATATTAACGTACAACAATGGGATAATACTAAGGGATTTTTCCCAACGGGAGAACGTAGCGATTTACCGTTCGATATTTTTGCGGCGGCTTTTTATTTACTCAGCAGATATGAAGAATATTTACCTCATGTAAGAGACGAATACGGTCGTTTTTTAGCTTCAGAGAGTTTGGCCTTTCAGCACAAATTTTTAAATCAACCCGTTGTAGATATTTGGGCTTATAAGCTTAAGGAAATTTTAATACAACGGTTTCCAGATTACGAATTCCCAACGCGGAATTATCGCGTTCAGCCGGTTATTGACGTCCCAATGGCTTATTATTTTAAGCAGAAAGGGTTTTTAAGAACCATTGGAGGCACTTTGAATGAGCTCAGACGATTCAGGCTGAAACATTTGTATTCACGCTATTTGGTGTTGATGGGTTTTAAACGCGACCCTTACGATACGTTTAAGTGGATCATAAGAAAACAGAAACAATATAATTTTAAGTTTATGGTCCTCTTTCTTATAGGCGATTATTCAACTTATGATAAAAACATCAATACCAACAAAAAACAATTTGTTTCGCTTATTAAATCGGTTGCGGATTATTGTGATGTTGGTCTTAAAGCATCATATCTCTCTTTGGATGACGTATCAATTCTTAAAATGGAAAAACTTAAGATGGAAACGATTACACATACCGATTTAAAGGCGGTTCGCCATTCATTTTCAAAATTGAATATACCAACTTCGTATCGTAATCTAGTAGAATTAGAAATTCATCAAGATTTTACGATGGGCTACATCAATACTTTAGGCTTTAGAGCTGGTACATGTACTCCATTTCAGTTCTACGATTTGGATTATGAAGTGCAGACACCATTACAGATCAACTCATATCAATGTTTGGATTATGGGTTGTTAAAGTACCATTCTGAATTAGATAAAACAGAACATTTACAAAAAATAATCAAAGAAGTTAAGGCTGTAAATGGTACTTTTATTCCTATATTTCATAACTATGCATTTAGTAATCTAGACCGTTGGAAAGGTTTTAGGTCGCTATTTGATTTAATATTAGAATCTGCTGAATGACAAACCCTATAAAACATGTTTTTTTCGATCTGGATCATACCCTTTGGGATTTTGATAAAAACTCTGGTTTAACATTCGAAAAGATTTTTAATTTGAATAAAATTGAAGTAGAACTCAACGATTTTTTGTCAATATATGAACCCATAAACTTGAATTATTGGAAACTCTATAGAGAAGAAAAAGTCACAAAATCAGCCTTGCGCTACGGAAGATTGAAAGAAGCTTTTGATGGAGTAGGAGTGAGGATAGAGGATGATATGATCAATCATTTGTCGGAAGCTTATATAGATAACCTTTCCTCATTTAACCATTTGTTTGATGGGACTTTTGAAATTCTGGATTACCTAAAAGATAAATACGAATTGCATATCATTACTAACGGTTTTGAGGAAGCACAAGAAAAGAAAATGACATCTTCAAATATTAAAATGTATTTTAAAACCGTTACTAATTCTGAAATGGTAGGCGTTAAGAAACCTAATCCTAAAATTTTTAACTTTGCTCTGAATTTAGCCAAGGCTAATGCGAAAGAAAGTATTATGATTGGCGATAGTCTGGAAGCAGATATTGAAGGTGCGCACAAAATTGGAATGGATACCATTCATTTTGACTATAAAGATGCCTATAACGGCCATGGTTATAAACGCGTTACAAATTTAAAAACACTTATAAATCATCTTTAAAAAATATAAAATATGTTCAAGAAAATAATTTTTACAGTTTCGTTCATACTTATTAGTTTATGTGGAATGGCACAAAAGGATATTAATAATTTTAAGTATGTCCTTGTACCAAAGTCATTCGAGTTTTCTAATAGTGAAGATCAGTACCAATTGAATTCCCTATTGAAATTCCTTTTCAACAAATATGGATATGAAGCTTATTTTGCTAATGATGACTTACCTGAAGAATTAAAGAATAATAGGTGTTTGGCATTAAACTCCGAGGCTATAAAAGCAAAGAGCGGATTGTTTAAAACCAAACTGGAAATCACACTGAAAGATTGTTTCGGTAACACGATAAAGACCTCTCAAATAGGGGAATCGCGAGAAAAAGATTATCAAAAGGCCTATACTGAAGCCTTAAGGGAAGCGTTTGAAACCTTTCAAGATTTAGATTATTCTTATGTTGGAGCACAAGATACTACTGTTGAATCATCAACAGCGCAAGTTGATGATAAAAAGAAGGATGGTGATGTTGTTATAGCCAAGAAAAAGGCAGACAAAATTATAGATGAGGCTAAGGATGTAGATAATGAGACCATAGCGGTTCTGTCTAAACCAGATACTACGGAATTACACTATGCGCAACCTATCAAAAACGGTTTTCAACTGGTAAATTCTGAACCAAGAATAGTTATGGTTTTACTTAATACAGCAGCAAAAAATGTGTTTATAGTACAAGGAAAAAGTGCTATTGTCTTTAAGGAAGATGGTTATTGGTATTATTCTGAAAATACAGGAGAACTTGAAGAAAAAAAATCAATGAATATTAAGTTCTAACAGGTTATAGGTGATAATGAGTTTTCTGTTGCAACCTATCCTTTCCTAATAGGCTCGTTCGGGCGGATCGCAGTGTTCAGTAAAACGCATATAAGAAAAAAATTGACGCAACACTGAGGAATTAGAAATTTAAAGCAGAATTGAAAAACCAATCCAAATAAAATACTTTCGACTTTTTACTGAAGACTGTCTACTAAGGACTACTTTCAGATTCATTAATACCCATACTTATCTTTCCAAAGTAGCTTCAAATAATTTCGTTGCGCCTGCTCACGAGCATTATTTCCAGGGTTGTATAATTTGGTATTGGCAATTTCTTCTGGTAGGAATTCTTGAGCTGCAAAGTTATTTTCATAGCTATGGGAATACTTATAACTATCGCCATAACCCAATTCTTTCATAAGCTTGGTTGGCGCATTTCTGATTGCTAAAGGTACAGATAAATCGCCTGTGTCTTTGACCAATTGTTGAGCTTTACCAATAGCCTCATAGGCGGCGTTGCTCTTTGCTGAACTTGCTAAATAGGTGGTACATTGGCTTAAAATAATTCGAGATTCGGGATTGCCAATGACAGAAACTGCTTGAAATGTATTATTGGCAATGACTAACGCCGTTGGGTTGGCATTTCCGATATCTTCACTTGCTAGAATTAAAAGTCGTCTAGCAATAAATTTCACATCTTCGCCACCTTCAATCATTCGTGCTAAATAATACACGGCTGCATTTGGGTCGCTACCACGAATCGATTTTATAAATGCTGAAATGATATCATAATGCTGCTCTCCAGTCTTATCGTAGCGAGCCGCTTTACTCTGTACTTGCTTTGTAACTAAATCGTTGGTGATAATAATATTTTTACCTTCAAATGACGCGACCAACAACTCAAAAATATTTAACAATTTTCTAGCATCGCCTCCAGAGAATCGTAATAAGGCTTCCGTTTCCTTTAATTCAATGTTTAATTTAGAAAGTGTAGTGTCTTCTGTCATTGCACGCTGCAGTAACGCTTCTAAATCGGCCTTGCTAAATGCATTTAAGGTATACACTTGACATCTGGAAAGCAAAGCAGAAATAACTTCAAAACTCGGGTTTTCAGTTGTAGCTCCAATTAAGGTTACCCAACCTTTTTCAACGGCTTCTAAAAGAGAATCTTGTTGTGATTTGCTAAACCTGTGGATTTCATCAATAAATAAAATCGGATTTTTTGCCGTAAATAATCCACCACTTTTTTTAGCTTTATCAATGACCTCCCTTATAGCTGCAACTCCAGAATTTATAGCACTCAATTTAAAAAACGGACGCTCCGATTCATTAGCGATAACGTTGGCTAATGTGGTTTTTCCAATACCAGGTGGTCCCCAAAGAATTAATGAAGGAATCACACCGCTTTTAATTTGTTGGTATAACATACCGTTTTTACCCACTAGATGCTGCTGACTTAAATAGTCGTCAAGTGTATTTGGTCTTAAACGTTCGGCTAAAGGTGTATTCATAATTCAAAATTACGAAATGCTTTTGTGATGGATCGATTATTTTAAAATTTCTAAAGACGCGTTGGAAAATCTTTGATTTTTGATAATCTGCGAAAATCCTTATTTCCTATTGAAGATTTAAATTTACATGCGTCTTATTTAAGATTGTAGTCTCTGCCAATTTTTCATACGATCTCAGTTTGGCTATAAATTTGAACAGATTTCTTTAAATTTACTTATGAGCAAAAACCAACAATTCAAATATTCTAACAGCATTATTGTCTATCCACTGATAATTTTGTTTACTATTTGGTTGGTGTTTTGGTTTCAAGTAAGAGTTGATAGCGGTATTAAGGCATTCGGTATAAGGCCGCAAAAGGTTGAAGGTCTATTAGGTATTGTGACTAGTCCATTTTTACATGGAGATATCAATCATATTTATAATAACTCTATACCGCTTTTTGTCCTCAGTTTAGCCATGTTTTATTTCTATAATAAAATTGCTTGGAAAGTCATGGGCTTTGGCCTTTTGTTTTCAGGATTTTTAACCTGGTTGATTGCCAGTAATGGAAATCATATCGGAGCTAGTGGACTGGTTTACGTGTTGGTCAGTTTTATGTTTTTTAAAGGCATTTTCGCTAAGCATTACAGACTTATTGCGTTGTCCTTATTGGTTATCTTTCTCTATGGCAGTATGATTTGGTATGTATTCCCAATTAAAAGTGGAATGTCTTGGGAAGGCCATTTGGCAGGTTTGATTACAGGATTAATCTTCGCATTAATATTCAGAAGACAAATAGCGAAACCTGAAAGGTACCAATGGGAACAAGCGGATTATAACGAAGAGGATGATCCATTTATGAAGCATTTTGATGAAGATGGTAATTTTATTGAGTTTGAACCAGAACTTGAAAACGAAATTGAAATCGAATCTGAAATTGAAAAAAATTTAAAGCTTGAATCAAAAGAGAATCCGAATACCAATATCAATTACATTTTCAAAAAGTCCAATAATGATACAGCCAACTGAAGACTGCCCTACTGAAGAATGAAAAACTGCCAACTAGCAACGTTGCACTACTGAAAACTGTGACTGTGACTGTAAACTTAGGAACGTTGCCTAACAGCTTCGTAGAGAAATGCACCACATGCCACAGACACATTCAATGATTCTATCTCTCCTAAAATGGGAAGCTTTGCCTGGTCGTCCACCACTTTTAATACGGATGGATTAATACCTCTTCCCTCAGAACCCATAATTATAGCGCATGGTTCTTTAAAAGAGACGTTATATAAATAATTATCTGCCTTTTCTGAAGCTGCTATGACTTTAATTCCTGAAGATTGCATGTGGAAAACGGCATCTTTTATATGATCTACTTTACAAATCGGCATTTTGAAAATAGCACCAGCACTTGTTTTTATGGTATCTCCATTTATAGGTGCTCCACCTTTTTTCTGAATGATAATACCATGGACTCCAGTGCATTCTGCTGTACGAACAATGGCGCCAAAATTTCTAACATCACTCAATTGATCTAGCAATAAGAACAAAGGCGTTTTTCCGGATTCAATAACGCTCATGACCAAATTATCAATATCATGAAAGGCAATTGGCGAAATCTGAGCCACGGCACCTTGATGGTTACCGCGTGTTAATCGATTTAGCTTTTCTATGGGCACATAAGAAGCATTGATGGCTTCTGAACGTATTAAGCTTTCTAATTCCTTGTACAGTTCGCCATGAAGCCCTTTTTGCATAAAAACCTTATCGATAGTCTCGTTAGATTTTATCGCTTCTATAATGGCTCTAATTCCAAAAATTGTGGTTTCTTTTTTCATTTATGTATTAATATTCCAAATCAAAAAATAATATTTCGATAGGTTCAGGAATCTGATTAATCTCGGCTAACATCCATTATGGATTTATGTTGTAAAGATATTGAAACAGTTCTAAAAAGCAACAGTCAAAATTAAATGAACGCTACAGTCTGTTGATATCTGGAAATAAAGCACCTTTTTATTTCATTTGGCTTACCATAATATAGATCAATTATGATTTCAAAGAATTGTTATTCTCTAAAAACGCATTAGAAATTATTGACAATTACCAATATTAGGTTCTAATTCAATAGGATTTTCAGGAATAAGTTCTCGATTATTGAAAGCTTGATAGTCTTGACTATATTTTAATGCTCGAAAAACAGCATTATCTAAACCTTGTTCACCTTGAGTAAGAATTCCAGAGCCTGAATCTGGATTAATATATTCCCAGACAATTCTGTTATTGGAACTAATTTCAAAGAATCTTCCTTTTTGGCCTTCGCAAATTAAGGTGTTGCCATTTGCTAATCTTTGCGCACTAGATATGATCTCTGAAGAAAAATTACCTATATCATTATATTGCCATTCCGCCTCTTCTGGGAGAAAAGCTGTTCCAGTTTGATAAAGATAATTTCCGAAACCATCTGTGGGTGGGGAAATTATATTCACTTCAGAATAATTACCTTCCCGATCCAATCCGTTATTAAAAATAATGATTTTACCACCATCTGGATACGAATCAGGTATCCAATGTGGATAATGTTGTCCGTATAATGTGCGGTTACCGCTTGAGCCTTGATCATATACTTGTGGATTTCCCCATCTGTAGATAATGTCTCCTCCTTTATTGTGGAATCCGCCAGTATGCGAAGCCGCTTCTAAGGTTGTTGTTGAATGGTCTATAATGAACAGTTCACTAGTACCTTGGAAACTAATAATAATTTCATCTTTCATACTATTGTATGCAAGTCCATTTGCATGCAACCAATCAGCTTTATTATTTGAACGGCCAATGAAATTAATATCCATTAATTGTGGGTTATCTGAAATAATTCCATAATTGGCTTTGGTAGGATCAAAATCTTGAATTAAATGATCCCAAACATTCCATTCCCATACGATTTCTATTTGGTTTTGGCCAATAGGTGTAACTTCTATAATTTGTTCGTTATAGAGTTCTCCTTCAGTCAATGTAGAAGGATCTCTTCCGTTTTCTATAGCTTCTTCAGATGTTTTTCTGGTAGCAACCAATAAAAGAAAATTTCCATTGGGTAAAGGTATGGCATCATGATGATGACTATATTGATCCGAACTGTAAACATAGCTCCATAATAGGTTGTCATCCCAATCTATAAGCTCAATAGCTCCACCAATACCACCGATTCTTATATTTTCATTTATAATTTCACCAGATCTAAGAATGCTTCCGTCTTCTAATAAATAAACGGATTTGCCCGATAAATAATCACTTGTCCATTTATTGATCATTTGTCCACAATTATCTATTAGATAGGTGTCTGATGATTGCGAAGGCGTAAATAGAGTAAAAGAATCCCAACTGGTGCTAGAATTTATTAATGTACCGATAGTGTTGCTATCTGGTATAATAATATTTTCATCTGGTTCATCATCAGGATTAGAGGTCGGATTATCTTTTTCACAACCAAACACCAGCAAAATTAGAATTATAGGATAATATTTCATTTTCATGTTCTTTTTCATAAAAAGAGCCAAACATATTTAAATGATTGGCTCTTCATGATTTTAAAAGTTTATACTCGTTTAATTCAGATCATCTTCTAAGAAGCCCGTTCTCTTATATCCAGCATATTCCCAAGTTTCATTAGGAATATCAGAAAATTGTGCTTTAAAATAGATACTGTCAACTACAGTTCCGCTAGGAGCTGTGGTTCCGTTTTTAATAATTACTCCGTCAGTAATATCAACGGTAACATCATAATATATTTCTTCTAAACCAGAGCCAGAAAATGTTAGATTTCCTATGTCAACAGGCACTTTAGCTTTTAAGCCCCAGCCATGTTGTAGATCGTCTAGCCAAATTTCGGTGGCTACATTATCTGCAGTGTTATATGTAGAGATATAATTCACATCTATTGGTGATCCATCTCTTAGAATTTCAACAACCCACTCACCAGCTACCTCAACGGTAGCAGTATTTCCAGGGTCTAATTCTCCACCTTCATCACAAGCAACACATAATATGCTTACAAATAGGCAAAGTATTAATTTATTAATATTATATTTTAAGTTTTTCATCTTTTTAATTTATTTAAATTAAGGAGTTATTTTAGTGAATTGAACAGGAAAACCAAAATTATAATCGGTAAGTAGTATATCCCAAGTTATTACCGTTGACGGTCCACTATTATTTATGTTACCATTAGATATCGCCGCAGGTCCAAATCCTGCTGAAGCACCAGGAGAAGTTACACTATTGCCAGAAACGTTAATGGTAGCTGGCCAAGCATAGGCTGGACCATAACCATTTGGTCCAAATTCATACCATCCAGCAAGAAGATCTGAGATATAAAACTGATCAGCACTAATTTGTGAAATTAGCACAAGACCACCATCATCTCTTCCAACTCTAATACCATCATATATACCTGCTATAGTGCCATTATCTTCATAAACTATAACTTGTCGATTAGCTGAAGCTTGAAAACCATCATCATTCGTAGCTATATAAGTAACGTTATAAAACCCAGGTGTGCTGGTGTCAACATTACTTACAGTTTCAAAAGGCGCTGACGCACCACCAATAGAAGCATCTGCTCCAGGATCTGCGAAAGGTTGCCCAACTGGACTAAACATTATTGGATCTCCTAACAAGGAGAGTTCAGCGAAGACCGTTACTTCTGACACGTCTTCTGTAGAATCTGTTTCACAAGAGCTTAGAAAAAGCGCACTGATCACAAATAGACTTAAAATTAATTTTTTCATAATATTTCTTTTTTTTATTGATTCCACCATATTGGGGATGTAATTGATTCTAATTCTGGAGCATTAGAGTTTCTTGACAGCTCAGTATTCGGATATTCGATACGTTGAGGAAACACGCCTCCAGTTGTGCCTTCAATAGAATATACGATCTCACCAGGTACATAAGCGACATCATCTTGAGCTACACTTGAGGTGTTTGGGTAGCCAGTTCTATGCCATTCAAAGAATGCTTCTGCTCCATTTCCAGGGAAACTAGCAACCCACTTTTGAGTTATTATATCCTCAATTTGGGCTTCCATGGAACCGCCAGCATAATCATATACACCACCGTTAACATATGTTGAACCGTCTATACCCCATTTATTAAAACTTTCTTGAACTGCTGCATTATATAAATCTTCAGCTCCAGAACCACCATTGTATCTTACCATGGCCTCTGCTTGTAAAAACAAACTTTCTTCCCAACTTATAAAATAAACTGGTGTAGTAGGTGATAAATTTACAACAGAGATTGACGTTGGATCAATTTCGGTATTGTTAAAATCACCCTGATTGAGTGGGTTACCTGCTCCATAGAACTCAGATAATCGCTCATCACCGTTAGTATCCAAGAATGAATACATGGTAGTTGATGCTCTTAAGTTAGTACCCACGTTCAATTGTCTTCTATCAGATTCAAATAATGGGTTACTTAGATTAGGTGCATCGGTAAATCCAGTTAAAGCAGCATCTGTATCTAAAAACTGTGTTCCTGAATTTATCATAGCAGAAATACCGGCTGACGCAACACCTGGTCTAGCTTCAGTTTGTCTTAAGTAGATTTTAAGTTTCAGAGTATTGGCAAATTTCACCCAATTGCTCATATCTCCACCGAAAACTAAGTCATCTGCACCTGGAACTAATCCATTTGAAGCATTTAGATTTCTGGAGAGTGCATCGTCTAAATCAGCGATCATAAGATCATAAACATCTGGTCCAGAATCAAAAATTGGCTGTAAGAATTCTTGATCATTCGCTTGACTATAAGGAATTGCCCCATAAAAATCTGTCAATAATTGAGATCCATAAGCCTCTAAAACAGTAGCTATCAAGTAATAGTTCCAATTTTCTGCGGCTGCAGCATTGTTCTTTACATTTCTCACATCTAAAAGACCATCATACATGGCATTCCATGCGCCGGATTGAATACCATCTGTAGTTCCTAGATTATAATTATCTAGAAGACGGTATTGATTTGCCGCATTACTTTGTGTCCAATACTGAGACCAAAAGCCTCCAATAAGCGCATAAGGAGCGCCTTGTGCACCTGCAATACCAGTTATGCTAGCAGGTAGTTCAACATTTAATGCTAGCTGCGAAGGAGCAATAGCATCAGGATCACGATTAATATCTAATTCCTTTTCACAAGAAGTTATTAAAGTAAACCCTATTAAGATATAAATTATTTTTTTCATATTTCTTTTTTTTAAAATGACATATTAACAGACATACCATAAGTTCTTTGAGCTGGGTTAGCGGCAAATTCACCGACATCACTAGCAAGATCCGCTCCACCAAAACTTGTTACCTCAGGATCTACATAAGGGTTATCATCTGGCGTCCACAACATAAGATTTCTTCCATAAACGCTAAGAGAGAATGTACTAATACCAGTTCCATCTAACCATTTAGAAGGAAAGTCATAAGATAAAGACGCATCTCTTAAACGTATAAACGTACGATCAATTAAATGATTGGTTGCTTCTGTCGATGGATTATTTTGAGCGTTATAGTAACCAGTTTGATCTTCGAAACCAATTGGTGTTGTGTTTTCAGAATATGTACCATCTCCATTATCTACAACAGAATTTGGTACAATAAATGGTAATCGATTGTTAAAAGTAGTCTCTTGAGAAGCACCCGTAAAACCTAATAATCTTGAGGTATAAGAGTACATCTCACCACCTTCTTTCCAATCAAAACCGACTGAAAGTCTGAAGTTTTTATAACTAATGACATTCTGAAGTCCCATCACAAAATCTTGCTGTGAGTTACCAATTGTTTGCTCAGTTGCAGATGTTAGTGGAACACCATCATCACCTACAACAATTTGACCGTCATCGTTAGTTAATGGGACTAACGCTCTAAATTCACCGAGAGGCTGACCTTTAACAGCATTAAAGGTTACACCATAATTACTGTTAATCACTAAGTTGTCAGTTCCATCAGGCAAATCCGTAACTTCATTTTCATTCTTTGTAAAGGTATAGTTAATATCCCATCTAAAGTCATCAGTTCTTATTGGAACTAACCCCAAAGCTAGCTCAACCCCTTTGTTCTCAATATCCATGAAGTTTCCAACTGTAACACCATAACCTGTAGACGGTGGCAATTGTTGACTAATGATAGCGCCATCAGTCTTTTTATTATAATAGACAGCATCAAGAGACACACGTCGATTAAAGAAATTAGCTTCAATACCGAATTCATATTCATTTACAAATTCAGGTTCGATATTCAGATTTCCTAAAGTTCTTCCTATTTCAAATGAGTTTATGCCATTAAAAGGAAAATTAATAGATCCAAAATAAGCAGCAGCTACACCTTGATTGGATATACTCTCAGTACTGTAAAGAGGCGCACCATTAGCAAGTTGAGAATAACCCGCCCTTAATTTTACAAAATGCTCACCGTTATCAATGGCGATTGCACTAATGTTTGCTGATGGATAGAAAAAGGAATTATTCCCAGGAGCTAATGAAGAGGTCCATTCATTTCTACCAGTTAGGTTTAAATAGATACGATCAAGATAAGAAAATGTTAGAGCTGCAAATATAGAGTTGTTTTTTTCTTGATAATCGCTTTGCGTAGTTACTGGTTGTACTGCGCTATTGGAGATTTCATAATAGTTAGGAATATCTAAATTGGTAACAGTCACTTGAAGACTAGAACCGATTCGATTTCTCATAGTAGCACCTACTGAAGCTTCAAATCCAAAAGCATCGCTTAATTGCGTATCGTAATCTAATGTAAATAAAGATTCATAGCGTCTTTCTTGAGTAGTTCGCTCTGTTACTCCACCTACAACACCTTGGTTACCAGCGTTAGGGGAGTCAGCGGAGTAACTGATAATAGCACCGTGGCTATGAACACCACCATTTAAAATATCCGCTCCAGTTTGAAATGTAGCCACTAAATTAGGAAGGAGATCGTACTGGAAATTAATGTTTCCGTAAAAACGTTCTCTACTTAAATTTGTAGCATTTTCTTTTACTGTGAAATAAGGATTATTAGCATACGGTGTAAAATAATAATCGTTACTGTTAAAAATGTTATTGTTGTAATCCTCTAAATCAACAACACTAATGTCTGTTGGAATCTGCAGTAATTCTTGCATTAGCGTATTTCCTTGACCTGCACCATCACCTTGTCCTGTATTAACAGCATTTTGTCTGTTTTGAGCATAATTTGCAGCAACACGTACCCTAAACTTATCAGCTGAAATTCCAGCATTTAAGTTCAATGTATTTTTAGTCAATGCATCAGCATCTGTAGGAATAACACCATCAGAATCTACTCTAGAAAATACAAGTGAGAAATCAGATTTTTCAGTTCCTCCACTTAACCTAATAGAGTTAGAAAATGTGTTACCAATATCATAAAAGTCTTTTATGTTATTTTCAAGGAGTGAATAAGGCTTAATTTGTTGTGTGTTATTAACAACATTACCCCAAACTCTTACTTGGTCATTGAAAGCAGGTCCCCAAGAACCATTTTCATTGGAAGCTCCTAATACACCTCCAGAAAAGGAATATCCTTTACCATCCCAACCTTGACCGAAGTCTGTTTGTAAATGAGGAACACGAGAAACTTCTAAAAAGTCCATCGCAGTTTTAACCTCTACTTTTAGCTTATCGCGCCCTTTTTTGGTTGTGATAATTATAGCACCACCACCGGCTCTGGAGCCATACAATGCTGCGGCAGGACCACCTTTAAGGACGTTGATGCTCTCAATACTGTTAGGGTCTAAGTCATTAATGTTAGTACCACCATCATATGATCTGGAAAAGCCAGTTCCAGATGTACCATTGGCCGAACTAGAAATAGGAGTACCATCAATAACATACAATGGACCGTTACCAGATAATGAGGAATAGCCTCTTATAATCACCTTCGTAGAAGCACCAGGCTGATTAGGAGCCGTAATATTAACACCGGCAACTTTACCAGATAGATTCTCTAAAGGGTTAATTGCAGTAACCTCAGTAAGCTCTTCACTGTCAATCGAAGTTGCTGAATAACCTAATGATCGTTTTTGTTTTGCTTTACCAAAGGCAGTTACCACAACTTCGTCAAGAGCCTCAGTGTCTTCAGCCATACCTACATCATAAGAGTTTGATGCGCCTACGGTAACTTCTTTTGTTGAAAGCCCAACATAACTAAAGACCAAAACATCGCCTTGATTGGCATCAATGGTATACTTACCATCAAAATCAGTTTGGGTACCAGTTGTTGTACCTTTAATAATTACGTTAACTCCAGGCACAGGTAAACCGGACGTATCCGTTACTGTTCCCGAAATCGATTTCTCTTGTGCAAACGTAAATTGCACAACTAACGCTAAAAATAGGGTTAGAATTCCATTAAACTTTGTTTTCATATTTGAATTAATTTGAATTAGTCATTGCCAAAAATCACAATAAAAAGTTAATAAAACAATAATAATGTCTTAAAATTTTAAAAGAATATGGAATTCACCCATTTACTCAATGCTATTTCTGGGGTGCTATCTTATAAAATATGTTGATAAAGGTTTGATATTCAATTTTTTTTAAACCTCTTAGTCGATTAGAAGGAAAGTAAAGAAATTTTGTTTATGATCAAAAAGTGGCAGTCAAACTTACATGAACTTTAGAGTCTGATAATTTAAACTGACGATTATCGGTCTTACCAACGGAATAATTCAAACGAAAGAGTCCGGCATTGGTCAGTAATCCCAGCCCTAATCCAAAACCAAAAAGCTTTTCCTTGCTCAATGTGAGTTTATTTTCAAAGTACGCAGCATCTATAACCGAATGCACATAAATACCGTTGCTTAATCTATAACGGTATTCTGTGTTAATGACTCCATATAGATTAGCCACTAAACTGTTTTCTTCAAATCCACGGATAGAGTTGATACCTCCAAAACGAAATAATTCATTGTCTAAATAAGTGTCAGATGTTAATAGCGATCCATTTATTCTGGTATAAAAACTATTCTTATTATTAAGGTTAAAGATTTTATACGTATCTAAACTGAAAATATTTTGGTTTTGTGTTCCTAAATTATTTTTTCTATCTCCAAAACCATATGAAAAATCAAGCCAGAAATTAATCGGGAATAAAGGGTCATAAAATTGTGGTTTTGTATAATTATAATGAAGCGTATAATAATTGGTTTTATAATCGTTTAAAATTTCGGTGTCGTTTTCCAAAAGGTTAGTAGAATTAGTTGCATTGATTCCAGCTCCAATTTTATGCCGAGCATTTATTTGATAATTAATCTTGGCATATTGTTTAGCGGTCAAGAAGGTAGAATCTTTTCTGAAAAGATTAAGTCCTACCTGGAGGCCAATTGGAGAAGCAAATAAATATGGTAAATCTACATCTACATTAATGGTCTGTTGGTCAATTTCATCACTTTTATAGAAAAGTTTTAAGGTTTCTCCGTAGTTCAGGTTATTGATTAGTCTTAAATCCAAATAGCCGTCAAATTCAATCTTATTGGTGTTTTCGTTAGTGCCAAAACCTAAAAATCCATCAAAATTGTTGGTTTTGGTTTTCTCTATATATAAGTATAGTGTTGTGGAATCTTGTGTAAAAAGAACTTCAGGGTCTTTTATCTTGCTGGCAAAGCGTAAATCTTCTAATAACTCAATTTTATCTCTTATGGCATTCAAGTTGAACGATTTTCCGGTTTTAAGCTTTAAGAAACGTTTTATATAGGACTTCGGAAATTTCTCGTAACCTTTTACAATAATCTTATCGATGCGTCTTTTTTGATTCGTTACAATTTTCAAATCTGCCGAAATCAAATCAGGATTCAATTTCGCTACATTAATAAGTTGTAAAGTTGAAAACGGATCACCTTGTTCAGCAATTTTAGTATTGAGCTTTTTTAAATGATTTTCTGCCTCTGTTATTTTTATCTCGAAGAATCCATCACCAGATTTGTAATTGATGGTCTGCAATAGTTTGGTATTAAAACTAGAATCGTAATGGATTCTGATTCTATCAATTCTTTTACCTAGTATAAGCTGTGCTTCAAAAAGGGAGTCGCTTTTTTTAGTTACACCTTCAATTGTTGTGTCAATAAATCCGCGATTAGTTAATTTGTGCTTTAGACTATTGATTTCTAATTGTAGCCCGTTATAATTGTCAAAACGTTTTTGGTACCCTAAAGAATCAATTGTCATTGTTGCCGTTTCATTTTCTCCAGCAATATTTAAAATAAGCGATTGGCCAATGCTTAGATTTGGAAAAACCAGAAATAAAGCAAAAAAAAGAATACGGTTAAAAATAGGCATCAATACGGTATAGAATAACTCTTGTGTAACGTAAAAATAGAGCATATTATATATGAATAAAATAAAAGTTTATATTTCTTTGAAAAATTAATTCTCAACTGTTTGAATTATAAATATATATTTCTACCTTTGCAGCCCTCAAAAGTGAGGGTTAATAAAATTTATATAGAAATATATGCCAACAATTTCACAATTAGTACGAAAAGGAAGAGCCAAAATAACCAAGAAGAGTAAATCGGCTGCTTTAGATTCGTGTCCTCAAAGACGTGGTGTATGTACTCGTGTTTATACAACGACACCTAAAAAACCTAACTCAGCAATGCGTAAGGTAGCAAGGGTTCGTTTAACAAACGGAAACGAAGTAAATGCATACATTGGTGGAGAAGGTCACAATTTACAAGAGCACTCGATAGTATTGGTTAGAGGTGGAAGGGTAAAAGATTTGCCAGGAGTTAGATATCATATCGTTCGTGGTGCTTTAGATACAGCAGGTGTATCTGGAAGAACACAACGTAGATCTAAGTATGGTGCAAAACGCCCTAAGAAGTAATTAAAACTTTAAGAAGAAGACATGAGAAAAAGAGCAGCAAAAAAGAGACCGCTTTTACCAGACCCAAGATTCAATGATCAGTTAGTGACACGTTTTGTTAACATGATGATGTGGGACGGTAAGAAGTCTGTAGCTTTTAAAGTATTCTACGATGCAATTGATATTGTTGAAGAGAAAAAAAATGATGACGAAAAAACAGCTTTAGAGATTTGGAAAGAAGCTTTATCTAACGTAATGCCTCACGTAGAAGTACGTAGTCGTCGTGTTGGTGGTGCGACATTCCAAATTCCAATGCAGATTCGTCCAGACCGTAAGGTTTCAACCGCGATGAAATGGTTAATTAGCTTTTCACGTAAAAGAAACGAAAAATCTATGGCACAACGCTTAGCGGCAGAAGTTTTAGCAGCAGCTAAAGAAGAAGGCGCAGCTGTTAAGAAAAGAGCTGATACACACAAGATGGCGGAAGCAAACAAAGCATTCTCACACTTTAGATTTTAAGAAATGGCAAGAGATTTAAAACTTACAAGAAATATAGGTATTGCAGCACATATTGATGCTGGTAAAACCACAACTACAGAACGTATTCTTTTTTATACGGGAGTTTCGCATAAAATTGGAGAGGTTCATGATGGAGCTTCAACAATGGACTGGATGGAGCAAGAGGCAGAAAGAGGTATTACAATTACATCTGCGGCTACTACTTGTGACTGGACCTTCCCTAAAGAAAATGGTGAGCCAACAGCAGAAGCTCAAGATTACCATTTTAATATTATTGATACACCTGGTCACGTTGATTTCACGGTAGAAGTTAACCGTTCATTACGTGTATTGGATGGTTTAGTATTCTTATTTAGCGCGGTTGATGGTGTTGAGCCTCAATCTGAAACTAACTGGAGACTAGCTGATAATTATAAAGTACCAAGAATTGGTTTCGTTAATAAAATGGACCGTCAAGGAGCAGACTTTTTAGGCGTTTGTCAGCAAGTTAAGGATATGTTGAAATCTAACGCTGTGCCAATTGTATTGAATATTGGTGAAGAAGATGGCTTTAAAGGTATCGTTGATTTAGTTAAGAATAGAGCTATTGTATGGCATGAAGACAATTATGGATCTACTTTCGATGTTGTTGATATTCCAGAAAACCTGAAAGATGAAGTACGTAAGTATCGTGCTTTATTGATTGAAGAAGTAGCAAGTTACGATGAGAACCTTCTTGAAAAATTCATGGAGGATGAAGATTCAATTACAGAAGAAGAAGTGCATGCTGCGCTGAGAGCTGCTGTAATGGATATGGCTATTATTCCAATGGTATGTGGTTCTTCATTTAAGAATAAAGGAGTGCAGTTTTTATTAGATGCTGTTTGTCGTTATTTACCGTCTCCAATGGATAGAGAAAGTGTTGTTGGAACTAATCCTGACACTGACAAGGAAGAAAGACGTAAGCCTAGTGTTAACGAGCCTTTTTCAGCTTTAGCATTTAAAATTGCTACAGATCCTTTCGTAGGTCGTTTAGCATTTTTTAGAGCTTATTCAGGGCGTTTAGATGCAGGTTCTTATATCTTGAACAACCGTTCTGGTAAAAAGGAGCGTATCTCACGTATTTACCAAATGCACTCTAACAAACAAAATGCTATCGATTTTATTGAAGCAGGAGATATTGGAGCGGCAGTAGGATTTAAAGACATCAAGACTGGTGATACTATGTCTGATGAAAAACATCCAATTGTTTTAGAATCTATGGACTTCCCAGATCCAGTAATTGGTATTGCGGTTGAGCCTAAGACGAAAGCGGATGTCGATAAGTTAGGTATGGCTTTAGCTAAATTAGCTGAAGAGGATCCAACATTTACGGCAAGAACTGATGAGGCTTCAGGCCAGACTATTATTTCTGGAATGGGTGAGCTTCACTTAGATATTATTGTAGATCGTTTACGTAGAGAATTTAAAGTTGAGGTTAACCAAGGTCAACCACAAGTAGAATATAAAGAAGCTATTACACAAGCTGCAGATCATAGAGAGGTTTATAAGAAACAATCTGGTGGTCGTGGTAAATTTGCTGATATCGTATTTACGATTGAACCAGCAGACGAAGGTGTTGTAGGATTACAATTTGAATCTGTAATTAAAGGTGGTAACGTTCCTAAAGAATTTATCCCTTCAATTGAAAAAGGATTTAAAATGGCCATGGTCAATGGACCTTTAGCCGGATTCGAAGTAGATTCTATGAAAGTAACTTTAAAGGATGGATCTTATCACGATGTCGATTCAGATCAGTTGTCTTTCGAATTAGCTGCGAAGTTAGGATTTAAGAATTCTGCGAAAGCTGCTAAAGCTGTAATAATGGAACCTATTATGAAACTAGAGGTGATTACACCTGAAGAAAATATGGGTGATATTGTAGGTGATTTAAATAGAAGAAGAGGACAAATGAGTAGCATGGGAGATAGAGCTGGTGCAAAAACTGTAAAAGCTACTGTGCCATTATCAGAAATGTTTGGTTATGTAACTACGTTAAGAACATTATCTTCAGGTAGAGCAACATCAACTATGGAGTTTTCTCACTATGAACAAACGCCTCAGAATGTATCAGAAGAAGTAATTAAAGCAGCTAAAGGAGTTGAATCGTAAATCTTAAGAAAATGAGTCAAAAAATCAGAATAAAATTAAAGTCTTACGATCACAACTTAGTAGATAAGTCTGCTGATAAGATTGTAAAAACAGTAAAAAGTACAGGTGCAGTTGTAACAGGACCAATTCCATTACCAACACACAAGAAAATTTTCACTGTGTTACGTTCACCACACGTTAACAAGAAGTCTAGAGAACAATTTCAATTAAGCTCTTACAAGAGGTTATTGGATATTTACTCTTCATCTTCTAAGACGATTGATGCCTTAATGAAGCTTGAATTACCAAGTGGAGTTGAAGTTGAAATCAAAGTGTAATTGAACACAATGTCATTCTGAGCGCAGTCGAAGAATCTCATTGATAAAAATGTCCCACCGATGCGGTCGCGGGAAAAACGGTAAAAAATACAATTCAAGGCTGAAACGTATTTCAGCCTTGAATTTTGAATAACAAATAGTAATAATCAATAAATAATAATTATGTCTGGGTTAATTGGAAAAAAAATCGGTATGACCAGCATTTTCGATGAAAATGGAAAGAACATTCCATGTACAGTAATCGAAGCTGGACCATGTATCGTTACCCAAGTCAGAACTGAAGAAGTGGATGGTTATAATGCACTTCAATTAGGTTTCGATGACGCGACAGAAAAAAGCGCTACTAAAGCAGCTCAAGGGCATGCTAAAAAAGCGGGTACTTCTGTAAAACGCAAAGTTGTTGAATTTAAAGGTTTTGATGCGGAGTACAAATTAGGTGATGCTGTCACTGTAGAACAATTTATAGAAGGGGAATTTGTGGATATCGCAGGGACTTCTAAAGGTAAAGGTTTTCAAGGTGTAGTAAAACGTCACGGTTTCGGTGGTGTAGGTCAAGCAACGCATGGTCAACACAATCGTTTAAGAGCTCCAGGTTCTATTGGTGCAGCTTCTTATCCTGCGAGAGTATTCAAAGGAATGAAGATGGCCGGAAGAATGGGTGGTGAAACAGTAAAAGTTCAAAATTTAAGAGTTTACAAAGTGGTTCCTGAAAAGAACTTACTTGTTGTAAAGGGATGTATTCCTGGTCACAAGAATTCTTATGTAATCATTGAGAAGTAATGAAGGTAGCAGTTTTAGATATAAACGGAAAAGATACGGGTAGACAAGCTGAGCTTTCTAAAGACGTATTCGCTATAGAGCCTAATAATCACGCTGTCTATTTAGATGTTAAGCAATACTTAGCAAATCAAAGACAGGGAACGCACAAGGCTAAAGAAAGAGCAGAAATTGCTGGAAGTACACGTAAGATTAAAAAACAAAAAGGAACAGGTACGGCACGTGCAGGTTCTATTAAGTCTGGTGTATTTAAAGGTGGTGGTCGTATGTTTGGTCCTAGACCAAGAAATTATGGTTTTAAATTAAATAAAAACCTAAAGCGATTAGCACGTAGATCTGCATTAAGTATTAAGGCAAATGACAAATCAATTTTAGTAATGGAAGACTTCAATTTTGATGCTCCAAAAACTAAGAATTTTGTTGATGTTTTAAAGGCTTTAGAGGTTGAAAACAAAAAATCTCTTATTGTGTTGGGTGGTACAAATAATAATGTATATTTGTCATCACGCAATTTTAAAGGTTCTGAAGTTGTAACAGCTTCTGAATTAAGCACTTATAAAATCATGAATGCTAATAAAGTAATTCTGATTGAGAGTGCATTAGAAGGAATTGAATCGAATTTAAGTAAATAGAACAGATGAGTATCTTAATAAAACCTATAATCACTGAAAAAGCAACCATGCAAAGTGAGTTGTTAAATGCTTATGCATTTGAAGTGAATACAAAGGCGAACAAGGTAGAAATCAAAAAAGCAGTGGAAGCTGCTTATGGAGTTTCTGTAGAAAAAGTTCGTACGATAAATGTCCGTCCAGATAGAAGAACACGTCACACAAAGACTGGTATTCAACATGGTAAAACAAATGCTGTTAAAAAAGCAATTGTACAACTGGCGGAAGGTGAAGAAATAGATTTATACACTAACATGTAATTTTAGACATTAATGTCAGTAAGAAAATTAAAACCGATCACATCAGGTCAGCGATTTAGAGTAGTAAATGGATTCGATGCCATTACTACTGATAAGCCGGAGAAAAGCTTGCTTGCTCCGAAAAAAAGATCTGGTGGTAGAAACAATCGAGGAAAAATGACCATACGCCAAGTAGGTGGAGGTCATAAGAAAAGGTATCGTATTATCGATTTCAAACGTAACAAAGCTGGGATTCCTGCCGAAGTTAAGTCGATAGAATACGATCCAAACAGAACAGCATTTATTGCATTGTTAAACTATCAAGATGGTGAGAAACGTTACGTTATCGCTCAAAATGGTTTACAAGTAGGTCAAAATATTGTATCTAGTGAAACAGGTGTCGCTCCAGAAATCGGAAATGCAATGCCTTTAAGTGAAATACCTTTAGGTACAATTATTTCTTGTATAGAGTTGCGTCCTGGTCAAGGTGCTGTAATGGCGCGTAGTGCAGGTGCATTTGCTCAATTAATGGCAAGAGGTGATAAGTTCGCATCTATCAAGTTGCCTTCAGGTGAAACTAGATTGATCCTTATTACTTGTATGGCTACAATAGGAGCAGTTTCAAATTCAGATCATCAATTACTAGTATCTGGTAAAGCAGGTAGAAGTAGATGGTTAGGAAGACGTCCAAGAGTAAGACCAGTGGTAATGAACCCAGTCGATCACCCAATGGGTGGTGGTGAAGGTAAATCTTCAGGTGGTCATCCAAGAAATAGAAACGGTATTCCTGCTAAAGGATTTAGAACACGTTCTAAGACGAAGGCGAGTAATAAGTATATTGTAGAACGTAGAAAGAAATAATTAAGATAGTATGGCACGTTCATTAAAAAAAGGACCTTATATCCACTATAAATTAGAAAAGAAAGTTGCAGAAAATGTAGCTTCAAACAAAAAGACAGTTATTAAAACTTGGTCTAGAGCTTCAATGATTTCTCCGGATTTCGTTGGACAAACGATTGCAGTTCATAATGGTCGTCAATTTGTTCCTGTTTTCGTTACAGAAAACATGGTAGGACATAAGTTAGGAGAATTTTCACCAACACGATCGTTTAGAGGTCATGCAGGTGCTAAGAATAAAGGTAAAAAATAAGAATCATGGGAAGTCGTAAAAAACAAATGGCGGAAGCTATTAAGGCCGAGAAAAAGCAGGTTGCTTTTGCTAAGCTAAATAACTGTCCTACATCACCAAGAAAAATGCGTTTAGTTGCGGATTTGGTAAGAGGTGAAAAGGCAGAGAAAGCTCTTCAGATTCTTAGATTTAGTCCTAAAGAAGCGTCTCGTCGTTTAGAGAAGTTGGTCATGTCTGCAATTGCAAACTGGCAAGCTAAAAACGAAGATGCTGACGTTGAGGAGGCTAAATTGTTTATCAAGGAAATTAGAGTAGATGGTGGTTCTATGTTAAAGAGATTGCGTCCAGCACCTCAAGGTAGAGCACACAGAATTAGAAAAAGATCTAATCACGTAACCGTGGTTGTAGATGCAATAAATAAAACACAAAGCTAAGATAGAGATATGGGACAAAAGACAAATCCAATCGGAAATCGCTTAGGAATTATCAGAGGATGGGAATCTAACTGGTACGGAGGAAACGATTATGGTGATAAACTTGCCGAAGACGATAAGATTAGAAAGTATATTCATGCTCGTCTATCTAAAGCTAGTGTAAGTAGAGTAATTATTGAGCGTACGCTTAAACTTGTAACCGTTACTATCACTACTGCCAGACCTGGTATTATTATCGGAAAAGGTGGCCAAGAGGTAGATAAGTTAAAAGAAGAGCTTAAGAAGATTACTGGTAAAGAAGTTCAATTGAACATCTTTGAAATCAAAAGACCTGAACTAGATGCATTTTTAGTAGCAGCAAGTGTGGCTCGTCAAATTGAAAGTAGAATTTCTTACAGACGTGCTATAAAAATGGCGATTGCCGCTGCCATGCGTATGAATGCTGAAGGAATAAAAATTCAAATTAGTGGTCGTTTAAATGGTGCTGAAATGGCACGTCAAGAACACTATAAAGAAGGACGTATTCCTTTATCTACTTTTAGAGCTGATATTGATTATGCTCTTGTAGAAGCACATACTACTTATGGTAGATTGGGCATCAAAGTTTGGATTATGAAAGGCGAAGTATATGGAAAAAGAGAATTATCTCCATTAGTTGGCTTATCTAAACAAAAAGGTAAAGGTGGACGTGGTGGAAATAAGAACCAATCTCGTCGTAGAAAGTAATTTTTTAAAGAAAAGACAAAATGTTACAGCCTAAAAGAACAAAATTTCGTAAGCAGCAAAAGGGACGTATGAAAGGAAATGCGGGAAGAGGTCATTTGTTATCAAATGGTACTTTCGGTATTAAATCATTAGAGTCAACTTTTATAACTGCACGTCAAATAGAAGCAGCGCGTATTGCCGCTACTCGTTACATGAAAAGAGAAGGATCGTTATGGATAAAAATATTTCCGGACAAGCCTATCACAAAGAAACCTCTTGAAGTACGTATGGGTAAAGGTAAAGGTGGTGTCGAATATTGGGCAGCCGTTGTAAAACCAGGACGTATGTTATTTGAAATAAGTGGTGTGCCATTAGAAACTGCTCAAGAAGCACTTCGATTAGCAGCACAGAAACTTCCTGTAAAAACTAAGTTTATCATAGCTAGAGATTACGAAGCTTAATAGAAAGATATTATGAAGCAATCAGAAATTAAACAGCTTTCAACAGCTGAGTTACAAGAGAAACTTAGTGAATCTAAAAAGAGTTATACGGACCTAAAAATGGCTCATACTATATCTCCTTTGGATAACCCAATTCAGTTACGAGTTGCACGTCGCACAGTAGCTAGAGTGGCAACAGAATTAACTAAAAGAGACGTACAATAATTGTATTCTGCTGAAAGATGGAAAAAAGAAACTTAAGAAAAGAACGTATAGGGGTCGTAACGAGTAACAAAATGGAAAAATCCATTGTTGTTTCTGAAGTTAAGAAGGTAAAACACCCTATGTATGGAAAATTCGTGTTAAAGACAAAGAAATATGTCGCGCACGATGAGACAAACGACTGCAACGAAGGCGATACTGTAAAGATCATGGAAACACGACCTTTAAGTAAATCTAAATGTTGGAGATTAGTAGAAATAATTGAAAGAGCGAAGTAATTATGTTACAACAAGAATCAAGATTAAAAGTAGCTGATAATACTGGTGCAAAGGAAGTTTTAACTATCCGTGTACTAGGAGGAACTAAAAGAAGATATGCTTCTGTAGGAGACAAAATTGTAGTATCTGTTAAAGATGCCACTCCAAACGGACAAATCAAAAAAGGTGCTGTATCTACAGCAGTTGTGGTTCGTACAGCTAAAGAAGTAAGACGTCCAGATGGCTCTTACATTAGATTTGACGACAACGCATGTGTACTTTTAAATCCTCAAGGGGAAATGAGAGGAACTCGTGTTTTTGGTCCTGTAGCTAGAGAACTTCGTGATAAACAATTCATGAAAATTGTATCATTGGCACCAGAAGTGCTTTAATTGATAAATAAGATGACAAAGCTAAAAATAAAATCAGGAGATACTGTACAAGTGATTGCTGGAGACCATAAAGGTTCAGAAGGTAAGGTGCTTAAAGTATTAATGGATAAGAATAAAGCCATAGTAGAAGGCGTGAACATGGTTAAGAAACATACTAAGCCAAGTGCACAAAGTCCTCAAGGTGGCATCGTAGAGAAAGAAGCATCAATTCATATATCTAACTTATCATTGTTAACTTCAAAAGGAGAAGCAACAAGAGTTGGTTATAGAATGGATGGAGAAAGTAAAGTGAGATTTTCTAAAAAATCTAATGAAGTAATTTAATTATGGCTTACGTTGCAAGATTAAAAAAAGAGTATCAGGACAAAGTTGTACCGGCTCTTACGGAAGAATTTGGTTACAAAAATGTAATGCAAGTACCTAAACTTAAAAAGATAGTTTTATCTAAAGGTGTTGGTGCTGCTGTTGCGGACAAAAAATTAATTGATCACGCAGTAGATGAGCTTACAAAGATAACTGGACAGAAAGCTATACACACCATGTCTAAGAAGGATGTTGCTTCATTTAAGTTACGTAAAGGGATGCCAATTGGTGCCAAAGTAACTTTAAGAGGAGAACAAATGTATGAGTTCTTGGATCGTTTGGTAACTTCAGCTTTACCACGAGTGAGAGATTTTAACGGTATCAAAGCTACTGGTTTTGATGGACGTGGAAATTATAACTTAGGTGTTGTAGAACAAATCATTTTCCCGGAAATTAACATTGACAAGATCAATAAGATTTCTGGTATGGATATCACTTTTGTGACTTCTGCTGAAACCGATAAGGAAGCGAAGTCTTTATTAACAGAATTAGGATTACCATTTAAAAAGAATTAATTATGGCTAAAGAATCAATGAAAGCCCGTGAGGTAAAGCGTGCAAAAACGGTTGCTAAATATGCTGAAAAAAGGAAAGCTTTAAAAGAAGCTGGAGATTATGAGGCATTACAGAAGTTACCTAAGAATGCTTCACCAATACGTCAGCATAACCGTTGTAAACTTACTGGAAGGCCTAAAGGTTATATGAGACAATTTGGAATTTCTCGTGTAATGTTTAGACAAATGGCTAACCAAGGGTTAATACCTGGTGTTAAGAAAGCAAGCTGGTAAAAACTTGATGTGAATAATGTGGCTTATCACATTATCAAAAGAGATTATAAATTGGTTTCAGGTTTGGCAATAGTGCCGAAAACCGCTACCGCAAATTAATAACTATGTATACAGATCCAATAGCGGATTATTTAACGCGAGTTAGAAACGCAGTTAAGGCCAATCACAGAGTGGTTGAGATCCCTGCATCTAACTTAAAAAAAGAAATAACTAAAATATTGTTCGATCAGGGCTTTATTTTAAGTTACAAGTTTGATGACTCTTCAGTTCAAGGTACGATTAAAATCGCTTTGAAATATAACAAGGACACCAAAGAGTCTGTCATCAAAAAAATTCAAAGAATCAGTAAACCAGGTTTACGTAAGTATGCTAGCTCTAACGAAATGCCTAGAATCCTTAACGGTTTAGGTATTGCAATTGTTTCTACGTCTCACGGAGTGATGACAGGAAAACAAGCGCAAAGAGAAAACGTTGGTGGCGAAGTATTATGTTACGTTTACTAAAAACAGGAAATTATGTCAAGAATAGGTAAAAACCCAATAACAATTCCTGAAGGTGTAACAGTTGAGATTAAAGACAACATGATTACTGCTAAAGGTAAGCTTGGTGAATTAACTCAAGAGTATTCAGAAATTAAAATTAAATCAGAAGACGGTACTATTACATTAGAACGTGATTCTGATAAGAAAGATTTAAGAGCAAAACATGGTCTGTACAGATCATTGATATATAACATGATTGAAGGTGTTTCTAAAGGCTGGACCAAACAACTTGAGTTAGTTGGTGTAGGTTATAGAGCATCTAATCAAGGACAAAAATTGGATTTGGCTGTAGGATTTTCTCATAACATCGTTTTGGATATTGCTCCAGAAGTAAAGGTGGAGACAATTTCAGAAAAAGGTAAAAACCCAATAGTGAAATTAACGTCTTTTGACAAACAATTGGTTGGACAAGTAGCTGCAAAGATTCGTGGTTTTAGAAGACCAGAACCTTACAAAGGAAAAGGAATCAAGTTTGTTGGTGAAGAAATTAGAAGAAAAGCAGGTAAATCAGCTTAATAATTAAGTTATGGCATTGACAAAGAACGAAAGAAGAACAAGAATAAAAAACAGAATCCGCAAGGTAGTATCTGGTACTGAAACAAAACCAAGATTAGCTGTTTTTAGAAGTAATAAAGAAATTTATGCTCAACTCGTAGATGATGTAACTGGTAAAACTTTAGCTGCTGCATCCTCAAGAGATAAAGACATTGCAAAGTCTAAAGGAAACAAAACAGAGGTTGCCGCTTTAGTTGGTAAGTCTGTTGCAGAAAAAGCTATGAAGGCTGGTGTTGAAACTATTTCTTTTGATAGAGGTGGTTACTTATATCATGGAAGAGTAAAATCATTAGCAGAAGGTGCTAGAGAAGCAGGACTTAAATTTTAAGACATTATGTATCAAAAATATAAAAACGCAGAGCTTGTTAAACCAGGCGGATTAGAATTAAAAGATCGCTTAGTTGGCGTTCAGCGTGTAACTAAAGTAACAAAAGGTGGTAGAGCATTTGGTTTTTCTGCAATTGTTGTTGTAGGTGACGAAACAAATGTCGTAGGACAAGGTTTAGGGAAATCTAAAGATGTTGCTACTGCAATTGCAAAAGCCGTTGAAGATGCTAAGAAAAACTTAGTAAGAATTCCTATTCTTAAAGGAACCATACCACACGAGCAAAAAGGTAAGTATGGTGGAGCAAGAGTTAACATCATTCCAGCTGCACCTGGTACAGGAGTTATTGCAGGTGGTGCGGTAAGAATTGTTCTTGAAGCAGTAGGTGTACACGATGTATTATCTAAGTCTCAAGGATCTTCAAACCCTCATAATGTGGTAAAAGCGACTTTTGATGCTTTATTACAATTAAGAGATGCTAAGTCTGTAGCTAAAGAACGTGGAATTTCACTTGAAAAAGTGTTTAACGGATAATCAAGGACAAGATGGCAAAGAAGATTAAAGTAACTAAAGTAAAAAGTGCAATCAATCGTACTAAAAGACAAAAGCAAACATTGGAAGCTTTAGGTCTTAATAAGATTGGTCAAGTAAAAGAGCACGAAGCTACATCAAGTATTCTTGGTATGGTTAAGAAAGTTGAACATTTAGTTTCTGTAGAAGAAGCTTAAAAATATAACTTAAAAATGGATTTAAGTAATTTAAAACCTGCAGAAGGTTCAGTAAAAAGTCAAGGAAAACGTATTGGACGTGGACAAGGATCTGGTAAAGGTGGTACTGCAACACGTGGTCACAAAGGAGCTAAGTCGCGTTCTGGTTATTCTAAGAAATTAGGATTTGAAGGTGGTCAAATGCCTTTACAACGACGTGTTCCTAAATTTGGATTTACTAATATTAATAGAGTAGAATATCAAGGTATAAACTTAGATACTTTACAACAGTTAGTAGATGAAAAGAAAATTAAAGATAGTGTTGATTTTGAATCTTTAGTATCTATGGGATTAGCCGGTAAAAATGAGCTGGTGAAAATCTTGGGTAGAGGAGAGTTAAAAGCAAAATTAACAGTAACTGCTCATAAATTTACTGCTACGGCAAAAGCTGCTATTGAAGCTGCTGGTGGTGAAGCTGTAACTTTATAAGATTATAGGATGAAAATAATAGAAACATTAAAAAACGTTTGGAAAATCACAGAACTTAAGGATAGAATTATTCTAACCTTAGGTTTACTTTTGGTTTATCGTTTTGGTGCTCAGGTTGTGCTACCTGGTATCAATATTGATGCTCTAGGTGGTTTACAAGAGGGAACTTCTAGTGGAATCTTAGGGTTGCTTAATGCCTTTACAGGTGGAGCGTTTGCTAACGCATCTGTATTTGCATTGGGTATTATGCCTTATATTTCGGCTTCCATTGTGGTTCAGTTAATGGGTATTGCGATTCCTTATTTACAGAAACTTCAGAAAGAAGGTGCTAGTGGGCAAAAGAAAATTACCCAAATAACACGTTGGTTAACCATTGGTATTTGTTTAGTGCAGGCGCCTGGTTATTTAGCAAGTATTCCAGCATTATCTGGAGCAACTTCTATGGGTGTTTTGTTAGTACCTGGATTTAGTGAAAATATCTTTTACTTCTCATCAGTAATCATTCTAGTAACAGGTTGTGTATTCGCTATGTGGTTAGGAGAAAAAATTACTGATAAAGGGATTGGTAATGGTATTTCATTATTGATTATGGTTGGTATCATCGCCACATTACCTCAATCGTTTGTTCAGAATATGTATTCTCGACTTGAAGGCGGTAATGGTGGATTCATGATGATATTAATAGAATTGGTTATCTGGTTCTTAATCATTCTAGCATCAGTATTCTTGGTAATGGCGGTGAGAAAGATTGCTGTACAATATGCAAGAAGAACGGCTTCTGGCGGTTATGAAAAGAATGCATTTGGTTCGCGTCAGTTTTTACCATTAAAGCTTAATGCCTCTGGTGTAATGCCAATTATCTTTGCACAAGCGATTATGTTTGTTCCGGGTTTAATTGGAGAATCATCTTGGTTAAAGGATACGAGCGCAGGAATCTGGATGCAATCTAATTTCTCAGATATGTTTGGATTCTGGTATAATTTAGTATTTGCCTTATTAATTATAATATTTACGTATTTCTATACGGCAATTACAGTACCAACCAATAAAATGGCTGATGATCTTAAACGTAGTGGTGGATTTATTCCAGGCATACGTCCTGGGTCTGAAACCTCTGAGTATTTAGATAAAATTATGTCGCAGATTACCTTACCAGGTTCTATATTCTTAGCATTGGTGGCTATTTTTCCAGCATTTGTTATGAAATTAATGAACGTACAACCAGGTTGGGCATTGTTCTTTGGTGGTACATCACTCTTAATTATGGTTGGTGTAGCTATTGATACCATGCAACAGATTAATTCTTATTTATTGAATAAGCATTATGATGGCTTGATGAAGACAGGTAAGAATAGAAAAGCGGTTGCGCAATAAGAGAAAAAATTAGAATGTCAGGTTTTAAAAATTTAGGCAAGGTATTTGCAATTTAAAGACTGAATACTAAACATATATTATGGCAAAACAAGCAGCAATAGAACAAGACGGAACAATAATAGAAGCATTATCAAATGCGATGTTTCGTGTTGAATTAGAAAATGGTCATATAGTGACCGCACATATCTCTGGTAAAATGCGTATGCATTACATTAAGTTGTTACCTGGAGATAAAGTAAAATTAGAAATGAGTCCTTACGATTTAACGAAGGCTCGTATAACATATAGATACTAATAGGTTCAAAATTCAAAGTTTAAAGTTTAAATGTTGAACCTTGAATTAAGAATATTGAATATTGAATTATTATGAAAGTAAGAGCATCAGTAAAGAAAAGAAGCGCAGACTGTAAATTAGTGCGCAGAAAAGGTAGACTTTACGTCATTAACAAAAAGAATCCTAGATTCAAACAAAGACAAGGTTAAATTATGGCAAGAATTGCAGGTGTAGACATACCAAAACAAAAAAGAGGAGTGATCTCTTTAACTTATATCTACGGTGTAGGTAGAAGTAGAGCAAAAGAAATTTTAGCTGAAGCTAAAGTTGACGAAAGCACTAAAGTACAAGATTGGACTGACGACGAAATCGGAGCGATTCGTGAGGTTGTTGGATCATTTAAAATCGAAGGTGAATTACGTTCTGAAATGCAAATGAACATTAAGCGATTAATGGATATTGGATGTTACAGAGGTATTCGTCATAGATCTGGTCTTCCACTAAGAGGACAACGTACTAAGAACAACTCTCGTACAAGAAAAGGTAGAAGAAAAACGGTTGCTAACAAAAAGAAAGTAACTAAATAATAAATAGTCTTTGGTCTTTAGACGTTGGAAAGAATCTGTTTGAAATTTAACGGTTTAGGATTCTAGCGACTTTAAACTAATACTAAAAACTAAAAGTAAACATGGCAAAGGCAAGTACTAAAAAACGTAAAGTTATAGTTGATGCAATTGGAGAAGCGCATATCACAGCGTCTTTTAACAACATCATTATTTCTTTAACAAATAAAAAAGGTGACGTTATTTCTTGGTCATCAGCAGGTAAAATGGGTTTTAGAGGTTCTAAAAAGAATACACCTTACGCTGCACAATTAGCGGCAGAAGATGCTGCTGGTGTAGCAAAAGAAGCTGGTTTAAAGAAAGTAAAAGCGTACGTGAAAGGTCCTGGAAATGGTAGAGAATCTGCTATTAGATCTATTCACAATGCAGGAATTGAAGTTTCAGAAATTATCGATGTAACTCCAATGCCACATAACGGTTGTCGTCCTCCAAAAAGACGTAGAGTATAATAATAAATACTGTTTCAGTGTCATGCTGAGTGCAGTCGAAGCATCTTTTTAGATGTAATGGAATTTTTAAAATAAACTAATTTCAATTGTACTATTGGGATTAGTTTATTTTGCATAAATTTGCAAACTGAAAAATTTGAATTTATTTTAAATAAATTCTTTAACAAGTATCAACCGAGAGGCTAACGGTCATAGAAGGATAAGATTAAGACCTTAATTCTATAATCACTCTCAAAACAAATTTAAAATGGCAAGATATACTGGTCCTAAAACTAAAATCGCCCGTAAATTCGGACAAGCGATCTTCGGAGACGATAAAGCCTTCGAAAAAAGAAACTATCCTCCAGGACAGCACGGAAATAACCGTCGTCGTGGTAAAAAATCTGAATATGCTATCCAATTAATGGAGAAGCAAAAAGCAAAATATACGTATGGTATATTAGAAAAGCAATTCAGAAACATGTTCAAAAAAGCAACGGCTTCTAAAGGAATTACAGGTGAAGTATTACTTCAATTATGTGAATCTCGTTTAGACAATGTGGTTTACAGAATGGGTATTTCCCCTTCAAGAAGCGGCGCAAGACAATTAGTATCTCATAGACACATAACAGTAAATGGCGAAAAGGTAAACATTCCTTCTTACCAATTAAAGGCTGGTGATGTTGTTGGCGTTAGAGAAAAATCTAAATCTTTAGAAGCGATTCAAAATTCATTAGCTAATTCTAGCAATGTTTATGAATGGATTACTTGGAATACAGGATCGATGGAAGGAACATATGTTGCTATTCCAGAGAGAATTCAAATTCCAGAACAAATCAACGAGCAATTCATCGTTGAACTTTACTCTAAATAATAAATAATCATATTGGTATTTGGCCAAAGGATTTATTAGTGCTCTTCAAACTTATAAATCGCGCAACTGAATAACAATTAAAACGAAGACAAAAATGGCAATATTAAATTTTCAGAAACCAGATAAAGTAATCATGATTGATTCTACTGATTTCGAAGGTAAATTCGAATTCAGACCTTTAGAACCAGGATACGGATTAACAGTTGGAAATGCTTTGCGAAGAGTATTATTATCTTCTTTAGAAGGTTTTGCAATAACTTCAGTTAGAATAGAAGGTGTAGATCACGAGTTTTCTACAATTTCTGGTGTAGTTGAAGATGTTACTGAAATGATTTTGAACTTAAAGCAAGTTAACTTTAAGCGTCAAATTGATGAAATCGATAACGAAACGGTTACAATTTCTATCTCTGGACAAAATCAAATTACAGCTGGTGATTTTCAGAAGTTTATTTCTGGTTTCCAAGTATTAAATACAGATTTAGTAATCTGTAACTTAGATCCTAAAGTAAACATCAATATGGAATTGACTATTGAAAAAGGAAGAGGTTATGTTCCTGCAGAAGAAAACAAAAAAGCATCTGCACCAATTGGAACAATCTTTACAGATTCAATTTTCACACCTATTCAGAATGTAAAGTATAGTATTGAAAACTTTCGTGTAGAGCAAAAAACGGATTACGAAAAATTAGTTTTCGAAATTTTAACAGACGGATCAATCAATCCGAAAGATGCTTTAACTGAAGCTGCTAAAATATTGATTCACCATTTCATGTTATTCTCAGATGAGCGTATCACTCTTGAAGCTGATGAAATTGCACAAACTGAAACTTATGATGAAGAATCACTTCACATGAGACAACTATTGAAAACTAAATTAGTTGATATGGACCTTTCCGTACGTGCGCTTAATTGTTTAAAAGCTGCAGAAGTTGATACTTTAGGTGATTTAGTATCATTCAACAAAAATGATTTAATGAAATTCAGAAACTTCGGTAAGAAGTCTTTAACTGAGCTAGAAGAACTAGTAAATGTAAAAGGGTTAAACTTCGGAATGGATTTAAGTAAATATAAATTAGATAAAGACTAAGGATTTTTGATATACGATTTACAATTGACGATTCTCAGAATCACTGATCGTAAATCTAAAATCGTAAATCTAAAATTAAATTAATAATCATATTTTGCTCTCTCATTGTTAATTAAAAAAAGAGATTTGGTAGCAAGATGATAAATAGAAAGTCATGAGACACGGAAAAAAATTCAACCATTTAGGAAGACAAACAGCACACAGAAAAGCAATGTTAGCTAATATGGCTTGTTCATTAATTGAGCACAAACGTATTAACACTACAGTGGCTAAGGCAAAAGCTTTAAAGCAGTTTGTTGAACCAATGATTACTAAATCTAAAGCAGATACGACACATAACAGACGTATTGTAATGGCTAAACTTAGACAAAAGGATGCTGTTGCGGAACTGTTCAGAGATGTTGCGCCAAAGATTGGTGATCGTCCAGGTGGATATACACGTATTATCAAATTAGGAAACCGATTAGGTGATAACGCAGATATGGCAATGATAGAGTTAGTAGATTACAACGAACTTTACTCGGCGGCTAAACCAGAGAAGAAAACACGTAGAAGTAGAAGAGGAGGAAGCAAAGCAAAGGCTGCTGCACCTGCTACTACCGAAACTAAAGCTTCAAACGAAGAAGAATAATCGAATGTTAATAACGATTAATAAATATAGAGGATAGACTTTTTAAGTTTATCCTTTTTTTTTTGAATTTTGTAGAACTTAAAGATAAATTTTACTTGGTTGTATTGTCCCCTTGAGGGGACTTTAGGGGTGTTTTTAAATCGTATTTAAAATTATTCTTCCAACTAATGTGACTCAACAACAAAACCAATGAAATACAAACAAAGAAAAAAAGCCTTAATCTTACTTGCAGACGGCACCATTTTTCATGGTAAGTCTATTGGAAAAGAAGGTTCGGCATTTGGCGAAGTCTGTTTTAACACAGGGACAACAGGCTATCAAGAGATATTTACAGACCCTTCATATTACGGTCAATTAATGGTAACTACCAATGCACATATTGGTAATTACGGCACAAAGGCAGACGAAGTGGAATCTGATGATATTAAAATTGCAGGTTTGATTTGCAAAAATTTCAGTTTTAATTATTCCAGACCAGCTGCAGATGCTTCTTTAGAAGAATTCTTCGAAAAACACAATACGTTGGCCATTGCCGATGTAGATACAAGGGCTTTAGTTAGCTACATTAGGGATCATGGCGTTATGAATGCTGTAATCACAACTGAGGTTGATAATATAGAGGAACTTAAAAAACAGTTAGCAGAACTCCCTTCAATGAAAGGATTAGAGCTAGCCTCTAAAGTCTCAACCAAAGATCCTTATTTTGTTGGTGATGAAAATGCAACCTATAAAATTGCGGCCTTAGACATTGGTATCAAAAAGAACATTTTAAGAAATTTAGCAAAGCGAGATGCTTACATAAAAGTATTTCCATACAATACAAAATTCGAAGAGTTAGAAGCTTTCAATCCAGATGGTTATTTCTTATCTAATGGACCTGGTGACCCAGAACCCTTATCAGACGCCATTACTTTAACGAAAACCATTCTTTCTAAAAACAAACCTTTATTCGGTATTTGTTTAGGCCATCAAGTGATAGCCTTGGCCAATGGGATTTCAACCTATAAGATGCACAATGGTCACAGAGGAATCAACCATCCTGTGAAGAATTTAATAACAGGAAAAGGCGAAATCACCTCTCAAAACCATGGATTTGCAATAAACAGAGAAGAAACAGAAGCAAATGGTAACGTTGAAATTACGCATGTACATTTAAATGACAATACAGTCGCAGGTTTAAAGATAAAGGACAAAAACTGTTTCTCGGTTCAGTATCATCCAGAGGCCAGTCCTGGTCCAAATGATTCATTGTACCTCTTTGATCAGTTTATAGAGAATATGAAAAACGCCTAATATCCTATAAGATTCAATACCAAAAACGCAATAAAACACCGCTTTTATTGCGTTTTTTTCGTTACGAAATGAGCATTCTCGATATTTCTAACATAGAGAACTTGTAATTCGCGAATTCAATCTGACCAAACTAAGACAATAAAATCTGCAGATTAAAAACATTATAGTAAATAGTATTCATAAATATGATTTTTGTTATGTTTTAAGCTATAGATTTTCGTAAATTTGGGTAACCTGAAATTGGGCAACCTGCAAGGCGTTGTACTGAATTAATTTCAGTATCTAAACCTGGTAGGTTTAATTAAAAATATTAAGATAACTAATACCAAAAAATAATGAGTTTTATAATTAACGTACACGCAAGACAAATTTTAGATTCCAGAGGAAACCCAACCGTAGAAGTCGATGTCACTACAGAAAATGGCATTATGGGAAGAGCTGCTGTGCCTTCTGGCGCATCTACGGGTGAGCACGAAGCAGTTGAGTTAAGAGATGGAGGTGATGCCTACATGGGAAAAGGAGTTTTAAAGGCCGTAGAAAATGTGAATGGGATTTTAGCTCAAGAATTAATAGGCGTATCAGTTTTTGCCCAAAATGCTATCGATAAAATGATGATCGATTTAGATGGTACGAAAAACAAATCGAAATTAGGAGCTAACGCTATTTTAGGTGTATCACTTGCGGTGGCAAAAGCGGCGGCTAACGAATTAGGCATGCCATTATACAGATATGTTGGAGGCGTTTCTGCAAACACCTTACCATTACCTATGATGAACATCATTAATGGTGGTTCTCATAGTGATGCGCCAATCGCATTTCAGGAATTTATGATTATGCCAGTAAAGGCTAAAAACTTTACACATGCCATGCAAATGGGTACCGAGATTTTCCATAACCTTAAAAAAGTATTACACGATAGAGATTTAAGTACAGCTGTAGGTGATGAAGGTGGATTTGCACCAAACTTACCTGGAGGTACTGAAGATGCACTAGATACTATAGCTAAAGCAGTAGACAATGCAGGGTATAAATTTGGGGAAGAGGTTAAAATTGCTTTAGATTGTGCAGCGGCAGAATTTTTTGTTGATGGTAAGTACGATTACAAGAAGTTTGAAGGCGATTCTGGTGTGATCAGAACAAGTAAAGAGCAAGCTGAATATTTAGCTGAATTAGCTGGTAAATATCCTATTATTTCTATTGAAGATGGTATGGATGAAAACGATTGGGAAGGTTTTAAATATTTAACTGAATTAATTGGAGATAAAGTGCAATTAGTTGGTGATGATTTATTTGTAACTAATGTAGAGCGTTTAGAAAGAGGTATAAATGAAGGTATTGCCAATTCCATATTAATTAAAGTGAACCAAATTGGTACATTAACAGAAACCATTGCAGCCGTAAATATGGCACACAATGCTGGTTATACTTCTGTAATGTCTCACCGATCTGGTGAAACAGAAGATAATACGATTGCAGATTTAGCGGTGGCTTTAAACTGTGGACAAATTAAAACAGGTTCTGCATCGCGTAGTGATCGTATGGCAAAATACAACCAGTTATTACGTATTGAAGAAGAATTAGGCGATGTGGCTTATTTTCCTGGAGAAAATGCTTTTAAGTTGAAGTAAAAGTTGAATAAATTTTTTGAATAAAATCCTGTTATTGTAAAATAGCAGGATTTTTCTGTATTTACACAATGATTATTTTCTTAAGTAGCTAGAAAAAACTAAATTTAGCGATACCAACAATTACAATTAAAAAGCATTTACATATGAAAAAAAAATTGCTACTACTACTGTTATTAGTTACAGCATTTACAAATGCTCAAATTGTAAATATACCTGATACTGCTTTTAAAGATAGGCTTTTACTTTCTTCAACAGTTCTTTCAATAGCAAAAGACTCAAATGAAAATAATTTTGCTATTGATGCCAATAATGATGGAGAGATACAAGTAAGTGAAGCCCTAGAAGTTTTTTATTTAAATGTAGGGAATTCTGGTAGTTCTGATTTAACAGGAATTCAAGCTTTTACAAATTTAGTGCAGTTATCTTGTTCAGGAAATAATTTAACCATCTTAGACATTACTCAGAACACTAACCTTAAATATTTAAGTTGTGGCAGTAATGATTTAACAACCTTAGATATCACTCAGAACGTAAACTTAGAAGTTTTTAATTGTAATTATAATGATTTAACTAGTTTAAATATCACCCAAAACACAAATCTTCAATGGTTTCACTGTACTAACAATCAATTATCAAATTTGGATGTTACCCAAAATACAAATCTTGAATGGTTATACTGTAATGATAATCAATTAACAAGTTTAGACCTTACTCAAAATTCAAGTCTTTGGGAGTTACGTTGTCATAACAATCAATTAACTAGTTTGGATGTTACCCAAAACACGCATCTTGAAGAGTTATACTGTAATGATAACCAATTAACAAGCTTAAACCTTACTCAAAATACAAGTCTTTGGAGTTTACGTTGTCATAACAATCAATTAACAACTTTGGATCTTATAGAAAATACAAGTCTTTGGAGTTTGCATTGTCATAACAATCAATTAGAAACCTTATTCATTAAAAATGACAGTATCGAAAGTGAAAGTTATCTAAATTTTAGTAATAATCCTAACCTTACTTACATTTGTGCAGATGAAGATCAATTAACTAGTTTACAAGCACAAGCTGGTCCTAGCGTTGTTGTAAATTCATATTGCTCGTTTACTCCAGAAGGTAATTATAACACCATTTCTGGTGTCATAACTTTAGATGCTAATTCAAATGGCTGTGGTGCTAGCGATGTACTGCAACCAAATATTAGAGTAGATATCAATGATGGTACAAACCAAGGCACATCAGTAACTAATAGTTCAGGGAACTACAGTTTTTATACAGGTGCTGGTAGTTTCGATATTACACCAAACTTAGAAAGTTTAACTTGGTTTACTGTGTCTCCTACTATAGCAACTATACCTTTTGCTGATGCTGATAATAATAGCACAACGCAAGATTTCTGTATAACACCAAATGGAGTGCATCCAGATGTTAAAGTCGTAATTTCACCAATCGTTGCCGCACAACCAGGTTTTGATGCTGTTTATAACGTAAACTATAAAAACAAAGGCAATCAAACACTTTCTGGAGCTGTAGATATTACTTTTAATGATTCCGTTTTAGATTATGTTTCAGCGTCTATAAGTCCAGACATACAAACTACTGGAAATTTATCTTGGATTTATACGGATTTATTGCCTTTTGAAAGCAGAAGTATTGCGCTGACTTTAAATGTAAATTCACCAATGGAAACACCGGCTGTTAATATTGATGATGTATTAAATTTTATAGTAACTGTAAATCCTGTTGCCGACGATGAATTGCCAGAGGATAACATTTTTGAATTGAACCAAACCGTCGTTGGTTCTTTCGACCCAAACGACATCACATGTTTAGAAGGTGACACAGTTAATCCAGATAAAATCGGCGAATACCTACACTACAACATCAATTTTGAAAATACAGGTACAGCAGCAGCCACTTTTGTGGTTGTAAAAGATGTGATCGATGAGACTTTATATGATATGGGTTCTCTACAGATTATGTATGCATCGCATGAAATGCAGACCAGAATAACAAACAATACTATAGAATTCATTTTCGATAATATCAATCTAGGACCAGATGAAAAAGGAAATGTACTCTTCAAAATAAAAACAAACAACACATTAACTGTTGGAGATTCCGTGGAAAATGATGCCGAAATATTCTTCGATTATAACTTCCCAATAGAAACCAATATAGCAACGACCAATTTTCAAGTATTGTCAATTGATGAATTTGGAATCGATGATAGTATTTCAATTTTCCCTAATCCTTCTAAAGACATCGTAACTCTTTCATCTCAACATAATTTGAAATCCATTCAGGTTTATGATGCTATGTCTCGTTTGGTATTTGAATCTGCTTTGGACGATGCAAATTATACGCTAAATGTTTCGAATTTTTCAAAAGGTATTTTCTTTATAAAATTGAAGACAGCAATTGGAGAAAAGGTGGAGCGTTTTGTAAAGAACTAGATTTAATAGATAAAATTTAATCACAGATAAACAGAACATAATTTTAAAATGAAACAATCTTATGTTTAGTTAGTTACAAAGGAGTCTAATTTCTAGATTCTAAAAGCAAAGCGGTCTAATATCTTTTTCAATCAAACGTATACACAATGCCATTAGTCAATTCATACTGTGTTTTAGGAATGCCTATAATTGGGCTCGCATCAAAGTTATAGGTAAAAGTGGTTTTAAAGAGTAAGTTGTATAAAACTTTAATACCTAAAGAGGTTTCATTAGAAATTCTAAAATCAGAGAATTGTTTTAACAGCGGCTGGTAATATGTGGTGCTCACTAAGGATATATGTTCCAAAGGATAAAGACTACAAGAAAAATAAGCGCTTCCTCTAACATCCTGTAATATTTCAGTATCGCTATCGGAAGATTCTTCATGTTCATACATTAAAAGTGTGCCCAAATAAAGCCGATAATCCTGGCTTTTAGAGAGTTTAAAACGTGGGCCAATACCTAATAAGCCTCTGAATTTTATATCAGAAATAGCATCGTATTGACTTTGGGCAAAAATTTCAAGTTTTAAACGCTCTATGATTTTTCTATTATATCTTAAATGCTGAATGCCCTTGTTTACAAAAGAATTATCTTCAATTTGTTCCAGTTTTAAATCGTTAATAAAGAGGTACAGGTTTTTCTCCGTATTATATTGAAGTCTTATTTTGTTGGTAATCTTAAATATAGATTGTGTGTTTTTTATAAGACTGATATCCAAATTTGCCGCACCAGACCATTTTGAAGTATCCGAGATCCGTCTCAAGGATTCCACATTCACAATTTGTGCATCAATACCATTAAAACTGGTAATCAAGAAAATGACTAACAATATAAATGACTTCATAATTTTAAAAATAAGTGCAAAAATAACATGATTTTTTAGCTTTCATGCCAAAAAGCAGAAACAATAAAATGAAAGTCTTTGTAAATGTTAAAACCGTCGTAAATCTACTTTCGAAATCGTTTGAGTTTTTGTAAATTTACGATTCTTACTAATTTATAAATACAACAATAAGCATGTCAGATAAAGCTACATTAGAAATTAATGGTAAAACCTATGATTTTCCTATAATTACAGGGACAGAAAA
Organism: Winogradskyella schleiferi; assembly: GCF_013394655.1. Taxonomy (NCBI): domain Bacteria; kingdom Pseudomonadati; phylum Bacteroidota; class Flavobacteriia; order Flavobacteriales; family Flavobacteriaceae; genus Winogradskyella; species Winogradskyella schleiferi. Next base: position 811,513 of record NZ_CP053351.1, read on the forward strand.
CGAAGTCGCCATAGATGTAAAAAGTTTAAGAAGTTCAACAGGAGGAGTGATTACCTTAGATCCAGGTTATAAAAATACAGGCAGTTGTGAAAGTGCAATTACATTTCTAGATGGCGAAAAAGGCATCTTAAGATATAGAGGTTATGCTATTGAGGAATTGGCAGAAAAAGCCAGTTTTTTAGAAGTGGCTTATTTATTGATTTTTGGGGAATTACCAACGCAAGACCAATTAGATAAATTTGACAAGGATATTAAAGATCATTCCGTTGTAGATGATGATATTAAAAAGATTTTAGATGCTTTTCCAAAATCTGCGCATCCAATGGGAGTTTTGTCTTCTTTAACGAGCGCACTTACGGCATTTTATCCATCGTCTGTAGATGTCAGCTCAGAAGAGGAGATGTATAAAGCTATTGTAAGAATAATGGCAAAGTTTCCAGTTTTGGTAGCTTGGACGATGCGTAAAAAGAATGGGTTGCCGTTAGATTATGGTAGCAATAAATTAGGTTATGTAGAGAATTTATTAAAGATGATGTTTAAAAGCCCAAGTGGTGATTACGAACAAAATCCTATTTTAGTAAATGCATTGGATAAACTTCTAATTCTTCATGCTGATCATGAACAAAACTGTTCTACGTCAACCGTAAGAATTGCAGGTTCATCGCATGCAGGCCTATTTGTATCTCTGGCTTCAGGAATCTCTGCACTTTGGGGACCACTTCACGGCGGAGCTAACCAAGCCGTTTTAGAAATGCTGGAAGCCATTAAAGCTGATGGTGGAGACACTAAAAAATATATGGCAAAGGCCAAGGATAAAAATGATCCATTCCGTTTAATGGGCTTTGGGCATCGCGTTTACAAAAATTTTGATCCAAGAGCGAAGATTATAAAAGTAGCTGCAGACGAAGTATTGGCAGATTTAGGTGTAGAAGATCCAATTTTGGATATTGCTAAAGGATTAGCCAAAGAAGCTTTGGAAGATCCGTATTTTGTTGAAAGAAAATTATATCCAAATGTAGATTTCTATTCAGGTATTATTTATCGCGCTATGGGAATTCCGGTAGAAATGTTTACAGTGATGTTTGCTATGGGACGTTTACCAGGCTGGATATCACAATGGAGGGAAATGCGCATGCGTAAAGAACCTATTGGACGACCAAGACAACTCTATATTGGCGAAACACTAAGACCGTTTAAAGCCATTGATAAAAGATAATTGAATTTTAAATGTCGATAAAAGCTTCATACCTTATATGGAGCTTTTTTTATTATCATTTTTATGAAGTTAAATATACAAAACGAAACCTCTAGATTAAAAGCCGTCATTCTGGGAACAGCAGAAAGTGTTGGCGCTATTCCATCCATTGCAGACGCCTATGACCCTAAATCCATTCAGCATATCAAAGCTGGCACCTATCCCAAGGAATCTGATATGGTTAAGGAAATGGAGGCTGTAGCAGCAGTATTTAAAAAGTTTGACGTGACCGTTTATAGACCGAAAGTTATAAAGGATTATAACCAAATATTTTCTCGGGACATCGCCTTTGTTATCGAAGATAAATTGATCAAAGCAAATATCTTACCAGATCGTGAACGTGAGTATGAAGCTATTCAGCATGTGCTGGATAAAATAGGAGAGGAGAATATTATTGTGTTGCCAGAGGAATGCCATGTAGAAGGTGGTGATGTAATGCCATGGAACGATTATATTTTTATTGGCACCTATTCTGGCGAGGATTATTCAGATTATATTACTGCTCGTACTAATATGGATGCGGTTATAGCCATTCAAGAATTATTTCCAAATAAAACCGTGAAAGCATTCGAATTGAAAAAGTCAAATACAGACCCAAAGGAAAATGCATTGCATTTGGATTGTTGTTTTCAGCCGGTTGGAAAAGATAAGGCTATACTTCATAAGAACGGCTTTTTAGTTGAAAAGGAATATGAATGGTTATTGAATTTCTTTGGAAAAGACAATGTCTTCGAAATTACCAAGGAAGAAATGTACCATATGAATAGTAATGTATTTTCAATTTCTGAAGATGTCGTTATTTCCGAAACAAACTTCAAAAGGTTAAATACGTGGCTACGAGAAAAAGGGATTACAGTCGAAGAAGTCCCATATGCCGAAATTGCGAAGCAAGAAGGGTTGCTGCGTTGTTCAACGATGCCTTTGATTCGGGAATAGTTTTATAGTTTAGATTCAAGATTCAAGATTCAAGATTCAAGATTCAAGATTCAAGATTCAAGATTCATGTATGTCCCTAGTATAGGTTGACCACTTTAAACAAAGTGTAAACTTATGAAAGCAAACATTAAACTATTAAAAAAGAAACGAATTTATTCTGAAGAATTTAAACGACAAATCGTAAAAGATTTTGAATCTGGTCAATTTAGCGTGCCTCAATTGGAAAAATTACACAACATAAGCAATACATCAATTTACAGTTGGATCCATAAATTTTCTACCTTTAACGAAAAAGGTTCAAGAGTTGTAGAGATGAAAAACAGTAGTGCCCAAAAGATGAAAGAACAACAAGCCCGAATAAAAGAGCTTGAAGCCATAGTTGGGCGTAAACAGATAAAGATAGATTATTTGGAGAAGCTAATTGATATTGCAGAAGACGATTTAAGTATAGATATCAAAAAAAATTCCAACACTCCGCAATCAACTGGTTCAGAACACATAAAGAAACACTAAGTTTTAGTATGAACCAGCTTTATAAAACCATAGGCATCAGTAAACAAGCCGTTAACCAGTATGCAAAGCGGCAAGCGGTTTTCGATAGTCGAGTGTCTCAATTAATATTAGAGGCAGATGATCTTCGGGAGGATCATCCTGGTTGTGGAGTAGAAAAGATGTACAATATATTAGATCCGGATTTTATAGGTCGAGACCGTTTTATAGAAACCATGATGGGTCTTGGTTACAGAATTAAAAAGAAAAGGAATTATAAACGCACAACAATAGCAGGTAAAAAGTTTTATCCCAACCTAATAAAAGGTCTAAGGGTAAACGCACCAAACGTGGTATGGCAATCGGACATAACCTATCTGCCGCTCAACGGAAAACACTATTACGCTGTGTTTATAATAGATGTTTATACAAAAAAGATTGTTGGGTTTATCGTATCTGATAACATGAGAGCGCAAGCGAATGTAGAAGCACTTAAAATGGCAATCAAGGAAAATAATGCACCCGAGATCCATAACTCGGACAGGGGAAGCCAATACACTTACAGTAAATACATAGACTTACTGGTAAGCAATGGCACTAAGATAAGTATGTCTTTAAGTGGACTGGACAATGCATATGCAGAACGAATCAATAGAACTATAAAAGAAGAATATTTAGATTATTGGAAACCAGAAACCTTCTTTCAATTAAAAAAATGTGTAGCAAAAGCAGTTAAGAATTATAATGAAAAAAGAACACATAAAAGTTTACCAAAAATGAGCCCAGACAATTTTGAGAAATATTGGTCAACCTTAAAACCAAAAAATAGACCCATAATGACTATTTTTAACAATGAAGTAAATAACTAAAAAACGGTCAACTCTATTCAGGGAAGTACATCAAGATTCAGAAGTGAAGTCGTAAGACAAAAAAATAGGTCCGTTTAAAGTATTGAGCTTTGGTTTTTGATTAAATAAGAAGAAACCCATAGGTTATCAGTTTGTCACAATCAAGTCTAATATCTAACAGCGAAGCGGTCTATAGTCTGAATTTTACTTCCGATACAAAAAATAATTGTTCACCAAATCAATATATTCTTGTTTGGCTTGGTCTTCGGTAATATCCTTTACTTGGAAAAGGGCATTGGTTTTAAACGCATTAATTATGGGTTTGCGACTACTAGGTCTGTCATAATTATTGGTTGCCTTTTTAAAATAAGCATAGAGGCGTAATAAAAAATCAGCAGGAAAAGGTTCAGTATGGTCGTTTACACGATCTACTGCTGTATTAAATTCTATATCTAATTCCTCGGAAGTCATTTACTTCATTTCTGCAATAACACTTTCGCCACCTCTAACTTTTTGGTTAAGTGCTACTTTAATATCGGCATCTAAAGGTAAGAATAAATCCACGCGCGACCCAAATTTAATAAATCCGGAATCTGTGCCTTGCTCTACTTTGGTATCTACCACGGCATAGTTAACAATTCGTTTTGCCAACGCTCCTGCAATTTGGCGATGTAGAACTTTACCAAAACTCTCGTTTTCCACAACTACAGTGGTTCGTTCATTTTCAAGACTAGATTTTGGATGCCATGCTACCAAATATTTTCCGGGATGATACTTACTGTAACTCACCTTTCCGGAAATAGGATAACGGGTTACGTGTACATTTATAGGAGACATAAATACGGATACCTGAATGCGTTTATCTTTAAACACCTCAGTTTCCAAAACCTCTTCAATAACCACAACTTTCCCATCTACAGGTGATAAAGCTTGCTTCTCATTGGATTGTGTATTTCGTTTTGGATTTCTGAAAAATTGTAGAATTAATAAGAAAAACACTAAAATAGCCAACATTAGGCCTTTGCGAAGCCACTCATTAGTTATGAATGCATCGATTAAAAAAAATGAACCCACAACAATGACAAGGGTTATGAATATAATTTTATGACCTTCTTTATGAAACATGACCTGAAATTCTTAAAAATAAATAAACAAATGGTGCCGCAAATATAAGACTATCTAATCTATCTAGAAGTCCTCCATGTCCTGGCATTATAACGCCACTATCCTTCGCACCAGCTTGGCGTTTAAATTTAGATTCGATTAAATCGCCAAGCGTACCAAAAACACTAAGAATAATTGCAAGAATTAGCCAAGAATTAAAATTTAGTGTTTCTGTGTATTCAGCAATAAAATAACTTGATATACACGCAAAAAATAAACCGCCTAAAAAGCCTTCAACCGTTTTTTTAGGAGAGATGCTTGGAAACAATTTTTGTTTGCCAAAATTCTTGCCAACCAAATATGCAGCGCTATCGTTGACCCACATCAGTATTAAGCCTCCCAATAGCAACAAGGGTGTAAATGCACTGTGGAAGTTAGCAATAAGAAGTATAAACACAAAACCGCTAGTTAAATAAAAGGTAGAGACGATATAGCGTTTAGATTCAAATAGTGGAATTTTTTTTGAGGTAAATAAGTCCTTGATTAATATAAGATTGACAAATATAGTAATGACCATTAAAATTTGAATCGCCTTATCACCTTCTATGAGATTTGGATTCTGCAAACAGAAATACCAAAAGCCACCATAGACAAGAACAAAAATTAAGTATTGAATGTATGATTTTTGCTTTATAAGAATACTAAGTTCGGATAGGGAAATGAGACCAAACACTCCAATTAAGATAATTGACGCTAGTTGAAAAAAAAGTGAACCTATTAACAATGCCGCATAGATTGCACCGGAAAAGGCTCTTATCGCTAATTCTTTCATTATAAATCTTCTAGTAGCAGTAGGTACAAATTTTTTGAACTACTTCCGTAAGTTAGAAAGTCTTTGTCGTCAGCAGTCTTAAAATGCTTTATAGTAGTGATATTGGTTGGTATGGTCGCTTTACTTTTGGCTTTGATACCCTTGAGACCTTCACCAATGGTTTCAACAAACTGACTTGTTGTAGCGTAAATAATGAAATGGTCTGGTAATTCTATTAATTTTTTTTCTGCAATTTGATTTGAGGAAATCAATAACGAACCATCATCTGAGATTAAATATTCGCAAGTCGATAAAAAATAGGTGCTTTCTGAAAGTTTTTTGGTGGTATTTAGGTCAAACGCTTTAAATAAATCCGATAAGCGTTGATCGAATAAGAAGACTTTATCATCCTGCCAATTGTTTTCATCAAGGATGGCATTAAAACTTTCCTTTACTTCATCAAAGTTTTCACAGTACAAAAATTTGCCGCCATTGGCTTTAAAGTTTATGGTAAAACGTTCATCTACAGGTAGCTTAACTTCTGGCATGTATTTGCCACGCTCTTGATTAGGTATGTGTTCTTCAGTCTCATCAGACTTTTTTCCGAAGAATTTACGAAATAAGCTCATTCAATTATTGCTATTTATCTAGATATATGTGTGATTCCCAAATATAAAAAAACTTAAATTAACATTCGGTCAATTTAAGTTTTTTATAAGATTGTTTAAAAAGATTTACTCTTCCTCTTCTTTAAGAACAACTGGCTGTTCAAAAGCACGTTTTCCAAAGATTTTTTCAAGATTATCCTTAAAAATGACTTCTTTATCCAATAGTACTTCTGCCAATTCGGTAAGTTTGTCTTTGTTGTCTTTTAATAATTCGATGGCACGTTGATATTGCTCTTCAATAATATTGGAGATCTCCATATCTATCAATTCTGCTGTCTTTTCACTGTAAGGCTTTGTGAAACCATATTCAGATTGTCCTGAAGAATCGTAATAAGTTAAGTTACCAACTTTATCACTCAAACCATAAACGGTTACCATGGCTCTGGCTTGTTTGGTCACTTTTTCCAAGTCGCTTAAAGCACCAGTTGAAATCTTATCAAAAATTACTTTTTCAGCAGCTCTACCACCTAATGCAGCACACATTTCGTCCAGCATTTGCTCAGGATGAACAATTAAGCGCTCTTCTGGTAAATACCATGCAGCACCTAAAGAACGGCCTCTTGGGACAATGGTCACTTTTACCAATGGAGCGGCATGTTCTAACATCCAACTCACTGTTGCATGGCCTGCTTCATGGAAAGCAACTGCTCGTTTTTCAGCAGGTGTTATAATTTTATTTTTCTTTTCTAAACCACCAATAATCCTATCAACAGCATCCAAGAAATCTTGTTTGTTTACAGCCTGTTTTCCTTTTCTTGCGGCAATTAAAGCGGCTTCGTTACAAACATTGGCAATATCAGCACCCGAGAAGCCTGGCGTTTGTTTAGCTAAGAAATCAATATCTAAGGTTTCTTCTTTTTTAAGTGGACGCAAATGCACTTCAAAAATTTCTTTACGTTCCCTAACATCTGGAAGATCCACATAAATCTGACGATCAAATCGACCAGCTCTCATTAAGGCACTATCCAAAACATCGGCTCTGTTGGTTGCAGCGATTACAATGACGTTTGTGTTAGTACCAAAACCATCCATTTCCGTTAAGAGTTGATTCAAGGTGTTTTCGCGTTCATCATTAGAACCAGACATATTATTCTTTCCTCTTGCTCTACCAATGGCGTCAATCTCATCAATAAAAATAATTGAAGGTGATTTCTCTTTGGCCTGTTTAAATAAGTCTCTTACACGAGACGCACCAACACCGACAAACATCTCCACAAAATCTGAACCAGATAAAGAGAAAAATGGCACTTTTGCTTCGCCGGCAACAGCCTTGGCCAATAAGGTTTTACCTGTTCCAGGAGGTCCTACCAATAAGGCACCTTTCGGAATCTTTCCACCTAAAGCCGTATATTTTTCAGGAAATTTAAGGAAATCTACAATCTCTTGAACTTCTTCTTTTGCGCCTTCCAAACCAGCAACATCTTTAAAAGATGTCTTCATATCTGTTTTTTCGTCGAAGAGTTTGGCCTTGGATTTTCCAATATTGAAAATCTGTCCTCCAGCGCCTCCGCCACCACCACCAGACATACGACGCATAATGAATATCCAGACACCAATGATGAGAATGAATGGTAACAAGGTTAATAGGAAATCTCCCCAAACATTTTGCTCGGTTTCATAAACCAGTTCGGTATCTAGGTTATTCGTTTTGATAACCTCATTAACTTCCTTTTCAAAATTCTGAAGATCACCAAATTCAAACTTGTAATTTGGTGTAGGTGTTACAGAAGGAATTATAGAATTAGGTTTCGTTTTTTTGTGAGGCGCTTGCTCTTTTGCTTCCTTGGTTAAGTAAACTCTAGCTTCTCTCTTGTTTACAATCTCAATTTTGGCAACATCACCTTGATTCAAATATTCTAGAAATTGCGCAGGTGTAGTTTGTGTACCTGTTGAACCTCCAAATCCGCCAGAAAAAATCTGAATAGATAGAAATACAGCAATAATAATTCCGTAAATCCAATACGGACTTAGTTTCGGTTTTTTGTTTAAATTTTTATTGTCTTTAGCCATTAGTAGCGTTTCTCGTTTTTAGTAACTTGTTTCTATTTGCGTGGTTTTAGCATCTCCCCAAAGACTTTCAATGTCGTAATATTCGCGTATATGTTTTTGAAACACATGTACTACCACATTAACATAATCCATTAAAACCCATTCGGCATTTTCTGTACCTTCTACATGCCAAGGTTTATCTTTAAGTGTTTTACTAACTTGTTTTTGTATGGAATTGACGATTGCGTTGACTTGCGTATTGGAAGAACCTTCGCAAACAATAAAATAATCACAAACAGTATTTTCTATTTCTCTTAAATCTAAAATTGTAATCTCTTTTCCTTTAACTTCTTCTATGCCACCAATAATGGTTGTAATGAGTTGGTCAGCATTGGTATTTTCTTTCGTCATTAAATTGAATTAATTTTGTGCAAAGTTATTATTTTTTTAGTTCTTGTAAGTCCTAAATTGTCATAAGAAAACTATAAAATAAAATTGCCTGTTAAATGTATATAATCAAACTTAATGCCATTGACTCCACAAACAGCTATCTAAAGGATATGGTATCGGTTGGGTTACCTAGTGATTATACGGTTGTGGTGGCAGAAACGCAAAAAAAAGGGCGAGGGCAAATGGGTGCAAAATGGCAAGCAGAAAGGGGTAAAAACCTTACTGTAAGTGTGTTTAAGCGGTTAAGTTTTCTAAATATAAATGAGCAATTCTACATAAGTATGGCGGTTTCTTTGGCAATTTATAAGGCTCTAAATACTTTTAAAATACCTCAATTGCGTATTAAATGGCCTAACGACATTTTGTCAGCAGAGTATAAATTATGCGGAATTTTAATTGAAAATGTCATTAAGAACAACATTTTACAAGGCTCAATTATTGGCTTTGGACTAAATGTGAATCAGAAATTCTTCAACAATTTACCTCAAGCATCCTCTATGAGTTTAGTATCAGGCGTTATATATAATAAAGATGAAGTGCTTTCTGAAGTGTTGAATCAGTTGAAGGCATATTTTGAGATCTTAGAATCTAAGAATCATATTGATATTAAATCAGAATACGAAAGTCTCTTGTTTAGAAAAGATAAACCATCAACCTTTAGTGATTCTAAAAATGAAAGTTTCCCAGGTATTATAAAAGGAATTACTGATAGCGGACAATTGCAAGTCTGGACTGAAGATGAGATTGTTAAAACCTTTGACCTTAAGGAAATTAAGTTGTTGTACTAAATCTCAGTTTTCATATTCGTAACTAAAGTTTCAATAAATTTACTGATTGGGCCTTTAATCATCATCGCCATCATAGCATTAAATTCACCTTCAAAATTTAATTTAACATCACTTTTATTATTTTCGACGTCCATTATAGTCGCTATTAGGGCGAAGTCTAATTTTCCACCAGCAGCACCTAAAACGATTTTATTAAACGGAATCGCCTCTTTTTTCTTCAATATAATTTCAGGCATACCTTTTAATGCGAAAAGAAATTTATCGTTTTCTAAAACTTCAAATTTGCTTATGTTTTCAGGCATTAAGCTTTCAAAATTTTTCACATCGGAAAGAAAGTTAAAGGTTTCTTGTGGTGATTTATCTAGAGTTACTCTTGGTGATTCTAATTTCATGGTTTAATGTTTAGTTGTTTGTCGTTAAGTTGTTAAGCTGTCGTACATGATGGTATTTGCTGATGACGATCGGCTATTTCAAATTATAACATTACTTTTTTACGTTTCGGTTAAGTAGTTTGTCGTTACATTGTTGAGTTAATGATTTCACGAGAAGTTTCATTTTACCAATCGACTTACAACAAATAACTCCACAATTCAACAACGGTATATCAATTAGCGTTCCATTTGCTAGGATCAGCGTTCCATTGTGCTAAAATGTCTTGTTGATCTTTAGTGATATAAAAGGTGTCTACCGCTTGTTCTAATAAATTTTCATAATTGCCAAGGGTGTGCAGTTCCACATTGGCGTCTTCAAAATTCTTTTTAGCCACATCAAAGCCATAAGAGAAAATAGCAACCATCCCTTTTACATGTACATCGGCTTCGTTTAATGCTTTTACGGCATTAAGACTGCTCATTCCTGTGCTTATTAAATCTTCAACGACAACAACGGTTTGTCCTTTTTCAAGATAACCTTCTACTTGGTTTTGGCGACCGTGCTTTTTCGCTTCTGGTCTTACATAAACAAAGGGAAGATTTAAATAATCGGCGACTAAAGCACCAATACCAATAGCTCCTGTTGCTACACCAGCAATAACATCTGGTTTGCCGTAGAGTTCTTCGATTTCTCTAGCTAATGTTTCTCTAATATAGTTTCTAATACGAGGAAACGAGAGTACAATTCTGTTGTCGCAATATATTGGCGATTTCCAGCCAGAAGCCCACGTAAATGGATCATTTGGTTGTAATTTTATAGCATTTATCTGCAATAAAACTTCTGCGGTTTGCTTAGCGGTATCTTTGTTAAAAATCATGACGTAAAAATAAGGATTTTTAAAGGTTGGGAAATTTTAATTGAAAATAAATTTCATTTCAAACACTTTCTAGTAAAAATTAATAAATTTACAAAAGGAAAGTTGAAATAAACCCAAACAATGTACACTATTTATGTAGGTGATAAACCTATAATTTTAACTACAGAACTAAGGAAAGAAACCGATTTTAAATCTTTTCTATTAAAATCCGTAAATATTGGTAAGGTGATAAAAACCTTGAATAATACAGATTTAAAGGCGGTACATTTAATTCATAAAAATCCGGACAAACTTTTAAAAAAGTTCTTGAAGTTGTTGCCCAATGTGGTTGCAGGTGGTGGCAAAGCCTATAATTCCAAAAATGAAATACTCTTTATTTACAGAAACGATAAGTGGGATTTACCAAAAGGAAAAGCTGAACGTAAAGAATCGATTGAGGAAACAGCGATAAGGGAAGTGGAAGAGGAGACAGGTGTTCAAGGCCTTAAGATTGTTAAACCATTGCCGACTACGTATCATATTTTTAAGCGGAACGGCAAACATAAAATTAAAGTGACCTATTGGTTTGAAATGAAAACTGACTTTAACGGTAAATTATCACCTGAAGAGAACGAAGGAATAACTAAAGTGGAATGGTTGGATGAAAAGTCTTCACAGGAAGCTCTGGAAAATAGTTATGCTAATATTCGGGTTTTGGTTTAAATTCAATTTAGTGATAAGGGATTACTTATATGCTTTTTATCAGAAGTTGATGAAACTAATTCAGCACTAGGAAATCAAGCTGACCTCATATGCTTATACAATCAAGATTCTTAAAAAATTAGCTTTTTAACTTCAAATCATCAATTGTTTTATAAATAATATTTTTTAATTCTAATTCCATACTATTCTTATAAGTAAATTTCTGATTAATTTCAATTTCAATGCCTAAATAATTCTTAGGAAATTGTTTTCTCAAAAATGTGGTAAAACCATCTGCTTTTCCTAAATATGGATAATTGAATCTTAAATTCAAATTTGGACGTTGTTGAAGTAACGTTTCTTTTAATTTTTTGCAAAATTCTTGTTCCTTTATATTACGGGAATCAAAGAGCAAACCAACGTCAGCATTGCGTAAATCTCCATTCAGTTCTGGCGTGAAACTATGAATGGATAAATGTAGCACCTGCTCATTGGATGCCATGTAGGTGGCGATTCGATGTTCAACTTCAGTTCTATAAGGTATGTAGTGCTTTTCGAGAATTTCTGATTTTTGATTTTTGGATAAACGCATGCTAAATTCTGAAAACAGCTGTCTACTGAATAATGAACGATTTAATTCAACCAATAAGCGACTTTTTGTACTGTAGTAAGAGGCATCAGCCAAAGGTTTGAGATGTTCAAACAAATCCAACGCGCCCAAATCAAAACCACGATGGCTTTTTAAAACCGTTTTGTCAGTAAATTGATTTTTGTAGGCATTTGGAATCTTATTTCCACCATGCTCACAGGTTAAAACGAGTTTCACGGGTGAAACAAATGGTTGTTTATCAAACAATTTTTCAACTGTTGATATACTGAAATGATGTGTTTTTCAGACGTATCGTTACCAACAGCTTTAAGAAGGCGTGTCGCTAACGTGCCTTCTTCTAAAATGATTTCAATAGCTTCATGATGTGATTGATGCAATTTGGGTTTTACCGTTTGATACAAATGTTTCCAAACCTCATTTACGGTTGCAGATCCATTCAACCCAAATAATTTTAAATAAAGCTTGTTTTCAACTTTAGCATTTTCACCATATTTTATGGCATCATTTAAAATAAGGAACAAATCTTGTTTGGTCCATACTTTTTGAGCTTGAAGTGTACAGAATTCCTTATTGACCAAGGCTTTTAAAACCTCAATGACCAAAGCACAAATGGCAATATCTGCTTTAGGGCATTCTTGAATATCCATCAATCGAATCTCAATCGCGTTACGGTCAAAACGAGCAATGGCACCTCTAGAATTTAGAAAGTGTTGATCTAAGATTTTATTGGTGTCATAAGGTCTTATCGCGCGTTTTATTGGTTCAAAAATCGTGGTGTAATAATCTAATTTTGAAAATACACGTTCAGGAATTACAAATCCTGTTAATTCAGGAATTTCTTTTTGGTTGGTTTTGTAAAATTCCAATCGCGTATCCTTGAACCCTGTTATTTGTCCCTCCAAAATAGGCGAACTTGCACACAATCCAGGTAACAACGGTAGAATAACACGAATGGCAGCGTGTAGTTTTTCAAATTCCTTATCGTCATAAAAAGGTAAGTTAATATGTGTACTCTGAACATTGCTCCAACCATGGCCTTTGCAATTAAAAATGGTATTGTAAAGCGCATAGACTTCGCTATAACTGTGTTTCCATAGTTGGGTGTCTGTGTTTGGGTTCATTAATGGATGCGCTGCAGAACCTAAAAGTTGGAGGTTTAACGGTTTTAAAAGTGCATCGATTTCCAGAATATTCTCATGAAATTTGACGGCTAAATCATCCGTGCTTTTTGTTGGACCGTTGGTTTTTAGTTCAATGACGTGGGCAACCAATTCGTTGCTCCAAGCGATATCTCCATTTTCAATATCTGCTCTTAATTCGCCTGCTTTGAGCGTTAAAAGTTCATCTACTTTTGGGGCCACTTTAAACGAGTCGTTTGTAACGAGCATGTACTCAAGTTCAATACCGTAAACCCCGAAAAGGTGAAATTTCTTCTTCATAATTAATCGAGTCGTTTTTTTAATGCTGAAAGAATTTCGGTATAAATCAAATCGCCATAGTAGTCATCTTCTACACCAAAATCGATGTTTGGATTATCGTTGATTTCAATAACCATTAATTTGCCATCTACCACTTTAATGTCAATGCCATACAATCCCAAACCCATCAATTTTGCCGATTTTAAAGCGATATCAATTACGTTTTTTGGAACCTCTTCAATAGGCAAACAATCTGCATTGCCATCTTGTTCATTTTTGTCTTCGGCTTTCCAGTTATAAATCTGCCAATGGCCTTTTGCCATATAATAGCGACAAGCGTAAAAAGGCTTGTTGTCAATAATGCCGATTCGCCAGTCGTAGTCCGAAGGGCAAAATTCTTGTGCGATTATTAGGTCAGATTCTTTAAGCATTTCAGTAACTAAGACGTCAAATTCTGCTTTAGTTTTTGCTTTTTTCACTCCAAATGAAAATGTAGAATCTGGCGCTTTTAATACACAAGGCAATCCTGTTTGTTCCAGAACAGCATTACGGTTATTACTATGCACAATGACTGTTTTTGGAGTTGAAATATTTGCGTTGTTCATTGCCTCTGCCATGTACACTTTATTGCAGCATTTTAGAATCGCATCTGGATAATCGATTATGGCAATGCCCTCTTGCTGTGCTTTTCTCGCAAAGGTGTAAGCTTCGTTATTTACTTCGGTGCTTTGTCTTAAAAACAGGGCATCGAAAGAGGATAGGCGCGATAAATCCTTAGGTTCAATGATTTCGGCATAAATGTTCATCTTTTCAGCAATCTCTATAAACTTTTTTAAGGCTTTAGGGTTGCTTGGTGGTGCAGGATCGTTTGGGTTGACCAAAATCGCCAAATCAAAATCGTGATTAGCAACTTTGGCCGTGTCATAACGTTTTTTTGCAAAATATTGATTGGCAAATTCGTGGACACTGGACATATGTTCTTCTGGAATTTCAGATTCTGAAATAGCCTTAATGCTCTGTATGTTCCATTTTGTGGTATGGTTAAAATTTACTCTCAAAAATGGGACTTGAAAATGCTTATAAAAAAGCGCGCTCAGGTTTTTGTATTTCTGCGCCACATTTTGTCCAAAATAGATACTTAAAGTAAAATCTTGTGACTTTATATTTTTTAGGCTTTGTTGAATGACATCGTCAAACTCATCGGAAACAATTCTAACGAGTTTCAAGGCCTTTAAATCAACAATATTTTTTGTGGTCGGAATTGGTAAATGACCTCTGGCTTCTGCCAAAAGCGAGACGTAATAACCTTTAGATTGGTAGGAGTAGTCCTTACACAAATTAAATATTCGTGCGGTTTTTAATTGGGCATACTTCGGATTTGTAAGATAATCTTGGGAGGAAATTACGGTGATGTTATCAATTGAAAAGTTCCATTTTTCAGGTTGATTTACAACAATGTATTTTTTCATTTAGAGCGCGTTACGCTATTATAATTTTAAACAAAATTATACTATTTTTTGATTGGTTTCACAAAGTTTATTAAATTATTATTAGATGTTTTTTGGAGAAGATTTATTATTTGCGATCGTTGCAAAAGATGACTAGCAAAGCTTTTGAGAGGCTTTTGGAATAAACTTGGTTCTTAAAATAAACAGAACATTATCATAGAAGTAAGTTTTAAGAATCATTGTGCATTTAATTTCTTTAATTGCGCTCGCCAAAGTTCATTGGCATGTTTGGCAAGTTTTAATTGAAACTCTCGATTTTCTACTTTAATAAAATCCCTAAACGAAATGCTAAACGGCTTTTTTGTGGCGTTGTCTTTTAGAAACTTCAGTTGCTCAGTATATAAATCATTTATGTTGTTCCAGTCTCCATATGGCATGGTATTAGAAAGCTCTAAATAGTCGTCAATAGAAATATTACCAATGACCTTTGTTTGCTTTATTTTTCTTTTCATGTTTCGGGCTTGAAAATCACACCAAAAATAGCCTTGATTATAGCTGGTTTCTCCTCCTATATCTAAATACATGACTTCCGAATTCATGAATTCTTCAATTGAAACTTCGGTGTCTTTAACAAGAGCACTAAAGGCTAATCTGTTACCTCCATCTATGTCATCGTCATCTTTTTCAAACACCAAGCCATAGGCAAATTGATTAGATTTTAGTTGAATTGAAACAATGTCGCCTCTATTAAAATAGGCTGGACAGAAGATTATTTTTTTCCGCTTTAAAGGAGTTTTTCGAGGTGTTTGAATTTTTTGAACAAAGATGGTTAATGCGTCTACCCGTTTTTTATAATCTTTTTTAGTTTCCTTCCAGAGATCTAAACCTTTACCAGTTTTAATACACGCTTTTACCTTTAGAATTGTTTCGGGTTCTAATGCGCCACACATCCATTGGCTATGCGCTATACCTGTCCAGAAATCGGCGAACACGTCGTCATCATTTTCTGGATGGTATTGTTCCTCTAACTGTTTTCTAATTTTAGTGCTACTATGACCGAGGTTATATAAATGCTTGTATTCAGCCCAAATATCGGCCGTTGTGTCATTCTGTAAAATTCCTGTTCCCCAAGCTCCCATAATTAATTCTTGAGATGTTGATTCATGTTTTCATCTATGTAATCCTGTTTGTTTCGCTTTTCCAAAAGGCCATTTTCTAACAAAGTAGCAAACCATTCTGAAAATACTTTCGCTCCTTTATGGTTTAAATGTTGTAAATCTCCAAACTCTGAATTGGAAAGTGGAAAATTTGAAAAATCTAAGTATTCAACAGTCGCGTATCTCGTATTTAGAAGTTCTTGATATGTTTTTTCATTTTGATATTCATTGTATTTTTCGTGTTGTGGACTTCTAATTAGCACCACTCTTTTTTCGTTTGCTTTACAAAACTTTATTAACGCATCTAAGTAAGATAAATTGATTTCAGAAATTCCTTTGGAAATAACTGTCGGTTTGTTGTTTGAACCGACATCGGCGTTTAATATAGAATCTGTTTTGTCTCTTTCTAAATATAAATAACCACCAAGTTGATTCAAATAGTCAGCGTCATTTTTAAAAAATCTGGTAGATTTCATTTTCAAAGAAAGTCCGAGTCCTTTGGTATATGCCTTAGGGTTGTGTTTAAATAATAGTAAGTTCTCATTGATACTGGTGAATGAAGCATACATTGGATATTTATAAGTGATGAATTTGTCGCTCCAAATCCATTCCTCTATGTCTCGTTCTATTTGATTATTTGTGAATTCGATAAAAATGACATTTACTGATGGGTTGTGCTTTATAATTTGCTTCGTTTTGATATAGCTGTAGAGATAGGAATCGCCAGATTGAGAAAGGTTTTTTAAGTTTGGGATGAGAGAATCATTATAAGCGCATTCAGAGTGTGAATGGCCAACAACAATGTAATTTGGTTTTTGCTGTAGCTGAAAATCTATTGTTTTTCTTTCCAATATTGACGTTCCTATGACAATCAAGACAATTAAGCTCAAGAAAATGAACATGAATAAAATAGTACGTTTAAGAAATGTTACCATAATTAAAATTGAAAATATATAAATTCCTGCTGTTTACCTTGATAAATAAAAATCATTAAGGCGATCAAAAAATAAAAAGACCATCGGAAATAGCGTTTTTTAATTTTATAAATATGTGACAATGCATGGTGACCTTCTCTCCCCAACCATTCAATAAGCATTAAAACACAAATAAAAAATAGAATTAGAATAAGGTCTTTAGAACGTATTTCAGGCATGGTAAATAATGTTTTAGAGACTATTCTTGATATATAATTTACAGCATGTTCCATAGAATTGGCTCTAAAAAATATCCAACCAAGAACGGTTAACCCAAAAGTTAACAGCATTAATGCGACTTCTTTAAAGCTTGGGAATAGTTTTCCTAGCGCAACACTATCTAAATGCTTTCTGTTATTATTAGTGAGAAGAATAGGTATAAAATATAAAGCATTAAGTGCGCCCCAAACTATAAATGTCCAATTGGCACCATGCCAAAATCCACTAACAAGGAAAATGATAAATACATTCCGGATTTTAATCCAAGTTCCACCACGACTACCACCTAATGGAATGTAGAGGTAATCTCTAAACCAGGTAGAAAGTGAAATATGCCAGCGTCTCCAAAACTCGGCAATATCCCTTGAAAAATAAGGGAACGCGAAATTTTGTTTTAAATCAAACCCGAACAGTCGTGAAACACCTATGGCAATATCTGAATACCCTGAAAAATCGCCATAAATTTGAAACGTAAACAGAACTGCACCCAAAACGAACGTACTTCCTGAATAGTCAGCAGAGTTATCGAAAATTATATTTGCATATTGTGCACAATTATCGGCAATGACTATTTTTTTAAATAAGCCCCAAAGTATTTGTCGCATGCCATCCACGCCATTTGTATATTTAAAATGACGTTTTTTGTAAAATTGAGGCAATAGGTTTGTGGCACGCTCAATGGGTCCTGCGACTAATTGAGGAAAGAAACTAACAAATGCCGCAAAAGCGATAAAGTTTTTGGTCGGCTCTAGTTTTCGTTTGTAAACATCAATAGTGTAGCTCAATGTTTGAAAAGTATAAAAGCTAATACCAACAGGTAAAATGATATTCAGGGAATTGGCATTGATTTGGGTGCCAAAAAATGAAAAAGCGCTTATAAAATTATCGAGAAAGAAATTGTAATATTTAAAGAAACCAAGAAATCCAAGATTTACCAAAATACTTGTCCAAAGCAAAAGTTTCCTTTTAGCTACATTGTTCTGTTTACTCAAACTAATACCAACAACATAATCGATTAGCGTACTAAAAAGAATTAAAGACAGAAATCGCCAGTCCCACCAGCCATAAAAAACATAGCTTGCGGCAACAATGAGTAAATTCTGTAGGTTTAAGTTTTTGTGAGTGACAAACCAGTATAGAATAAAAATGATTGGTAAGAATATGGCAAAATCTATAGAGTTAAAGAGCATTTTTTTATTCTAGTTGATTAGTGTTCTTAGCGCACCTGATAATGATTATAGGATGAAATTTATTTCAAAACATTTAGCAATCTTAAGACCTATGTATTAGATCAGATTTTACTGAAATAATTAAGGCCCAATATAAAGGAAGCTACTCTCGTTTTTTAATAATTTTAATTTTGTTTCACACGATAAACAGGATAAACCATATGAGCCGCTTCATAATGTTTACTCTGCTTATGCAACCAATCTAATTGTGCATACCAATTGTTGGCAAAATCTTCATCATAGCTGATTTTTACATTGTATTCTATTTGAAGTTTAGGGTTTTCTTTTAAAAGCTGTTCTGCTTTGTCTTCCCAAACATAAGGTGAAAAGCCTTCTTTCTGTTGTAGAATGGTATCAAAGAAATTCCAGTTAAAAAATGAATCTGGAGCGGTTGGTTCTAAAGTTTCCAGTAAATACCGAAGGGCTTTTTGATCCGTGGAAATAAGATAATCTCCTTTTCTAAACTGTATATTTTCCTCTGTAGTATTTACGGTTGTGTTGTAATGTGGATAATGACCTTCGTAAGCCGATGTTCGGGTTTCATAAGCGCCTATTTTATAGGTCTCCACGGTTAGCGTGGTATCGTTTTTAAATGGTGTCAATTCCACATTGTTCAACTTTAATAACGCAATAATATGATGCCAACCTTGTGGAATGACATAAGCTTTTGGGATAGTGACAGAATCTGTAGCTTTGAAAAAATTTTTATAGTTAATGTCTTTAGTAAATGGCTTCGATCTGTCATATTTTAAGCGTTTGGCTCCAGTTAGTTCACTCGGAATCATTTCGCCTTCGTAACCTTTAAATTTTAGGGTTGATGTTTTTGTGGTGTCCACAGACCAAATTAATGGATAGCGTTTCCCAGCGGACCAAATTCCAGCTTGCTCTTTTCTGAGTTGAGCAATTTTATCGCCTTGTTCTTCAATAATTTCAATCATGCTCTTCATTAGTTGGTAAGTGCCTTCCACACGTTGTTTGTATGGTTTTAACATGTGTGTTTCTACCATCATGCCCAAGGTGTTGAATAATGTGGTGTAACCAGTGGAATATCTTGGCGTATCTAAGAATTGCGTAAATCCAGCGTCTGGTTTGCGATTGTACACATTAACATAAGGCGTAATATCCCAAGATTTTGCTTGTAGTTTTTGCTCCAGTATTGGCATCATTTTGGATTGCATAAAATAACCAAGCGCACCACCTAATTTATTATGCTGCGTAAATAAATGCGTCAACGTATATTGGTAATCTGCTCCGTTGCTCACATGATTATCGATAAAAACATCAGGTTGTACTAAATGAAAAATTTGTGAAAAGGTTCGTGCATTTTTGGTGTCTGCTTTTATAAAATCCCGATTCAAATCGTAATTTCGGGCATTGCCTCTAAAGCCGTATTCCTTTGGGCCGTTTTGATTGGTCCGTGTTGTGGAATTCCGATTCAAACTTCCTCCTATATTATAAATAGGAATAGTAACCACAACCGTGTTTTTTGGAGCTTCAACTTTTCCTTCTGCGATATCCCTAAAAAGCATCATCGTCGCATCAATGCCATCAGATTCTCCAGGATGAATGCCATTATTTATGAATAAAATTCTGTTGTTTTGTCTTAAGTTTTCAAAATCAGCACCAGAACCATTCATGTTCAACGTCACCAGATGAAGCGGTTTTCCGGAATCGGTTTCGCCAAAGGCTTGGATTGAAATTTCAGAATAGGTTTTTGCTAAATCATGATAAAAACCGATAGTTTCTTGGTAAGTTGCCGTTTCTAAACCGTCACTTTTCTCAAAAGTCGTTGTAAAATCCAAGGTGACTTTTTGGGGCTCTAAATCTGGTTTTTCTGTTTTATCATTACAAGCATAAATAAGAACACATAGAATGAAGAGTTTTTTCATGTCAGCAAATTTGCTCTAAATTTACTTATATTTATTAATATGAAAACTTATAAGTTAAGCTTTGGTGAAATTATAATCTTAAAGGACAATCTTGCCGAAGTTATAATAAACGATGAAGTCCTAATGGATCTAGAGATGGTAAGAGAATACCATGAATTTTTGCTTACTCATTTAGAAGCACCGTTTTCGCTCTTGGTTAATAAAAAATATGCTTATGCATATACGTTTAAAGCTCAAATGGTAATTGCTAGTCTTAAAGAAATAAAAGCTATGGCGGTTGTTGTAGAGGGTTTTAATGCTAAAGTATCTACTAATTTCTTAATTAGCATGAATAAAAGTAATAATTGGAATATCAAAACTTTTAGATTAAGAGATGACGCTATAAATTGGTTAGAAAAACAACACTAATTTTATAATTGTTTTAATATAACTCACCTTTAAAAACTATAACTTTGCGCAAATTTTATAACCCTATACTTAACTTACATGCAACAAACCACAAATACCATTTTAATGATTCGTCCTGTTAATTTCAGGATGAATGAACAAACCGCTGTCAATAATTATTTTCAAGAAGATTTAGATTTAAAAAATGCTGAAATTAATGCCAAAGCCCAAGACGAATTTGATGCTTTTGCAGATAAGTTGAAAGCTGCTGGTATTAATGTTATTATAGAAGACGATGATAAATTGAATGATACTCCAGATTCAATTTTTCCTAATAATTGGGTGAGTTTTCATGCCAATGGCGATGTGGCAAAATACCCAATGTTTGCTGAAAATAGAAGACGTGAGCGTCGGGATGAAGTGTTCATTCGATTGGAAGATGAAGGCTTTAAAATTGAAAATATTGTTGATTACACCTCTGCCGAGCTTGAAGGTTACTTCTTAGAAGGTACAGGAAGTGTGGCCTTAGATCGCGTCAATAGAAAAGCGTATTGTGCATTATCTCCTAGAGCTGATGAGGATTTATTTATAGAGTTCTGCGAAGATTTTGAATTTACCCCAATCATTTTTACCGCCAACCAAACTGTGGAAGGGAAGCGACTGCCAATATACCATACTAATGTGATGATGTGTTTGGCGGAAAACTTTGCCGTGATTTGTTTGGATTCTATTGACGACAAAAAAGAGCGTAAAAACGTGGTGAAACACTTAAAGCAAGATGGTAAGGAAATCATTTCTATAACTGAAGCTCAAATGCATCAATTTGCTGGAAATATGTTGCAACTAAGAGGTAAGGAGGATCAGCGTTATCTAGTGATGAGTGAAGCTGCGCATAAAAGTTTAACACAAAACCAAATCTCAACTATTGAAAAGTATTGTCCTATCCTTTCGAGTTCCTTAGAAACCATTGAAACCTGTGGAGGCGGAAGTGCACGCTGTATGATGGCAGAGGTGTTTTTGCCCAGGGATTAACGAATTACGATTTTTGAATTACGGGAGTCGGATATAACTAAATCGTAAACTTTAAAGAAATAGTGTGATTTCGGGGTTTTTAAATTATTTGTTGTGAAAAGATTTGATGATAAGTTTTACGCTATTTAGTCGTAAGGTTGCTTCGTCTTCGCTAATCTTCTAAATTCTAAATTCTAAATTCTAAATTCTAAATTCTAAATTCTAAATTCTAAATTCTAAATTCTAAATTCTAAATTCTAAATTCTAAATTCTAAATTCTAAATTCTAAATTCTAAATTAAGCTTTAGATTCCGCTTTTGGCAGTTCAACAAAGAATTTACTACCTACATTTTGCGTGCTTTCTACCCAAATTCTACCGTTATTCAGTTCCACTAGATCTTTGGCAATGGATAAGCCTAGACCAGTTCCCTTTTCGTTTTTAGTTCCAGCAGTTGTAAAGTTTTTATGTGCTGCAAACAGTTTCTCAATATTCTCTTTGGCGATACCAACGCCTGTATCTTCAACACAGATTAATGATTTGCCGTTGACATCGTTATTAGAGATGGTAATTACGTCACCAGTTCTACTAAACTTAACGGCATTGGTGATTAAATTCTGAATCACAATTTCAACCATACTACGATCCGCAAAAACAAAATCGCGTTGGGATTCGTCAATCAATACAATGCGCTTGTCTTCTACTTTTTGTTCCACCAAAGCGATTTTAGCATGAAAAACATCTTGGATATTGAACAATTCTGGTTTTGGTTCTAAATTCTGCAGTTGTGATTTCGACCAGTTCAATAAATTGAATAACAAAGACGATGCATTATCGGCATTTTCGCTTAATTCAGGAATCAGTTCGTAAAATTCGTCTTTAGAAATACTGTCTTCTTTTAACAAATCCAGAAATGCTTTAATAGATGAAATGGAATCTTTTAAATCGTGGGAAACAATAGAAAAAAGCTTGTCCTTCACTTGGTTAACTTCTTCCAAATGATGTGTTTGTTCTACGATAGCATCGGTTCTAGCTTGCTCTTCCGTAAACTTGGCTTTTTGTTTATCTAATTCTTCCTTATGCGATTTTGTTTGTAATAAGCTATAAATTAATAGTCCTAACAATAAAGCGAAAGCTAAAACAACTATATATAAAATCCAAGAATTGTTAAACCATGATGAGGTAGTAGCTGGTTCTTGCGCTGTACGAGTTGGTTTATCTTCAGCATCAGCTTTGATTTCATTTAAATCTAAAGGATCAATATTTGTTGGAAATACAGGTTGATTGATACGATTCAATGAATCTCTTAAGCCGTAGAATTTATTTTGCCAGAAAAATGCATTCTGAAAATAACCACGAGTGGAATCTAATGCAATATGAAGTTTATAATTTTCCAGAAGCTGCGTTTTATTGTCTATTTTCTGGGCAATCTCGTAAGCTTCGTTTAATTGTCTTTCGGCTAACTTTATCTTTTTATTTTGAAGATTTAAATTTCCTATAGCATTCAAAGCTCTTAAAATACCTTCTTTATTATCTTGTTTTCGATTGTATTTTAAACCTTCAATTAAATATTCCGAAGCTTTTTCATATTCATTAAAACGTAAATATTCGCTACCAAGTTTTGGCAGAATTTCGCCTCGTAAATCCTGGTCGGTATTAGGGTTTAAAATATCCAGCGCTTTTTCGTAATATTCTATAGCCTTTCTGTGCTCTTTCAGCAAAGAATAAAGTTCTGCAATATTTTTAGTTGATGCTTTTATGCCGTCTTTATCCTGTATCTGTTTTCTAACTTCTAAAGCTTTAAAATTAAATTCAATAGCCTTGTCAATCTGATTGGTTTTGTAGTACGCTTCAGCCAAATTATTATAAGCAGCACTTAAATCATCTTTAAGATATTTTTTCTCAAAAATTGAGATGGCAGATAATGAGTTTTGTAAACCTATGGCATAATTGCCGCGTTTAATTTCAATAAGGCCAATACTGTTGCTCACTTTTGCGACACCGAGTGTATCGCTTATTTTTAAATAATAATCCCTAGATTTATTGTAATTATCAATAGCGTTAAAATAATCATTTTGTTGGCTATAGATGAGTGCCCTGAAGTAGCTGCTTTCCGCAAGTCCTTTGGTGTAGTTTAATTCTTTTGACAGTTTTGACGTTTGTTTAACATATAGCAAAGCCTTGTCATAATCCGCAATATCATAAAGTTCGTTTATGAGTACAAGCGACATATCCACTTTTGTAGAGTCTGCGTTTTGATAGGCTAATTGTACCGTGAGTTCATCTATTTTTTCAGACTGTGAAAAGAGAGCAAACGACATAAGACAAGCAGCTAATGTTAGTAACTGCTTCATCTTAAAATAGCGTTAAAACGAATTACGCTGTTTTGGTGCGAATAACTTTTATAGAGGGATAAAAAAAGTAAGTTAACACAAAACAATAACAACGCGGTTAATGTTTGATTATTAAGCCTCATTAATGTTTGGGACATTGATTAATAGCCTTCCAAAAGTGCTATTATGTAACCTAATATGCTAATTATTGGGTTTTAATACCAATAAATTAGATGAAAGGGTAAATATAAAATTATTTAAAATGTGCCAATCGATAAAAAACATAAATCTTAGGGGAATTACTGTTTTATCGATGAAATGCTTGTTTCTTTTAGAATGTTGTTTCTTAGTTAGTTAGCGTTAAATAAATGTTAAATACATAGACTTGTAAAGTTTAATAATTATGTGTTCGTTGAATTCCTATAAATCAATTAAACTACTATCTTTGCCAACGTTTTAAAATAATTTGTCTTCCAACAGACTGGCACAACAAAGTATACTATGAATCTTCAAGAGACTTTAGAATTACATGTAAAAGCAGCGATAAAAGCGTTGTTTCAATCGGAATTGGAATCGGTAGAATTTCAAGCCACTCGCAAAGAGTTTGCTGGAGATATAACGGTTGTGGTGTTCCCAATGTTGCGTGTGGTAAAAGGAAATCCTGCTGTAATTGGCGAGCAAGTTGGACAGTATTTGTTGGATCATGTGGAATTGGTAAAAGGCTACAATGTTGTAAAGGGCTTTTTAAATATCGAAATCAGTGATAAATACTACCTCGATTTCTTTCAATCCGTGAAAGATGAAACTAAGTATGGTTTTGTTGAACAAAAGGATGACAAAGCGATTATGGTTGAATATTCGTCGCCAAACACCAATAAACCTTTGCATTTAGGACATGTTAGAAATGTGCTTTTGGGTTATAGTGTGGCTGAAATTTTAAAAGCTTCTGGAAAGAAAGTTTATAAAACCCAAATTATCAACGATAGAGGTATTCATATTTGCAAAAGTATGTTGGCTTATGAAAGATTTGGAAACGACGAAACGCCTTCTGAAACTTTGAAAGGGGATAAGTTGGTAGGGAATTATTATGTGAAGTTCGATCAAGCTTATAAAGTAGAGATTTCAGAATTAATGGCTCAAGGTCAATCTGAGGAAGAGGCTAAGAAGAACGCACCAATTTTATTAGAAGCCCAAGAGATGTTGATTAAATGGGAAGCTGGAGATAAAGAAGTTGTCGCCCTTTGGGAAAAAATGAACAATTGGGTTTACGACGGATTTGAAGAGACCTATAAAAATATTGGTGTCAATTTTGATGAATACTATTATGAAAGTCAAACCTACCTTTTAGGAAAAGAATTCGTAGCCGAAGGTTTAAAGACAGGTGTCTTTTTCAAAAAAGATGACGGTTCGGTTTGGTGCGATTTAACCGAAGATGGGTTGGACGAAAAAATTGTATTGCGTAGCGATGGCACGGCGGTTTATATGACCCAAGATATTGGTACAGCGATTCAGCGCATAAAAGATTATCCAGATGTTGGCGGTATGGTTTACACCGTTGGAAACGAACAGGATTACCATTTTAAAGTGTTGTTCTTAATCTTGAAAAAATTAGGATTCGATTGGGCAAAAAATCTGTTCCATTTAAGTTACGGCATGGTTGATTTGCCAAGCGGAAAAATGAAGAGTAGGGAAGGTACCGTTGTAGATGCCGATGATCTGATCCATGAAATGGCAGATACGGCTGAAGAGATTTCCAAAGAATTAGGAAAGCTTGAAGACTATAACGAAGACGAAAAGAAAGCACTTTATAAAACTATTGGTTTAGGGGCTTTAAAATATTACATTTTAAAAGTAGATCCTAAAAAACGAATTTTGTTCGATCCAAAAGAGTCTATCGATTTTCAAGGAAATACAGGCCCTTTTATTCAATACACTTATGCCAGAATTCAGTCTATTTTAAGAAAAGCTCATATTGACGATACCGTCACACTGAACACAGTCGAAGTGTCTCTTCATGAAAAAGAAAAACAACTCATCAAACAATTAGAGTTGTTCCCAGAAGTGATTCAAAATGCCGCAGAACAGCATAGTCCTGCATTGATTGCGAATTATACTTACGATTTGGTAAAGGAATTTAATTCATTCTATCAAAACGTATCTATTCTTGGAGCGGATTCAGATATCGAAAAACGTTTTAGAGTTGATTTATCAAGATTGGTTAGTCAAACCATCAAAAACGCGTTTCAGGTTTTAGGAATTGAAGTTCCAGAGCGTATGTAGGTTTTGTTAGTATCTGATACATATGAGCATCTACTCTAAACAGCTTCCCAATAGTAATTACTAGGAACGGTCGTATATATCCTGTGATTTCTTGGTAGTTAAACTCTCTAAAACGGTAAGAGAAGTCATTCATTCAGTTAAGAATTCGATAAAGTTAGATTCACTATTCCTTTGAAATTGATATACTTTTCAAAGTAATTTCAACTTTTATTTCCTAATGTTTTAACATATTGGAAAAGAGTGGTTTCGATATTTTTTTGTATCTTAGAAAGGCTAATTTTGGCATTAAAAACTACTGTTATGGAAAAATTACACACTTTAAAAATTTACGCAAGTACATTTATTTCAATGTTGTTTTTAGCCTTTTCCCTGAATGCTCAAACTGATTTTAAGGAGTATAATGGAAGGGTCGTTGATGGACAGTCTGATAAATCTTTAGAAGCTGTAAGCTTAAATATTAATGGTACCAATATTGGTACTATAACAAATTCTGAAGGCGAATTCAAACTAAAAGTACCTAGCAATTATTCGGATGCTAAACTGATGGTTTCATCATTGGGCTACAATACCTATGTGCTTCCTTTATCGGAACTATCCAATGAAGAGAGTACGATTAAATTATATCCAGCAATTACCGAATTATCTGCAGTGAGTATCTCAACATTTAAGGATGCCAGAAGTTTAGTTAGAAAGGTTTTTGAAGATAAGAATAAAAACTTAGAGGAAGAATCTGTATTTATGACCGCTTTTTATCGTGAAACTATAAAGCGTCGTAATAGAAACGTGTCCTTAACAGAAGCGATTGTTAATATTTTAAAGGAACCAAATACATCTCAACAACGTGATGCGATTCAGCTTGGAAAAGCGCGTAAAAGTACAGATTACAAACGTTTGGATACGGTTTCGGTAAAGTTACAAGGCGGACCATTTTCTACCTTATACATGGATATCATGAAGTATCCAGAATATATTTTTACTGACGAAAGTATTAAATCGTATCAATTTTCTTTCGATCAACCAACAACCATAAATAATAAAACGGTTTATGTAGTGAATTTTAGACCAAAGAATTCAGTCCTAAAAATTAACTATATAGGTAAGCTTTTTATTGATGTGGAATCGCTCGCATTGGTAAGTGCAAGTTATAATTTGGATTTAAGTAATAAGAGCAAAACGAAGAATTTGTTGGTGAGTAGAAAACCTCGTGATGTTGTGGTATATCCGTTGGAAGCTAATTATAAAGTCGATTATAAAGCCAAAGGAAATAAATGGTATTATAGCTACTCTACCTTAAGCTTAAAGTTTAAGGTCAATAAAAAGCGTCAACTTTTTAATAAGGTCTATACTTTGGCCAGTGAAATGGCGGTAACCGATTGGGAAGTTAATGTAACGGGTAAAAAAATCAGGAACAAGGATAGATTGAGACCAACGGTGATTATTACTGATGCCATTTCAGGATTTTCAGATCCTAACTTTTGGGGTAAATACAACCTCATAGAACCCGATAAATCTATTCAGTCTGCTATAAATAAAATCAGAAAAAATATTGAAAAGCAAAAAGAAAAGGAAAAGAGTAAAACGGTAGCTGGCACTCCTTAGTTTAAAGGCATATAAATTTTATATAATTACCCTGAATTTATTTCAGGGTTATTTATTTAAACAAACCTTTATAATACAAGGCTTGCTTCATATGTGCCACATGATGATTGCTATGCCAGGCATACATACCAATAGTTTCTTCAAGCGAAAACCGTTTACCATGTTCTGGGTGGATAAATTCACGTTTTAATTCTTGATCATTAAGATTTTTTAGCAAAACACCAAGTTTTTTATGAACACCAACGAGAATAGAAATTGACGCGTCAATCGGTTCTGAATAATCAATTAATTCCGCAAAACGGTCTTCATAATAAGGTTTTATAGTTGGATTGTTTTCGGTTAACGCCAATTTGAATCTCAATAAACTATTGATGTGACTATCTGCACAATGATGAACTACTTGCTTAACCGTCCAGCCATTTGGTCTGTATTTGTAATTGAGTTCTATTTCATTAAGATTGGATGTCAATGAAATTATGGATTTCGGTAGGGTTTCAATAGACTGAATCCAACTTTCAATATGTTGTGCATTAATGACCTCAGGTTTTTGAAATTCGCCAATAGGAAATTTTAGTTTTTGTAATTCTTTTTCTGTCATAATTATAGTTCTCCCTCTTTTAAATTAAAACGAAATACATAACCAAAACTCAACTCCGTAAAATCTGCCTGGCCAAGGTTAGCATTTAAATGTGCGCCAATGAAAATATTATGCTTTGGTGCTTTGTTGGTGCTCCATAAATAATATTTTAATCCCATTTTGGCGGAAACCGTTCGTTTTATCTCGTAATACCAATTCAATTCACCTAACACTTCTACCGTTTCTCCATTTTCATTTTCATAAGAATACCCTTGATTAAGCTGCCAATCTATTTTGTAGAATGGTTTGTAAATGTTGAGGCCAAGATCAAATTCAAAACCAACGTGGTCCATTAATAATTCTGAGGTTGCAAAAAGCCCAAAAGCTGTAGCATAACCAAAAGGGTTTTTTGTAAAATGAGGGAATTGCTCTTCAACTAAAGTTTCACTATTATTTATATAATCGTAGTAGTGTTCGTAAAATCTATAGTAAAATCCACCTCCAAATTTAAACGTGTTGTTCAGAATTTTTCCTGCCGAAGCCGAAATGGTATAAACTTCTTTTTTTGAATTAAATGTTTCAGATAAAACATTTTGACCTAAACCAAATCGAAAGGACAAGTAAGTTTGGGATTTTGATTTAAAAGCTGGTTTTTCAAATTTAGATACCTCACGTTTTTTCTGTTCTATCTTTCCAGAAATACTGGCTGCTAAAGAATTTAATCCTTGATTCGGTAAATTGGTGTGCCCATTGGAATGGTGCAAATAGCCCAAGCCAAATCGCCAATCTATTGTATGGGTTTTAAAAATATCATAATATAAAAAGGAACGAAACGACCAATTAAATTTTGTGGTAATCGCTCTATTGAACTCGTTGGTAATTTCGTCATATTGCGTATCCATATAAGAACTGCCAAACCCAATTTGCAAGCCTAAACCTTGAATTTGTTTTTTTAAAACTGAAAATTCTATAAAGGGTAATACACTATAAGCACGACCAACGTTTTCCGAATTTCCAAAGTCTGTATAACCAAAAGAAATTCCAGTTTTTGGATAATTTAGTCTAGCTGCCCATTCCTTTTCGGCATTAAAATTGTAGCGTCCAATACTAAGAAATAGATTTTTTTGAAGTTTGGTTTCAGGGAAATCCGTATTGGCTTCCATGGTCTTTCCAACAAGAATTTCAGGAATGAAAAATAGGGATGAGCTGTCATTCGTAGTTGCCGATTGTGTAAAACCGTTTTGAGAAAAAAGGACAAAAGCTATTATCGTAATGAAACGTTGATAGTTCTTAGTGTACACTGGTTACATAGGTTGGTACGACAATAAACAATTAAAAATTGATTCTAAAACTAAAATTTGGTGTAAATTTTAA
Source organism: Winogradskyella schleiferi (assembly GCF_013394655.1). Lineage (NCBI taxonomy): Bacteria > Pseudomonadati > Bacteroidota > Flavobacteriia > Flavobacteriales > Flavobacteriaceae > Winogradskyella > Winogradskyella schleiferi. The sequence goes on from NZ_CP053351.1 coordinate 841,284, forward strand.
CGAGCGATTATCGATTTCAATTATAGAATCGTCTGAATTTAAGCTATAATAACGATTGATAATATTGGTTTGATTGAAGATATTCCAAACAGAAGCACCAACCTCCGCTTTTATTTTTTTAGAAATTTTAAAATTATAAATGGCTGAAATATCTGTTCTAAAATAATCGGGTAATCGAGAGCTGTTAGGTGTGTTGTATTCAATAAAAGAATTGCTATTATCTTGCAATGTTAAAGGCGCTGTGTATGGTCTTCCAGAATGCCAATTGATACCAAAACCGACTTTAAAATTGTGTTTGCTGTACGTTAAAGAGGCATTGGCAACCTGTCGTAAATCTAAAGTGTTTGGAAACGAATTGCCGTCGTTCAAATTTTCAAAATGATAATCGTTTTTACTGAATGTATAACTCAGCCATGTACTAAAATCATTAATGCGTTTATTGATTAAAAAGTCAATGCCTTTAACCGTATATGAACCAATGTCGTTTGTAAACTGAAACTGGTTTTGAAATCCTTGACTTTGAGCGGTAATATTGCTCACGTTTTTGTAGTAGCCTTCAAGCGAAACCAATAGGTTATTTTGATTATAGCTTATTCCAGCTGATACTTGTTGACTTTTAATTAATGGGATGTTATTTCCATTCGCTAATTGCCATCGACGCTTTTCGATACCTAAAAAATCTTGCTGTAAATCTATAATTTGGGTAATGGATTGATTTTTTAATTCACCTAAAATTTCCAGTCTAAAATAATCCGATATTTTTTGGTTGAATGCAAAACGAGGTTCAATAATAAGTTCTTGCAGTTTACCAAAATAACTGATTCGTGCACCTAAGCGCAAATACGTATTTCGAGATTGGGAATAACGAACTACTTCACCAAATAGGGCACTAGTTCTCATGATTTCCTTCGTTAAACTCGTGAAATTCGGGTTGATAACGTTTTCAGAATTCGTAACACCTACTTCATTAAATTGATAACCAAGATTTATTTTTAAACTCGGACTCAGCACTTTTGATACATCTAATCGCAAGCCGTAATCCTCAACTTTATTCTCTTGGTTTAAAATTTGACTATCTGTAATGTTATTGTTTTTGGAATCCAAATCGTAGTTGGAATAATAGATTTGAGCGGATAGGTTAATTTCGTTTTTCAGCATTTTTGAATAGCTGGCACTTGCACCATAGCTAACTTGGCTCAACTCACTTTGTGTTTCTTGAAAATTATTATTCGTAGTTGTGAAAACCTGATTGTAATCTAAGTCATTGTACATGTTCACTACATTGATGCGTAACTTGGACGAATTATCAATGTCGTATAAAAATTTAGCATTAAAATCGTAAAACAAAAAACGTTCTTCGAGAGCTAATTGTGTATTGCTATTTGAGGAATTTAATTCCGAATCAATAAAAATACGGTCAAAATAAGCATCATAAGTTTTTGATACTACGAGATCTGTAAAGGAACGTCTGGCCGCCAATTGTAATTCTATTTTGTCCGACAATGGGATCTTTGCAAAACCATCAACACTCAGCAAATTCCCACCAACTCCAATACTTGTTTTTTGGTCTAGTTCGTCTGTGTTTTGAATAGCAATTGTACTCGATACGGCATTACCAAATCTGGCACTTGTTCCATTTTTAGAAACGGTAACGTCATCGGATAAATAAGGATTAAAAACGGAAATCAATCCAAAAAAATGGCCGGTTTGGTACATCCTAATGCCTTCGTATAAGATGAGATTTTGGTCGTTAGTGCCACCACGAACATTGATATTGGAAATACGCTCATCTGCACTAATAATTCCTGGTAGATTTTGCACTATTTGAAGCACATCTGGTTCAATTAAACCAGGTAAAATTTGAAACGCCTTGGTGTCTGCTTTTATAGTGCCGTTATTGGTTTTAGAAATCCCTTTGGTCAGATAGTTGGTAACCACCACTTCTTCTAAACGTTGAACCGCATTATCAATTTCGGAGATTTCCTTTAAAGTGACGGCAATAAAGCGGTTACTTAAAATTTCAAAATTAAGATTTGTTTCTAATTTTAATTGATTGATAACTTGTTCTAAGGATAATTCCGGATATAATGGATTTATTGATATGCCTGCAATCGTTTTGGTCTCAAACGAGAACTTTAAATCGTATTTATTTTCTAATTCTAATAGAATTTGGGTAAGTGGCTGTTTCTCCTGTTGCTCCTGACTGTAAATAAGGTTACAAAAGACAATCGTTAAAAAGTAGACAAAGAAACACCGTAATTTTTTATTCACGCTTTAATAGAATAGATTTTCCTGATTTGCTGTAGCTTAAATTTAAAGGTATTGTAACAGATTTCAAGGCTAAATCTAAATTATTATGCGTAAAACTTCCAGTGAATAGACGCGACGTATCAATATTATCGGTATTTATGTTGAAATCATATTGATTTTCAAACTCAGCAATCACATAATTTAAAGGAACACTATTAAAACTACTTTCGCCACGCAACCAATTTGGTTGGGCAGCGTTTTCTTTTTCATTGGCAAGTAATTTCCCATCGATAATTTGGAAGGTATGTCCAGGTTTTAATTTTACAGTGTTATCATTGTACGTAACGCCAACTAAACCTTCGTAGCAAGTCACTTGAAAATAAGCGTCACGTTGTTTTACATTAAACTGAGTGCCTAAAACACTAACAATTCCGTCAGCTGTAATCACATCAAATTTCTGACCTTTGGCAACCTTAAAAAATGCTTCACCTTTAAGTTTGACTTCTCTATTGTCACTCCAATTATGGTCATTAAAGGTTAGCGTTGAATTGGCATTTAAATCCACCGTAGAATTATCAGGTAATTCAATCGTGGTTTGCTGTGCTATGAGCGTTCCCACTTCAGTATCTAAGCTCGTAGTATAATAATAAATACTAAATCCAATAGCCAAAATTGCCGCAATTCGAAGCAACGGTCTTAACCATTGATTTGAATTCGTTTTCTCAGATTTAAGATTTGGTTTTAGGGTTTCGTAAGTTTTGTCAGTAGAAAATTCAGGGGCTTTAAAATCCTTTAAAGCCGCATCCATTTTTAGGAGTTGGTTATAATCCGCTAGTTGCTTAAAAGCCCTTTGCTCTTCAGTATTTAGGTTATTATTCAACCACTTTTTTATGAGTTCTTTTCGTTTCATTTTTTCAATCATCTATATGATTTCAAGTATATAACAGCTTCGGTTTAAAAATCCCTACCTCGTTTAAGTGTACTTCCCTGAATAGAGTTGACCGTTTTTTAGTTATTTACTTCATTGTTAAAAATAGTAATTATGGGTCTATTTTTTGGTTTTAAGGTTGACCAATATTTCTCAAAATTGTCTGGGCTCATTTTTGGTAAACTTTTATGTGTTCTTTTTTCATTATAATTCTTAACTGCTTTTGCTACACATTTTTTTAATTGAAAGAAGGTTTCTGGTTTCCAATAATCTAAATATTCTTCTTTTATAGTTCTATTGATTCGTTCTGCATATGCATTGTCCAGTCCACTTAAAGACATACTTATCTTAGTGCCATTGCTTACCAGTAAGTCTATGTATTTACTGTAAGTGTATTGGCTTCCCCTGTCCGAGTTATGGATCTCGGGTGCATTATTTTCCTTGATTGCCATTTTAAGTGCTTCTACATTCGCTTGCGCTCTCATGTTATCAGATACGATAAACCCAACAATCTTTTTTGTATAAACATCTATTATAAACACAGCGTAATAGTGTTTTCCGTTGAGCGGCAGATAGGTTATGTCCGATTGCCATACCACGTTTGGTGCGTTTACCCTTAGACCTTTTATTAGGTTGGGATAAAACTTTTTACCTGCTATTGTTGTGCGTTTATAATTCCTTTTCTTTTTAATTCTGTAACCAAGACCCATCATGGTTTCTATAAAACGGTCTCGACCTATAAAATCCGGATCTAATATATTGTACATCTTTTCTACTCCACAACCAGGATGATCCTCCCGAAGATCATCTGCCTCTAATATTAATTGAGACACTCGACTATCGAAAACCGCTTGCCGCTTTGCATACTGGTTAACGGCTTGTTTACTGATGCCTATGGTTTTATAAAGCTGGTTCATACTAAAACTTAGTGTTTCTTTATGTGTTCTGAACCAGTTGATTGCGGAGTGTTGGAATTTTTTTTGATATCTATACTTAAATCGTCTTCTGCAATATCAATTAGCTTCTCCAAATAATCTATCTTTATCTGTTTACGCCCAACTATGGCTTCAAGCTCTTTTATTCGGGCTTGTTGTTCTTTCATCTTTTGGGCACTACTGTTTTTCATCTCTACAACTCTTGAACCTTTTTCGTTAAAGGTAGAAAATTTATGGATCCAACTGTAAATTGATGTATTGCTTATGTTGTGTAATTTTTCCAATTGAGGCACGCTAAATTGACCAGATTCAAAATCTTTTACGATTTGTCGTTTAAATTCTTCAGAATAAATTCGTTTCTTTTTTAATAGTTTAATGTTTGCTTTCATAAGTTTACACTTTGTTTAAAGTGGTCAACCTATACTAGGGACATACAAAGTTCAAAGTTCAAAGTTCCGCTGTTGGCAGTTGGCAGTCCTCAGTATGCAGTCTGCAGTCAACGGTCTTATTTCTTTGTTCAATTTTTTTTCACTTTACACTTTACACTTTACCCTGAAAACTAAGACTGAGACTGAAAACTATTTAAAGTCCATCCACTTCCTCCCGCAACTTCTTTAAAGCACCATAAATTCGTTTTTCAACCGCCTTTACTGAAATGCCCAACAAACCTGCAATTTCCTTAAAACGTTTCCCTTCAATTCTGTTCATTAAAAAAGCGACACGCTGTGCTTCCGTTAAGTTACTTATGGCATGTTGTAATTTTTGATGGTATTCTTTTTCTTGTAATACAAACTCAGGCGTTTCGTTTGTTGAATGTTTTTGAGGTTTTTTACTAAATTTTAAAACCACTTTTTGGTGCGCCACAGCATTGAGCATTAAATTGTTTGCCGTAGTAAATAAATAACTCTTCGCTTTAGCTGGTGCAATTTTGCCACAATTTTGCCACAGTTTAATAAACGCTTCCTGAACTTGATCTTGTGGGTTTAAGTGCTCGCCGAATTTATAATACAAAAAATCATGAAGGTTCTTGGCGTGTTTCTTATACAAACGTTCAAACAGATGTGATTCGCAGATATTATCTTGTAAAGGTTTGCTCATGTCTATTATTAGGTGCCACAAATTATAAATAATTTTTTAATAATGTTGGGTAGGATTTTTTGTGTTTAAACTGTTTTATAATAAAGAGTTAAAGCTTAAGCGCCATGAAAATCCAAATCAGTCACCTATTAATAAGCTTCCTTTTTGCCTTTTTGTGCGTCACATCTTGTCAAGACGAAATTGAGCAAATTGAAAATCCGAACGAGCAAGAAACGATTGTGCCCAACTCTACGTTGGCAAGTCTTATGAGCAGAACAGCGTCTAATTTTGGTGCTGCTGATGATATTTTGGATGGCGCAAGTTGTTTTTCTGTTGAATTACCTGTAACTATTCAAGTTAGCGATATCACAATTATCATTGAAAGTGAAGCTGATTTAGAAGCGCTAGAAGATGTGTTATATGATATTTCAGTTGATGAGGATGTAATGGAATTCGTATTTCCGATTACCATCATATTCAATGATTATAGCCAAATTATCATTGAAAATGCAAACATGTTGCAAAGTTTCATAGACGAATGTGTTGAGGATGAAAACGATGTTATTGCATGTGCTGATTTTGTGTATCCAATTTCATTTTCGGTATTCAATTCAGGATTTAACTTAGTAGATACGGTCGTTATTTCAGATGACGAAGCCTTATATATATTTTTAGATGAATTGGAAGACGATGAGAATGCTGTGATTGTGAGCTTAAACTTTCCTGTAACCATAGCGTACGCAAATGGCGAAACTATTGAAGTCGATACCAATGAAGAATTAGCCGCAGCGATAGAAGTTGCAGATCAATTTTGTGAAGATGAAAACGATTGCCTTGAAGATGAAGTCGCACAAAACTTAATAGAATGTTCATGGGCTTTTAGCGATGGTTCTGGGAATTTTGAAAATGATAGAATGATTTTTAATCCTAATGGAGAATTACAGATTTCTGAAGGAATGGCAACCTCTGCTATTGGTGGCAATTGGAATTTGTCAGCTACAGAAAATGGTATTATTTTGAACTTTTCAGAATTAACAGCTTTTCAAGACAGTCTTGGAGGCGATTGGTTGATAATTGAATGTGATGTTGATAGAATGGTGTTGACCAAAGTAAATCAAACTTTAGTATTAGAACAAGATTGCGAAGGTAATTTAGGGTGTTCTGAGGAAGAAATCAATGCAAATATTATTGAGTGTGCCTGGCAATTGCAAACTAATCTTATGGATTCTTTGGTTCCTATCTATGTTTATTTTACACCAAACGCACAGGTTTTATTGTCTAATAACGGCAATACCGAAACTCAAATCGGAACTTGGGATTTAGTGACCGTTTCAACAGAAAAATTTATCGAGTTTATCTTACAGCAAGGATTTGAAACTTTAAATGGACAATGGCAGATTGTGGAGTGCAATGATGGTTTTTTACACCTTGTAATTGGCAATAATTATATCTACTTAGAGCAGGAATGTAATTTACCAAATGATGATGAACTCTTCAATTGTTTTGGTGATTTTGAAATTTTAACCTGTGAACAGCCTAACAACGCTCCCGTTTATAACTTAAGCGCAAATACTATTGGATTGATAGATTGTAGCGCTTCCTTTACACCTTCATTTCATGAAACATTAGCAGATGCAAATAATAATGTAAACCCAATTTCAAATACGGAATCTTACGAAACATTGACCGCACAAGTCTATTTAAGAATTGAAGCCGCGAGTGGTAATTTTGAAATATTCAATGTGTATTTAAACACAGAAAATTGTAATTATTTTGAATGTTTCGAGAGTTTCGATGCTATTTTAGAAGTCTGTGACAATTTTACGGATGGTCCTTATGAATTTAACCTGACAATTGCATTCGCCAATTGTACACCAACTGCTGATGTGGTCACTTATCATGAAACACAAGCTGACGCTGAAGCAGCAATAAATCCTATTTCCAATCCAGAGGTTTATACGAGTGTTAATGTGATGCAAATCGTATATGTAAGAGTTGAAATTAGCAATCAATATGAAGTATTTCCAATTCAATTAAGTATCATTGACTGTAATGCCGGAAATTGCACAGAAGGCGATATCGATGGTATTTTGGCTGAATGCTTATGGAATATATCTAGCTACAATGGAAGTGATAATCTTTTTGACTATAATTTCAATTTTGAACAAAACTCTGGCATTGTCGTCATTTATAATGATACTATAACTATTGATGCTGGGTGGTCAACATCACAAGCCAATGATGGCGTGGTCATAGCGTTTTCAAATGTTGCCGGACCAAATATCCAAGCTATAAATGGAAACTGGTTGGTTGTGGAATGTACGGCAGAGCAATTGGTGCTACATAACGTAAATGATAGTAATAACGAAATAGTTCTAGACAGAACCTGTGAATAAGAAAACACTAGAAGTTAGTAATTTTAGTAAGTTAAGTTGATTGAAAAGGGTCACTCGCCATGAGTGGCTCTTTTTTCTTATTGATGGTTCTGGGAAAATTAGGTTTTAATCTTCATAAATTTAAGTTATTTTTATCCAAATTTTCTCACTAATGAAGAATTCTGAAACTTTCGTAAAAGACATCAACGAAGGAAACACTTTTAAAGGCGACTATATTACCTTGGGTTCTGCCATGCTCGATGGTGAAACGATAACCAATACCTTTGTGAATGTGCCGCTAAAAACCATGAACAGACACGGTCTCATTGCTGGAGCAACAGGAACTGGAAAAACGAAAACACTTCAAGTATTAGCTGAAAATCTATCCGAAAAAGGTGTTCCTGTTTTGTTAATGGACATTAAAGGCGATTTAAGTGGCTTAGCCAAACCAAGTCCTGGACATCCAAAAATTGATGAACGTCACGAAAAAATAGGTTTGCCTTTTGAACCTAAAGCGTTTCCAGTAGAAGTGATGACATTGTCTGAGCAAGATGGTGTAAGATTGAGAGCAACAATCAGTGAGTTTGGACCTGTTTTAATTTCAAGAATATTGGATGTTACGGAAACCCAAGCCGGAATTATTTCTGTTATATTTAAATATTGCGATGACAACAAGTTGCCTTTGCTGGATCTTAAGGATTTCAAGAAAATTTTACAATATGCCACTAATGAAGGTAAAGCCGAATTTGAAGAATCCTATGGTCGTATTTCTACAGCTTCAACAGGAGCGATTCTTAGAAAACTTATTGAAATAGAACAACAAGGTGGCGATTTGTTCTTTGGAGAAACCTCATTTGATACTCAAGATTTGTTGCGTATCGATGAAAATGGAAGAGGTTATATCAATATTATTCGGTTAACGGATATTCAAGATCGACCGAAATTGTTTTCGACTTTTATGTTGAGTTTATTGGCTGAAATATATTCTACATTTCCGGAACAAGGCGATAGTGGACGTCCGGAATTGATCATGTTTATTGACGAGGCCCATTTAATTTTTAATGAAGCTTCTGATGCATTATTAAATCAGATTGAAAGTATTGTAAAACTGATTCGTAGCAAAGGTGTTGGGCTCTATTTTGTGACCCAGAATCCAACGGATGTTCCAGAGGCGGTTTTGGGACAATTAGGTCTAAAAGTGCAACATGCTTTAAGGGCATTTACGGCAAAAGATAGAAAAGCGATTAAATTAACGGCTCAGAATTATCCTGATACGGAATATTACGATACAGCAGAAGTGCTGACTTCACTTGGTATTGGAGAGGCTTTAGTCTCAGCTTTGGATGAAAAAGGAAAACCAACCCCTTTGGCTGCAACCATGATGCGTGCACCAATGAGCAGAATGGATATTTTATCTGAATCTGAACTTGCAACGCTTTTATCTCAATCTCAACTCGCTAGAAAATATAATAAAGAAATCGATAGGGATAGTGCTTACGAAATGCTGAATGAAAAAATTGAGCAGGCACAGGCTGAAGAAGCGAAGCAGAAAGCTAAAGAAGAGCGAGAAGCTTTAAAACGTGCAGAGAGCAAAAGAAGAACAAGGACTACAAGAAGACAAAGTACACGAATGAACCCTATTGTAAAGGTTTTGACGAGTGCAACCGTAATACGAGGCGTTCTGGGAATATTAAGTAAAATGATCAAATAAATGACACCTAAATCTAAAATGAAAAATAACCTATTTGCGGTAATGGTTTGTGCACTTTTAATAATAAGTTGTGCGAAAGACAATCCACCAGATCCATTTGCCATTTCAAAGCATCATGTTGGATTATTAACAGATTCCACAAAAGTGAAAGAATTGGATGCCATTTTTAGTAATGATTCTGTTGTGCGGTATATTGCAGGCGATGAATTTATCGGTTCTGTAAATACCATTGAGGTTTTTGAAAAAAATGGTAACAAACTTTTGGATTTATCGCCAAAAGAAGCGTTGGATTCGACTTCGGTAATTTCAAGCGTTCGCATTATTGATGAGCGTTATAAAACAGAAAAGAATATTTCGACCTTAAGTACATTTAAAGATGTTAAAGAGGCTTATAAAATTTCGAAAGTCGATAATTTAATTAACGTGATTGTAGTTTCTGTTAATGAAATCAATGCGTCTTTTACTATTGATAAAAAGGAACTACCAGCAAGTATGCGTTTTGATATGGATATGGTAATTGATCCCATTCAGATTCCAGAAAAAGCTAAGATTAAATATTTTATGGTACATTGGTAGATCAGTGAACAGTATTCAGTAGCAGTAAGCAGTAAAAAAATGCAAAAAAAGAAAAAATACAAAATTCAAAATTCGCCCTTTATAGTTCCTACCGATGATGGTAAAATTATCAAAGAACATTTTGGAAATGCCACTGACGGCAATTCCGAAATAAGTATTGCACACATGGTAGCTCCTCCTGGATGGTCAGAGCCTTTCCAGACACCAGAATTTGACGAATACACGTTTATCATCAAGGGTAGAAAGCAGTTCATTATAGAAGGAGAAACCATTATCTTAGAAGCTGGACATTCCATTAAAGTAGAAAAAAATACCAGATTACAATATTCAAACCCCTTCACGGAACCTTGCGAGTATTTAGCGATTTGCCTACCTGCATTTTCAATCGAAGCTGTTAACAGAGAAGACCAATAGTATGAGTAGTTTCGTTGTCAAATCGATTGGAAGTGCTCTAAATGCAACGAGTTTAATTTCTTCAAAATATGCAGCTAAAAAAGCTATAAACTTATTTGCTTCACCTCGAAAAGGACGTTATAATGATGACCAAAAACGCATCATTGATTCCGCTTTTTTTGAAGACATATGTTATAACAATATGGAGATCGCCACGTATCGTTGGGTTGGCAAAGGCAAAACTGTTTTATTGATGCATGGTTGGGAAAGTAATACAGCACGTTGGGAGTATATTCTAAACGATTTAAAAGCGCAAGACTATAATATAGTAGCTTTAGATGCACCAGCTCATGGAAGGTCTGACGGCAAACAATTTAATGCGGTTTTATATTCTGAATTTATAAATGCGGTGGCTAAAAAATTTCAACCAGAGGTTTTAATTGGACATTCCGTTGGAGGTATGGCAAGTGTATTTTGTATGTATCATTATCAATTACCTTCCGTTAAAAAAATGATTTTACTTGGTGCTCCTGCCCATTTTACAGGTGTTTTTGACCGCTATAAAAATATGATGGGTTACAACAAAAGGATTTCAAGTGGTTTAGATGCAATTGTATTAAAGCGTTTTGAAAAACCCGTCTCTTACTTTTCTGCAGCAAACTTTACGGAATCGATTAAGGCCGAAGGTTTAGTTATTCATGATAAGAATGATAAGATTATTCCTTACGAGGATGGGCAATTGATTGCTAGCCGCTATAAAAATTCTGAATTTATTTCTACTACAGGTTTTGGGCATGGACTGAAGGATGAATCTTTAACGCCTAAGATTATTCAATTTATAAATGACTAATCTTTATCGTACTTTTGCATCATGTCAGAAAACCTTACACGTCTCAATAAATACCTCAGTGAAGCCGGTTATTGCTCACGTAGAGCAGCCGATCGTTTAATCGAAGCTGGTAGAGTTACCATTAACGATGTGGTACCAGAAATGGGAACCAAAGTAGCATCGGAAGATGTGGTAAAAGTTGATGGTGAAATTATTGGCGAACGTAAACAAGACTTTGTCTATTTAGCGTTTAATAAACCGGTTGGCATTGTTTGTACCACAGATACACGTGTTGAAAAGGATAATATTATAGATTACATCAATTATCCAAAACGTATTTTTCCAATAGGAAGATTAGATAAGCCAAGTGAAGGATTGATATTATTGACTGATGATGGCGATATCGTCAATAAAATTTTGCGTGCCAGCAATAATCACGAAAAAGAATACATTGTAACAGTTGACCAGCCGATTTCGCAAACCTTTGTTGAACGTATGGCTGGCGGAATTTATCTCGAAGACTTAGGAAAGCGCACCAAAAAATGTGTGGTTAAAAAGATTGATAAATTCACGTTTAGTATTATTCTAACACAGGGCTTAAACAGGCAAATTCGAAGAATGTGCGACTATCTCAATTACGAGGTACAAACACTAAAACGTGTTCGAATTATGAATATTAAACTCGATATGCCATTAGGAAACTATAGAGAATTAACTAAAGAAGAGTTTAAAACGTTGACAAAATTGATCAGTGAGTCTACAAAAACTTACGATCCAGATCAACTTAATCCTAGAAAAAGCAGACGTTAATTAAATCCTAATTAATCAACATATGGAGTAAATCCTTTTTAATTTTAGGAAAACCAACTCCATATGAAACCAATACTATCTATTCTACTTCTATTTTCAATCCTCAGTTTTTCTCAAAATGATTATGCTGATTCGGACACCAATCCTTATGGATTACCGAATCCTGAAGCACCGCAACAAATTAAGGATTATCAAGCTTTAATAGGTAAGTGTAACTGTAAATCCGTATCTCGAAATCCAGACCAAACTTGGGCTGATCCCGTAGATATGACATGGGAATGGAAATACATAATGAACGGCATGGCAGTTCAGGATGAGACAATAAAGGCAGATGGAAAACATTCGGGTAGCATACGTCAGTTTATTGCAGACAGCAGTAAATGGTATGTGCATTATTATTCAAGTGGATCACCATCTGCGAAACTACCAACTTGGGAGGGCAACAAATCAGAAGATGGTAAAATTGTCTTATATCGCGACCAAAAAGCACCAAATGGAGCAGATGGTTATTTTAGATTAACGTTTTATGATATTAGTGATTTAGGCTACAAATGGATTGGAGCATGGACAGACAAAACTGAGAAGACTGTCTTTCCTACTTGGAAAATCGATTGTAAACGAGAAACAAAATCTACTTCAGATTTAGAAATAATCAAAGAAAATATTAAAGCGTTTTCAAAAGCCTATATGAATGGAAATATTGATGTTTTGGTAGATATGTACACCGAAGATGGAAAAATATTTCCTAATAATAGACAGATTATGTCTGGTAAAACAGAACTGAAATCTTACTGGGCATTACCAAAAGACGTAAAGATCCTTCACCATAAAGTCACGCCATCTGAAATACAAATAGAAAATGACATAGCATATGATTACGGCTATTATGAAGGCAAAACCTTAACAAAAGAAAAAAAAGAAGTCTCATGGCATGGCAAATATGTGATTATTTGGAAAAAGTTAAATGGAGAATGGAAAATATATTTGGATATTTGGAACAGCGTCACTAAATAATTAAAATCTTAACAGCAAATAATATGTCTAAGCTTTCACCCTTCCATTTGGCCATTCCTGTGAATAATCTTTCAGAATGCAGAAACTTCTACACTAATATTTTAAATTTTGAAGAAGGCCGAAGTAGCGACCATTGGGTCGATTATAATTTCTTTGGTCATCAGTTGGTTATTCATTATAAAGAAAAGATAGAAGAAGATTCACATTCCAATCCTGTTGATGGTAAAGATGTGCCTGTGCCACATTTCGGAGTGGTTTTAGAGTGGAACAAATTTTGGGAATTTGCAGAATTGTTAAAGTCGAAAGACATCAAATTCATTATCGAGCCTTATATAAGATTTGAAGGTAAAGTTGGAGAACAAGCTACTATGTTTTTTAAAGACCCATCAGGCAATGCTTTGGAGTTTAAAGCGTTTAAGGATATTGGTCAGTTGTTTGCTAAGTAATTTTTTTTCGTTTAGAAAGATGAAACGGCAAATAAATCAGCAAAAACAAAGGAATGATTATCAACTGTCCAATCAATATATAATAAGGCCATTCTCCAAAATAATCTAACAAAGAGGCTGACTTAGGTTTTTCATTCAAGTAGAAATAATTCGAATGGAGCAGGTAATTGATTCCGATCATAATAACCACATAAAGCTGAAGCGCCAAAAAAGATTTAAAAACACTGCTCAATGTCGGTTTCATCTTGAAAACAAATATGAAGTAGAAGATAATAGCGAGCAACCCTAAATGAATTATCCAGTATCTGAAATAATCAAAACTCGGGAACCCGTCAGTTATATCTGGCGTTATTACGGCTTGTAGTGTGCCACCAATGATCCAAAACACCAAAATCTCGAACATCCAATACTTACGATAATACGTAAAAATCGGAATCAACAATGCTAATAAGCTACAGAGATAAAGCGGTAAATCTGTTTTGAAATTATAATTATCGAAAAGCATGCGATAGGCATGAAACGCAATAAGCGTTACAGAAACAAACCATCCTAAATAATGAACAGCGCTCTGTTTTTGAAATAAGCCGAAATTCTTTTTGGAATATTTTATTAGAATAATAGTAAAGCCAGCAGCAATAAGAATAGGAAATATATGTTGAAAACTACCTATTGTAACTTTTGCGAGCACAATAAATAAGGATCCTAATTCCATATGTATTATGACCTATTATGCTTTCTGTGTTGCTCTCTAGCCAATAAAGTATTTTTCAACAACATGGCAATCGTCATCGGTCCTACGCCTCCAGGAACTGGTGTAATATAACTTGCTTTTTTGCTGACTTTATCAAAATCTACATCACCAGTAATATAATATCCTTTTTTAGAATCATCTGGAACTCTTGTAATTCCAACATCAATAATCACAACGTCATCTTTGACCATTTCAGCTTTTAAAAATTTAGGAATTCCCAATGCCGAAATAATAATATCTGCTTGTGAGGTAATCTGTGTAATGTTTTTAGTGTGGCTATGCGTTAAAGTCACGGTTGAATTCCCGGGAAAACCTTTACGTCCCATTAAAATACTCATTGGGCGACCAACAATGTGCGAACGGCCAATAACAACGGTATGTTTGCCTTTGGTTTCTACACCATAACGATCTAGCAGTTCTAAAATCCCGAATGGTGTTGCTGGTATAAAAGTGGACATATCTAAAGCCATTTTTCCAAAGTTCATCGGGTGAAATCCATCCACATCTTTATTGGGATCTACGGCCATCAATACTTTTTGGGTATTTATTTGAGGAGGCAAGGGTAACTGAATAATAAATCCATCAATAGCGTCATTATTATTTAGCTCATCAATCTTATCTAATAGCTCAATTTCACTGGTTGTGTTAGATAATCGCACCATTGTAGATTCAAAACCAACACGTTCGCAAGCCCTTACTTTGCTGCCCACATAGGTTAAACTTGCACCATCATTACCAACTATTACAGCTGCTAAATGCGGAACTTTTTCATCATTCGCTTTCATCTTATCGACTTCCGCTTTGATTTCGTTTTTAATGTCGTTGCTTACTTTTTTTCCATCAAGAATGGTCATGCTATTTAAGTTTTCAGTCGCAGTCGCAGTCGCAGTTTTCAGTTGCTTAATCTTGCTTTTTAGTTTTAAGTCGCAGTCTCTTCCGATAACTATCGTGATCAGTTACTTACTGTTGAGAATTAAACTCATCTTCAAAACAATTTACCCTTCTTTTACTCCGAATTTACCTGGGTTATTAATCATGTAATTTATTAATTTACCTATTTCAATTCCTTGATTTGATAAATTATTATGTTGTTCAATTGTTAGATAGTCACAGTTCAGTGTAAAATCTAACCATGTATTGGTCTCAGAATTTTCGCCATCAGCATCAGTCAATTTACTAATAAAATGTTTAGGATATCTCCTTTTCCTATAAGCTTCAGCAATATTAGCATTAACCGAACGAGAACTTCTTCTAATTTGATCTGTTAAAGAATAAGTTTCTTCTTTTGGAAATGTCTTTGAAATTTCAAAAATTAACATTGCTAAATCAAATGCTTTTTGATAAGCCAGTAATTTCTTAAAATCCATAAATCTTATCTTTTACTATCTCTTCAAAGGATACATCTGAAAACTGTGACTGCGACTGTAAACTAATTACCGCAAACTTTATTTAGGCATATTCTGCATCATCTGCATCATACGTTTTCCGCCACCACCTTGCATCATTTTCATCATTTTACTCATTTGTGTAAACTGCTTCAAAAGTTGATTCACTTCTTGAACCGATGTTCCTGAACCTTTTCCTATTCGCTTTTTACGACTTGAATTTATAACCGACGGATTAGCGCGTTCTTCTGGCGTCATGGAATGAATAATGGCTTCGATACCTTTAAAAGCATCATCATCTATATCAATATCTTTCATCATTTTTCCTGCACCAGGAATCATACCAACAAGATCTTTCATGTTACCCATTTTCTTGATTTGCTGAATCTGTTTTAAGAAATCATCAAACCCAAATTGGTTCTTGGCAATCTTCTTCTGTAATTTTCTTGCTTCCTCTTCATCAAACTGCTCTTGTGCACGTTCAACTAAAGAAACAACATCTCCCATTCCTAAAATACGATCTGCCATACGTGATGGATAGAAAACATCAATCGCTTCCATCTTCTCACCAGTTCCAATAAATTTAATGGGTTTATTAACGACAGACTTAATGGAAATCGCTGCTCCACCTCGAGTATCACCATCTAATTTCGTTAAGATGACACCATCAAAATTTAAAATATCATTAAAGGCTTTTGCGGTATTCACAGCATCTTGACCTGTCATGGAATCGACCACAAACAACGTTTCTTGCGGCTGAATGGCTTTATGAATGTTCGAAATTTCGGTCATCATCGCTTCATCTACTGCCAAACGACCAGCGGTATCAATAATCACTACATTGTGACCGTTGGCTTTTGCATGAGCAATACCAGCTTGCGAAATCGCAACAGGATCATTATTTCCTCTATCACTAAAAACCTCAATTCCTATTTGATCACCTACAACATGTAATTGATCTATTGCAGCAGGACGATAGACATCACAGGCCACCAATAAAGGTTTCTTCGTTTTTTTGTTTTTTAAATAATTGGCCAGTTTACCAGAAAAGGTTGTTTTACCAGAACCTTGTAAACCAGACATTAAAATGACACTCGGATTACCAGAAAGATTAAGACCTTCGGCATCGCCTCCCATGAGTTCGGTTAATTCGTCCTTAACGAGTTTTACCATTAACTGACCTGGCTGCAATGAGGTCAATACATTTTGACCTAGCGCTTTTTCTTTGACACGAACGGTAAATTCCTTTGCAATTTTAAAGTTAACATCGGCATCTAAAAGCGCACGTCTCACTTCTTTTAAAGTTTCAGCAACATTTACTTCCGTTATGCTACCATGACCTTTTAATACGTGTAACGCTTTATCTAACTTATCACTTAAATTATTGAACATATTTATCAGTATTCAGTCCTCAGTCTGCAAGTTGGCAGTCTGTGGCATTATAATTAAGGTGCAAATTTAAGAATTTAAGAGGGAATTATGAACGTGTTTATTAAAAGAGTTGAGAAGAATATTGCCAAATGACTCACAGCAATTGAAATATAAATATTTGAAAATAACGTTATACTAATGAAAAGTGTAACACATGAAAGTGATATGAAAAATGTATAATTTCGATTAAAAAATATCAAAAAAATAGACCTAATTGAGATTTTGAGTGTTTACTGGAATTTTTAATTTTCACTTTTTTACTAAAAACTGCAATTGGGACTGTAAACTAAATAACTATCTTTGCAACTTATGACAAGAAGAGAACGACAAGAATTAATAGATAAGGGACTATTGCTGCCCTTAATGGAGGAATTTTATACCATTCAAGGCGAAGGATTCCATAAAGGAACTGCAGCTTATTTTGTTAGAATTGGTGGTTGTGATGTTGGTTGCCATTGGTGTGACGTAAAGGAAAGCTGGTTGGCAGAATTACATCCACCTACTGAAACTGAAAAAATCGTTGAAAATGCGGTGAAATATAGCGATACTATCATTGTTACTGGAGGCGAGCCGTTGACTTGGGATATGGGACCATTGACGGAACAACTGAAAGCAAAAGGTGTGCAAACACATATTGAAACTTCTGGAGCTTATAAGCTAACGGGTCAATGGGATTGGATTTGTCTCTCGCCTAAAAAAATGAAATTACCAACAGAAGAAGTTTACGAAAAAGCACACGAACTTAAATGCATTATTTTTAATAATGATGATTTTAGGTTTGCTGAGGAACAAGCTGCAAAAGTAAATAAGGATTGTATTTTATATCTTCAGCCAGAATGGAGTAAACGTGATAAAATGATGCCACTAATTGTGGATTATGTTATGGCGAATCCTAAATGGAAAGTGTCCTTACAGGCACATAAATATTTGAATATACCGTAAAATTAGTTTACGGTCTCAGTTTGTCCGTACCGAAAAGACACGTTCGGGCGGGTCTCAGTCCTCAGTCCTCAGTCAAAAAAAGTTGTAAAAAAAGTTCTGATTGTAAGGAATACAACAAGAACTTAATATTTTTCTCACGACTCACGACTCACGACTCACGACTCACGACTCACGACTCACGACTCACGACTCACGACTCACGACTTTATGGTAAATGGAAAAGCAACTCTTAAAGTTCCCCAACCGATGTGCATCGTTACGCCATTGTCAGATTTGTCAAACGCAATTGAAAAAGCTTCCAGAGCTTCTCGGGTCTTTAATAACGGCACAGTAAAACGCGCTACATCATTTTTTTCGTCATAAAAATAACTTCCCCAAACGTTAATATCCGTGCTAATAATTGCAGTCCATTCGTTTTCATCAGGAATTAAATAAAATGTATAAGTACCAGGCTCAATGGTTGTATCTCCCAGTTTCATCGCTTCATAAAATGTGATTTCTGCAGCTTCATTGGCACCTGTTCGCCATACTTTACCTTTTTCTGCTAATTCCTCTACAGGGCGACCTTTCAATTGCGGACGACTATAAGTGATTTTAACCAGTTTGTCAGACTCCTTATAGTCTGATGGGAAAGCAGCCACATCCATAGGGCTTTTGTCTAAATCCTTAAATTCTTGTGATTGTGCATTAAATGTAATAAACATTGTAAACGCAAAAGTAACTGCTGCAATAAGTTTTAAGTTTTTCATAGTTAGAGTTAGTTATTAAAAATGATTTATAAAAATAACGGATATAAAATAAGTTAGTCAAAATTAAATACTAAAATTTACAGATTTAAAGTTAAACTATCGATTTTTAGCTAAAACCTTTGATTTGGTTGTTAATATCATTTTTATTGTTTCAATATGTAACTAATAACGATATTTGTGTTTATAATATGAAAGTTTTAATTCATATTTGTACCAGAATTAATAATAACAATGGGCTGAACATCTTATAGCCTAATTAAAAAGATAATAAAGTTATGTGCGGAATAGTATGTGCGTTTGATATAAAACAAAAAGTTGAAGACTTAAGACCTCAGGTTTTAGAAATGGCAAAATCCATTCGTCATCGTGGACCAGATTGGAGCGGAATTTATAGTGATGATAAAGTGGTAATGGCTCACGAACGTTTAGCAATTGTTGATCCTGCTTCTGGAAAACAACCTTTATTGAGTCCTGATAAGAAATTAATCTTAGCAGCTAATGGTGAAATCTATAACCATCGTGCTATTAGAAAGCAGTTTGAAGGCAAATACGATTTTCAGACTGAAAGTGATTGTGAGGTTATTTTAGCTTTATATCAAGAAAAAGGTGTAGATTTTGTAGATGATATGAATGGTATTTTCGGATTCGCGATTTACGACGTTGAAAAAGATGAATATTTTATCGCTAGAGACCACATGGGAATTATTCCTTTATACATCGGTTGGGATAAAAACGGCACCTTTTATGTGGCTTCAGAATTGAAAGCTTTGGAAGGTATATGTACTAAAATTCAATTATTTCCTCCAGGACATTATATGTCTAGTAAAGATGGCGAATTTGTAAAATGGTATAAACGCGATTGGACAGAATACGATGCCGTAAAAGATAACGAAACAAGTATTGCAGAAGTAAAGCAAGCACTTGAAGATGCGGTACACAGACAATTAATGAGTGATGTGCCTTATGGTGTTTTATTGTCTGGTGGATTAGATTCTTCAGTAACTTCGGCTATTGCTAAAAAATATGCACAAAAACGAATAGAGTCAGATGATACTACTGATGCGTGGTGGCCACAATTGCACTCGTTTTCTGTAGGATTGGAAGGGTCTCCAGATTTAGCTGCGGCTAAAAAAGTAGCGGATCATATTGGTACGGTTCATCATGAAATAAAATTCACCATCCAAGAAGGGTTGGATGCTATAAAAGATGTCATCTATAACATCGAGACTTACGATATTACAACGATTCGTTCTTCAACACCAATGTATTTAATGGCACGAGTTATTAAATCCATGGGAATTAAAATGGTATTGTCTGGTGAAGGCGCCGACGAGATCTTTGGTGGTTATTTATATTTCCATAAGGCGCCAAATGCAAGGGAATTTCATGAAGAAACGGTTCGTAAATTGGATAAGTTACATATGTATGATTGTTTGAGAGCTAACAAAAGTTTAGCGGCTTGGGGCATTGAAGGGCGTGTGCCATTTTTAGACAAAGAATTTATGGATGTGGCCATGCGTATCAATCCAAAAGATAAAATGATCAATGGCGAACGCATGGAAAAATGGGTCGTACGTAAAGCCTTTGAAGACATGATTCCAGAAAGCGTAGCCTGGAGACAAAAAGAACAATTTTCTGATGGTGTAGGATACAGTTGGATAGACACTTTAAAAGAGTTGGTTGCAGAAGAAGTAACCGACGAACAACTGGCGAATGCTAAGTTCCGATACCCAATTAATACACCTCTAAACAAAGAAGAGTATTATTACCGATCTATTTTTGAAGGTCATTTTCCAAGTGATGCGGCTGCTTTGAGTGTACCACAGGAAGCAAGTGTAGCTTGTAGTACAGCAACGGCATTAGAATGGGATGAGGCTTTTAAGAACATGAATGATCCAAGTGGTAGAGCAGTAGCTAAAGTGCATGATAAAGCGTATTAGATAAACGATAAAAAAGCTTTTTAATGTCCTATAATTTAAAACGAAAACATCAAAATCTCGCTTCTGCGAGATTTTGTATTTTAAACATGTTTTTTTTAGATTAAAAAATCATCAAAATCAATTTTAAACCACTTTTTAGACGTTTTAAGCCACTTTTAAGTAATTAACAAATGTTGATAATTATCAGCTTCAAACGGTAAAAAGCTTTCAGGAAGCACTTTAAAATCGTATATTTGTTAGTATTCAAAAATGATACACTAGTGTCATTTTTTTATGCCTTAAATCGAACTAAAATTTATTCAAGATAATGAGCGAAAAAAGAGAAGAGT
Organism: Winogradskyella schleiferi; assembly: GCF_013394655.1. NCBI lineage: Bacteria > Pseudomonadati > Bacteroidota > Flavobacteriia > Flavobacteriales > Flavobacteriaceae > Winogradskyella > Winogradskyella schleiferi. Next base: position 862,155 of record NZ_CP053351.1, read on the forward strand.
TTAATAAGGATAATTATTCAGCAGATAGTATTCAGGCATTAGAAGGCATGGAGCACGTACGTATGCGTCCTTCCATGTATATTGGAGATGTTGGTACACGTGGTTTACACCATTTGGTTTATGAGGTGGTTGATAACTCCATTGATGAAGCTTTGGCTGGACATTGTGATAATATCACCGTAATTATCAACGAAGATAATTCTATTACCACAGAAGATGATGGTCGTGGTATTCCTGTAGATTTACACAAAAAAGAAGGCGTTTCTGCGCTGGAAGTGGTCATGACCAAAATTGGAGCAGGTGGAAAATTCGATAAGGATTCCTATAAAGTTTCTGGTGGATTACATGGTGTTGGTGTAAGTTGTGTTAACGCCTTATCTGAGCATCTTAAAGCAACGGTTTATAGAAAGGGAGAGATTTGGGAGCAAGAATACGAACGAGGTAAAGCCATGTATCCCGTAAAAAAAGTGGGATCAACGGATAAAAGAGGTACGATTGTAACGTTTAAGCCAGACCCAACAATTTTTACACAGACGTTAGAATATAACTACGATACTCTAGCAAGTCGTTTACGTGAATTGGCATACCTTAATAAAGGGATTACCATTCATTTAATTGATAAACGTCATAAAAAAGAGGATGGGGAATTTGAAGGGGAAACATTTCATTCTGAAGAAGGCCTTAAGGAATTTATTAAGTTTTTAGATGGTAATCGTGAGCCTTTAATGAAAGATGTTATTGCCTTTGAAGGTGAAAAGAATGGCGTTCCTGTTGAGGTAGCTATGGTTTATAACACCTCCTATGCTGAAAACTTACACTCGTATGTAAACAATATCAATACACATGAAGGTGGGACACACCTTTCAGGATTCAGACGTGGTTTAACACACACGCTTAAAAAGTATGCCGACGAATCTGGAATGTTAGATAAGTTGAAGTTCGATATTGCTGGCGATGATTTCCGTGAAGGTTTAACCGCTATTGTATCGGTAAAAGTACAGGAACCACAATTTGAAGGCCAAACAAAAACCAAATTAGGAAACCGTGAAGTTTCTGCAGCTGTGAGTCAGTCAGTTTCTGAAATGCTAACGGATTATTTGGAAGAGCATCCAGATGATGCTAAAGTAATAGTCCAGAAAGTGATTTTGGCAGCCCAAGCGCGTCATGCAGCGCAAAAAGCGCGTGAAATGGTGCAACGTAAAACCGTGATGAGTATTGGTGGTTTGCCGGGTAAATTATCGGATTGTTCTGAACAAGATCCTGCAAAATGTGAAGTATTCCTTGTTGAGGGAGATTCGGCAGGTGGAACAGCTAAGCAAGGTCGTGATAGAAAGTTTCAGGCTATTTTGCCATTAAGAGGTAAAATTCTGAATGTCGAGAAAGCCATGACGCATAAGGTTTTTGAAAACGAAGAAATCAAGAATATTTTTACAGCACTTGGTGTCACTATCGGAACGGAAGAAGATAGTAAAGCGCTAAATCTGTCAAAATTAAGATATCATAAAGTCGTGATTATGTGTGATGCCGATATTGATGGTAGCCACATTGCAACATTGATTTTAACCTTCTTCTTTAGATATATGAAAGAATTGGTTGAAAATGGACACATATATATTGCAACACCACCATTATATTTGGTAAAGAAAGGGGCTAAGAAGGAATATGCTTGGTCAGATAAAGAACGTGATGCTATTATGAAAGAGTTTGGTGATAACTCAAAAATCCAACGTTACAAAGGTCTTGGTGAGATGAACGCAGAGCAACTTTGGGATACAACAATGAATCCTGAGTTTAGAACATTGCGTTTGGTACAGATTGATAATGGCGTTGAGGCAGATCGTGTGTTCTCAATGTTGATGGGAGACGAAGTCCCGCCACGTAGAGAGTTTATTGAAAAGAATGCTATTTATGCTAATATCGATGTCTAATTAGGCATTTTTAATAAGTAATAAAAGGCAATTACATTATTATGTAGTTGCTTTTTTTTGATCCAATCTCACGATAAAATGCAATAAAAAACGATAAAATACCGTTTATATGCATATTTTAATATATTTGCTATAACAACTATAATCTTAGCCTCATGAAAAAACTAGCTTTTTTAACAATCCTATGTTTTGCAACTATAGTATCCAAAGCACAAAACGATATCGATGTATTGCTTGCAGGTGGTATTGAAGATGCAAAGCGTTTTACAAATGATTATTTAGCTCCAGGTACCAATGGATTAATGCATAGTATGAATGCCAATTGGTTTAATTCCGCCAAAGTCAAACCTTTGGGAGGATTTGAAATTTCAATAATAGCTAATGCGTCTATGGTTAAGGATGAGCATAAAATGTTTAATTTAAACACTGAAGACTATACTAATGTAGAGTTCGCTCAAGGGCCAAGTTCACAGATGGTCTCTTCCGTATTAGGCGAAAATAATCCAGCAATATTTGTTGAAGTGGAATATGATGATATCATATTTGGAAGTCAAACCGCTACCATAGAATTACCAGAAGGAATCGGTTCTGGAAGTGCCAATTTATTGCCTACGGCTTTTTTACAAGGCGCATTGGGCATTAGCAGTGGCCTGGAACTAAAGGCACGATTTGTTCCAAAAGTGGAAAACGACGATGTAAGTTTAAGCATGTATGGTGCGGGTTTACAGATGGAATTTACAGAATGGATTCCTGTAAATAATCTATTTCCCGTCGCTATTTCAGGCGTAGTTGCCTATACGCATACAGATGGATCCTATAATCTTACAGAATCTTCTGGTATAGAAGGGGAAAATCAACGCTTAGAGAATGATACCAATACATGGTTGTTTCAAGTATTGGCTTCAACCAAATTACCAGTCATTAATTTTTATGGAGGCGTAGGTTATATTAAAGGAAAATCAGAATCCGATTTATTGGGAAATTATAGAGTAACCGACGGCCTTTTAACTACACAGACTATTGTCGATCCTTTTTCAGTCTCTAGCGAAGTATCTGCGGTAAGAGCAACGATCGGTACAAAATTAAAATTAGGATTCTTTAGATTGAATGCGGAGTATCATCTATCAGAATTTAATGCCTTTTCAGTAGGTCTCAACTTTGGATTTAGATAAGATTTATTTAAGTTTTAAATTCATATAAAAGTACAAGATTTACTCTTGTGCTTTCTTCGTTTACAGCAATTTTATTCGTAAATTTGTAATCGTTTTTAACACGTAGTTTCATATTAAAAAACACATATAATTTTGGAATAGGCTTACGTACTTTTATATAGAGTTTTGGGCGAATTCCATTTAACATTAATTTAAAATAATCAAACAAATGAAAGTAACCGTAGTTGGCGCAGGTGCAGTAGGCGCAAGTTGTGCAGAGTATATAGCAATTAAGAACTTTGCTTCGGAAGTTGTAATCTTGGATATCAAGGAAGGTTATGCAGAAGGAAAGGCAATGGACTTAATGCAGTGCGCATCCTTAAATGGATTTGACACTAAAATTACAGGAAGTACGAACGATTATTCCAAAACCGCGAACAGTGATATTTGTGTCATTACCTCTGGTATTCCTCGTAAACCGGGAATGACGCGTGAAGAGTTAATTGGTATTAACGCAGGTATCGTAAAAACAGTATCTTCAAGCTTAGTGGAGCATTCTCCAAACACCATCATCATTGTGGTAAGTAATCCAATGGATACAATGACCTATTTGGTTCATAAGACAACAGGCTTGGCAAAACACAGAATTATAGGAATGGGAGGCGCATTGGATTCCGCACGTTTTAAGTACAGATTGGCAGAAGCGTTAGAAGCGCCAATTAGTGATGTGGACGGTATGGTAATTGGTGGACATAGTGATACAGGTATGGTGCCCTTAATTTCCCATGCGACACGAAACAGTATTAAAGTTTCTGAGTTTTTATCAGAAGAGCGCTTAAACCAAGTGGCGGAAGATACTAAAGTTGGTGGTGCAACCTTGACCAAATTATTGGGAACTTCAGCTTGGTATGCGCCTGGAGCAGCTGTTAGTGGCTTAGTGCAGGCAATTGCATGCGATCAAAAGAAGATGTATCCATGTTCTACTTTATTGAACGGTGAATACGGTCTTAGCGACTTATGTATTGGTGTTCCAGTCATTTTAGGTAGAAAAGGTATCGAGAAGATTGTAGATGTTCCTTTAAGTGCTGCTGAAAAAGAACATATGCAAGCAAGTGCAGAAGGTGTTAAGAAAACTAATGGCTTATTGGAATTGTAAAACTTTTTTTCAATATAAAAAAAGGGGGTTGTTGTCAAACAAGCCTCTTTTTTATTTTAAAGATTTTTATGTCCTCAAAACTGTAAATGTTATGATTTTAACCTTAAAAGATGCCTTATATAAACTCTTTTAACCATTATAGAGCGTTAGCCATAGTGCTGATTGTTGCAGCTCATTCCAGAACCATGGCAGATTTAGGTTCTAGCACTTTCATTAATAAATTTATCATTAATGGTATTGCCGGAGCAACTATGAATTTTACGTTTATTTCGGGTTTCTTGTTCTATATCGTGATATATAAGCGATTTGAATATTCAGTTTATGTGAAAAACAAGTTTAATCAATTATTAAAACCGTATTTAGTCTTATCTGTTATACCCATTGTGATAAGTATATTAACATTACCTAATTTTTGGGATCATTCATTTACATTATCAATACTAGGGCATCATCCATTTGTGTCTGGTTCGATATCTGTTTTGAAATACCTAGTTAGTGGTGCGCACGTAATAGCATATTGGTATATACCTTTTGCATTGCTAATGGCATTGATGTCTCCTTTACATATTGCATTTATAAAACTCTTAAATCATAAGTGGCAAATTATAATCTTTTTAGTGTTTTTAATAATCGCATCCATAGTTCATCGTCCACATACGCGTTCAGATGTTTTTCAGAGTGTTCACACCTTAATATATTTTACGCCATCTTTTTTATTCGGAATTGTTTGTGCTATTCATAGAGAGAAAATATATGCTAAGTTAAAAGGAAAGGAAGTGTATTTATTGGCTGCTGCCATTTTCTTTATTTTGTTGCAACTTTATTTTGGAGATGTGGGTCTTTATAGTAAAAGTGACATATTCTCCTATAATGGATTCGATCTATTAGCATTTAAAATGGTTTTTTTATGTCTGTTTTTGATGGTATGGTTACATAGATTTGAACATATTAAAAATACTTGGATTACTATTTTAGCAAACACGAGTTTTGCCATTTTTTTTCTTCATGTTTACATTCTAAGGGGTATTACCTTAACCAGGAGTTATTTTAAAATAGAGTTTGAAAATTATAATTTGCTCATATACGTTATAATGATTACTTTCATTACTTTGTTGAGTGCACTAATTGCGGTCATAGTAAATAAAATTCTACCTAAATATTCTTTGGTTTTAGTAGGTTATGGGAAAAAAAAGAAACGTTTAATGACAAATTAAACAATGACAAGAAACCATGCTGACCTAATTATTGGTAAGGTATTTGTCTTAATAATAATTATAAATAAATAAAAACATGAAAAAAATATTAATTCTAAGTATTGCATTGCTATTAAGTCTTATGATAAATGCACAAGAGAAAATTGAAGTAGGTATTATGACCTTGACACAAACCATATCTAGTGATAATGAGCAAATGAATACGCAGCTGAAAAGTATGGGCGAGACCAATTCCACATCGTACTTTAAAGGCGATAAAGCTAGAAATGAAACCAGTAACCCAATGTCTGGGGATATCACCATGATTATTGATGGTTCTACCAAACAAATGCTAATGTTGATGGAAAATCCTTATCAAGGAAAGAAATATACAATGCAATCTATTGAGCCAAATAAGGAAGATTTGGAGGACGTTACCGTAAAAATAGGGGACGAAACCAAAACCATCCTTGGTTATGAATGTCAACAAATAATTGTTACTTTGAAACAAAATGGGCAAGACATGGATATGCAAATGTTTGTAACAGATAAAATTTCTGCAATTAGTCCAAATACAACGGCTATGGGAGATAAGGTAGAAGGATTTCCGCTGTATTTCACAATGACAACGAATCAAATGGGAGTAACTATGACCGTGAGTAGTGAGGTTATAAGTATAGAACAAGTAGATGTACCAGATGAGAAGTTTGATATGACTCCTCCAGAAGGATATACAAAGATGGAAGGCATGTAAAGTGGCCTTGTTGTTTAAACAAAATATATATACTATTGGAAATACTCTCGTATGCTGACGAGGGTATTTTTTTGTAACTTTTCTACCCTATTAAATCCTTAACTGAATCGTGAAGAAGAAAAAAATATTGGCGCTATTATTATTTGTTATAGTTGGTCAACTCGTAGCTTTTACGCTTTGTTATTTTACCGACTTAAAATATTCTTTCTTTTATGTGCCAGCTTTGGGAGGTTCATTAGTGAGCTTTATTTTTGGATATAAACCTGATCTTGACTCTATAAAAAGCCACAAACTATTACTGGCCTTATTATTATTTGTTGTAGTTGGTCAACTCGTAACTTTTACGTTTTGTTATTTTACCGAATTAAAATATTCTTTCTTTTATGTGCCAGCTTTGGTGGGTTCATTGGTGGGTTTTATTTTTGGATATAAAGGCAATGTTGACTCTGTAGAAAGTCAGAAATTATAAATGCTCTAGAAGAGACATTCAGAATAAGGATTAAATTCAACTATCCAAGAGTTTGTGTTTATATGAAATATAGATAATTAGATTTTTAGCCTGCCTGTTCGGCAGACAGGCGCACAAAATGACATTAGAGTATACTTTTGAGACACTCTTTTTTTTACCTATATTTGCCGCATGAAAACCAAACTGCATTTTGGGATAATAGTGATACTCTTGGCGTTTTTAGGAACGTTTATAGAGCAAACAACGCTACCAAATCAGCAGATTGTAATTCAGTTTTCGGATAAAGCTGTTACAGCTGAAGATACCGAAAATGCTATTGAAGCGATTCAAAATAAACTACAAAGCATTGGTGTTTCCCAAATTCAAATAGGTCAAACTGAAAATGGTCAATTTAGAATAACCTATCATAGCGATGCTGAGGTTTCACATATTCAAGCGGTACTTTTTAAATCTGAAAATTTCAAAATAGCATACGAGGATTCTAAAAATCCTTCAGATCGACTTCCCGAGAACCAAAGTTCAAATGACTACGAACTTAATATTTCTGAAATTAAGACGAGTAGTAAAGTTAATTGGGATTTCAATAGTGTTCAAATTACCGAGATCAATCAAAAAACCGATCACTCCAACCCAACTAAAGTCGATTATTCAGGAGTTCAAATTCATACAAAACAAAGCAACAACATCATAAATGTTGCACTTTTAGCTAATAATACAGTTGCCATTGCAATTGATAATATTTCCTATAAGATTCCTGAAGTTAGGGCAGGACCAACTTTATAAAAAGGATTATTTAAATCTGAAATAATTCTTACTTCAACATTAAAGCTTTTATCAATCAAAAAGCTAAAAATCAAATTCATAAAAAACATTGTCGGGTTATAGCGTAAACTATATATTTGCGCGCCAGTTCCGATAGCTATCGGAATCAACTAAATATTCGACATTAAATAAAATAATCACAATGCAAAACAAAGGAATAATTAAGCTTTTTGCGCTTTTATTTGGTTTGGTAAGTATTTACCAATTATCATTTACGTTTAAAGCCAATCAAATTGAGGATACTGCCGAACAGGCAGCAGTTGCCAAAATCCCAGAAACCGAAGAGGATTACCAGTCTAAGCGAAACCTAGAGGAAGTACGTTACTTAGATTCTTTAAAAACCACTAAAATACAAGACGGCGAAAAATTTGAGCCAATTGAGGTTTATGATTTAGGTGTAGCAGAATATTCTTATACAGAAGTAGAAAACAATGCCATGAATTTGGGTCTTGACCTTAAAGGTGGTATTAATGTTATTCTTCAGATTTCGGTAAGGGATATTTTAGAAGGATTAGCGAATAATAGTAGAGATCCGATTTTTAACAAGGCTTTGGATGATGCTGAAGAACTTCAAAAAGATGCACAGGAATCTTACTTGGAATCTTTCTTTAGAGCATTTGATGCTATTAAAGGCGATACAAAATTAGCCTCTCCTGATATTTTTGCGAATCGTACGTTAAGTGACGAGATTAAATTCGATATGTCGGATAATGAAGTTAAAGGCATTATTGAAACAAAAATTGATGAGTCTATCGTTTCGGCTTTCGAAGTATTACGTAAACGTATTGATAAATTTGGCGTAACGTCTCCAAATATTCAACGTTTAGGAAACTCTGGTCGTATTCTTTTAGAATTACCAGGCGCTAAGGATATTGAACGTGTTAAGGATTTAGTTACTAAAACGGCTCAATTACAGTTCTGGGAAACTTATAAGACTGAAGAAGTGGCACCTTATATAATGGAGGTCAACCAAGCTTTGGTTGAAGCAAATAAAAAGGAAGACACTCAAGAAGCATCTGATGAAGTGATGGAAGAAACGATCGTTGATCAAGATTCCACTTCAAATGCCATTGATGAATTGACAGGTCAGATGGAAACGGATTCAACTTCGGTTGAAAATGCCTATCCGCTTGGTATTCAGAGCTTCGGAAGAGGTGGTCCGGTGATCGCTGTATTCTTGGCTAAGGATAAAGAGAAAGTTATGGAGCATTTAAATGATCCAAAAAATAGAGCATCATTGCCATCTGATATGCGCTATGTGAAATTTGCTTGGGGAATACAACAAGAAGATTCAGAATATGTAGATCTATATGCTATTAAAGGAAATAGAGATGGTGTCCCACAATTAAGTGGTGCTGTGATTTCGGATGCAAGACAAGATTATGACCAAGTAAGCCGACCAGCCGTGAGCATGCAAATGGATGCAAGAGGTGCTAAAATTTGGGAAGAAATGACCAAAACGGCTTATGAGACGCAAGGTAATATTGCTATTGTACTAGATAATATTGTGTATTCTGCACCGAGTGTTTCTACTGGACCAATTGCTGGCGGAAATTCTCAAATTTCAGGATCGTTTTCATTAACTGAAGCGGTCGATTTAGCGAACGTTTTAAGAGCTGGAAAATTACCTGCTTCTGCGCAGATTGTTCAAGCAGATGAGGTTGGGCCATCTTTAGGTCAAGAAGCTATTGATAGTGGTATGAAATCATTCTTAATTGCATTGGCTTTTGTATTGCTTTGGATGATATTTTACTACGGAAAAGCAGGTGGTTTTGCTGATGTCGCTTTGTTGTTTAACATCTTATTGATCTTTGGTGTATTGGCAAGTTTAGGAGCCGTATTAACCTTACCAGGAATTGCAGGTATTGTATTGACCATAGGTATTTCAGTCGATGCCAACGTACTTATTTTTGAACGAATAAGGGAAGAATTAGCCAAAGGTAAATCGCAAAAAGAATCCATTAAAGATGGTTTCTCTAATGCATTATCTTCAATCTTGGATGCGAATATTACTACAGGTTTAACGGCGTTAATCTTATTTGTATTCGGTACAGGTCCAATTAAAGGTTTTGCCACAACGTTAATCATTGGTATTTTAACGTCTTTATTTACCGCGATTTTCATTACACGTTTACTCGTGGATTGGTACGTTAATAGAGGTGGAAGTTTAGATTTCTCAACAGGAATTACTAAAGGCTTATTTAAAAATATTAACATCGATTTCTTAAGAAAACGTAAGATTGCTTATGTGATTTCTGGAGCTTTTATAGTAGCAAGTTTAGGGTCTTTGTTTGTTGGACCTGGGTTAGATCAAGGAATTGACTTTGTTGGAGGAAGAACGTATCAAGTGCGTTTTGATCAGGATATGAGTGTTGAAGAAGTTAAAAATGATTTGGAAGCAGTATTTGAAAGTGCTGAAGTAAAAACCATTGGTGGGCCAAATCAATTGAAGATTTCTACGAAATATTTAGTTGAAGACAGTTCTATTGAAGCCGACGAAAAAGTACAATCCATGTTGTTTACAACATTGCAAAAGTACCTTCCTGAGGGCATGACCTACCAAGAGTTTTTAGATGGTTCGGGAGACCAAAAAATCGGTAAGATGTTATCGAGTAAAGTAAGTCCAACAATTGCAGATGATATTAAGAAGTCATCAATTTGGGCGATTTTAGGATCTTTAGTGGTGGTATTCTTATATATCTTATTACGTTTTAAGAAATGGCAATTTTCTCTTGGAGCGGTAGCTGCTGTATTCCATGATGTATTAATTGTATTGGGAATCTATTCTTTAACTTGGCGTTTTATGCCATTTAGCATGGAGATTGACCAAACATTTATTGCGGCAATCTTAACCGTAATTGGTTACTCGCTGAATGATACGGTTGTTGTTTTCGATAGAATTAGAGAATATTTCAATGAAAATTTAGGTTGGAAATTCGATACCACAATCAACAAATCGATTAACAGTACCATCAGTAGAACATTAAATACCTCCTTAACCACCTTAGTGGTGTTATTGGCTATGTTCTTGTTTGGTGCAGATTCACTTAAAGATTTATTGTTCGCATTAATCGTTGGTGTCATTGTAGGTACGTACTCTTCAGTATTTATCGCAACACCTATTATGTACGATACAGCTAAAAAAGGAGATGCAACAGATGCACTGAAGAAAAAAGTGAAAGAAGATGTTGAGGAGGCTTAATTCTCTTTAAATAATTAAATAAATCTCACACTGAGCGCCTGTCTGCCGAATAGGCAGGGGGTCGAAGTGTTGATTAAGAATATAAAAAATGCCTTTCTTGATAGAGAGGCATTTTTTTTATAAAAGTTAGCCAATAAGATTTCCAAAAATTATGATAAGAATTATTACTCCAACTATTACAGCAATAAATGTAACAATCAATTTGAATATTTTCTTTTGATCGTCAAAATCTGAAACAAGGTTCGTTTTTACATTCGCAATAATCTTTTTTTTAATAATAATGTCATTTATTTTATCCATATCGGAATCAAGTAAAAAATATCTAATTCCACCACTCAGATTTGATTGTTCGTGGATGTTATAATAGAATTTGATATTGTTGTTTAATAATTGAGATTCGAAAATTATTTGATCTTTCGGTAAGATATACAGTTTATAATGGTCTTGTAGTTTTATATTGAAGTTTGAGTTTGGCATTCAGTTTCTATTTTTAACGTGGCAATTATATTAAACTCTAAGATTATGAATGATTAAATTTTTTAAGAATGCTTTTCAATCCACTCTTGCGTCATCTTCCACAATGAATTTTTAAATTGATGTCTAAAGAACCCAAAATGACCAACATCTGAAATACCCAATTCTTCTGGAATAATATGACGTCTATCCACTTTAGCATTTGCAAATTGCTTAGCTAGCCAATTTACGGAAGCTTCCGATGCAAATTCATCATTTGTAAAACTTAATGCCAGTAAATTTTTATCAAAATTTTTGAATTTAAGATCTTCAAAATTAAACTCACTTAACAAATAGTCCTTGTGTTTTCCCCAACGTCGCCATTGATAAGCCATTTGTTTGGGCAGATTTTCAAAAAGCCCAAATGTCTTTGCAGGAAAATAGCCGAAAAGCGGAGTTAATGTTGGAATCATAATATACCAAAACATAAACATTCTAAAACGTTCAAAACCTTTCCAATGTTTCCAATAACCGCTTTGTGAAGCAACGGTAATTATAGTATCTATTTGAGGCGTCGATTTGTTGAAAGCTAATAGTTGTCCGCCAATACTGTGCGTCACAACTATTATCTTATGGTTTGGGTTCTGCGATTTAGCGTAATTTACAATTGAAGTTTGGTCATTTTCGCCCCAAGCTTTTAAATTAATAGTGTTTTGCTTAAGGTGGGAAATGTCTGGGTTTGATTTTCCAATTCCAGAATAATCAAATGTGTAAACTGTATAACCTAATTCTGAAAAATAGGAGGCAAACTTATAATAGTAACGTTGAAGAACTCCAGTCGCAGAAGAAATAATAATACTCTTATTATTTGAAGTTTGAGGTTTAAAAAAGGTAAGATTTAAATCATGTCCTAAAGGCGTGTTGATATCTAAACCTAGTGGCTCAGTCATTGGTGGAGGTAAAACTTATTTGATCTCCAACTGCCAATTCCCATTCATCAGAAAGTCCTCCGTTGATTTCTAAAACGTACTTTGCAGGAGCTTCAGACGGAAGGGAGGTTTCATTCATTGGCTGTGCGTTCTTTTGAAAACTAACGATGGTTTTATTTTCATCTATATAAATAATATCCAAGGGAATCTTGGTATTCTTCATATAGAAACTTCGCATTTGCACATCAGGAAATATAAACAACATCCCATGATTGGTTTCAAGCTTGGTTCTGTACATTAAACCTGTTTGGGTTTCGTATTCGTCATCCGCAATTTCAATGTCTATAGTTTTTATTATGGAATCGGAATCGGCTTTAATAAGATCTAAAGTCCCTTCTTTCTTAAAATTAACAACGACTTTATCTTCAGGCTTTGTTGTTTTTTCTTCTTTACAAGACGAAAGAAAAACGAATCCAAAAATGACAAGTACAATTATTATGTAGCGTTGAAATTGCATTAACTCAATTTTGTTTTGGGTTTATACATAAACATAAAGTATAATCCAATCAATATAAACGGAATACTTAGCCACTGACCAGTATTTAAATTAAACCAATTAATATATTCATCACCTTGTGATTCTTTTACAAATTCGACAAAGAATCTAACCGTCCAAAGTAACACTAAAAACAGTCCGAATAAAAAGCCTTGTTGTTCCGATTTCTTTGTTTTCCAATAGAAATAAAAGAGAATTAGGAATACAAATATATAGCAGAAGGCTTCGTACAATTGTGCAGGATGTCTGGGTTCCGTTTCACCTAATTGTTTAAATACGACACCGAAATCGCTTCCCGTCTTTTTTCCAATAATTTCAGAATTGATAAAATTACCAATTCTCACAAATACAGCTCCGGAAGCTACAGGAATGACTACACGATCCAAAATCCAAATCACGGTTTTGTGCAAAACTTTTTTATTGTAGAGGTACATGGAAATAATCATACCAATGGCAGCGCCATGACTTGCCAAGCCTTGAAAGCCAGTAAACTCAAAACCACCTGCAAATTTAAAAGGTAAAAAGATGCTTAAAAAATCTTCGGTAATTAATTCTGGTTGGTAAAAAATAACATGGCCTAACCTGGCGCCAAGCATAATCCCTAAAACAGAATAAATGAATAATGAATCAAGGGATTCCTCAGATTCATTTTCATTTTTCCATATACGTTTTGTGATTTGAAAGCCCAAAATAAAGGCAACAATCCACATGAGACTATAAAAGTGAAGTTTAAAAAAACCTAAATCAATAAACTTAATAGGATCCCAATCGATTTGTAATAAAAACATAGATATTCTCTTTATTCGGTAAATATAATATTTTGAAACCTTTTGAAAACCGGATTAACTTAAAATTAGTCTTCTTTCGGAGGAACAGGATCAAAACCACTGCCTCCCCAGGGATGACAACTAAAAATCCGTTTTATGGCCAACCAACCGCCTTTAAAAAAACCATGAACTTCAAGAGCTTCTTTTGCATAATGAGAACATGTTGGTTGATATCTGCAAGTGGCTGGAGTGAAAGGGGATATAACGGTCTGATAGACTTTAATTAAGAAGAGGAAAGGATATGTTAGAATTTTTTTGATGAGTGAAAGCTGTTTAATTGATTTTCTTTGAGTCGTTAGAGAGTTTTGTTATAGACCAAATGCTCTCGGCATACTTTTGTGTAGAACATTATCAAGACATTTAGCGTGTGCACAAACAGACTGTTTGTCATCCGATTCTCTATCAATATTTATCGTAATTTCTATAGCCTTATCAAGCAACAAGTAGTTTCCACAAAAGCAACATAAAACTTCTTGTTCTTTCGTTTTCATATAATTTTTTTCTATTATAAAGTTTATTTTGATTGTTTATTTGAAACGACAAATCAATTCACAGCAGTGAGCGACATCTCAACGACAAACAACCTCACAACTTAACAGTTATTAGAAAGTAAACGTCGTCCCTTCCCGACTATCATTTAATTGAATGCCTGCTTCAGCCAATTCATCTCTAATCTTATCAGACAAAGCAAAATCTTTATTCAGTCTTGCTTCTTTTCTGAGTTTAATTAAAATTTCTACTGCACCAGATAATTTATCACTTCCAGTACTTTCTTTCGAAATATTTACCAAACCAAGAACATCAAAAACGAAGGTTTTAATTGTTTCTTTTAACAATTCTAAATCATCAGATGTGATACTCGCACTTCCATCTTTCACTTGATTGATGAATTTTACACCCTCAAATAATGTGGCAATTAAAATCGGCGTATTAAAATCGTCATTCATCGCGTCGTAACATTTCTGCTTCCATTCCGCAATATTAAATGAAGATGAAGAACTGGTTTTCAACTTATCGATTAAGCCAATGGCATCCATAAATCTGTGGAATCCCTTTTCGGCAGCTGCTAAACCGTCATCCGTTAAATCCAAAACACTTCTATAGGAAGCTTGCATCATAAAAAAACGAATGACACTTGGATTATAGGCTTTAGACATAATATCGTTGTCGCCAGAAAGTAATTCCGCCGGATTAATATAATTTCCAGTTGACTTACTCATTCGAGCGCCATTGAGCTCTAGCATATTGGCATGCATCCAATATTTTACAGGCGCTTGACCTTTTGCGGCTTGGTTTTGAGCAATTTCACATTCGTGATGTGGGAATTTTAAATCCATTCCACCACCATGAATATCAAAGTAGTCACCCAAATATTTAGTACTCATAGCAGTACATTCTAAATGCCAACCTGGGAAACCATCGCTCCAAGGTGAAGGCCAACGCATAATATGGGTAGGTTCTGCTTTTTTCCAAAGGGCGAAATCCTGTGGGTTCTTTTTATCACTCTGACCATCAAGTGCACGCGTATTATGAATTAAATCTTCTAACTTACGTTTGCTTAAAATACCGTATTCGTTGGATTCATTGTACTTGTGAACATCAAAATAAACTGAACCATTAACAATATACGCGAAGCCATTATCAATTATTGATTGAATCAGTTCAATTTGCTCAATGATATGACCCGTAGCAGTGGGTTCGATACTTGGTGGTAAAAAATTAAATGTGTTGAGCACGTTATGAAAATCCACCGTATAACGTTGTACAATTTCCATAGGTTCAATAGCTTCTAATCGTGCTTTTTTCGTGATTTTGTCCTCACCAATATCGCCATCATTTTCTAAATGTCCAGCATCTGTGATATTTCGGACATAACGCACTTTATAACCTAAATGTTTAAGATATCGAAAAATCATATCGAAAGACATAAATGTCCTCACATTACCCAAATGGACGTTGCTATAAACGGTTGGTCCACAAACGTACAAACCTACATAGCCGTCAGCTATAGGTTGAAAAATCTCTTTTTCTCCTGAAAGGGTATTGTATATTTTTATTTGTTGTTGATTAAATAGAGACATGATGAGCTTTTGAAAAATGAATCAATTAATTGAATTTGCTAATTGGGATAAGCACTCTAAAAATGTGTGTCCAGTTTAATATAGTCTAAAAACTCTCTTCTCGTTTCTTTTTCCTTGAATTTACCTCCAAATTCTGAAGTGACTGTACTGCTTTCAATATCTCTAATACCACGAGAGTTCACACATAGATGTTTGGCATCAATGACACATGCGACGTCTTCAGTATTTAAAACATTCTGAAGTTCTTTTACAATTTGAATTGTTAAGCGTTCTTGAACCTGTGGTCTTTTAGCAAAGTAATCAACAATTCTATTCATTTTAGAAAGTCCAACAACAGTTCCGTTAGAAATATAGGCCACATGTGCGCGTCCAACTATAGGTAATAAATGATGCTCACAAGTTGAATAGACCGTGATGTTTTTTTCAACTAGCATTTCACCATATTTGTATTTATTGTCAAATGTGGATGCGCTTGGTTTTTTATCAGGATCTAAACCACCAAAAATTTCATTGACAAACATTTTTGCAACTCTATTAGGTGTTCCTTTTAAGCTATCGTCACTCAAGTCTAGTCCTAAAGTTTCTAAAATATGTTTAACATCATCTTTAATGATATCAATTTTATCATTTCGAGAAAGTTTAAAAGCATCAGCTCTCAAAGGGGTTTCGCTAGAAGAACCTATGTGGTCATCTCCTAGGGCATCAATATCATTAAAATCACTTTCAATTTTCATTGTAAAATAATTGGTTATCTATTCTTTAAAACGAAATGCAAAGATAAACAATAAAAATAGTTTCATTGAGGTAGGAGTTTTATAATTAAGACTGTTATATATATAAACTCGTTCAAGTGTCAATATCATTGACGAATTAACACCTGTTTGATTTTAATTTTATTAATTTTCGAAATTCTAAAATTTTGATTTTACCATGAAAAAATTACACCTTATTCTACCTTTATTATTTTTTAGTATAGCGACTTTTAGTCAAGTTAAAACTGGCACCTCAATTCAATATCCAGAAAATGTTGAAGCTCCTCTTACGAAGAAGGAAAAGGCTATGATTGAAGACGTATATCAATCTAAAACCAAGGAGTTGGTTTATGATAATGAGCAATTTTTAAAAGATATAAAACACCTCTTAAGAAATAGAATTACAATTTACAAAGATAGTAATCCTAAAACTCAGAAAAAGGGTATGTTACTTTCTGATGCACCTTTATTTAATGAATATAATAAAGATTTAAAACGGGATGTTGATTTCGATGTAGAAGATTTCAATCCTTTGAAATATCAATTGGATTTTTTTGCCAATGGAACTTACGTTTACCGTGTTGACGATACCGATTATTTTATTCAGGTGACTTCACAACATAGAAAAATTAAAAAATAATACGAACTGATAAATCAGTATAATGAAAAATATTTTACTCTTAGTTACGCTTATATTAACAAGTTTAAGTTTCTCCCAAGATATATTAATGGAAAATGGCACCTTCACACGCTGTGCTCCCGATAAATTTTATGATTCAGGAGGACAATTTGGTAATTATTCAGATGATGAAAATTTGGTTACCACTATATGTCCGCAAAATGCAGGTGAATTTATTATGGTCGATTTTACTCAGTTTAATGTACAACCGAACTTCGATTTTTTAACTGTTTATGACGGTGACGATATAACCGCAGATGTTATTGGAACGTATTCTGCCAATTCGCCTGGTATGGTCTCTGCAACAGCAAGTAATACCTCAGGATGCTTAACATTTGCTTTTACCAGTAATGGGGTAATAAACATTAATGGTTGGGAAGCCAATATTATATGTGCTGTACAATGTCAAACCATTACCGCATCTATTGATGCTACAATTCCACCTGCTGTTTCTGGAACTATTGAGGTAGATCCAAGTGAATTAATTACATTTGAAGGAAGTGCTACATTTTCAGATGATGGAACTGGAGCAACTTATACTTGGGATTTTGGTAATGGTGTTACTCTTGATGGTGAGGATGTTAATTATGCTTATACTAATCCTGGTACGTATACGGTAACTTTTACGGCTACAGATACTAATCCTGTGGGTTGTTCAGATTCTACGAGCACTTTCCAAGTTGTTGTTTTAGATAATGACACGTGTGCAGGTGCTTTGCCTATTTGTGGTGACATTGAAGATGTGCCTTCACCTGTTGGATCTGGTGCAGCTGAGTCTGGTATTGATTATGGGTGTTTGGGTTCGCAACCTAGACCAAGATGGTATTTTTTGCAGACAGGTGATATTCCTGGCGATTTAAGTTTTACTTTGACTCAAACTAATGGTCAAGGTGGTACAGGTGGTGGTAATGATGTAGATTTTATTATCTGGGGACCTTTTTCTCAACCTGAATGCGGATCGGCAAATTTGAATTCTACAACCCAAGTAGATTGTAGTTTCTCAGCTGCGGCAACAGAACAAATAGATATACCTAATGCACCTGCCAATCAATATTATGTGCTATTGATAACTAACTATAGTCAGTCTGCTGGTTATATTAACTTAGAATTAAATGAAGATCCTAATTCGGATGCGACTACCAACTGTGATATTATATGTCAGGTAGATTTAGGTGAAGATCAAGAACTTTGTAATGGAGATAGTTATACTATTGAACCTGATTTCAATGGTGCCTTTAATTCATTTGAATGGCAGTTAGATGGTGAGACAATTCCAGGTGAAACAGGTTCTACCTTAACAGTTACAGAATCGGGAACATATACTTTACTTGTTGAAGGATTAGATGCTGTCTTTGGAGATCCATGTTCTACTCAAGATGATATTGAAATTGCTATTGTTCCTCCATTCAGTTTAAATGATATTTCAGTTACTGAATGTGGTCAAACGGCAACTACAGCTGATTTTAACTTGGATGCAGAGATAGTTGATATATTAAGTCCATTAGATCCAGCTGATTATACGGTTTCTTTTCATAATAATTTAGATGATGCTGAAAATGCTGTCGCTGCCATTACAGGAACAAATCCGTATAGCGGAACTGATGGTGAAATTATTTATGTAAGAGTGGAAGCTACTGGTACAAATTGTTTTTCTACCAGTATGGTGACTTTAGCTGCATCATCTCAACCCACCATTAATCCAGCTTCAGATTTGGAGCTATGTGATGATGTAAGCAATAACGGAACCGAGCAGTTTGATTTAGATAGTCAGACCTTAGTCGTTTTGGGAACTCAAGTAGCTGCGGATTTTAATGTTACGTATCATCTAAGTTTCGACGAAGCGGATATGGGCAATAACGCTTTGCCATTGTCATATACCAATACAATGAACCCACAGCCGATATACGTAAGGATAGCGAGCGCGAGCGACGTAAGTTGTTATAATGCCTCGACGGATCCTGTATTCGACTTGGTGGTGAATGCAAGAGCCATTGCCAACACGCCTCCCGATATGCTGGAATGCGACACCGTTGGTAATGACGGTTTAGAGACCTTCGACCTTAGTAGCCAAGAAGCGGTTATTTTGGGCGACCAAGATCCAGGAACTTTCTCGGTAACGTTCCACAATACCATAGATGATGCAGAAAATGGTGTGGCAAATCTGCCTACAAGTTACCAGAACGTCACACCCAACCAGGAGACAATTTATGTACGAGTAGATGACCCTGTTTATCCAGACTGTTACACTACCACAAGTTTCGATTTAGTTATCAATACCTTACCGGCACTAGTCGGTGTGCCGGCATTACAGGTCTGTGATGATGACATGGACGGTTTCGTGGGCTTTCCATTGAGCACAAGGGAAGCAGAGCTATTAAATGGCCAAACAGGTATAGAGGTTTCTTTTCATGAAAGCTTAGTGGGTGCAGAGACAGATGATGCAGAAATATTTGATGGTTATGTTAATACATCAATGACCAACCAGACGGTATTTGTACGTTTAGAAAACACCACTACAAACTGTTACAATGTAAATACTCTTCAGTTGGAAGTTGTGGTAAACCCAATAGCAAACGTTACGACGGCATTGGAAGTCTGCGACGATAACGCAGACGGATTTGCTGAGTTCAATCTTAGTTTAAAAGACGCAGAAGTTATAGGTTCGCAAAGCGGCATGACGGTTAGTTATTATGCTGATCCAGCAGATGCCGAATTAGGGGATAACCCATTGCCAACTACATATACAAATGCGACTCCAGGAGTACAAGAGGTTTCTGTACGTATTGAAAATGGTGCCACAGGTTGTTATGCTACAACAACATTACAGCTCATCGTTAATCCAAAACCATTGATCACAACGGTAACAGCATATGAGTTATGTGACGATAATCTTTCAGGAGACGAAGAAGAAGACTTTGATCTCAGTACAAAAACAGCAGAGATATTAAACGGTCAAGTCAATGTAGCGGTCAATTATTATGCCAACGAAGCAGATGCAGATGCAGGAATAAACGAGATAACAGGACCCTATACAAACATTAGCAATCCGCAGACCGTAGTAGCCATTTTAACCAATACGAATACCAATTGTATTTCAACTACTACCTTCGAATTAATTGTCAACCCTTTGCCAGCGATAACGTCACCGACGGCTTTGGAGGTCTGTGACGACGGCACGGCTGACGGTATAACCGAGATGGACCTTAGCCTAAAGAACGCAGAGGTGACGGGCAACAACCCGAACTATTCGATAAGCTATTACGAGACCCTGGCGGACCTACAGTCAGGAGCGGACCCCTTACCGACACTTTATACCAATACGAGCAACGGCCAGGTCGTTATCGTATATGTGGAGGACATCAACACGGGCTGTTCCGCTACCACGACGCTGGAGCTGGTTGTGGAGCAGGCACCAGTGGCATTTACACCGTCACCATTGAGATATTGCGACCCAGACAACGACGGCTTTGGGATGTTCGACCTTGCGGGTACGGCGAACGAGATTACGGGAGGAGCCTCTGGGCTCACGGTAACCTACCACGAAACACAGACCAATGCGGACAATGGCGTGGACGCCATAGATACCACGGTGAGCTATAACAATATCGTACAAGATGCACAGACCCTATATGTAAGGGTAGAGAGTGCCACCATAGCAACGGACTGTGCCACTATAGTCGTGCTGGAGTTAATAGTGGAGCCAACACCACAGTTAATGGCGCCAACACCATTGGAGGCCTGTGACGATATCTCGGCCGATGGTTTTGCGGTCTTTAACCTTACGGACAAGGCAGACGAGATACTGAACGGCCAGGACCCAACACGGTATATCCTGAGCTATTATGAAAGCGAGGCGAATGCGGCACTAGCGATGAGCCCAATCGGCAACCCGTTGGCCTATACCAATACGGACGATTTTAACCAAACGATCTGGGTGCGTGTAGAGGACAACACTACGGTAGAAGGCTGTTACAAGCTAACAAGCTTGGAGCTGATAGTGAACGCCTTACCGGTTTTGGTAACACCGGCACCATTAGAGCTGTGTGACGCGATCACTTTGGACGATGGGCAGGAAGCCTTTACGCTCGAAGACGCCAATGCGGAAATACTAAACGGACAAACAGGAATTACGCTAACGTATTACGAGACCCAATCGGACGCGGACAATGCCACTGTTCCAATCGAAAGTCCTTATACCAATACGGGCAACCCCCAGACTGTTTTTGTAAGGGCAGAAAACGATATCACGGGCTGTTACAATACGGTAACGCTAACACTGAGGGTCAACCCGATCCCATCACCGGAAGCAAACCCTGATCCCATAGAGGTCTGTGACGAGGACAATGACGGTTTTGCGGAGTTCGATCTGGAGATCCGAACAATAGAGGTGACCAATGGGGAGTCCGATGTCGTGATCACCTATCACGAAACCCAGAGCGATGCAGAACAAGGGGAGAATGCGATCACGGGACTGTACACTAACATCGTGGCCAATAACCAGATGATCTATGTGCGCTCGGAGAGCACGCTTACCGGATGCTACAACCTTACCCTTAACACGCTGGAGCTTATTGTGCACCCGGCACCGGAAGTACCGACAAGCATAGAACCTTACACGATCTGTGATAGCGACAATGATGGTTCGGCGCAGTTCGACCTGAGCACCAAGGACGAAGAAGTGCTCAACGGACAAGAACCGACAACAGTGGAACTGACCTACCATGTAAGTGCAGCGAATGCAGAAACAGGGGTCAACCCCATCATCAATGTGGGCAACTATACCAACAACGGTAACCCACAAACGATCTATGTACGTTTATACGACCCTATAACGACCTGTTTTGATACGGGTATGTTCGAGCTGATCGTAGCCTTGCCGCCAGAAGCGGTACAGCCCACACAATTAAACGAATGTGACGACCTAGGGGAAGTACCGGGAGATGAGATCACGGTCTTCGACCTTAGGGTAAAGGATACGGAGATCACAGGGGGCAATGCCAGCTGGTCAGTAGCTTATTATGAGACCAGTGCAGATGCGCAGGCACAGGAAAATGCCATACCGGACCCAACACAGTACACCAATACGGAAATAAATGGATTGGGTGCCAATCCACAAACGCTGTATGTTGTGGTCACCGATACGGATACGGGCTGTGTCGATTTTACGACCTTGACGATAAGGGTCTTACCGAACCCAACACCAACGGCCAGCGATTTGTTGCCCAACATAGAACGCTGTGACGAAGAAAACACGGGAGATGGTACAGAGATGTTTGACCTCACGGAAAACGAAGACCTGATCCGCAACGGTGAGAACGGAGTTACCATAACCTATCACGAGACAGAGGACGCTGCCAACGCTGGCACGGACGCAATCCCAGACCCAACACAGTACACCAATATAGAAACACCGACGCAGGAGATCTATGTGAGGATGACCAAGGACGCCACGGGCTGTTATGCCCTTGTGGACTTTACCATCGTGGTGAACCCATTACCGGAAGTGATAGCGGTAACGGACTTCATCCAATGCGAGCTCTTTACCGACGGCACCGACACTTTTGACCTTGGCACCAAGGACGCCGAAGTATTGAACGGACAGGACGAGGCCCAGTTTACGGTCAGTTACCATGATAACCTAACGGATGCGGAAGAAGGGATGAACGGCCTGGTGAGCCCGTACACCAATACGGCGAACCCGCAACAGATATTCGTGGCCATCACCAACAATGAGACGGGCTGTTCCATCAGCACCCAGAGCTTCAACATCGAGGTACAGGAAGCCGCACAGGCCAATCCGGATATGGACCCGATCGTTTTCGAGCTGTGTGACGATGAAATGGAGACCGATGGCAATCCGTTGGACGACAGCACCCAATTTGATTTAACGAACATGGACGCAGAGGTATTGGACGGTCAGGACCCATTGAACTACATCGTGACCTACTATGCCACCCAAGAAGACGCGGACGACAAGGTGAACCCATTGCCGACCTTATATGAAAATGTAACAAACCCACAGGTGATCTATGCAAGGGTAGACAACGATACGCCAGATGCGGTCACGGCCGCGGACACTTCGATCTGTTATGCCCTGGCAGCGCTTACGCTGCAGGTGAACCCGTTACCGGAGTTCGACCTGGATGAGAGCTATACCCTGTGCGTAAACACGGACGGGAGCGAAGTGCTGGACCCATTGGTCATTGACACAGGCCTATCGGCAACGGACTATGGTTTTGTGTGGAGTTATGAGGGCGTGGAAATAACTGGCGAGACAGGGCCGAGCATCATGCCCACACAGGGCGGTAACTACCGTGTGGATGTTATCGATGTAAGTACCTCGACGCAGACCAGTTGCCCTAACTTCGATACGACTGTGGTGATGGAAAGCGAACCGCCGAGCATAACGGTCAACGTGCTGACACAGAACTTTGCGGAGAGCCACGTTCTGGAAGTGGTGCCTGGGGACGAGATAGGGGACTATGAATACAGCCTGGACAATGGCCCATGGCAGGACGGGACCCTGTTCACTGACGTGTCACCCGGCCAGCACCATATCACGGCAAGGGACAGGAACGGCTGTGGGACCACGACCGAACCGGCATTCATAATCGATTACCCGCTGTACTTTACGCCCAACGGAGACGGCCGAAATGAAACTTGGAACATAGAAAGTATTGGAAATGGTGCGAAAATTTATATATTTGACCGCTACGGGAAGCTGTTGAAGCAGATCAGTCCGAACGGGACTGGCTGGAACGGCACCTACAATGGCAGTGCTATGCCGACCGACGGCTATTGGTTTACAGTGGAGTACGACGAGCCTTTGACAGGGGAACGTAAAGAATTTAGAGCCCATTTTACCTTGAAACGATAATTTATAAAATTTAAATAAATTAAAAGCCTGAATATTAAATAATATTCAGGCTTTTTTCTTTGTGCTGTCTGGGAAATAAAGAATCGAGAACAAAAATTTTGAGTCATAGAATTCAAAGGAGGAATTTGATTTTTAGTTAGCGCAACCGCTAACTCAACTAACAACATCAAAATGAACTAAATTTTGAACATGTTAAGAATTAGGTTATAACGATATCCGAACTTATTGTTTCAGATTTAAAAATTAAACTGTGAGTAAAGGATTTTAGGAAATAAATGCTAAAGAAGTAAAATTTTACAAACAGGTTAAATCTATTTAAGATATTCTTTAATAAAAGCTAAAGAATTAGTCTTTGAAAAGTAAATAATTGAACTTAGGTGGAAATAAATTGTAGTTCTGAAATAGACATAAAAAAAGCCTCAATATTATTTAATATTTAGGCCTTTATTGTGCTTTATACTTTTATTATAGGTTAAAGCCTAGAGTTAAGACGACGTCAGTAAATTTTGATTGTATTTCTGCTGAATCAGTGAGTCCAACATTATATAATTGATAGTTAATATCGCGTTGCGCTTGACTAAAAGCGATGTCTAAATTGAGATTACCAAAAGCATAGCCCAATCCAAGAGAATATCCATTAAGATCTCCATAAAAAGTATCGTCTATATAAGGGCTTTCCTCAAAGCGATAACCGCCTCTAAAACTCAGTTGCTTATAACGGTATTCGCCTCCAAGTCTATATGAAGCAGCAAAGTCTAAGCTATTATTAATATCGTTGTTTAAACTAGAAAATAAAATGTCAGAAGTTGGCTTGAATTTAGTATTACTATAATCCTTTATTGAATAATCAAAGCTAATTAAGCCTTTTATACCAAAAACATAGGCCAAGCTTCCAGTAAATTTTCCAGGGGTTTGTAATTTGTACTCTTCGTAGATATTAACAATATTACCAATAAATCCAATATCTGGATCCGCAATATTTGAATCTATACCTTGAACTAACTCATCACTGATTCTATACCATGTTGGGGAATTGTAAGACAATCCAACTCTTAAATCATCTGTCAATTTAGCGATAGTTCCTAGTTGAAAAGAAAAACCGCTTCCAGTTGAGGATAATAAATTTTCAAAAAAGATATTATTGACCATTGACGCATTATTTGAGTTAGTTTCTCTTAAAATAGTATATTTTTCGTAATTGATAAAATGGCTATTTAGGTTAATTCCGAAGAATAATCTATCATTATAATCTGTTGCAAAATTAAAGGCTAATTTGCCATTGTAACCTGTGCTTGCGTAGGCATAACGTTGATTATAGTTTCCTCCATTTACATTTGATATGTAAGCTGTGTTTTCATCAGTATCTTCGACAGGGTCAATTAGAAAACTTTCATAACCCAAAAATGCTTGTTGATTTTGGAAACCGTAATATGAACCAATTTCAGAATAAGCTTCTGAGTATGATTCACCACTGAATCTAGAAATTTCGTCTAAACGTAAACCTTGTGCATTTCCTAAAAAATACTCAGCTATCGATGTGATTGGGTTTGTGCCACTTGCAACCCAATCGTCATCATAATTAGCTGAACTATCATAAGCAACCCCTAATGAGAACTTTTTCCATGGTGAGTTTGAGTTCATATTATTAAATACAAAAGCTGCTCCTAACTGATTTAGATCTAAATTTGTATTAGAAGCGGAATTGTTTCCGTTAAAATAACTAATTTCATTTTTAGTGTTAAATATACCTAAGGATAAAGAGGCCTGACTATTATTAAATACCGCTGAGCCAGCAGGATTAATATTAACACTAGACATGTCGCCTCCAAGTGCTCCGAAAGCGCCACTCATAGCTCTAAAACGTGCTGTACCTTGAATTTCATCCATGGAATAACGCACGGCATCAGTAACATCCTGAGCTAAAACATAAGATGAACTTACTAAGCCTATAGCTAGTATAAGTAATTTTTTCATAAGTAAATTTTTTGAATTTGGAATCAAATATTTAGCTTATCCTCTGCTTCGTCTGACCGCACGGTTAGAACTACTGCTGCCACTAGATCGTCTAGAACTTCCAGAAGAACGTACGCTACTGGAAGAAGATCGTGAACTGCTACTGGATCTTACAGAACCAGAAGATCTGGAACTTCTTGTTGTTGGTGTGGAGATTCTAGTATTAGTTCTTGTTGTCCGCGATGAAGTTGGTCTTGTCACCCTTGAAGTTGAACTCGATCTCGAAGTGCGGAGTGTTGGCCGAGAACTAGGTGTACTTCTAATGGCTCTAGATGAGGAATTAGAAATAGCTCTAGTGCTTCTCGTATTTCTTGATATAGCAGCGTTAGATGATCTACGGGAGGAATAATTTCTTCTCGATAAGGCAGAATTGCTTCTACTTCCACGACTCAAATTATTACTATAAAGTAAAGATCCTCGTCTAGAGTTGCTATAAGCAAATCTGTTATTATGTGCATAATATCCATTGTTCCAGCCCCAACCAGTATGATACGCCCAACCTGGGTACCAACCTAAACCAGCGTTCCAGCCCAAACCAGCGTTCCAGCCCCAGCCAGCGTTCCAAGCCCATGGGTTATTCCAGCCCCAGCGATTCCAGCCCCAACCCCAGTTATTCCAGCCAAATCCGCCATTCCATAACCAAGGATCGTTCCATCCTATCCAGCCATTATCAATATAATTGATAGTAACGGTAGTTGTATTTTGTCCCCAACCACCATAGGCTGGTTGTTGTTCTAAGGTGTCTTGAACGGTCTCAACATAATTACTTTCGTAAGAATCTATATCGGTAAATACTTCGTTTTCTTCTTGAATAGCTTGAACTTCCTCTGAGTTTTGAGCAAAATAGTTCTTGTAATAATTAGAATCATTGGTAGAAGTGGTAACAACAGGCTCTTCAGTTTCGTTTACATATTCTTCGGACGAATAGATACCATCATTATCGTATCCTGCATACTGAAAAGATCCACAAGAAGTTAGCACAGTCGCTAAACCAAGTGCAACAACAAATGGCAATTTTTCGGTTATAATAGTTTTAAATCGCATATCTCATTTATTTTATTGTTGAACATAGCAAAAATAGTTAGTTTTGCTGTATTATTTAATACATTTAACATAAGCACAATATTTGTGCCAAAACACTAAAAATGGGCAAAAATCTTACTAGTAGAGCTGAAGATTATTCAAAATGGTATAATGAATTGGTTGTGAAAGCCGATTTAGCCGAAAATTCAGCGGTTAGAGGTTGTATGGTTATTAAACCTTATGGTTACGCTATTTGGGAAAAAATGCAAGCTGAACTAGATAGAATGTTCAAAGAAACAGGGCATGAGAATGCTTATTTTCCATTATTTGTGCCTAAAAGCTTATTTGAGGCGGAAGAGAAGAACGCAGAAGGTTTTGCTAAAGAATGTGCGGTAGTTACCCATTATCGCTTACAAAATGATCCTGATAATCCAGGGAAGTTGAGGGTAGATCCTGAAGCAAAATTGGAAGAAGAACTCGTGGTGCGACCAACGAGTGAAGCGATTATTTGGAATACCTACAAAGGGTGGATCCAAAGTTACAGGGATTTACCAATCTTAATTAATCAATGGGCAAATGTTGTCCGCTGGGAAATGCGAACACGTCTATTCTTGAGAACAGCTGAGTTTTTATGGCAAGAAGGACATACTGCACATGCGACAAAATCGGAGGCACTGGTGGAAGCAGAGCAAATGAATGATGTCTATGCGGAATTTGCAGAAGACTTTATGGCCATTCCTGTTATTAAAGGGGTAAAAACTGAAAGCGAACGTTTTGCAGGTGCCATAGAAACCTATTGTATTGAAGCTTTGATGCAGGATGGGAAAGCACTTCAAGCTGGTACTTCCCATTTTTTAGGACAGAATTTTGCGAAAGCATTTGATGTGAAGTTTACGAATAATGAAGGCAAATTAGATTACGTTTGGGCGACATCCTGGGGTGTTTCAACTCGATTAATGGGAGCATTGATCATGACCCATAGTGACGACAAAGGGTTAGTTTTACCACCAAATTTAGCACCATCTCAGGTCGTAATTGTCCCTATATACAAGACGGATGAACAATTTGATGCCATTACGGAAAAAGCTGAAAACATAATAAAAGAGCTTAAATCATTAGGTGTAAGTTGCAAATTTGATAAAAGAACGACACACAGACCAGGTGCAAAATTTGCGCAACACGAATTACAAGGCGTACCGTTACGAATTGCGATAGGTCCAAAAGATTTAGAGAATAATACTATTGAATTGGCAAGACGCGACACGCTCACCAAGGAAATTGTGCCAATGGATGAGTTGACATCTAAGGTTAAGAATCTGTTGGAAGTTATTCAAGAAGAACTATTTAAAAAGGCTTTGAATTTTAGAAACGAGCATATTACTGAGGTTGATGATTTTGATACCTTTAAAAAAGTTTTAGAAACAAAAACAGGTTTTATTTCGGCACATTGGGATGGTACTGATGAGACAGAGCAAAAGATCAAAGAGCTTACCAAGGCAACAATTCGTTGTATTCCTATGAACAATAAAATGGAAGATGGCAAGTGCGTTTACAGTGGGCAACCATCAAACCAACGCGTGCTATTTGCAAAGGCTTATTAAAATATTTAAAAAAAATTAGTTAGGTGTTGCAGAATTTAAAAATAGTTGTATTTTTGCATCCGCAATGGAAACATTGTAGGTTCATTTAAATAATAATATAACCAAAATGGCCCGTTCGTCTATCGGCTAGGACGCATGGTTTTCATCCATGTAAGAGGGGTTCGATTCCCCTACGGGCTACAATTTTAATAAGAAAAAATACAATGGCAAATCATAAGTCAGCTTTAAAAAGAATTAGAAGTAACGAAAAAAGACGTGTACTTAATAAGTATTATCATAAAACGACGCGTAATGCAATTAAGAAGTTACGTGAAATTACTGATGCAAAAGAAGCACAAGCAATGTTGCCTTCTGTACATAGCATGATTGATAAGTTAGCAAAGAAAAATATTATTCATGCTAACAAGGCTGGTAACTTAAAGTCAAAGTTAACTAAACATGTTGCGGCAATATAGTTTTGCTTTCTACTAAGATATTTAAAGTCTTTCCTTTTGGAGAGACTTTTTTTTACTTCTAATTTTAATTGAATTTCGATTCCTATTGAATGTTGAAGTATTGAAATTTAAAAATTCTCGATATTAAGAATTCCCCATCCTTTGATCTTTATGAGAACCCATAAATGGTCATCTTTTAATTTAATATGGGAAATGCTTAAATTTTCTAAAGATCCAATTAGTGAGATACCTTCCTTGAGTTCAAAATTTGAAGCGAGTTTGGTATTTATTGAATTCAAATTATCTTTCACAATGGGTTTTAGGTCAAAGGCTAATTTTTTAATAATTTTTTGATAGATAAAAGTGTTTACAATAGACTTTAGCATTTGATCGGTAAACCAGCTTTTACCCTTGCTATCAATTTTATAATTAGCAACAAATAGTTTCTGTTTGTCAACATTTAATATTAGCTCTGCTGAGATCGTGATGTTCAGTTCTCTATTGCGGTAAAGAAATGTAAGCGTTTGTAATTTTATTATTATCTCAATGTTGTATGTTTCAGAATTGCTCTTGGCTATTTTTATATCAATAATTTTAGCATACTTAATTTCCTTTCCCTTAGTATCTACTTTACTTATAATTTCCCCAGCAAATTTTTCATTCAAATAGTTTTCAATAGCTGTAAAATTTACTTTTACGGGAATAGTTATTGAGATGTCATTACTAACGGGAATTTCACTATCATCCATTTTATTTTAGCCTTAAAATAATTGAAGTATTAAATGTTATTACCTGAGTATTTGATTCATAACCCAAGCCGTATGTGCAGCAGTCTCACCGGTTGAGGGATGCGTGATTTGGTTCCATAAATGTTTCTTTATATTCTGCACATGATGCAACTGAATATTTTCAGGATTTTCAATCATTATACTTTTCGATTTACCATTACATTCAAGTTTGACTGGGTTTTCATCAAAGATTGAAAATTCAATTTTTCCTTCGCTTCCAAATATTTGGACAAGGTCTTCCCGTTTTTCAGTACCGAAATTCCAACTACCAGAACCTGTTATTCCAGATTTGTGAAGCCAATTTCCTGTAACAGCATCCATTGCTGAATATAAACCTTGTTGGTTTATCGCTATACCATGAGCTTGCGAAAAGTCTCCTAATAAATAGGCGAACAAATCTAATCCATGTGATGCTAAATCATCAAAATAACCAGCAGGAGCAATGTTGGCGTCTGTACGCCAATTATAAGTTTTAGATAAATCGATGGCGCTGGCTGGTTTGCAGAGTTGCCTACTGATATGCCTTACCTTACCAATTTTGTGTTCATCAATCCAAGATTTAATTTGCGTAAATCGAGGTAAGGAACGCCTGTAGTAGGCCACGAACAATGGCAGATTTTTAGATTGAAAAGCTTTATTGATATTTAAACAAGCTTCATAAGTTGGCGCCATAGGTTTTTCAATACAACAGATCTTATTTGCTTTAGCGACTTTTAGGGCATAATATTCATGGGAATCTGGAGGTGTTGCTATATAAACGGCATCAATATCAGAATCATTTATAAGGTCGTCAGCTTCTACGTGAAATTTCGGAACTTTATGTCTTTTGGCATAATCTTTCCCTTTGGATATATCTCTTCGCATTACGGCAGATAAATTAAAGCCGTCTGTTTTTTGATAAGCAGGTCCACTTTTTAATTCTGTTACATTGCCGCAACCAATAATTCCCCAATTATATGTCTTCATGATTTGATATTTGGTCTTTATGTATTTCAAATATATCATAAAATCATAGGTATTAATTGCCAATGCTTGTTTAAAATTTAGCAATTAATTTTCATTTATAATCTTGTGTTCTCAAGAATTTAGTTTTTTTATCTAATAACTAATAGCATCAACAAAAAATTGATATGGACTAATCGGAAATAATTTACACCGATAATTTTATAACAGAGAAATTCGGGAATATCAAAAAATATTCTTTTTGAACTTTCTAAAACAAAATGTTTAATTAATAAATCAAAAATTATGAAACGTAGAAATTTAATACTAACAATGGCATTGCTGTTTGTAACTGTATTTGCATTTGGGCAAAATAAAGATGATAAGCGTGTAATGATGGATGCCGAAAAATCCACTAAGTTACTTAAGAGCTCAGATGAAGGTATAGAGAAATTTATGGATAACGCTGCAGGTTATGTTGTATTTCCTAATGTAGGGGAAGGTGCATTAATTGTAGGAGCAGCATCGGGAAATGGAGTGGTATATAGCGACGGAATGCCAATTGGTATGGCCAGTTTAAAAAAATTAGATATTGGTCTGCAAGCAGGAGGCGAAGCTTATACCGAAATTATTTTCTTTGAAACAGAGGATGCGCTAAACGAATTTAAAGAAGGCAATTTTGAGCTTTCGGCAGAAGCAAAAGTGATAATGGTAGATAAAGGCGCAAGTAAAAACGCCAATTATAGCGATGGCGTCATAGTCTTTGTAAGACCTAAAGCAGGAGCTATGGCTGATATTTCTGTGGGTGGCCAAAAATTTAGTTATTCAGAATTTTAAATAAAGAATTAAATTTTAATATAGAAAAGTCGATTTTCATAATCGACTTTTTTGTTTTTAATATGTTGAGTTTTGTTTCCATCAGAATTTTCTTTTTTGGGATAAATAGTTTAATTTTTTAATATTAAATTTGGGGAATATAAGTTGAGACTAAATTCATCTAAATATAATACTTGTTAGAATGAAGTTATTTTTAAAATTCGATTTCACTAAAATTAGCAATGTTATTCTAGAAGAAAAATTGAAGGCTTGCAATTTTAAATACCGGCAAACTTCCTTCGGAGAAATTGAACTTTTGGAAAGGGTCTCTAGCCAGCAATTAGAAACATTTAAGAACAGCATTAAGGACTATGGTATTTATATTGTTGAAGATGCTAAAAAAATAATGGTTGAGAAGATTAAGGATACTATAATGGATATGATTTTTAACGAAAAGAATGAGATCAACGTTAAAACTTCAGTCTTTTTGTCCGAAAAATTGAATCAAAGTTATAGTTATCTTTCAAACTTATTTTCGGAAGTTACGTTTACCTCCATTGAGAATTTTATAATTTTGCAAAAAATAGAATACACTAAGAGGTTACTGACAAATGAAGAATTATCCTTAACCGAAATAGCTTATAAACTCAATTATTCTAGTGTGGCTCATTTGAGCAAGCAATTTAAAAATACTACAGGAATTACCCCTTCAGCTTTTCAGCGAATTATAGCAAAGCGAAAAGAACATAAGTTGGACTCATAAAACACGTTGAAATTATGAATGAAGATTATATTTATATTGCCTTGGCCGACGATGATGAAGATGATAGGTTCTTTTTTACTGAAGCATTTGAAGAATTAAAAGTAACGAATAAAGTTTCAACCTTTAAGGATGGTGCAGAATTGATGCATTATTTAGAAGCACCTGACAATGAAATTCCAGATCTGTTGTTTTTAGATTTGAACATGCCGAAAAAATCAGGAATAGAATGCTTAAAGGACATCAAGGCCAATAAAAAATTTAAGGATTTAGTCATAGCCATTTATTCCACATCGTCCTCAGAAGAAGATGTAGAAGAAACCTTTGTTTTGGGCGCGAATATCTACATTAAAAAACCCAATGATTTTGAAAAATTAAAGAAGGTTCTTTCTGAAGTGGTAACCACGAATTGGCAGTATCATACTAATGGTTTAAATAAAGAAAACTTTTTATTGCGTCTCTAAACTATGTCTTTAGCTCCTAGTAAACTTTTAAAGATTGTATTTGGTGTAGGACTCTTTGTTATACTTTGTATCGGAGGGTTTACTTATAAACACATTAAGTCTCTTTCTGAAACCTCTGAAATTGTTAACGATACGTTTACACTGCGGATTGAGTTAGAGCAGATAATTTCTAATCTTAAGGATGCAGAAATAGGACATAGAGGATTTTTGCTTACACATGATTCTTTATTTTTAGAGCCCTACCAAAAAAGCCTTCAGAAAATCAATGCCAATCTTACTAAATTAGACACACTAATAATACGCAATAAAGTTCAACGGGAAAACCTAGAAAAATTAGAAATAGATATTTCAAAACGCTTCGCAATATTTAATAAATCTTTAAATATTGCCGACGATAAAGCTATCCTTAGCCAAGAATTATTGCTGTTGTTGCACGAAGGGAAAATTAGAATGGATCGTATCCGCGAGGACATTTCTGTTATGCTTGATTTTGAAAATAAATTATTGATTGACAACCAGAAAAAGAACGAAAAAGCAATAGGGATAACACCATTGCTCTTGTATGGAATATTAATAATCACATTGGTTATTTTGCTTATAGCGTATGCAAAAATTAATAAGGATTTAGCGCATTTTAAAAGAACTAATGAAGATCTTAAAATATTTAAAAAATTAACAGAGCAAGCAGAAATAGTCAGTAAAAGTGGTACTTGGATATGGTATGTCGATAAGAATAAATATCATTTTTCGGATAATCTATATAGGCTATTTGGAACAGAGCCTCAAAGTTTTGAGGCCAATTTAGAGAATTTCTTTGGAGTTGTCCATGAAGACGATAGAGAAGGTCTAGGCCAGGTAATAAATAATATGATCAAACATGAAGATTTACCCTTCACAACATATCGTGTTGTGCAACCCGATGGAACAATTAGACATTTAAAAGCGTATGCCAAACTTATAGAAAAGGGGTTTAGATATAAAAAATTACTCGGGGTAACTATGGATGTTACCGATGAGTTTGAAAATTTTAAATTAATTGAAGAGCGTAATTTAGAATTAGAACGCAATAATAAGGAACTATCAGATTTCAACTATGTTGCCAGTCATGATTTACAAGAGCCGTTAAGAAAGATTCAGACCTTTATTTCACGTTTAGAAATACAAGATAATAATAAGCTTTCTGAAAAGGGACAATTCTATATAGAAAAAATAAAATCCTCCTCGGCAAGAATGCGAATGCTCATAGAAGATTTATTGCAATATTCCCGTACTTCCAATGTAGAGAGTGATTTTAAGATTACAAACATGAACATGCTATTGGAGCATTCTAAGAATGAACTTTCAGATAGTATTAAAAATAGAAAAGCCAAAATTATTAATGATGATTTACCTACAATGGAGGTGATTTCGTTTCAAATGGAACAACTGTTTATTAATTTAATCAGTAATTCTTTGAAGTATTCAAAAGAAGGAATCGCACCCACAATAGAAATCAGATATCAAGAGGTGGAATCTAAAACCATAGCCGTATTGAAAAATTCCTTATTCAAATACCATCATAAAATCTCGTTTAGAGATAACGGCATTGGATTTGAACCAAATTATAGCGAAAGTATTTTTGAGCTCTTTAATAGGCTACATGGTAAAACAGAATATTCCGGTACTGGAATTGGTTTGGCTATATGCAAAAAAATTGTTGAAAACCATAAGGGTATTATTTTGGCCGAAGGAAGTCTTAATATTGGCGCAACTTTCACAATTTATCTCCCTTTTTTAAAATAATCGTCGTCTTCTGAACTTGAAATAATATAACGGAAATAAAATATTGTATAACACTTTCTGTTGACATTTGTTAATATTTGTTAATGAATGTTTGACCATTCTCGTATTAACCCTTACCCTTAAATATGGCTTAATACGGTGTACTAACTAACTTTATTTTATGCCTTACATAATGAGATCTTTCCTTTACATAGTTTTGGTACTACTCATAATTTTTTGGGCACTCGGTTATTTTGTTTTTTATATGTCTTCAGCAGTCCACTTATTATTATTAGGTGCCATTATTGTTCTCATCGCAATACATATGAAAAAGTCATAATGCATTTGGACTCATGTTATAAATGCTTTCCTATATACTCTCTTCTTGTCCTTAGACTTTTAAAGTTTTAATCTACTATTTACTCAAAGCAAAATTAAAGCATCTATAATAAAGGTCATATTAGGCCTTTTTAAGCTTTGTTTAACACAAGACTGTAATCATATAACAAAACAAAATAATTGTATAACAGATTCAGCGTATTCAGGTTGTTACTTTGTTAAAAGAAAATTGAACTCAAAATTTACAACCATGAAATCACTATCACAGCACATCCAAAAACAATTTGCCAAGGTTGGAAGAATATTTCCAAAACCAATATTGAGAAGCAATTTTAATACTACTTCTAGAACCAATTTAAAAAGCAAATTGTAGACGCAATATAAAGTCTAAATCAATATCACAAATTGTCTAACCAAAAAATCAACACTCATGAAAACTATAGAAATAAAAGCACACAATCTTCAATCCATGTTCCATACATTGAAAAATGAAATTGGCGGCACATTCTCGACACAGCTTAATGAAGGAGAGTTGCAAATCGATAATCTTTTGGGTAAAGGTATTATTAGAGGTATACAACTAGAAAGAGATACTGTTTTTTTAGAGTTTGATATTAAATTTAAAGAAGATGTCAAATTTATTTTAGCAAGCCCTAAACAATCAGTAGTTAATTTTTTGTATTGTGCTGACGGCAAATTATCTCATTCATTTTCAGATTCAGGTAAAATAAAAACAGTGGGTACTTTTCAAACAGGAATATCGGCAAACTTAGTTTCAGACGAGCATCATGTTTATTTTTACAAAGATACGTATGTGAACTCAACCCTTATTTCTGTAAATGTATCTCAATTAAGTTCTGCAGAACACCATATCAACAAAATGGTTTCTGAAATATTTATAGAAAACAACGAATCGGATTATTGTTATGTAGGGTCTTACAACCTAAAAATTGCTGATAGTATCAATCAACTCAAAGCCATAAAGCAAAAAGGTGTTGTGAGAACTTTATTAATTCAAGGATTGGTTAACATGATATTGGCGTTAGAGATAGAACAGCATTCAGTGGATATAGCAAGTTCCCAAAATTCCAAAGGTTCACTTACCACTTTTGAGTTGAAACAGGTAAAGGAACTGTCGGACTTTATTAATAATTTTCCTGAAACAAATCTTAATGTTACGGAATTGGCGGCTAAGGTTTCCATAAATCCAGCAAAAGTGCAAGAAGGTTTCAAACTAATGCATGGTAAAACTTTAAATACTTACATAAGATTTGTAAGGGTAACAAAATCGGAAGAGCTTATTAAAAATACGGATTTAAACATATCAGAAATTGTGTATTCATTAGGATTTTCAAGTAGAAGTTATTTTTCTAAAATTTTTAAAGATCAATATAAATGCTCACCGATAGAGTATAAACAAAACATTAAATTAGCTGCAACAGCATAGTATATAACTAAATGAGATTGTCTGAAAAAGTCAATTTAAGGGAAAATAAATGATTTATTGAGCTCAAGTATTTTGTTGAAGCTTCAACGTTAACAGTCAGAATTTATTAACACTATTAATAATTAGTTTTTGACAGCACTCAAGCAGACAATCTCTTTTTTTACTAATAATATTCAGCTTGGGATTATGGAATTATTGGTAGAAATCACAAAAATAGAAGAAAGATTAAACCAAACTTTAAGTTAGCTGTAACAGCATGCTATAAATAATGGAGCTTGAATAAATATTACTGATAATATTTGTTCAAGCTCTTTTTCATTTCAATTGATTGAGAAGATAATTTGAAATTTATATTTTTGATTAATGAATGATAATTTGAAAAACGAATTCTTCGGGATAGGAATACAAAACGGAAAGACACCTGAAAATTTAGGCGTACTTTGGCGATCGGCACAAAATCTTGGAGCGAGTTTTATTTTTACTATAGGCAACCGTTATGCCAAGCAAGCCTGTGATACGCACAATGCTGTAAAATCGATGCCTTATTTTCATTATGAAACTTTTGAGGATTTCTTCAACAATTTACCAAAAGGAGCAAGGCTTGTTGGTGTGGAGTTAACTGATGAAGCTGTTCCGCTAGAAACCTTTAACCATCCCAGACGCTGTGTATATTTATTGGGCGCAGAAGATCATGGATTATCTAAACAAGCAATTGAGAATAGTCATTTTTTAATAAAATTTCAGTCTCAATTAAGTCTTAATGTTTCTGTGGCTGGCAGTATTGTTATGTATGATCGTGGTATTGATAAACCACGTGTTTAAAATATGTTTTTGTTGAATTGGAATAATGATAATTAAGCTTTGTCTTGATCTGAAAGTTGTCGCTGAAAAAAATATCTACCTATCTTGATTTTGAAACTTTTTTATTTCTTATAAATAACACCAATGCCAAAATTATTGTAACAATTAGCAAAGTCCATATCCACCAAAAATTTGGTGATTCTAAATTAATAGGCGCTGCATCTCCAATTAACACCAAACCAGCCCAATATTGAGGAGAAATTGTTCTCCCTTCTGCAGTAGCTATATAATCTAATTTTGCTTTTTGTAAGGCTTCATCTTTTGGTAACCCTTCTTTGAGGTATCCATAAAAATTTTCGATAATCGTTGCACTCGATTGTTCATCTATTTTCCATAAGCTCGTTAATATACTCTCGCTGCCAGCATAATTAAAAGCATGTGCTAAAGAAATCATGCCTTCGCCTGGCTGGAATGTTGGTTTTCCCGTTTCACAGGCAGTTAGAATGGCTAAATTAGATGCTAAATTTTGATTGTAAATCTCGTAAGTGTAAAGTGAATTGTTATCCGTATTATCGCTGTCGTCCAGGTTCTTCGCAAATATTAATCGTGAAAACTCAGGAGAAACATTATTAGATTCAGCATGTGTTCCAATATGAATGATTTTATGTTCTTTTGCCTGCTGTGAAAAGACTTGCTTGGAGGCCTTTTCATTTGTAAATGAATTACCACTAAATAGCTGAGAATATTCTTTAGCTAAATCTACTGTAAAAGGCTGAGGTAATAGTTTAAGATAGGTTATATCTAATAGGATAGAGTCTTTTATGGCAATTTTATAATTGTTTTTCATCTGCTCGGTAAACTCAGGAGTAAAAGCGACAAAATTATTTTCGAAAAATTTTGGTGTTTTGTTTTTATCAATTAATAATAGACTATAGTTATAAGATAGGTTGTATTTACTTAACAAGCTCTTTTTATACAACTCCTTGAATGAATCAACTTTAGTCGTTGTCAATACTTCAAAACTTAAATTAAAGAGTTCACCATCCGGAACTATAATAACACTTTTATTGGTAATTGAATTTTCAAATGGTTTCCATAAAATATTGTATAAATTGCTATAAGGTTTTAAATTATCATCTAATAAATTATCAGTATTTTCATAGGAAGCTAACTCATCTTTTAACTTATCTGTGTCCAATAAATAGGATTCAATTCTATTTTTTTCAATTAGGAAAGCATAGAGTTTTTCCTGAATGAAAACATATCTAACGATAGACTTATTATCAGGAAAATTAGAAGTACTTAGGTTTAAAGATTGTGATATCGAGGCATATTTTAAGTTGTAGTATTTAGGATAATCACGCTTTAAGGTTTCAAGTAAAACAGACCAGTTTTTATTGGTTTCGAAAAATGTCTCCAATCCACCCTCAATGTTTAGGGTTGAATTAAATTCGTCTTTTAGTAGCTTTTCTGCTTCAAGTATTGATTTTGGAATATCATCTAAAATAAAATCAGATTGTACATTCAGTTGCTGTCTAATCTTATTATAGAGTTTTGATTCGTGAATACTTAATATTTCTTTTAAAAATTTTTTATCTTTAGTTTCTTCATAGATCACCATGGCTATTGCCTTTGCTAATTCGAAAACTTGATCATTATCAGCAAGAATAATAGAA
Organism: Winogradskyella schleiferi; assembly: GCF_013394655.1. Taxonomy (NCBI): domain Bacteria; kingdom Pseudomonadati; phylum Bacteroidota; class Flavobacteriia; order Flavobacteriales; family Flavobacteriaceae; genus Winogradskyella; species Winogradskyella schleiferi. Next base: position 900,849 of record NZ_CP053351.1, read on the forward strand.
ATATTTTGATCTTCTATAGCCATAGTTTTTTGCTGTTCTAAAATAGTGATGGCCTCTTTAAGGCTTTTAAACTGATCTTTAAGAAATAAGGTGTCTTTATCCTTGGTTAGTTTTAATTCTATCTCAGACTTAAGTAATAAAGCCCTTGGTTTTTCTAAAAAATTTAGTTCATTAACTTCTGTAGCATAAGAATCGCTTAAAATCGCTAATGCTTTATTTATTTGTTTTGAGGCTTCTAGGTAATTATTGGATTTATACTGAATTCTTGCTAGATTTACTAAAAGGGAATATTCTAAAACCGTACTCTTACCTTGATTATTAACTACGTAGTTATAAATAGTAGTTGCCATGTCAATGGCTTTATCAGTATAGCCGTTTTTTGCATAAAATCCAGAGAGTGTGGTCATAGCGCTTAAATAGAAAGCGTCATAACTATCTCCAAATACACTTTCATAATAGCTTTTGCTTTTTTCGTAGCATTCTTTTGCCGTTTCTATATTGCCTAAGGATTCGTTTACGACGCCTTTATAGTAATAGCCATCGGCAACCCCTAAATAATCCTTTTGGTCTTGGTTGGTATAAATATCTAAGCTTTTATTGATGAACTTTTCTGCGGTTTTGAAATCTTTTAATTTTAAGTGCGAATTGGCAACTTGCAAATAAGAATAGGCTAATTCAGGATCATCCTTAGCCAAATATTTTTTCTTTTCTTCAAGTGCATAAGTGTTTAATTCCTTTGCCTTTTGCAGGTTACCTTGTTTACTAAAATCACCAGCATAATTTTCTATTGATATATATAAAAATTTACGCGCTTCTTCTTTGAAAAAGTCCTTGCCTTCGGTATTTGATTTAAGAAAGTCAAGGTAATTTTTTATGGCTTTCTCGTTGTACTTTAAAGATTCCATTGTGTTACCTAGTGTAGCATGTACCGATGCAATATTAGCTTGATTAGAGGCTGTATGATAATGCTTGTTCATTGGATTTGGATCTAAATCAGAAATGATCTCTTCTCCCTTTTGAAAATAATACAAGGCACTATCTATTTTGTAAGCATCCCACATTCTGCCGCCTAAAGAATTGTAAGCATCTAGAATTTTAGTTTTGTCAGATTTGGGATAAGACAAGTAATGTTTTAAGGACATACGGCTATGCTTCGTGGATGCTTTAATATTGCCAAGTCGTCTATAATCTACACCTAGATTATGATGAATAATACCAAATAAATCACCAGTCGCATCAGGCATTCTCTTTGTGATTTCTAATGCCATTAAATTTTGTTCTGAAGAATTTTTGTAATCATGGAGGTATACATAAAACCGTGAGAGTACCAAGTGCTTTTGCCTCGCAACAGACAAAGAATCAGTTAAATCAGTAATGCTATTTGCAAAATCATTTGCTTTCGTTATGGCTATTGCTTCGCCTTCTAGCTTTGCAGTAATTTTTCCGACATAGTAAATACGTTTAGTTAACTCTAGATAGGCTTTTTCCTGTTTTAGTTCATTGATATGATCAATTAATATGAAGTCCGCTTTTTTGAATTCTTTGTTTGAAATTAATGAATCAATACGCTTAGTATTTGATAACGAATGTGTCTGCGCAATTAAACTGAAAGAGACACTCATGATGCACACAATCATTATTACAAATTTATTACAACGGGATAATGCCTTCATTTTTTAAATTTTCTTAATATTACTATTATAATAATTATACCAATAATTCCCAATAACCAAAACACTAAATTTGATGATGTTGTTAAATTTATAGGAGCTGTATCTCCAATTAAAACCAAGCCTGCCCAATATTGTGGCGAAACCGTTCGTCCTTCTGCAGTAGCTATGTAATCTAATTTTGCTTTTTTTAAGGCTTCGTCTTTAGGTAACCCCTTTTTAAGGTACCGATAAAAATTTTCAATGATGGCAACACTAGACTGCTCGTCTATTTTCCACAGACTTGTTAAAATACTTTCGCTACCAGCATAATTAAAGGCATGCGCTAATGAAATCATACCTTCACCAGGTTGAAAGGTCGGTTTGCCCGTTTCGCAAGCCGTTAAAATAGCGAGATTGGAAGACAGATTTTGGTTATAAATTTCGTAGGTGTAAAGTGAGTTGTCTTCCGAATAAATCGTGTCATTAACATTTTTTGCAAATATAAGTCGTGATAATTCGGGTGATATATTATTTGATTCTGCGTGCGTACCAATATGAATAATTTTATGTTCCTTGGCCTGTTCTGTAAATATTTGTTTTGAAGCGTTTTCGTTTAGAAAGGATTTGCCATTAAATAATTTAGTGTATTGCTTGGCAAGAGCTGTTGCAAAGGGTTGCGGAAGTAGTGTTAAATAAGTTTTATCAAGTGAAATAGAATCTGTAATTGTCAATTGATAATCGGTTTTCATCTTAGAATTAAACTCAGGCGCAAAAGCAATAAAATTATCGGTATAATCTATCACTATGCTGCTTTGGTTTATTAAAAATAAACTGTAATTATATGATATGGTGTACGTATTTAATAAACTATGGTCAACGAGCTCTTGATAGGAATTAACCAAAGATTTAGTTAGCATTTCAAAATTTAGATTAAATAATACCTGATCAGGCACTATGGTTACTTTATTGGTTTTAATAGAACCTGCTATAGGTTGCCAAAGCGTAAGGTATAAATCATTTAAGGTTTCAAAATTTAATTCTTTGAATGGATTGTTACTTTGAAGGCTATTAATTTTTTTAGTCAGGTTTTTTGTTTCTAAATTAAAAACTTCTAAATCTCGATTATGAATAACAAATACATAGAGTTTACCGTCTATAAATGTATATCTAACAAGCGTTTTGTTTTCAAGATTTTTATTTTCTATTTGTTCATGTATTGATTTAGATATTGCAGCATATTTTAAATCATGATACATTGGATAGTCTTTTTTTAATAGTACTAAAAATTCTTCCCATTCTCTATTGGCTTGAAAAAAAGATTCTAAAGCGTCATCTTTTAGGATTGAAGAACTTAGAGCTTGTTTAATGCGCTTTTCGTCTTCAATGATAGTTTTTGGAATATTATCAAATGTTAAGAATGTTTTTGAGTTTAATCTATTTCTGATGCGATTGTATAACATAGACTCATGCATACCTAAAACAACCTTTAAATACGATTTTGATTGTGTTATTTCGTAAAGTTCGAGGGCTATTTTTTTTGTAAATTCAAAAATATCGATATGGTCTGATATTAACATAGAAATAGTGTTGTCATCAGTAATTTTGGATTTTTGTTCTTCTATAATAGTAATTGCGTCTTGTAGTTCTTTCAATTGTGTTTTTAAGAAAATACTGTCTTTGGTCTTTTTCAATTGATATTCAGATACAACCTTAATTATGGTTGCTCTTGGTTTCTGCACTTCAATCTTTAATTTTCCTAATTTTGTGTTCTTTGTAAATGTTTCGTCATTAAGAAGGTTTAAGGCTAATTTACTTTTTTCTAAAGCTGCTGTATAATCTTTAAGTATATAATAAATACCAGCAAGATTTACAACTTGATGATATTCTAGCAAGGTCTTTTCACCTTGATTTGCTACAATATAATCGTGTGCTTTGTTAGCCATTTTCAGTGCTTTTTCAGAATAACCGTTTTCTGCATAGAAACCTGAAGCGGTATCCACAAAGTCTAAATAAAGTTCGTCATAATATTCGCCTAATGAAGATTTGTAATATTCTTCAGCTTTTTCATAACAATCAAAAGCACTTTCTATGTCTTTAATTTCCTCAAGGACTCTAGCCTTATAATAATACGCATCTGCTAGCCAATTGAAATAATTACTTGGGTTTTCATTCAACTCTAAAATTCCCTCGTTAAGATATTTCTCCGCCTCATCATATTCTTTCAAAGCCAGGTTTATTTGACCCAAAAGGATTTTTCCTTTTGAAATTTCTGGGCTTTCTGGACTTAAATGCCTTCTTTTTTGATGGAATGAATATTCAATCAATTCTTTTGCTTTTCTATAATCTCGAATGTCTTTATAGATACCTCCATAATTATCAATAGCTTGAAACAAAAATTCTTGGGCATAATCTCTTCGTGCTTCAGTAATGTCTGATTTTAAAAATAAATTAAGGTTTGTTATGGTTTTTTGCATGGCATTTATGGATGCGTTTACATCTCCCTGAATATTGTGGATGCCAGCCATATTATTATTTAAAATCGCAGGTCTTAAGTATTTATTGTCAGGGTTTTGCTCTAAACTGCTTAAGATGTGCTCTGCCTTTTTGTAATAGACTAGAGCACTATCTATTTTAGATACATACCACATCATTCCACCAAGTGCATTGTTGGTAATATATAATCGTTGCTTATTTGTATCAGAATAAGAATTGAAAAATTCCAATGCTTTTTTATGGTACTTTAACGCCGTAGTTTGGTTGCCCATTCTCATATTGAACGTACCGAGATTACTATAAATAATACCAAAAAGCTCTCCATTTTTATCTGGCATTTTTTTAGTGAATTCTATGGCCTCAAGATTATAGTCGCTAGCTGTTTTATCGTCTCCTAAGAACTCATAAAACGAACCAATTTCTAATTTTAATTGCCTTAATGTTTTTGGGTCAGTAGTGCTTGAGCTAATTCGCTTACCAAAGTCGAGAACTGCTTTTTCTGCTGTGTAACTGTTTTTTAGTTCAAAGTTAAGTTTGCCTATAAAATAAATGTAGTCTGTTGCTTCATAGTAAGATTCTTGAGTTATTAATCTATCTAAATAAAAATTCAGTTTTTGTTGGGCAATATCAAGTTTTTTTTCAGAAATTAATTTATCAAGTACTTTCAATCCTGAGATAGAATCTTGCTGAGCAAAACTCATTTGAAATAAGCTTAATACTAAAATATAAAACATAGGATGCCTAGAACAATTATAAAATCGTCTCATAATCAATAGATTATTAAAATAGGTTCGTTGTTAATCGTTTAGCTCAGACAAAAGGGCTTTACTGTTTTCTACATTGGATTTTTGTAAACTAGCCTTCGCTTTTTCTACATTATCTGCTTTCAAATAGGCCAATCCTAAATAATAATGAGCATCATTAATAAGTGCAAATTCAGAATTTTGCGCTACACCTTCCAAAAGAGGAATTGCGATTTCTTCATTTTTATTCGCCAAATAAGCAACTCCGATAAAGTAATTTAGAGTATCGTTATTTGGTTTTGCCTTTTGCAAAGTTTCCCATTTGGCTATTGCTGTTTTATAATCACCTTGTTTATAATTTACCATAGCTTCATAAAAATCATAGTTGTCAGAACTACCCATTGTTGTTGGTAAGCCAGGATCTGGTGTAAAGTAATTGGCATAGAGTCGTTCGTTAGAATTGCCTCCTAAAAACCAAAAACTACCTGCGGTAATAATAAGTGCAGCAGCTACTAAAAGTCGTTTCCAATTTAGAGTATGCACTTTGGTATCTTCTTTTTCGGGTGGATTTGAAACGTTATCAATATCCTCATGAAAAATATCTAACTGTTCTTTTAAGGCTTGGGTTTCAATACCAGTTAAGACCGTTTTAATATCTTCAACTTTAGATTTAAATTCGGCTTCTGTTTGCAAGCGTTGCTCAAATTGTTTTAAATCTAAAGGATCTAGATTTCCATTGAGATACTTCTCAATATACTCTAGTTCTTCTTGTGTTATGTGTTGTAAATCCATTGCTAATAATCAATTTTTCAGGGCTAAACTTTTTAGTTTTTGCATACATCTGTATTTTTTATTTCGGGTCGAAGCCGAGTCTAATGCCAATTCTTCAGCAATTAATTTCATCGACTTTTTTTCAAAATAGAACATACGTAATAAGCTTTTACATGCTTGGCCTAAATTCTTAAAGGCTAGCATTACATCTTCTAATCGTTTATCTTTTAAAATGTCATCATCAATATCATTATTTTCTTCGTCTTTTATTTCAAAATGTCCTAATTGTGAAGCCACAATTGTCTTTTTATAGCCGCTGGATCTTAAGACATCCAACCATTTATTCTTTGCAATTGTATAAAGGTAGCCGTTGATTGAAGATTCACTTTTTGGAATAAATTTGTCTTGTTTAATATTTTGCCAAACGGCTAAAAATGCATCTTGGTAAATGTCCTTGGCTTGATCTTTTGAGCCACTATTTCTTAATACTAAAATTTCTATTTTAGGATAGTTGTTAACGTACAGGTTTTTTAAAACTTGTGGATCATTATTTTTAACAGCTTCGATAAAGCTATCGTTTAAAGAAAGGGTTGGATTTTTCTCTTGCATATAACAATGAAAGATATGTGAAAGGATTGAACTTTACAACCTATTTAGTTTAAATACGTTTTTTTAAAGATAAAAGTCATAGTCCAATGCTATTTTTTCGGTTTTCAAATATTGAATAATGTTCTTTCGAAAAAAAAGATATGGAAATTTACTGAAACGGATAGAGTAGAATAAGATAAAAAATATAAAATGACAGGTTTGTTTACCCAAGCGCATTTTTTGTTACATAAACCCGCCAGCCTATTATAGCAAGTTGAAATTTAGATGCTTTGCTAAGGTCTAATTGTTTCTTGCTGTAAGACGGTAATACGGCTTTGTTAATTTTGGCCAAAGCTTTAAAGATTAATTTCTTCATTTCTTGTAAAGACACTTTTTGCTTAATGTAGCTTTAAAACAAAAATAGTAAAACTTATTCTAGAACTAAGTCCTACTTATTTTTTTTGATTGGTGGTTTGGTTGGGTTTGAATTTAGAATATTGCTAAAATAATTTCAATAATCAGTTTTGCTAAGGTCATCATAATAGTTTGGTTTTAGAGGTTAATAAATACGTTGTTTGTTTAATTGAGTTTTCAATATATATTTTCAACACATTATGTTCCAAACGTTTCCGTAAAAATCCGCGAAATTGAATTCTAATTTATAACTAAAAAGATGATATGTGTTTTAATTATTTGTGACTTTCCTATATATAAGTTTTAAAATATTATAACAATAATCAATTATAGTTTCATTTAAATACTTTTATAGAGCATTTTTGAAGGCGTTTTCGATTTCGTAGAGGACTTTCATCTTTCAAAGTGTCAAATTTTAAGAGTTCATCTTTTTTCTAATTGTTTTAACATGATAATTTTCATGTTTTAAATGAAGCTTTTTTCGTATTTAATTCTGACTTAACAGGTGAGTTGAATTTTAAAACTATCTTTGTAAAAAAAAAGCAGAAATGAAAAAAATTACGTTTATAGTATTGCTATTAATTTCGGGATTGGGTTGGTCACAGGTTTTAGTGATTAATGAATTGGATGCCGATAATCCTAGTACAGATACTGAAGAATTTATAGAGTTGAAATCCCAAACCCCTAATTTTTCTACTGATGGTTATATATTAGTGTTTTTTAATGGCTCGAGTAGTGGTAATGATTCTAGTTATTTTGTATATGATTTAAATGGCTATTCAACGGATAATAATGGATTGTTGGTAGTGGGAAGTTCTAATGTGTCGCCATTCCCTCAAGCTTTAATGTCCGAGAATGTAATACAAAATGGAGCAGATGCTGTTGGTATTTACCAAGCGTCGGTAATTGATTTCCCTGAAGAGACTGTTGCTACGCAAACCAATCTAATCGATGCAATGGTTTATGGCACAAACGATGCTGACGATACTGATTTATTGGCGTTACTTGGTCAAAGTGTTCAGCATAATGATAATGGCACCAATGCTAATCCTAAATCAATTCAACGTTTTGTTGACGAATTTGATGTCGTGACGTTTTCTGCTGCGACGCCAACTCCAAGAAGGGAAAATGATGGTTCTGGAATTCCAATAAATCCCATTGCCATTTCTGTTGCCGAGACCCAATATGGAGAAGGGGATGTTTTTGATATAACCTTTACGACAGAAACAAATATGACTTCAGATCTAAACTTTAATATCAGTTTAACTAATTTCGGATTTAACAATTCAGATTTTACGGGAAATACTAGCTTAACCATACCTGCTGGTCAAAATTCTACCAGCACGACGATTACCTTAATAGATGATTCATTGGATGAAGGTGATGAAGTTGCGCAAATTCATTTTTTGGATTTGGTAGAGCCAATTGTGGCGTCGAACAATTTTGTTGAGGTTAGAATAGTGGACAATGATTTTACGGTTGCCCCTTTTGGTACACCACTTAACCCAACAACAGGAATTGTACAAAGTACACAGCCAACAGGTTATTACGATAGTGCAGATGGATTATCAGGTATAGCACTAAGACAAGCATTACAAGATATTATTGCAGACCCAACAACGGTTAGGGCACAGACTTATGCTGATATTATTGCTATTTTGAATGAAGCCGATCAAAATCCTGCCAACAGTAACCAGGTTTGGTTAGTGTATTCTGAAGAAGGACGTGCAAAATTAGATATACAGACGGGATCAGATAATACCGATAAATGGAATAGGGAACATACGTTTCCAAGATCCAGAGGTGGCTTTTTCGATATTGAAGAAGATGAAATAGCAGATGGTATTAATATATTTTGGACGACCAAAGCAGATTCGCTACGTCATGGAAATTCGGACGCACATGCGCTGAGAGCGGCTGATGCTGCGGAGAACAGCACACGTAACAATCAGCATTATGGAGAGTACAATGGTCCATCCGGAAATGCAGGTAGTTTTAAAGGAGACGTGGCCCGAAGTGTGTTGTATATGGAAATTCGATATAATGGATTGGAAGTGGTCAATGGATTTCCGGATATAACAGGGCAATTAGGTGATTTGGCTACCTTATTGGATTGGCATAGAAACGATCCTCCAGATGATTTTGAAATGAACAGAAATAATGTGGTCTGTAACTGGCAAAAAAATAGAAATCCATTTATAGATCAACCGCTTATGGTTGAATATATTTGGGGAAATAATGTTGGAGATACTTGGAATCAATCTTTAAGTATTGATGGAAATGATTTATCGAATATTTCGATATATCCCAACCCTACTTATAACAGAGTTTTTATTTCAGGGTTAAAGCCGAGTACTGAAGTTGAATTATATTCTGTTGAAGGCAAACTTTTAAAGCGCTTTGCTAATGTTGAAAATTATATAGATTTAGAAGTGGCATCAGGATTATATCTATTGCAAATACGAACTGGTGAACAAATTGCTGTTAAAAAAATAATAGTGAATTAATAGATTATAAATTTGAACGTTTAAAGCCAAACTGAAATTCTTTAGTTTGGCTTTTTTTATGAAATTCATTTGTTTTATATGGAATTTACAAAGCAAAAGCATAGTTTTTAGATGGTCTTAATATGAAATATTATCTTCGCACATTAAATGAAAAATAAGTAATAAATAATTTGATAAGGAATGAGTGTATTTCTAGTTTTAGCTGGTTTGGCTTTATTGGTTGTTGGTGGTGACTTTTTGGTAAGAGCTTCAGTTGGACTTTCATTTAAGTTGAAAATTTCAAAGCTAGTTATTGGTATGACGGTGGTTTCTTTTGCTACATCCGCGCCAGAATTATTAGTGAGTTTACAGGCGGCTTTAGATGGTGTTTCAGATATTGCCTTAGGTAACGTGATTGGATCTAACATCGCTAATATTGGGTTGGTTTTAGGAATAACAGCTATCATTTCACCTTTGGCAGTAGATAGGGAATTCTATAAATTAAATTGGCCAATGATGATGCTGCTGTCTTTTGTGTTGTATTATTTTCTGAAGAATGATTTGGTGCTTACAGCAATAGAAGGCGCGATTATGTTTGTTGCTTTAATTGTGTTTTTAATTATTTTGATTAGAAGCTCTCGTAAATCGACAAAGGCAAATATGGAAGAAGTGGATGATACTTTGGCCGAAGTTTCTAATTTTAAAATTGTAATGTGGTTGCTAATTGGTGCAGCAGGTTTATATTATGGTTCGCTTTGGCTGGTTGATGGCGCAAAACAATTAGCGGCTCAAGTAGGAATTAGTGACTACGCTATTTCTGTAACAGTAATTGCGATAGGTACAAGTGTTCCGGAGTTAGCAGCTTCGGTAATTGCTGCATTAAAGAAAGAAAAGGCTATTTCGTTAGGAAACCTTATAGGTTCTAACATTTTCAATATTGCCTCTGTTTTGGGCTTAACGGCAATTATCAAACCAATTATAGTTAATCCAGAAACTCCAGAAATATTATCGACAAACATTTGGTGGATGATTGCATTTGCTGCGATTTTAATTCCGTTGATTATGGTTCCAAAACGCTTCGAAATTGGAAGACTAAAAGGGATGTTGTTATTTGGTGCTTATTTAGTATTCATTTATATAGCCCTTAAATAAAAGCAAAAAAAAGCTCCGATGAATTTCGGAGCTTTTGTCATTTTATGAGTATACTAATTAAGAAGAAATATTAGCACTCTTTACAGTTTTGATAATTCTACCTGCAATTTTATATGGATCACCATTAGAAGCTGGTCGTCTATCTTCTAACCAACCTTTCCAGCCTTTTTCTACTGTAATAATTGGAATACGGATTGAAGCCCCTCTGTCAGAAACACCATAGCTGAAATCATTAATAGATGCCGTTTCATGATCACCTGTTAAACGTTGATCGTTAAATTCACCATAAACTTCAATATGTTCTTTTACCACTGGTCTAAAAGCTTCACATATCTTCTCGTAAGTTTCTTTGCTACCACATGTTCTCAACACTTCGTTAGAGAAGTTAGCGTGCATACCAGAACCGTTCCAGTCCATATCCTTACCTAATGGTTTTGGATGGTATTCTATATAGTAACCATATTTTTCTGTTAAACGATCTAATAAATATCTCGCAATCCAGATTTCGTCTCCTGCTTTTTTGGCACCTTTAGCAAACAATTGGAATTCCCATTGTCCAGAAGCAACTTCTTGATTGATACCTTCAAAATTTAAACCTGCCTCGATACATAAATCTGCATGCTCTTCAACTAGACCTCTTCCGTGAGTATGTAGTCCACCAACAGAACAATAATACATACCTTGTGGTGCAGGGTAACCACCAATAGGGAAACCTAATGGTAATTGTGTTTTAGTATCCATAATGAAATACTCTTGCTCAAAACCAAACCAGAATTCATTGTCTTCGTCTTCAATTGTTGCTCTACCATTAGAAACGTGTGGTGTTCCATCAGCGTTTAAAACTTCCGTCATTACCAAGTAACCGTTAATTCTGTCTGGGTCTGGATAGATCGCTACAGGTTTTAATAAACAGTCAGAAGATCCACCTTCAGCTTGTCTGGTTGACGATCCGTCAAAAGACCACATACCTAATTCTTCTAAGGTACCTTTAAAGTTTTCGTGCTCTTCAACTTTGGTTTTACTTCTCATATTTTGAGTAGGGAAGTACCCATCGAGCCAAATGTATTCTAATTTAATTTTTGCCATAATAAAAATTTTGTTTATCTAAAAATATAGATACAAATATTGTTATTTTTTTCTTTAGGTCAAAAAAAATAGGGCACTTTAGGTGAAATCCATTCAATTATTATAAATAACCCTATTTTGGTATGGGTGTTATAGATATTTTTAAAGATTTTGTATTTTTGTTCCAAAATATTATCAATATGTCAACACTTAGATTTCATGCTGTAAAAGCATCTTTAAAACGAAAACCAAAAGATATTAAGGAAGAGAAACGACGTTCCGAAATTTTTGGGCAGAATGTGTTCAACGAAGCCGCAATGCGTCAGTATTTAACCAAAACAGCCTTAAGTAGTATAATGGAAGCTATTGAAAAAGGGACGAAGATAAATCGCTTAGTTGCCGACCATATTTCAACAGGAATGAAAGAATGGGCAATTGCCAAAGGAGCAACACATTATACCCATTGGTTTCAGCCCTTAACTGGTGCGACTGCAGAAAAGCACGATGCCTTTTTTGAAACGATAGGAGACGGACTTGCTATTGAAAAGTTTGGTGGAAACCAGTTAGTTCAGCAAGAGCCCGATGCATCCAGTTTTCCAAATGGTGGAATTAGAAATACCTTTGAAGCTCGTGGATACACGGCTTGGGACCCAACGTCTCCTGCCTTTATATATGGTACAACATTATGTATTCCTACAGTGTTTGTTTCTTACACAGGTGAAGCCTTAGATAATAAGACTCCACTTTTACGAGCACTTCAAGTGGTGGATAATGCAGCTGTTGCGGTTTGTAAGTATTTCGATAAAAATGTAAAGAAAGTAAATGCATCTTTGGGATGGGAACAAGAGTATTTTTTAATCGATAGTGATTTAGCATCATCTCGACCAGATATTGTATTGACAGGTCGAACATTATTAGGACATTCGCCAGCTAAAGGACAGCAACTCGATGACCATTACTTTGGTACCATTCCAAATAGAGCAATGGCTTATATGCGTGATTTGGAAAACGAATGTATGTTATTAGGTATTCCTGTAAAAACAAGACATAACGAGGTCGCTCCTAATCAATTTGAGCTGGCGCCTATTTTTGAAGAGGCTAATTTGGCCGTAGATCATAACTCCTTGCTGATGGATGTGATGCAAAAAATAGCTAAACGTCATAATTTTACGGTATTACTTCACGAAAAGCCATTTGCTGGTGTTAACGGTTCTGGTAAACATAATAATTGGAGTTTGAGTACTGATACAGGTATTAACTTGTTATCGCCTGGAAAAACGCCAATGAGTAATCTTCAGTTTCTAACTTTCTTTATTAATACTATAAAAGCGGTTCAAAATAATGAAGAACTATTGAGGGCGGCCATAGCATCCGCAAGTAACGACCATCGTTTGGGTGCTAATGAAGCGCCTCCAGCCATAATTTCGGTTTTTATAGGCCAGCAATTGACTAATGTTTTAGATGAATTGGAAACAGTTACAAAAGGAAAATTGTCACCAAAAGAAAAAACAGATTTAAAACTGAATGTGGTTGGGAAGATTCCTGAAGTCATTCTAGATAATACGGACAGAAATAGAACGTCGCCATTTGCCTTTACAGGAAATAAATTTGAATTCAGAGCGGTTGGTTCCACAGCAAATTGCGCCAATCCTATGACGGTTCTGAATACCATAGTTGCGAAACAATTAATGGATTTTAAAGTTGAAGTTGATGCTTTGATCGACAAAAAGGGAATGAAAAAGGATGATGCTATCTTTAATGTCTTAAGAGAGTATATTAAAACGTCTAAAGCAATTCTTTTTGAAGGTAATGGTTATAGCGAAGCTTGGGAAAAGGAAGCTAAAAAACGTGGCCTAAGTAATAATAAAACCACTCCCGAAGCACTTAAGGTTAAGATTGCTAAATCTACAATAGAGCTATTTGAAAACTTAGGCGTTATGAATAAGGTGGAATCCGAAGCGCGATATGAAATAGAAATGGAAGAATATATCCTTCATATTCAAATTGAAAGTCGCGTATTAGGAGATATCGCCCGTAATCATGTAGTTCCAACTGCTGTGCGCTATCAAAATATACTAATTGAAAATGTTACAGGCCTCAAAACTATTTATGGAGATAAGTTTAAGGACTTTGCCAAAGAACAGTTGTTTTTAATAGAGCAAATATCCTTACACATAGAAGCTATTAATTCCTTGGTAACTAAAATGACGGATGAGCGTAAAGTTTTGAATAAGCAAACTGAAATAGGAACCAAAGCAAGTGGTTATTGTAATAAGGTAAAACCATTGTTCGAGGAGATTAGATATCATTGTGATAAACTAGAACTAATGATCGATGACGAACTCTGGCCATTAACCAAATATAGAGAGCTTCTGTTTACTAAGTAGTGATATGGCAGTAGTTTAAGTCTGTTGAATTACAGATTTTTGGGTTGAATGTACGTAGGTTCACGTACGTAATAAGGTTGGAAAATTGCAATTCGTGTCGTTTGTCGATAACATCAAACTAGTTATCGAAAAGGTGGTGCTTTGATGATAAATAATTGGTAATAGTCATTTTAATAATACGTTTGTTTCGTATTTTTGTAGGGCTATTAATCAATATTTGTAAAAATGAAAAAGTTACTACTAAGTGTAGCTATACTTGTTGGTGCGACTCTTATTCTTTCACAAGATAAATCAGAAGATTTAAATAAAGTGACTAATGAAAAGGTTGTAAATGTACAAGCCAAGTTACAAGCAGAATCTTAAAAATTAAGATGACTAATTAAGGTATTTTTTACCATTAACATAATAAGGATAAAATCGATAGGTCGGTTTTATCCTTTTTTTGTTTTACATAAATGCGATTGATATTTATGAAATACTAAATATTTTTCTATATTGCCGCCCCTCATTATATGGAATGAATTTTAAAACAAATTATATAATTTATTTTAATGTTTATTTGATATTCAATCTACAATGCAATAAACTATCTTCTAATTAGAAGTATATGATTTTCAAATTCAATGCTATTGTCCTAAGTGTAGCAGTGACTATTTTTTGTTTTAATTCAGCTTTTTCTCAAGATAGCGATGAAAAAAGTGAAAAATCCATTGAACGTAGATATGCTTTTTTCAATTTAAGAGGTTCCAATGCTATTGATATAGCAGCAGGTTCTGCAATGATAGAAGGTGACTACCCAGAAACTGAGTTCGATGTGTATTTTAAAATTGGCTATAAACATCACATTACGAGTCATCTAAATATTAACTTTTCGTATCATAAATATAACGTGGTGGTCAAAGATATATATAACGAAGGTTTTATGTCTTTCGATTTAAATTTAGAATTTCTGTTCAGTCCCTACACAAAGTTTTCCCCATTTTTATATGCTGGAAGTGGTTATAATGCCTCTAATTATTTTGAAAACACAGCAACAAAGGCCCAAGGAGGTGCAGGTTTTGAATTTATTTTCACAGAAGGTTTAGGTCTAAAACTTTTTGGGGAATATAATTATTTGTTTACCGATGAACTCGATGGACTAGTGGGTGGTGAATCTGATGATGTCTTATTTAGAGCAGGATTAGGTCTCCATTTTTACTTTGGAGGTAATAAGAAAAAGGAAGCATTACGCCGAAAAATGAAAACTGTTATTAATTCCAACCAAATCATTCCATATAAATAAAAGCAATTCTTACTTTTGTAACAACTATTAATATTATTGTTCCATGGGTAATTCGGTAAGTAAGAGATATACACAAAGAGGTGTTTCTGCATCAAAGGAAGACGTTCACAATGCCATTAAAAATATCGATAAGGGCTTGTTTCCTAAGGCGTTTTGCAAAATTGTACCCGATTACTTAACCAATGACGATGATTTTTGTTTGATTATGCATGCTGATGGCGCAGGTACAAAATCGTCATTAGCATATATGTATTGGAAAGAAACTGGTGATATTTCAGTTTGGAAAGGTATTGCCCAAGATGCGCTAATAATGAATATTGACGACTTGCTTTGCGTTGGTGCAACGGATAATATTATGTTGTCGTCTACAATAGGAAGAAACAAGAATTTGATTCCTGGAGAGGTGATTTCTGCAATAATCAATGGAACTGAAGAATTAATTGAAGATTTGAAATCCTTTGGCGTTACCATTCATTCCACAGGAGGAGAAACCGCAGATGTTGGTGACTTGGTAAGAACTATAATTGTGGATTCTACAGTAACAGCTCGCCTGAGACGAAGCGATGTTATAGACAATGCAAATATTACCGAAGGCGATGTTATTGTCGGTTTAGAGTCATTCGGACAAGCATCTTATGAAACCCAATACAATGGAGGAATGGGAAGTAATGGCTTAACTTCAGCAAGGCACGACGTGTTTTCTAAATATTTAGCCCATAAGTATCCAGAAAGTTATGATGCGGCTGTGCCAGAAGAATTAGT
The DNA here is from genome assembly GCF_013394655.1 of Winogradskyella schleiferi. Lineage (NCBI taxonomy): Bacteria > Pseudomonadati > Bacteroidota > Flavobacteriia > Flavobacteriales > Flavobacteriaceae > Winogradskyella > Winogradskyella schleiferi. The sequence continues at coordinate 916,644 of NZ_CP053351.1, forward strand.
ATATTCCGGTCAAACTAAATTAACAGATACCATTGAAAATTCACCAATTGATGCAGGTAAATTAGTCTTATCGCCAACAAGAACATATGCTCCAATCATAAAAGCAATTTTAAATAAATACAAGAGCGATTCTATTCACGGTATGGTGCACTGCAGTGGTGGCGCTCAAACCAAAATTCTACACTTTATTGACGAACTTCATATTATAAAGGATAATATGTTTACAGTTCCGCCGTTATTCAAACTGATTCAAGAACAATCTAAAACAGATTGGAAAGAAATGTATCAAGTATTTAACTGTGGTCATCGTATGGAACTTTATGTAAAACCAGATGTTGCAAATGCCATTATCGAGATTTCTAAGTCTTTTAATGTAGATGCTAAGGTTATGGGTAGAGTGGAACGAGCAAAACAAAAGAAACTGACCATAAAAAGTGATTACGGTACATTTCAGTATTAATTTTTATAGCATGAAAAACTATTTGTGGCTTATTTTTAGTGTCATTTTGTTCTCGTCAACTGACATAGCAGCACAACCAGATTCTTTGTATTTTTTGAAAAAAAAGGAAGCTCCTATTGAATTGGGATGGCGTACAAAAAAAGAAGTGGGTTTAACCCTTAATCAAGTGTCGTTCACCAATTGGAACGCTGGTGGAACCAATTCCATTACTGGAATCGTGACTGGTAAAGCAACCGCAAAATACAAAAAGGAAAAATACTTTTGGAATTCCAATTTCAATGTGCGATATGGTTTAAATAAGCAAGCAGATCGAGACATTAGAAAGACCGAAGATGTTATTGAAGTAATTTCTAATGTTGGATTAGAGAAAAACCCAATGAGTAATTGGTTCTATTCGGCAAAATTTAGTTTTAATTCTCAATTGGCTAACGGCTATAATTATCCCAACAGAGATGAGCCCATATCAAAATTTCTAGCGCCTGGTTATATGTTTTTTGGTTTGGGTATGGAATATGGGCGACATATTGAACGTTTATCGTTTTACGCTTCACCATTCACGTTAAAAACTACATTCGTTTTAGATGATGATTTGGCAAATAGGGGAGCGTTTGGTGTCGATCCTGCAATTTATGATTTAGAAGGAAACATTTTGAGGGACGGAAGTAAAGTAAGACAAGAATTGGGCATTTTATTGACTAACCAATACGAAGAAGAAATGTTCGAGAATATAAAAGTGACGAGTCTTCTGCGCTTGTACACGGATTATATCAATAGTTTCGGAAATATTGATGTAGAATGGGAATTGAACTTGGACATGAAAGTCAATAAATATGTAAAAGCCACTTTAGGCTCACATTTAAGATATGATGACGATATAAAAGCTGAAGTTGAAATCAACGACATGACCAACGAGGAAATCGTTATTGAAGGTCCAAAATTACAGTGGAAGCAAATTTTAGGTGTCGGAGTCGTTGTGGATTTGGATAATATTATAAAATCCAATGAATCTTCTTAATTCATCTTTATAATCTGAAATTTGCATAGAGATTTATTAAATCTTCATAAGTCAGTTATGTAAATTCCCTAAAAACAGTCAAATAAATAACGGTTAAAATACAATCTATAAGAAACATAATCGAAAATAGCTTAAAAGGCGATATGCCTAAATTCTTGTAAAACGTTAATTTGCGTTTATTCGGAGTTTCGCTCATATAATACCATGCAAAAACCGTAAGAAATAATTTGGTCGCTATGGCTGGTGCTATTTGCGCATTAAAAAAAGCGACTACAGCAGTAACCAGAAATGACCAAATCACAAATGGTTTATAAAAGGATAGTATAGCTAGGAGACGATACATAGTTAATGAATAACGTTATTTGGTGTCATTTATTTTTACATTAAAAATTTGATTTCCTTTAAATTTTATAAAAAGAACCTAGACCGCTGCGCTTATAGATTTTAGAGCCTAGACTAAAACTCGTTTCAAGTTGTTAATACTGTAACATTTTAAATTTCCATTTCTTAATTTTAAAAAGTGTGATTGCTACCTTGTTCAACTAAAAGAACTAAAGTTTTTCATGAAGTAATCTTTCAGAGTCTTGTTTCTATTATCTAACAGCGAAGCGGTCTTTAATCTAAAAAAATTGTATTTTTGAAATCCAATTTTTGAAGAGCCATGTTAGAGAAAATACAAATTATAAAACAACGTTTTGATGAGGTAAATGACCTTATCATTCAACCCGATATTATATCCGATCAGCAACGCTACACCAAGCTGATGAAAGAATACAAGGATCTTAAACTTATTGTAGATAAAGGCGAAATTTATAAGGAAGCTTTAGATAATATTTCTGAAGCTGAAGAAATTATTGCGGATGGTTCTGATGCTGAAATGTTAGATATGGCAAAATTGCAACTTGATGAAGCAAAAGAGACCATAGACAAGCTAGAAGAAGAGATTCGTTTTATGCTGATTCCAAAGGATCCAGATGACGCTAAAAACGTGGTCGTGGAAGTACGTGCTGGAACAGGAGGTGACGAAGCCAGTATTTTTGCAGGCGATTTATACCGTATGTATTCCAAATATTGCAGTGATAAAGGGTGGAAGGTCGATGTGGTGAGCCAGAGTGACGGAACATCTGGAGGTTTTAAGGAGATAATATTTGAAGTTTCAGGAGAAGATGTTTATGGCACCTTAAAGTTTGAAGCTGGTGTACATCGTGTACAACGTGTACCACAAACCGAAACTCAAGGTCGTGTGCATACAAGTGCAGCAACAGTTATGGTTTTGCCAGAAGCAGAAGAATTTGATTATGAATTAGATATGACCGAAGTGCGTATAGAACGCACCACGTCAACTGGTCCTGGAGGGCAGTCGGTTAACACAACCTATTCAGCAATTAAGTTACATCATGAACCTACGGGAATGATTGTGAGTTGTCAAGATCAGAAATCATCGCACAAAAACTTAGAGAAAGCCTTAAAGGTGTTACGCTCGCGTTTATACGATTTAGAATTAGCAAAACAACAAGCTGCTGATTCTGAAAAACGAAAAAGCATGGTAAGCTCTGGCGACAGAAGTGCTAAAATTAGAACTTACAATTATCCGCAGGGACGAGTGACCGATCATAGAGTGCCAGGTTTAACACTTTATGATTTATCAAATATCATTGATGGTGATATTCAAAAAATTATTGACGAATTAATGTTGGCTGAAAACACCGAGTTGTTGAAGGCTAGTGATGATTTGATTTAGTTCCTGCGAAGGCAGGAATCTTATGAATTATAAATGATTTTTTATGTTTTATTTTATTAAAGCTAACGATAACAGAAGTTGCCACCAATTTAAATAAGCCCGTGAAAAGTGAAAATCACAATAAAAATAATTGGACTTATAGCTTTACTAATATTTCTATATTTTGTGGAAGTGTTAATTTTCCTTTGATTTTTGGAGAAGGTGGACAGGCAAGTCAAACTTTAAATAACGGACTTAATAAACTTGTAATGTATATTTTACCACTTTTTATAATTGGAGGAATTTCATATAGAATGTTTAAAAGAAAATAAGAAAACGAAATAAAGAACGTGTGGTATAACCCTTGATACTCCTTGTTTATAACAGGTTAAAGTAAAGGTGATTACAAACACAACTTCATGTTAATTGATTGTGAATCCTTAAATTAACAATCGTGAATTAGTGGCAAAAAAATGACAACAACCCAACTAACAACACAAATCCAACAAAAGAAATCCTTCCTCTGCATAGGCTTAGACGTCGATTTAAATAAAATCCCACAACATTTATTAAAAGAAGAAGATCCCATCTTCGCTTTTAATAAGGCCATTATAGATGCAACACATCATTTATGCGTTGCCTACAAACCAAACACCGCTTTTTACGAAGCTTACGGCATTAAAGGTTGGCGAGCTTTAGAAAAAACAATCGACTATCTCAACGAAAAACATCCTGAAATTTACACCATTGCTGACGCTAAACGAGGCGATATTGGTAATACAAGTACCATGTATGCCAAAGCGTTTTTTGAGGATTTAGGTTTCGATAGTGTAACGGTTGCACCATATATGGGAAAGGATTCCGTAGAACCTTTTTTAGCTTTTAAAGATAAGCATACCATTCTTTTAGCCTTAACCTCCAATCAAGGCGCTTTTGATTTTCAGACAAAAACAGTAGATGGCGTAGAGTTATACAAACAAGTTTTGGAAACCTCTAAATCTTGGCAGAATTCAGAAAACTTAATGTACGTGGTTGGTGCGACCAAAGCGGAGTTTTTAGCTGATATTCGTAAAATTATTCCTGATAGCTTTTTGTTGGTGCCTGGAGTTGGTGCCCAAGGCGGCAATCTTCAAGACGTGTGTAAATATGGTATGAATAGTTCGGTTGGTTTATTAATAAATTCATCACGTGGTATAATTTACGCTTCCCAAAATGAAGATTTTGCGCAAGCTGCTGCTGTAAAAGCTGAGGAATTGCAGGTGCAAATGGAAGCTGTTTTGAGTGAAAAGTCTTAATTAACAGTCATAGTCATAGTCACAGTCACAGTCACAGTCACAGTTACAGTTACAGTCTCAGTCACAGTTTACAGTTTCTCATATGAGTAAGCCTGAAAACTGATACTACGACTAAAAACTAAAAAGATGAAGGATCAACTCAACAGAAAATTTCAACTAGAGAAAACGCCAAAACGAATCATCTCACTAGTACCTTCCCAAACCGAATTGTTGGTCGATTTAGGTATAGAAGACTTAATCGTTGGTGTGACTAAATTCTGTGTGCATCCAAAACATCTGCGACTATCAAAAAAGGTGGTTGGCGGTACAAAGCAAGTTAATCTTCAGAAAATAATGGATTTAAATCCTGATATCATTCTTTGTAATAAAGAAGAGAATACAAAAGAAATGATTGCAGAACTTGAAACTATTGTGCCAATTCATATTAGTGATATTTACGATTTGGAAGATTGTTTTGAGTTGATAAAAATGTATGGCAATATATTTCATAAAGAAAAACGTGCTTCAGAGTTAATTTCAAATATTCGAAATGCACGTGAGGCATTTCAACTCCAAATTAAAGCGAAAGAGGAATTAAAAGTTGCTTATTTCATTTGGAAAAATCCTTGGATGGTGGCAGCGTCAATTAATTTTATCGATGCTATGATCTCGGAAGCCGGATTCACAAATGCGTTTAAAGTAGAAGAGCGTTATCCGGAAATCGACTTAAACAATTCAAAATTAAAAGAGGCAGATCTTATTTTCTTGTCCAGCGAACCGTTTCCCTTTAAGTCGGAACATATTTTAGAATTGAAATCAAAATTTCCTGAAAAGACAGTTAAAATTGTGGATGGCGAATTATTTTCTTGGTATGGCAGCCGTTTATTGAAGTCCTATCCGTATTTTAAAACGCTACATGATGAAACGCAAAAAGTCGATACTATCTAAAATACCGACTTCAACTAACTAATTCGAGATTTAACTAACTCAATCTTTTGCATTACAAAGATGCTTATATTCTGTGAGTTGAATGTTATGTTACTATTAGGAAAGTATTAAATATCGATTAATTAGCCTGTAAGGCAGTATCTCCAACAACAAATTTTAGCTTATTGATTTTATGTAGCACTTTGGTGGCTTTATACTCAGAAAAATCGCTTAATGCATGATCGGTTTGTCTTAAATTATAAGCCTCTTCAATAAGCTGCTTATATTTTTTATTTAGCTTTTTCTTTTTATTTAGAAGTCGATTCAAATTAGCCACAACGGAATGTGTTATTAGTTACTCGTTGAAAGTTAGTAATTTATATCTAAAAAGAATGTTAAAGCCTAAAAAAATATTTTAACTTTTTCTAGTCTTGCAAAGCAAATACCTTCCTCAATAAATCCGTAGTTCGAGAAGACACTTTGTTTCTTATTTCTATTTCTTCAACAGCAATCATGGTGTAAACACCTTTTAAAGCTTCGCCAGTGACATAATCCGTTAGATCTGGATTCACGTTATTGGTTAAAGGCAAATTATTGTATTTGGTAATAAGATTCGTCCAAATTTGGTCAGCACCCACTTTACTAAATGAATTGTTGATTACTGGTTTGAATTTATCGTAAAGTGCCGTTTGTGTTTTGGATGTTAAATAAGAGGTTGCTGCAGTATCATCGCCAAGCAATATATTTTTAGCATCATCAAAAGTGATGCCTTTCACAGCATTTACAAAAATAGGTGTCGCTTCTGATACGGCATCCTCTGCAGCTCTATTCAGTACTTTTAAGCCTTCGTCAGCTAAACTGCTTAAGCCTATTTTTCGCAACGTTTCATCGACTTTCTTTAATTCATCTGGTAAAACGATTTTAACTAATTCATTCTTAAAAAAGCCATCTTCAGCAGTTAACTTAGTCACTTGTTTGTCAATGCCTAAATCTAAGGCTTGTCGCAATCCGGCAGCAATATCAGCATTGCCCAACACGTCTCCCGTACCTTCAGGTAACGAATCAACTACCTGTTGTAATTCTGCACAAGCTGTTAAATTGAAAATAATAAGTAAAGCAAAGATTTTCTTAATCATGATTTGTTTTTTATAATTTGAGCAAAGATAATTTATTATATATGCAAAGGTTTCAATATTTATGCTGTTTCTAAATTTGAAAACCTATTTAAGCGTTTCTGTTAGACATTAGACCTAATTAAAATAATAAGTCACATTATCAGGAAAAAATAACTGTTTTATTATTAAACACCATAACTTTTCTATTAGCATGAAGTTTAATGGCATTAGATAGTACAATTTTCTCTAAATCACGTCCTTTGGCAATTAAGTCTTTAATAGAATGTGAATGAGAAACATGAGTAACACCTTGCTCAATGATTGGTCCTGCATCCAATTCTTCTGTAATATAATGACTTGTGGCGCCTATAATTTTTACGCCTCGTTTGTAAGCTGAATGATAAGGTTTAGCACCTACAAAAGCAGGCAAGAATGAATGATGGATGTTAATGATTTTGTTCGGGTACTTATCGATTAAAGTTCCAGACACAATTTGCATGTACCTTGCCAATACTATAAAATCAATTTGATGTTTTTCTAATAGTTCTAATTGCTTCTGCTCAGCTTCATGTTTTGTGGTTTTTGTCACTGGAACATGAAAAAATGGAATTTTAAAACTTTCTGCGATAGGTTTTAAATCGAGATGATTGCTTAAAATGAAAGGAATTTCAAGAAACAATTCTCCCGAATTATAACGACTTAAAATATCGTACAAACAATGGTCATATTTGGAAATAAACAATGCCATTCTTGGTTTCTTATCGGCTGCATACATACGCCATTTAAGCTTAAATTTTTCCGCCAACGAATTTTTAAATAGGGCTTTAAATTTATCAATAGAAAATACGTTTGAAGTAAATTCACATTCCAAACGCATAAAAAAGATGTTTTGTTCTCTATCGACATGCTGATCTATATATACAATGTTTCCGTCGTTGGAAGCCATAAAACTAGTAACTGAAGCAATAATATTTGGTTGATCTTCACAGTGAATAAGTAGCGTTATTTTTTGCATAAAATTGACATTGAATGAATTGTTAAAAGTAATTAAAATTGTAAGCTATTCGCCCTTTCTTAAAGATTTAGATAATTAATGATTATTGCTTTAAATTTTTGAATATTCCTTAAATTTGCCATTCAAATTAGTAATTTTTTTACGAATGAAACAAGCTACACCTTATAAACCAAAACATAAAGTACGTATAGTAACTGCAGCATCCCTATTTGATGGACACGACGCGGCAATTAATATTATGCGTCGCATTATTCAATCAACAGGTGTTGAAGTGATTCATTTAGGCCATGATAGAAGTGTAGAGGAGGTTGTAAATACTGCCATTCAAGAAGATGCGAATGCTATTGCCTTGACCTCTTATCAAGGTGGTCACAATGAGTATTTTAAATATATGTACGATTTGTTAAAGGAAAAAGGAGCAGGTCATATCAAAATCTTTGGAGGTGGCGGAGGCGTTATTCTTCCTGAAGAAATCAAAGAATTAATGGATTATGGGATTACCAGAATCTATTCGCCAGATGACGGAAGAGCACTAGGTTTACAAGGCATGATTAATGATTTGGTGGAGCAGAGTGATACTAGCCCATCCCTAACCCTTCCAAAAGGGAAGGGAATAAGTACTGAATTAAAAGAAAAAGACGTAAATACAATAGCACGTTTAATAACAGTTGCTGAAAACGAACCCGAAAAATTCAGCACTATATTAAATGCGAATGCTGAGAGATTTTCCTCTTTGGGGAAAACGGGAAAAGGGACTCCAGTTCTCGGAATCACAGGAACAGGAGGTTCCGGTAAATCATCCTTGGTAGATGAATTGGTACGTCGCTTCTTAATTGATTTTCCCGAAAAATCGGTTGGCTTGGTTTCTGTAGATCCTTCCAAACGAAAAACGGGTGGTGCACTTTTAGGAGATAGAATTCGTATGAATGCCATTAATTCGCCAAGAGTTTATATGCGAAGTTTGGCAACACGTCAATCTAACCTTGCATTGTCTAAATATGTAAATGAAGCTGTTGAGGTTTTAAAAGCGGCTGAATATGATTTGATCATTCTTGAAACCTCAGGAATCGGACAATCAGATACCGAAATTATAGAACATTCTGATGTGTCTTTATACGTCATGACTCCAGAATTTGGAGCGGCTACACAGCTTGAAAAAATTGATATGCTCGATTTTGCAGATTTAGTAGCCATAAACAAATTTGATAAACGTGGTTCTTTAGATGCGCTTCGAGATGTGAAAAAGCAATACATGCGCAATAATAATCTTTGGGATATTCCTCAAGATGAGTTACCAGTTTATGGCACCATTGCCTCGCAATTCAACGATCCAGGAATGAATACGCTTTATAAGGCCGTTATGGACAAACTGGTTGAAAAAGCGGATGCAGAATTAAAATCGACTTTTGAAATTTCTAAGGAAATGAGTGAGAAGATTTTTGTGATTCCACCGTCAAGAACACGATACTTGTCAGAAATCGCAGAAAATAATAGAGGTTATGATAAAACGGCCAACGAACAGGTAGAAGTTGCTCAGAAACTATATGGAATTTATAAAACGATATGTTCGGTTGGAAATGTCACTTTAAATTCCGTCGAAAAGTCTTTCATTGGAAAATTAGGTTTAGATGAAGATGAGATTCTTCGACAAGCTCAGAATGACAAAGGTAATGTCATTCCGACAGAAGGAAGTGCGACTGACAAGGAATCTCAATATCAGTTGTTGAATCTTTTGATTAAAGAATTCGACCGTGTAAAACTAAATCTTGATCCTTACAATTGGGAAGTTATAACAGGTTGGGACGACAAAGTAAATCGATATAAAGATCCTGTTTATGCGTTTAAAGTCAGAGATAAAGAAATTAAAATTGAAACCCACACCGAATCGCTTTCACATACGCAAATCCCAAAAGTAGCCTTGCCAAAATATCAGGCTTGGGGAGATATTTTAAGATGGTGTTTGCAAGAAAATGTACCTGGCGAATTTCCATATACAGCCGGTTTATATCCATTTAAAAGAACAGGAGAAGATCCTGCAAGAATGTTTGCAGGTGAAGGTGGTCCAGAACGGACCAATAGACGTTTTCATTATGTCAGTGCAGGTTTACCGGCAAAACGATTGTCGACAGCTTTTGATAGTGTAACACTTTATGGAAATGACCCTGATTTACGTCCAGATATTTATGGTAAAATTGGAAATGCTGGTGTTTCCATCTGTTGTTTGGATGATGCTAAAAAACTGTATTCTGGTTTTGATTTGGCAAATGTGATGACTTCTGTGAGTATGACCATCAATGGTCCTGCGCCAATGTTATTGGGCTTTTTTATGAATGCAGCGATAGACCAGCAATGTGAAATCTACATCAAAGAAAATGGTTTAGAAAAAGAAGTAGAAAAGAAAATTGAAGCCATTTATAAAGATAATGAGCGACCAAAATATAACGGTAAACTTCCAGAAGGAAACGACGGTTTAGGTTTAATGCTTTTAGGTGTTACGGGTGATCAAGTTTTACCTTCCGATGTTTATGCCGAAATAAAAAAGAACACCATCGCACAAGTTCGAGGAACAGTTCAAGCTGATATTTTAAAAGAAGATCAGGCTCAAAATACCTGTATTTTCTCTACTGAATTCGCGCTGCGTTTAATGGGAGATGTTCAGGAATATTTCATTGAAAATAATGTTCGGAATTTCTATTCGGTCTCTATTTCCGGTTATCATATTGCCGAAGCAGGAGCAAACCCAATAACACAACTAGCATTGACTTTATCCAATGGGTTTACTTATGTAGAATATTATTTAAGTAGAGGCATGGACATCAATAAGTTCGGACCTAATTTATCCTTCTTCTTTTCAAATGGTATAGATCCCGAATACGCGGTTATAGGTCGTGTGGCACGTAAGATCTGGTCTAAAGCGATGAAGCACAAATATGGTGCGAATCCTAGAGCGCAAATGTTGAAATATCACATTCAAACTTCTGGACGTAGTTTACATGCCCAAGAAATTGATTTTAATGATATCAGAACAACACTTCAAGCTTTATATGCGATTTATGATAATTGTAATTCATTACATACCAATGCTTATGATGAAGCAATTACAACACCTACGGAAGAGTCAGTTCGACGAGCGATGGCAATTCAACTGATAATTAATAAAGAGTTAGGATTGGCTAAAAATGAAAACCCAATCCAAGGTGCATTCATCATTGAAGAATTGACCGATTTGGTAGAAGAAGCCGTTTTATTGGAGTTTGATCGCATCACGGAAAGAGGTGGTGTTCTCGGAGCCATGGAAACTATGTACCAACGCAGCAAAATCCAAGAAGAAAGCCTGTATTATGAAACCTTAAAGCATAACGGACAGTTTCCAATTATTGGTGTGAACACCTTTTTGAGTAGTAAAGGTTCGCCAGCGGTTCAGCCAGCAGAAGTGATTAGAGCAACTGAAGACGAAAAGCAGTTTCAGATAAAAACTTTAGAACATCTGCATAATGCACATGATACTGAAGAATTATTGAAAAATTTGCAAAGCAAAGCCATTAATAACGAGAATATTTTTGAAGCGTTGATGGAGGTCTGTAAGGTTTGTTCGTTGGGGCAAATCACATCTGCCTTGTTTGAGGTTGGTGGTCAGTATCGCCGTAATATGTAAACAGAGAACCACTTTTTGCTTTTTGCAAAAAGTGAGTGAATCGCTTATGCTGAGCGCAGTCGAAGTATCTCAGAGAACCACTTTTTCTTTTTCTGAAAAAGTGTTTGATTAGCCTGTCCTGAGCTAAGTCGAAGGGCTTATGCTGAGCATTACTGAGAAACAAAAGATATTTAGTTAAGAGAGTAGTCAATAACGTTTGCCGAATTATCTAAGAGAACCTTTGCTTTTTCTTAAACTACCAAGTAAAAGGTGAAAAAGAACAGATTGAAAATGTTTTCACGTTCTTGTGGCTTCAAAATGAATAATGAAGGTTATTTAGTTGGGTAAATTCGAGATAAAGCTTACTGTAAAGTCTGTCATTAATGATATCTTTGCTTGAGATAGCACTATTGTAATTTGCTATTTAAAAATAGCGATAATGTCATTCAAAAAACTGCACCCTTTATTAAAAGAATCCTTAGAAAATGAAGGGTTTGAAACTTCAAATGCATTTCAGAAAAAAGTGTTGCCAATTTTAAAAGGTGGTTCCGATGCTTATGTGATTGCACCAAAAGACAGTGGAAAAACCACTGCACTAATTATAGCGACCATCCATAAATTAAAAGCAGCGGCTTTCGAAGATTCGCCAAGAGCCATTATAGTAGTCAATGACAAACAAAGTGCTTTAGATTTAAAAGATGAATTTGAGCGCTTTACAAATACAACGGATTTAAGGGTGTATACACTTTATGACGAATACGATATTGAAAAGCAAAAAACAGAAGTCTATTACGGTCAAGATATTGTCATAGCAACACCTGCGCGTTTAAGCAAAATTTATTTTCTGAATGGTATTCATTTAGGCGAAGTTCAATTATTTGCTATAGAAGATGCGGATTATTTAGGTCGTAATAATGCCTACAATCATATTTTACGGTTGTCTGAAAGTCTTCATAAATGTCAGTTTATGATTATTTCTGATACTATGAATTCTAAAATACAGAATTATCAAAATGCATTTATGAGTAATGCACAAGTGATTAAATAAAGTTGAACTTTTAAGTCTTATGAAATATTCTATCGCAATTCTTCTACTAATGGCTTCAATTTCTTTGAAGAGTCAAAATAAATCAGTTGAAAACTGGGTTCAAGATATCGTAGCTGATATGATTGAAATGAATGATTTAGATCGTTATAGTTCAGAAGAGTTATCACCAGATGTTAATGTGAATTTCATTTTGGTGGAATCTGTAAAGGATATTGACATAAAAGGAAGTACAATTACTATGCTTGTAAATCATGGCAAGGGTACCTATTGTACTAAATTGACTTTTAATTACATTGAGAAAAACGGGAATTTCCATTTGGTCTTTTCAAAACCTGAAACTAAAATAACTTTAGGGAAAGAAACGACGTGGATTACCCCTTGGATTGCTAAAACTAATATTTGTAATTAATGCTTATCAATTACAAGGTCATCATCCAGTGATGTTTCAGCTTTCTGAATTTTTTCAACTCACCACGAAGGATAGGTAAATAATCCCGTCCATTACTGTTCGATTTTTCTAGTCTTCTGCAATTACTGTATAGTCGTGTTGTTAAACGATCTAAGCTTTCAAGATGCTTACTTTTTTTGTCAGAACAACGTTCTTGTTCAGCACTTATGATTTTAGGCGCAAGATTTGTGGATTGTTGTACAATATCACCTGTAAAGTAAATATGTTCATCCTCGGAACCATCAGGATTTAAATAGGATAAATCTTGATTTAGATAGGTTGAAATGCTTCGGGAAAGTATAATAATATCCATAGCCTTTTGGTAAACAGGCAATTCGGAAAAATGTGATGGTAAGTTGTAATTCATGTTTTCAATAGCAATGTACACGAAATTAAGGACTTAAATTGAAATTGAGCTTTAATAATTAAAGTCATTTAGTATATTTGCTTTAATAATTATGTTTTTATAGGTAAATATCTTTAAATGAAAATCGATAATTTAAACTGGAAAATTCTAAAGTGCCTTCAGCAAAACGCGCGAATGTCAAGTGCCGAAATTGGCCGACAAGTGGGAATAACGTCTCCTGCAGTTTCTGAGCGTATAAAAAAAATGGAAGATGCTGAAATTATCCAAGGTTATACCACTTTTGTGTCGCCTTTTGAAGCTGGTTATCAATTGAAAGCGTTGATTACTTTACGAGCATTTATGGGCATGTTAAAACCATTTTTGGAAAAAGTGAAAACCTATGATGAGGTCGTGAACTGCTATCGAATTACAGGCAACGAAAATATAGTGATGGAAGTGGTTTTAAAAAACCAAAAACATCTGGAATCGTTTATAGATCAGTTAATCAGCTATGGGGAAACCAAAACACAGATTGTATTATCTCATGTGGTTAAATATAAGGAGATAAAGCCTTTATAGGGACAAGTCGCGACTTGTCCGTACCGCATTAAATGTGTGGTATTTAATCAATCCTCATCAAAAAAATCATTAGGATCAAACGGGATGTCATCATCAGGATCGTGGTCGTCGTAATTCACTCCTGGCGGATTAAAAAGTCCCCAACGATCAATAATATAATTCCACTCGTCAAACGTTTTCACCCATTCGGCAAAAAGGATTCTAAACTCTTCTACCGCAGTTCTTAAAAGGTCAAGATATGCGGTGTCTTTGTAGCCATGCATTTGCAATCCTCTAGCATTCGTAATCAGTTCTCGTGCCGCTTTTCTTATGATTGCGGCATTTTCCATACGTAAATCGTAGAGAGTATCTTCACTGGCAACACCAGCTATCTTTGCAGGAATTATTAAAGAATTTTCGCGTAAATAATCCAAATTACTTTCTAACATTTCTGCTCTAATGTCATCTTCAAAATCAATATCAGTATTTTCAACAGCTGTAACAATATGATCTACCAACTCACTAATTTCTGTTGCTTTTATAAATAGTGGTAGTTTTTCCCAGTCGTCTTCCAAAACTATTCTTTGTTATTTTCTATATGGTTGGCAATGAGTTTTGCATGGATTCTAGAGTTTTCAATAAACCATTTATGGGTTTCCATACCACCACAGATGACTCCTGCTAAATAAAGTCCTTCAACATTGGATTCCATGGTTTCGGGATTGTAAATAGGAATGTGCTTTTCATCCTTTGAAAATTCAATTCCAGCGTTAGCCAAAAATTTAAAATTAGGTCGATAACCCGTCAGAGCCACGACATAATCATTCGAAATTGTAATATCGCCTTCATTTGTTTTTACAATAATTTCTGTGGCTTTAATTTCCTTGATTTCTGAATTAAAATAGGCTTTAATGCTGCCTTCTTCAATACGGTTTAAAATGTCTGGTTTTACCCAATATTTTACGCGTTCGCCAATAGTGTTTCCTCTAACAATCATGGTAACGTTACCACCTTTTCTATAGATTTCGAGTGCTGCATCCACGGACGAATTACTGGCGCCTACAACCGCAATATTTTGCAAGGTATAAGGATGTGCTTCCTTATAATAGTGAAACACTTTGGGTAAAACTTCGCCAGGAACATTCAATAAATTTGGAATATCATAAAAGCCAGTAGCGATGATTACTTTTTTAGAATAATAGATGGCTTTATCAGATGCAATTTTAAATCCGTTTTTTGCCTTGTTGATATCCAATACCTTCTCATACAGATTAATATTCAAATTATTGGATGTAGAAACGCGTCTATAATATTCTAAAGCTTCGTTTCGAGTGGGTTTGGGGTTATTGCTGATAAAAGGAATTTCATCAATTTCCAATTTTTCAGACGTTGAGAAAAACGTCATGTTCAACGGATAATTGAACAATGAATTGGTCAATGCGCCTTTTTCAATTATGGTATAATCCCAATTCCTTTTTTTGCATTCTAATGCACATGCTATTCCTATTGGTCCAGCTCCAATAATTATAATGTCTTTATAAATAGTTTCCATTTAATTTTTTCAATTTATTCTCCATGGAGGATTTTTACGATTTTTTCCTGCATGATAGATAATAATAGTATTTCCATCAGGATCATTTAGATAAATTTCACTCCACAACCAAGATTGCTCTAAAATTTCGGTATTAAAAGTAATACCTTTTTGTTGGAGTTCCGAAACTGTTTTTGAAAGATTTTCGACTTCAAAATATAGCGTAACGCTATTATTGATTGGTAAATCTTCCACTTGATGTATTGAAAATGTGCAATCGCCATCCGGACATTCCAACCGCGCATATCTCGGAAGCGCATCAACCATCAGTCTTAAACCGAGTTTTTTATAAAAGCTAACAGCACTTCTAGCATCTAAAGATGAGATGGTTATTTGATTTAAGTTCATAATATTTCTTTTTTCAGCTGCTGTTTCAAATACAGCAAAAGCAAAATTCCTAAAAATCCAAGAGCAACCATAATATACCAAGTATTATTATAACCAAAATTATCAATTAATCGCAAGCCTGCACTATGTCCGAAAATATGGGCAATAGAAAACGCCATGACATACATGGAAAGGTATTCGCCTTGTTTTCCTTTTTTTGCTCTATCCATGGCAAAAGCATTAGAAAAGGGAAAAGCAATCATCTCACCGATAGTCATAAATAACATACCAACAGCTAAAATACCAATCCACGAGGTTAAATTGAGGACATAAAAACTTAACATCGTTAGAAGTAGACCCAAAAGCGTGAGACCTATTTTAGTGTTTTTTGTTTGTTCTAGCCACTTAATTAACGGCATTTCAAGCAAAAAAATAAAGAAACCATTCAGACCAAGGAGAATGCCTATGTCTAGCTCTGTTAAGTGATGGATGTCTTTATAGTAAAGTGGCAATGTAGAAAAATATTGTAAAAATATAATTCCGAATAATACCATTGCGGCAAAAAATATCCAAAATAATTTATCCTTATATACCGATATGGGATGTTCTACCACAATGTTATCTATTGCTTTTGCTACTCTAGGATTTAAAACTTTGATAAGTAAAATAGTGGCAAGGATACAGGTAATACCATCTACCCAAAATAAACCACCATAACCCAAAGTAGTTATAATAAGTCCACCAATGGCAGGTCCAGCCGAGAAACCTAAGTTAATAGCTAAACGAATTAAAGTTACGGATCTCGTCTTATTTTCTGGTTTACTATAAACGCTCATAGCAACAAACATGGCTGGTCTAAAGGTGTCAGCGACGACCATGACCAAAAAAATACCAACACAAACACTCGCAAAAGTATTTAAGAACTGCATGGCAATGAAGAGAAATCCAGTACTGAGAAGACTTCTTACCATTACTTTATAGTAACCAATAGTATCTGTTAGTTTCCCACCAATCCAAGTGCCAACGACTGAGCCTAAACCAAAAGCGCTCATAATCCAACTAACATCTGTAAAGGTAAAATTTAATTTGTCTGTTAGGTATAATGATAAAAACGGAATTACCATTGTACCAGCTCTATTTACAAATGTGATCAGTGCTAGCCACCATACTTCTCTTGAAAGCCCATGAAAGGTGCTAAGGTAATTTTGGAATAAATTTTTCATTTTGATGGTTGGTATAAAATAAAAAGTCCGACGTTAACGTCGGACTTTTAAATATTGTTTAATAGTATATATTTATAGCTACAATAGATAATGTGTCCGAATGTTTTCCGAAGAAATCACACAGGTTTGCTTTGTATATCTAATTGTATTTAACATTGTTTTTATTTTATTTCTAACTCAAAACTACAATAAAATTAGGTAAGTTGTATTTTTGAATTCTAAAATATTTTGAAATGAAGAATTTTGTATTACTTATTTTAATCGTTTTTTTTGTTGGTTGTGCTCAAGAAAAGCATCTTTTAAACGAAGAAACGGAATGGCAAAAGGAGATGAATGCAGACTTCAAGGATGCTACCAAATCGCCACTAAAGGATAAGGATAGAAAGAAATTTACGGGTTTGGATTTCTATAAGTTCGATTCTACTTATGTTGTAAAAGCAAAGTTGAAGAGAACACCAAATGCTAAACCTTTCAAGATGAAAACAACGACTGAAGAACGACCAGATTATGTAAAGTATGGCGTAGTTGCATTTACTTTAAAAGACAAAGCATACGAACTTAGTATTTATCAAAATTTAGGACTTTTAGAAGAGGAAGGTTATGAGGATTATCTTTTTCTACCATTTTTAGACGATACTAATGGCAACGGAAGTTATCCTGGCGGACGATATACAGAAGCACGTATACCAGAAGCTGATACACTAATTATAGATTTTAATACAGCTTACAATCCATATTGCGCATATAATGCCAAGTATTCTTGTCCGATTGTACCAAGAGAAAATTACATTCCTACAGAAGTTGAAGCTGGAGTGAAGGCGTTTAAAAAGTAGTGTTCAGTCTCAGTAGGCAGTTTTCGAGATTTAGCTAACCTTTTATAGGGTTTTCTCAACCAAATAATTTTCAAAAACAAGGCCTTTGAAATTCTTCTTTTGTATCTTGATGACTTCGTAATATTTATTGTCGAAAAATGGTAAGGCCGTTTTGCTTACATCAGATTTGATGACTTCAAAATCATTCATCATCACCTGCGATTCTATAATGCGCAATAATTTAGACCCAATACCTTGACGTTGATAATCCTTATGAACAAAAAGGCCATCAAAACAGTTTCCGTTTTTTAAGTAGGCGAAACCAACAATAGTTTGTTCAATTTCGGCGACAATAAAATAAAGTTTATTAATACGTTCTTCCCATTTTTCAATATCATCAGCGCCAGAGGCCCAAACTTTAATCTGTTTTTCGGAATAGTGCTTGGAATTTATATGCGTGACCGTGTCCCTAAAAATCTTAGTGATTTCGGGAATGTCTTCTACAGTTGCTTGCCTTATTTCAATTGGGTTTTTCAAAAATAACTCGTTTTATAAGCTATTAACAGTTTTTCTAATAGCCACCAAATTACCCAACAACCTTTCCAGATTATCCAAGTGTAGCATATTGGCACCATCACTTTTGGCGTTTGCAGGATCAAAATGAGTTTCAATAAACAAACCATCCACGTTGTTAACGATTCCAGCTCTGGCAATAGTCTCGATCATATCTGGTCGTCCGCCAGTAACGCCAATACTTTGGTTAGGCTGTTGTAAGGAATGCGTCACATCTAAAACCGTTGGCGCATATTGACGCATGGTTGGAATGCCTCTAAAATCAACAATCATATCTTGGTAACCGAACATAGTGCCTCGATCGGTTATCCACACTTTTTGGTTACCTGCATCTTTTACTTTTTGAACCGCATGTTTCATAGACTCAGGACTCATAAATTGTCCTTTCTTCAAATTAACCACTTTTCCGGTTTCGGCAGCGGCAACTACCAAATCGGTTTGTCTTACCAAAAACGCAGGAATTTGTAACACGTCAACATATTCAGCAGCCATTGCAGCATCCGATGTTTCGTGAATATCTGTTACTGTTGGTACATCAAAAGTTTCAGAAACCTTTCTCAGAATTTTTAAGGCTTTTTCGTTTCCTATACCTGTAAAACTATCAATTCTACTTCGATTTGCTTTCTTGAAACTCCCTTTAAATACATAAGGAATTTCAAGTTTATCAGTAATTTTTATGACTTTTTCAGCAATGCGCAATGCCATATCTTCGCCCTCAATAGCGCATGGGCCACAAAGTAAAAAGAAGTTGTTGGAATTGGTGTGTTTTAATTTTGGGATAGTGATCAAAGCTTTAAACTTAAATTGTTAGGTAGCAAAGATACGATTATGATTGCTTTGTTGGAAATATAGTTATTGGGTTATTGAATGTTTAGTCTTCAGTACTACCAATCATCAATATTAAGTGTAAAGTGAAAGTAAAAAGCTTAATGTAAAAAGACGCATCAAATTCAGATTCTTACTAGTACTATTTTTAATTATAGCACCTGATATCTCTACGGCCAAAAACTTTCAATATTGTCGATAATTTTCGGTCTTCGTCTTGATTCTTGATTCTAAAAGCGAAGCGGTCTATTATCTAACTTCAAAACTCCTTCTTAATACTGTTCCGCACCATCCAAAGAGACATTACAAAATTACCAACGACCAAAAGCCCACCATAAAAAAGGATTTTTTTAGACGATTCGGACCAATGGATAATATTGAGTATATCAAATAGATAAGCAAATATCAAATAGGAAGACAGACAGACAAACACAATACCTAATGAAAAGTTTAATTGTCTGCTCGGTTTTATCAGTTGCCATAAAAATGGAATTCCAAAAAGTAAAATCGGATAGGCCGAAATGCCTTCAAGTCTATTAAGTGTTGTAAACCAATACGCAATTACCGACAAAAAATAGAGGTAAGGGATAAATTTAGTGAATTTGCTAACCGTATGCATTTGTTAATTCTTGAGGGTTCAAATTAGTTTGCAAAAATGAAGCGATTTTGGCCCAATTAGCGATTGGTTTTTAAAATAGGCTTTACGCTGTTAATCAATTATTTAGTGAAAGATACAACTGAAATTGCTTCTACATGAAATAATAACAAATTATTAACGAAAAGACAAGAATAAGACGTACATTTGCACGCTTAAAAATGGGCATCAGTTATGACAAAGATTAAAAACATCGCAATTATTGCACACGTCGATCACGGAAAGACCACATTGGTAGATAAAATCATGTACCACTGTCAACTGTTTCGTGAAAATGAAAACACAGGAGACTTAATTCTAGATAACAACGATCTAGAGCGTGAAAGAGGTATTACCATTACCTCTAAAAACGTTTCTGTTGTTTATAAAGACACTAAAATTAATGTAATTGATACACCTGGTCACGCCGACTTTGGTGGAGAAGTTGAACGTGTATTGAACATGGCGGACGGTGTTTTACTTTTAGTTGATGCTTTTGAAGGGCCAATGCCACAAACACGCTTTGTATTACAAAAGGCGATTGATTTAGGATTAAAACCATGTGTGGTTATCAATAAAGTGGATAAGGAAAACTGTACACCAGATGAAGTACATGAGAAAGTTTTTGACTTAATGTTTGAACTTGGTGCAGAAGAATGGCAGCTGGATTTTCCAACCGTTTATGGTTCTGCAAAGAACAACTGGATGAGCGATGACTGGAAAAATGAAACTGAAAATATTGAGCCTTTATTGGATATGGTCATTGAGCATGTGCCTGAACCAAAATTCGAAGAAGGTACAACTCAAATGCTAATTACATCTTTGGATTTTTCATCCTTTACAGGACGAATTGCTATTGGGCGTTTAACCAGAGGTGGTTTAAAAGTGAACCAACAAATCTCATTGGTTAAACGAGATGGTTCAATAGTTAAAAGTAAGATTAAAGAACTACATACCTTTGAAGGTGTAGGTCGTTTAAAAGTAGAAGAGGTAGAAACGGGAGACATTTGTGCTATTGTAGGTTTAGAAGGTTTTGAAATTGGTGATACAGTTGCTGATTTTGAAAATCCTGAAGGTTTAAAAACCATAGCTATTGATGAGCCAACGATGAGTATGTTATTCACAATTAACGATTCGCCTTTCTTCGGAAAAGACGGAAAGTTTGTGACCTCTCGTCATATTAAAGACCGTTTGACCAAAGAACTGGAAAAGAATTTAGCCTTACGTGTTGAAGAAACGGATAGTGCGGATAAATTTATGGTTTTTGGCCGTGGTGTATTGCACTTATCGGTTTTAATTGAAACCATGCGTCGTGAAGGTTATGAGATGCAAATTGGACAGCCACAAGTAATCATCAAGGAAATTGATGGTGTCAAATGTGAGCCGTTTGAAGAAATGACGATTGATTTACCGGAGCATGTTTCAGGTAAAGCGATCGAAATGGTAACGATGCGTAAAGGCGAAATGGTAAGTATGGAAGCCAAAGGCGACCGTATGGTTTGCCAATTTATAGTGCCGTCTCGTGGCATCATTGGTTTACGTAACCAATTGTTAACAGCCACAGCTGGAGAAGCCATTATGGCACACCGTTTTACGGATTACAAACCCTTAAAAGGAGGCATTCCAGAACGTCAAAATGGGTCTTTGGTATCTATGGAAAACGGCCAAGCAATTCCTTATTCTATTGACAAGTTACAAGATAGAGGTAAGTTTTTCGTCGATCCTGGTGAAGATATTTACGAAGGTCAGGTAATTGGGGAAAACTCTCGTGGAGATGATATGACGGTTAACGTTACCAAAACCAAAAAATTAAGTAACGTACGTTCTTCTGGTGCAGATGATAAAGCCAAAATTGTACCAGCTATTAAGTTTTCTTTGGAGGAAGCGTTGGAATATATCCAGAAAGATGAGTATGTTGAGGTAACACCGAATTTCTTAAGATTGCGTAAAATCTATTTAAAAGAAGTGGATCGTAAGCGTAATAAGAATATCTAGTAAGATATTTTAAATATAATTTTGAAAAGAGAAATACTGAAAGGTGTTTCTCTTTTTTTTCTTGTATTATTGAACTTGAAATATTTCAATATATAAATGAAATTTGTAGATCGTGTTTTAAGAGATTGGCGCATTAAAATGACCAAACCCTATGTAAGAGCCAATGACTCTGTTCTGGATATTGGCTGTTTTGATGATACGTTATTTAAGAAACTGAAGTCCAAGCCAATTTCGAATAGTATTGGTATAGATCCATTATTGAAGCAATCTATTCAAAATAAAAATTACATTTTACTACCAGGTAAATTTCCTCTCGATTTACCAAAAGATAAAACATTTGACACTATAACCATGCTTGCCGTTTTAGAGCATATTCCCAATGAAGAACAAGAACAACTTAGAGATAATTGTTACAATTATCTCAACACAAAAGGTCGAATTATTATTACCGTTCCTTCTCCATTTGTAGATCATGTACTTTGGGTTTTGTCTAAATTAAGACTAATAGATGGTATGTCTTTAGAAGAACACTATGGTTTTAAGGTGGAAGATGTACCCTTAATTTTTAATTCAAAACAATTTAAACTTTTGAAGCATAAAAGATTTCAATTAGGACTGAATAACTTATTTGTTTTTGAAAAACTAGAATAAGGCTTATTTTTTAAGTCCTAAAACACTAAAAAATAAGCTGAATAATATCGTTTGAATACCAAGTTGTAAGGTTGTTATTGCAGGAATTATAATTCGTAACGTAGTGCTCGTATCTAATGGCCCAAAACGAGTGTTTTCCCAAGAGGCTAAACCCTTAAAGCTTAAATATACTCCAATTATTAAAAGTACAAAACCAAAGATTAAGCCTTTTTCAAGGTTGATAAATTTGAAAAGTTTGTTATAACGGTTGGATTTTGGAAGTAGCTCATTTTCAACAGCAAATATTTTTGTCAAACCATAGAATATGATAAATTGAAACCCTACTAATAGAAACGCAGAAGTGTATAATAATGTATGTACATCTAATGTGAAGCTTTCAAACTCAATAGGATTTAAGACAAGAATAAAGGACATCACAAAACCGACTAAAGCTAAAAGAATTCCAGGGTAAAGAAACAACCAATTTGGTGCGTACAACATTAAAAAACGTAAATGTCTCCAACCATCACTCCAAGTTTTTAAATGTGGTGCTCTAGTTCTGCCATCTTTATGGAGTTTTGTTGGCACTTCCGCAATAGATAAATTATTCAGCTTCGATTTTACCACCATTTCCGAGGCAAACTCCATACCAGAGGTTTTTAAATTCATCGTTTTGTAGGCACTTTTAGAAAAGCCTCTCAGTCCGCAATGAAAATCATTAATATTAATTTTAAAAAACAGACGCCCTACAAAAGATAACACAGGATTGCCTAAGTATTGGTGTAAAAATGGCATAGCATCTTTTTCGATTCCACCTTTAAAACGATTTCCCATAACTAAATCCTTTCCATTTCGCAATTCTACCAGATAGGGCATAAGGTTAGAAAAATCGTAACTGTCATCAGCATCTCCCATAATAATATAAGATCCGTTTGCTGCCTCAATTCCTGCCTTCAGCGCACTTCCATATCCTTTTTGTTCTGCATGGATTACAATTGCATTATGAGATTTAGCAATAGCTTTTGAGCCATCCGTACTTCCGTTATCTGCAATAATAATCTCGCCCATAACATTATTCTTTTCAAGAAATGATTGCGCTTTATGTATGCAAATAGCAAGAGTTTCCGCTTCGTTTAAGCATGGCATTACAATGGAAAGTTCAGGTTTATTACTCACATTTTAAAAGTTTGAGTGTACTAATGAATAGCAAAAATAACAAAGCATAATTGTAAAACAGATAACGTTGTATAGAATGGCTTGCAAAGGCAATAAAAAGAGCATTCGATAAAATTAAAGATGATAATAGAAATAAAATGGCATAGTGCTTTTGATCGTAAAATGTGGTTTTAACTAAACTGAATAAGAACATAAACACTACAAAGAAAAACAGAATTGGCGTGTAAAAACCATAAGTTATATTAGTATAAAACAGCTGAATCCATTTATTGAAATTTGCTCTAATTAAAGTGAAAGTATATGTTTTACAGGCAGCTTCAGTTTCAAAAAATGGATAGGAAGCCACTTGGTTGGAACTCCACTCTTTAGGGCTTGGTTGGTTAAAATAATAGGCTACGCCTTGTTCTCTAACAGTTTGATTACATATTTTTGATAGGTTCTCATGAAAGAATAAATAGTCTTCTTTTGGTGTTTGGTTGGGTTTTAAAAGTAAGTCTTTCTTAATTAAAGTATCGTAGGTACTTTTTAGAATTTCCCTGTAACCTTTTTGTTTTATAAGTGAATAATCCGTGGTGTTAGAAACATAGATCGGAGCTGTTGAAGCACTGGTATAACCTAAGGGAGTAGGTTTAAAAAAACCATCTTTTAATAGATGATAGCTGCGTTCCGTTAGACTTGCTATAAGCACAACACCGCACATAACAATAATTGTTGATATATGTTTTCTTTGAAAGATAAACTTCCTGTAAATTAAAAAATAGACGCCTGCGAAAATTAAAGTGGAGATTATAAACTGACTTCTTGTAAAGACCAAGCCAAGAAAGATGATGACATAATATTTAAGATGATCCCGTTTATTATTAAAAAGAATGTCTAAGCCAATAGCAATAAATAAAAGGTAAAAACCATAACCTAGCCCTTCAGAACATAAGTTATTTGCAATAAGCAATGGTGGGAAAAAAGGAAATAATAAAATCGCAGTTAAAATAAGCCTTTGGAAGTAGTTCAAGTTAAATATCGAAGCTACTTTTTTATGAAAATAATGAACACAGAACAAACTAAATAGGGCATGAAACGCTACTGCCACAATGTCGAAATATGATCCAAAAACGAAACTAAAACTTTTTAAGAAAATGACATAGCCCAATTGACGGAATGGCATAGCCCTTAAATAACCGAAGGTGTCGGGAGAATATATAGGATCATTAAAAATGCAAAACAGGAAAACACAGAAATATACAATTAGAAAAAATGAACGGTCTTTGTAAAAATATTTGATTTTATTAATTTTCATTTTTGTTGAAACTAATATGCCGTGTTTTTACAATCCATAATAATAGAGGTATAGGGAATAAAAAAATAGGATTCATCAATGGTTGAATCTATATTGTTGAAGTGGATTTTAGCAAGACGTTCATACTCATGTTGGGTTCTTACAAATTGACCTCTATCTTTTCTTAAGAAATAAGCGGAAATTTTGTTTTGATTTGGAACATAACAACCGTCAAACGATACAAAACGGCCATTTGGTTTTAAGGCTTTTACTGCAATTTTAAACAAATTGAAACATTGCTCATCCGTTAAATGATGCAAGACTCCTGCAGAAATAACAATGTCAAAAGTGTGAGTCTCAATTAAATCTAAGTCGTCCACTCCAGCACACTTAAATGTACCTTTGTTTCCATATTTTTTTTTTGCCTGTTCAATGTAATTGGGGTCTAAGTCAATTCCTGTATAGTCAACATTAGGTAAAAACTCTAATATATCTCCAGGGCCACAACCAATATCCAATATTTTTTGCCCAGGTTTTATGTTCACGTTATTTTCAACAAAAAGTTTACGAGCTCTGTAACCACCTACAATTTTTTGATAGGAGGTATAAATTACAGGATGACTGAGAATTTTTCTGGGATCGAGATTCAATGGCACTTTTAAAATCTGTTTTTATTGCCGCTAAATTAATGGAATAACAATTAAATAAGATGTTATATTTGATTTTTACTCAAAACCGTTTTAACTAAATAGGCTTAACTTAATGAAGCTTGAATTACAAATTCAGAAGAATCTATTCAAAATTACATTAATAATTATCGTGCTTTTACAATTATTAGTGGCTTTTCAAGGATTTGATGTCTGCGACGATGGTTTCGTTTTAACGTTTTATCAGCAAATTTTCTCAAATCCTGAAAGTGTAGAGTATAATTTCTTGTATTGGTTTTCTGGTTTTATAGGAGGTTTATGGTATCTGCTGTATGAAGATGGTGGCATTTTATGGTTTAGGCTGCTTGGAATTATTGTAAACACTCTAGCTTTTTATCTGTCATACAAATTATTAAAATCTTATATAAAACAAGAATTTTTACTCCTTGCATTGGTCATGGTTTTATTTGTGAATGATTATGGGTTTTTGACCTATTACCATAATTATTTGACCGCACTTATGTCGGTTATAATTATATATGTGTTAAATAAGGCTGTCATAAAAAACAGTATGCTTTTATACATATTGTCTGGGATTATCTTAAGTATAAATGTTTTTACCCGTATTCCGAACTTAGTGCTTTTCTCATTGGTCTTAGTTGTTCCATATGCATATTATTTACGAAAAGAATCGATTTTGAAATCTATTAAGCCGTTTTTATTTGTTGGGTTTGGATCTGTTATTGGCTTTTTGATGGTGTATGTAACTTTAAGCTTGCTTGGGCAGTTGGAAATAATGAAGAATGCCCTCTTTACGATAAATGACCTAGGGAATACTGAGGACAGTTCACATAATTTTAAATCGGTATTTATGGCACCTTATTATAATTACAGGAGTATTGCTGTTGAAACGATCAAACTTGCTGCCATAGTTACGGGACTTTATGTTTTAAGACGATTTATTCCCAATAACAAAATCATCAATGTTTTTATTTTTGTTTTTTCAATCGTCTTATTTGTCTTTTGGTTTAATACAGGAAATATTTATCCAATATATAGCCTTTGTTTATTAGGTGCTTTAACAATTCTTTTTATAAAAAAGTTTAGTAATGAAGTAAAAATAATTAGTGTTTTATCTTTTTTCACATTGATTACTATTTCCTTAGGAACAGGAGGTGGCATAAAAAATAGTGGCTATATGGGAATTTGGATTGGTTTGCCTTTGTTTTTCTATGCTATAGATAATTTAAATTTACTAATTCCAAATTCAAAATATTTTAATATAAACTCAAGTCTAAAGCTTTCAAAGAAATCAGTTCATTTATTTCTATACGCAATTATTGTGGCTTTTTTATTGCTTAAAACGCATAATATTTCCCAACAAGCATATTTTGACAATGGAAGTAGATTCGAAAAAACCTATGCCATAAATAGCCCTTTGGCCAAAGGCATTTACACCACGGAACGACGCGCCAAAATTGTTAATGACTTATTGCAGAATTTGAATAAATTTGTAAAACCAAACGATTATTTAATGGTCTATGATAAAATACCAATGGTCCATTTTTTAACGGAAACAAAACCGTATATGTATAATCCTTGGGTTTGGATTTACGATTATAATTCTTTTGAAAAAAAGTTGCATAAAGCGGAATCTGAAATCCCTGTGTTGCCAATCGTTGTGCAACAAAAATTTGAAACTATTTATAGTTTTTCTGAGCCAATACCAGACTATATGTCAACTCAAAAAGAGAACACTGATTTTCATAGTAATGAGCGAAATGCCATTATGATTGCATTTTTAAATCGAAATAACTATGAAATTGTTTGGAGTAACCCTTATTTTAATATTTATCGATCTAAGAATAAGTCGAGATGAGTTTACTATATTAGATGCGTATTAAGATACGATTATGCAAGACAATGACATTTCCATTATAATTCCTGTTTACAATGAATCTGAAAATATACAGACGCTATATAGAAGGATTAAGCAAACACTTTCTACAATTAAATTAAGTTACGAGATACTATTTATCAACGATGGAAGTACAGATGACTCTCTGACTCAGATAGAAACAATTGCCCAAGGCGATAGTGATGTTTATTATATCGATTTTAGTAGAAATTTTGGACATCAAGTAGCGGTTTCCGCAGGATTGGAGCATAGCAATGCAAGCTGCACCGTAATTATTGACGCAGACCTTCAAGATCCACCAGAATTAATTGCTGATTTATATGCCAAACATAAAGAGGGATTTGACGTGGTTTATGCAAAGCGACAAAAGCGAAAAGGCGAATCATTTTTTAAAAAATTAACGGCCAAATTGTACTATAGACTTTTGAAAAAGATAGTAACTTTTGATATTCCTTTAGACGCTGGAGACTTTAGATTGGTGTCTAAAAAAGTGGTAGAGGCTATTATTAGAATGCCAGAGCAGAATAAATTTTTACGTGGTCAAATTGCTTGGTTAGGATTTAAACAGGCTTATGTTTTGTATGACAGGGCTTATAGAAAACATGGAAAATCTGGGTATACCTATGGTAAAATGTTTCGTTTAGCCTTCGATGGTATTACCGGTTTTTCAGATAAACCCTTACTTTTTGTAAGCCGTTTGGGATTCATTATTTCTATCTTTTCATTCTTGCTGATTATTTTTGCCATATTTTCCCATTATATATTAGAACAAACCATCACAGGTTGGACTTCTTTAATCATCAGTGCCGCATTTATTGGAGGTATTCAACTATTATCGATAGGCGTAATTGGCGAATATATTAGTAGAATTAATGTCAATGTAAAAGACAGACCGCTTTATATTGTGGATTCTACAAACATTGATCCAACTGTAAAAAAGGAAAAATAACTCAATTTTATTTTTTAATCATTTTGAATTCATTGGGCTTAATAGATAATTAGAATTATTTTTGATTGATGGCAGATTACAAAGTCACTTTATATAAATCTTCAGAAAAAGAAACCTGGAACAGTTTTGCCCTAAAAAGCAATCAAGATACGTTTTTGTTCCAGCGGGATTTTATGGATTATCACAGCCATACCTTTCGTGATTTTTCATTGATGGTCTATAAAAAAGATAAACTAATGGCGATGTTGCCTGCTAATTTGGTTGAGGACGCTGTCTATTCCCATCAAGGCTTAACTTATGGAAGTCTCATTTATTCCAAAGAATTAAAAACAACCGATTTTATTAGAGTGTTTCGGGCTGTATTGGAATTTTTAAATAGTAGTGAGATTAACAGTTTAACCTTAAAAGAACTTCCAGCCATATATCTGCACAATCAGTCTAATAATCCATTGGCTTATGTATTATTTAAAATGAAAGCCGAATTATTAAGAACTGATTTGCACTCCGTTGTCAGTACGGCTTACAAATCGTATTCAAACAGTAGAAAGGAAGGTGTAAAAAGAGCTGGTAAATCGAATTTAAAAGTTGAAGAATCTGATGCTTTTGAATCATTTTGGAATCAAATTCTTATCCCGAATTTAGAAACAAGGCACAACGTGAAACCCGTTCATAGTTTGGAAGAAATGACACTTTTAAAATCCAGATTTCCAAACCATATTAGACAGTTTAATGTGTTTCATA
Source organism: Winogradskyella schleiferi (assembly GCF_013394655.1). Lineage (NCBI taxonomy): Bacteria > Pseudomonadati > Bacteroidota > Flavobacteriia > Flavobacteriales > Flavobacteriaceae > Winogradskyella > Winogradskyella schleiferi. The sequence continues at coordinate 945,518 of NZ_CP053351.1, forward strand.
ATGAAAAGATTGTCGCCGGAGTAACCATTTTTGAAACTGAAAATGTAGCACATTGCCAATATATTTCCGGCAATGAAGATAACAACGAATTGGGAAGTTTAGATTGTTTACACCATCATCTTATTGAAAATGTCTATGGAGATAAACCGTATTTCGATTTTGGTACGTCCAATATCAACTTAGGTCAACAGATCAATAAAGGCTTACTATTTTGGAAAGAAGGTTTTGGAGCACGATCAATTCCACAAGGATTTTATAAAATGGAGACGAAAAATTATAAATTGTTAGACGATACTTTAATATGATTAAATTCCTCGATCTACATAAAATCAATAATCGTTTTCGTGATGCGTTTCAAGCAGCGTTTAGTAAATCTTTAGACGATGCCCATTTTATTTTAGGGAATAATGTTACCAAATTCGAAAATGAATTCGCAGCCTATTGTGGTACAACATATTGTGTGGGTACCGCCAACGGATTGGATGCGCTAACCTTGATTTTAAAAGGTTACATTCATTTAGGAAAATTGGAGAAGGGAGATAGGGTAGTAGTCCCAGCAAATACATTTATCGCAACCATATTATCTGTTTTACATGCGGAATTAGTTCCTGTTTTGGTAGAGCCCAATCCTGATACTTATAACATTTCTGTTGATACTGATAAAGCGATATTTGTTGACGCTAAGGCAATTGTTATGGTGCATTTATATGGTCAATTGGCAGATGTGGAAAACTTTAATAAAATAGCAAAAATTTATAATTGCCTTTTAATTGAAGATGCGGCACAAGCGCATGGTGCTGAAGCAAATTCCACGATTGAAAATTCAAATTCCAATTCCGATATCTATAAGGACGCCAAGCCAAAAGTCAAAAACCAAAAGCCAAAAGCTATACGAGACGTTTCAAATTCTAATTCAAATTCGGGTTCAATTTCAAATTCAAATTCACTAAGAGCCGGAAACCTCTCTCATGCCGCAGCCTTTAGCTTCTATCCAAGTAAAAATCTTGGAGCTCTTGGCGATGGAGGTGCTGTGACCACAAACGATTCAGAATTAGTTGAAGTCTTAAAACTATTGCGTAATTACGGAAGTGAAGTAAAGTACACTAATAAAATAATTGGTTTCAATAGTCGTTTAGATGATATGCAAGCGGCTTTTTTGAGCATTAAATTAAAATCTTTAGATAAAGACAACCAAAGACGACGTGCAATTGCAAAAGCATATTTGAATGGTATTCACAATTCAAAATTAAAATTACCATATTATGATGGTTCAGAAAATCATGTGTTTTATGCTTTTGTGATTGAAGTTGCCGATAGAGACCATTTTATAAATTTTTTGGAAAAACATAACATAGAATGGTTAATCCATTATCCAATTCCACCACATGAGCAAAAAGCCTTACAATCATTTTCGCATTTTAATTTTGCACTTACTGAAAAGATTCATAAAAGAATTATAAGTTTGCCTATGAGTCCTGTGTTGACAGATAAAGAGATTCAAACGGTCATAGACGTTTTAAACACCTACTAGTTGAAAAAGTTTTTTACTTATATCAATACCGAAGTTTTAGTAAAAGCAGCGAGTCTAAACATGGCTAATATTAGTCTTAGAATTGTGGCTGGTATTCTTGTTTCTAAGTTTATTGCGGTTTATATTGGACCGCAAGGAATGGCACTTATTGGGAATTTGAGGAATTTTTTAAGTGCCATTCAGTCTATGGCTATTTCTGGACTTTATAAAGGTGTTGTTAAAGTGATAAGCCAAGTTAAGAATGATGTCGCAGAGCTTACCAAAACATTATCTACGGTTTTTTATTTCGGTTTTTTCACTTCTGTTTTTTTGGCGTTTCTATGTTACTATAATGCCGAGTGGATTAATAATGTATTGTTTTCTTCAAATTACAATTACATCTATATCATAAAAACACTTGCTATTGTACTGCCGTTTTATGCTTTAAATATGTTTGCCTTTTCCATTTTGAATGGGTTTTCTAAACACAAATATTTACTTCTTATAAATATTCTTGGTCAGATCTTAGGACTTTTAGTGACCTTACTGCTCATATATGATGAAAATATTGATGGTGCGTTGCTCGCTATCGTGGTAACACCAGCACTTAATTTACTCATAACCATAGTTGGTATTGCCTTTAGAAAAAGTTTAATCTCTTCTATTAAGATTACACGAGTCAGTTTTTCGGTCTTGAATAAATTGGGACCTTATATGATAATGGCTTTGGTAAGCGCCATCGCAATGCCAATCGTAATGATCATTATTAGAAATTATCTCATTGATGAAATAGGCATAAAAGCCGCAGGCTATTGGACGGCCATGACACGCGTTTCAGATTATTATCTCATGTTTTTTAATTCGCTGATGGCGCTTTATATTTTGCCTCGGTATTCTGAAATCAATTCAAAACGAGAATTTAGAAAAGAAGTATTTAGTTTCTACAAAACTATTATGCCTGTATTTTTATTACTATTACTGATTATTTATTTAAGTCGGTCATTTTTGATAACTATATTATTTACAGAAGATTTTAGACCTGTTGAAAATTTATTTGGTTATCAGATTTTAGGTGATATTGCTCGCGTCCTCTCATTGGTTATTGCCTATCAGTTTTTGGCAAAAAAGATGTTTACCCATTTTATTATTTTAGAAATATTTTTATTCGTCATCATGTATGTCTCCAGTATTTATCTTATTGACGATTTTGGAGTTAAAGGAGCGGTAATGGGTCATTGTTTGAGCTATGTTATGTATTTCGGAATTATAGTACTGCTATTTAGCAGTTCCTTATTTGGTGTATTGGACGAAAAAGGTTTGGATAAATATTGAGCGTGAAGTATGAAACTGGAAGTAGTAAGTAAAGTAATAAGTAATAAGTACGAAGTAAAAAGTATGACATAACGTTCAAGGTGAAATTTGCACTTTTACTGCCAAGAACTTTCGTGATAAAACTTTGTGCCTGCTTAGTGTCTTTTGTGTAATAACTTAGATTAAGGAATAGAACTGAGAGCCAAGAATGCGGAATAATGAGGATATTATAAAAGAACATTGACTTTAGAAAAAAGAAAAAAGATTAAGGACTATAATTTACTAACAACTAACAACTAACAACTAACAACTAACAACTAACAACTAACAACTTATTGAAGCTTCCAAAATTTATTAGCAATAATATAGTACTTAAAATTACATCGCTTAACGCTTTGGTAATTGCCGTTCGGTTAGTTGTTTCGGCAATTGTGCAACGATTGTTGGCGGTAATGGTTGGTGAAGCTGGTATAGCAAGTATTGGGCAAGTACGGAATGTTATGGCAATGCTTACGAGTACGGCAACTCTAGGAACGTTTACTGGAATTGTTAAATATGTCGCTGAATTTAAAAAAGACCAACCAGAGCTTTCCAAGCTATTTTCTACGGTTACCGTTTTTATTATTCTAGGTTCGTTGTGTTCTGCAGTAGTATTGTTTATTGGAGCTTCATTTTTTTCCGATTACTTATTTAACTCGTCGGAATACATTTATATTTTTCAACTTTTAGCCGTTATTGTTCCGTTTATTGCCATTGGTCGTGTGGTCAATGCTGTAGTTAGCGGTTTGTCTGATTATAAACGCTATGCTAAGATTGAATTGATCAGTTACCTTTTGGCAACCGTCGCACTTATTATTGGACTTTACAGCTCAGAATTGAAAGGTGTGCTTATTGCCATTGCTTTTGCACCAGTTATTCAACTGATTGTTTTGGCTTTTGTATTTGGCAAAATATTGAAAACTTATGTGCCGTTTAAATCATTAAGTCTTAATCTTATCTATAGGAATAAGTTATTAGCATTTACTTTGATGTCCTTTATTTCCACGTTTCTTTTAAATTATATTGAGTTAAATATAAGAACCTTAATCACGGATGAATTGAACATTAATGAAGCTGGATACTGGACAGCGGTAACCTTTATTTCTAAAAATTATATGGTTTTTGCCACAGGGTTGTTTACCTTATATGTACTGCCAAAATTCGCAAGTATCCATACGAAACGTGAATTTAAGAACGAAGTAGTCAGCATATATAAAACCATTTTACCCATTTTTGGATTGGGAATGGTTTTGGTTTATGTTTTTAGACATTACATTATTGAACTTATTTATCCGGATTTTACAGGTATGGAACCTTTATTCAAGTGGCAATTGTTGGGTGATTTTATAAGGTTGGGCGCTTTGGTATTGTCCCATCAATTTTTAGCCAAGCGTATGGTTAAAGGATTTGTGATTACTGAAATAATTTCTTTAGCGCTGTTTTTTGTGCTTTCAAAAGTGTTTATTCAATATTACGGTACTGAAGGTATTGTGATTGCCCATTTTGTGAGGTATATCATATATTTTGTAATGGTTATATTTATTATTAAAAATTACTTTGATAACCAAAAGGAAAAAAATGATGATGGAGAAAATATGTAAATTATATATTGATAATAAACCCTTTGAATTTAAGGTTGAAGGTGATTTTTTTTGGGGAAAACCAGAATTGCTTTATCCTGAAAAGGATAATGTATTATCTAAAATGCCATGGGAGAATCAAGGTTATAGTATTGTTGAAGCATTTGAGAAAGATGATTTTTTAAAACTTCAAAATTCTGTAAAAAAAATAATTATTGACGCTTTAACGGCTAATAAAATAGTTGTTGATGATGAAAAATTTGATTTAAAGAATTATCATAAATATGTAACCACTAATGCGCTTCATAATCAAGTGATAGATATAACCCGTAATCTTGAAACTTCTGATTTTGATTTTGATATCGACCAATTGGCTAAACGGTTTGGAGATATTTTGGGCTACAAGTTGACTTCCTATGTAGAAGAGCTAAAAAAATCACATATACAAATACGAATTAGCAGACCAAATTCTTTAGATATAAATCCGCCGCACAGAGATGGTTATTTGAGTTATTGGGAAGATATTATAAATGTTTGGTTACCCATTGCAGGCTGTAACGAAAAATCATCTTTACCAGTGATGCCAGAAAGTCATTTGATTCCTGAAAATGAAATTTTAAGAACCGAAAGTAAGGGTGCGAAAATTAACGGCAATATTTATTATGTGCCCTGTATATTGGAAACAAAATCAGGCGTGATCAATATGAAAAGACCTAACCCTAAAGAACGTGAAGCATTAGTGTTTTCTCCATTTCTAATACATGGTGCTGCCGTAAATGAAAATGTTGATATAACACGGGTTTCCTTAGAACTACGCTTTCCGAAGCAAAATAATTAAGCCCATTTTTTCAGGAATAATTTGGCATTGGTTATATGATTATGATGCGTTTCAACAAACTGTCGTGCATTCTTTGATATTTCAATAATTTTTTCCGGATTTTCAATGAGCCATTCTAATTCAGAGGCTATTTGCTTTGCATTTGGAAGTGCATTAATGGCAACAGTATCTTCTTCCAATTGGTAATAATCTAGCCATTCTTGTTCTGCGCCAGTAAATACCACTTTGCCTTTTGCCATTGCTTCTAAAGCATTATAACCTTGATCGTAGGCATAAACTTGATCAAGTAGAATATGTGCAGTATCAAATGTGGTGATATAATCTTTATAAGGTAAATTTTCGACTTGGATTATAGTGATTTTATTTTCATATTTAGTTTTAATGAGGTCTAGAGCAGCTTCAAAAATGTCATTTCCTTTTTTGTAGTAATTACTTCTGTTGATGCCGTGAAATATAATTATCTTATCTTTTATTACAGGTTCCATATAAGTAATGCTATCCACATTGATAACGTGAGGAATCATACCTAAATGTTTTTTATGGCCTGTTAGTGGTAGATAATAATCGAGATCAGAAGAGATGACCCCAACACTATTATCGTAAATATGATGGTGCAATTTCACAAATCCTGGTGTCAAATATTTTAGTCCCAACGAGAAATCTGCAGGTTTCACACGTCCCTCAAAATAGGGCGTAAGTATAGAGTACCTGAATTTTTTTTCCATTGCAAATTTTACACTAGGGTAATCCGTACCACAGGATAACAGAAAAATTTTGGAATTCCAGCGACTTAGTAAATCAAAGATTTTCTTTTCATCTTCAGGTAAACAGAGAAAAGAAGATTCATTTATAAATTGGACAACATCATAGCTGCTAAGTTGCTTTTTATTTTTTAGCAATTGCTTTTTTACCTGAAGAAAATGCAAATCAACATTAAATAATTTTATTAATAGAGATCTAACTTTTTTTAATAATCCTAATCGAAATTTTTGGGATATCTCAATATCAACATTAATTTTTTTAAACCCATCGTCCAGACCGACAACAACAGCGTCATGTCCTAAACTCAACAGCCCTTCTTTTAAATAGCGATGTGACCTATTATATTCACCGACTAACAAAACCTTCATGCGTTTATGGTATTGATTTTAATAATGTATTTGAAGCATTTGATTAACCTTATATTTGAGTGGACATTGTTCAAATATGTATGTTTCATATATATCCTTACATTTGTTCTCAAAGATACTAGTTAATGCTAAAAGGCAATAATAAAAAGATTTGTATTGTTACATTGTCTCTGGCAGATGGAGGTGCCGAACGTTGCGCTGGCCTATTATCTCAAATTCTTTATGATGTTGGTTATGATGTTCATGTGGTTAGCGTGCTCAATGCGATTGAATTTCCTTACAAGGGAGAAATGCTCAATTTAGGAGAGCTAAAAGATGAAAATGATTCTATCTTCGGAAGACTGAATCGATTAAGGGTTTTTAAAGCCTATTTAAAAGAACACGATTTTGATTATGTCATTGATAACAGAGTACGTATTGGTTTTTTAAAGGAATTGATTATATCCAAATTCATCTATAATCCTAAAAGAACTATTTATTGTGTACATAGTTATAAAATTGATCATTATATCCATCCAAATAAGTTTTTAGGAAAATTACTGTATACCAATGCTTATAAAATTGTTGGCGTTTCTAAAGCAATTGCTAAAAAGATTCATTCAGTTTATAAATTAAAAAATGTATTATCAATTTATAATTCTATTAAATTTGAAGACGATGTTAAAGAACTAAAGGATAAGGGAAATTATATTCTGTTTTTTGGACGCTTAGAGGATGATGTAAAAAATGTTTCGTTATTGCTAGAAGGATATTCAAAATCAAAATTACCGAGTCAAAATATTAAACTTAAAATTTTAGGTAATGGCGAAGACTTAGATAAACTAAAAAAGAAGTCTGAAGTTTTAGGATTAAGCACTAAAGTAGAATTTGTATCTTACAATCCAGATCCATCTTCAATCGTTAAGTCAGCATTATTTACAGTGTTAACCAGTAGGTACGAAGGATTTCCTAGGTCAATTATAGAATCTTTGGCGCTCGGTACACCAGTGATTTCCGTAGATTGTAAATCTGGACCTAATGAGATTATTGAAAACAATCATAATGGCTTATTGATAGAAAATTACAATTTAGACGCATTGGCAACTGCTATGAACCGACTTGTTACGGATAAAGAATTATACTTACATTGTAAACAGAACTCTCAATCTAGTGTGGCACATTTTTCCGAGGAAAATATTGCAAAACAATGGCAATCTATATTAAGGTAAAATAGAAATATGAATACTATAGACAACGTTAGAATATTAGAAATCCCTAAAGTACATGACGAACGCGGATTTTTAGCAGTAATAGAAAAAGACACCATTCCGTTTTCCATTCAACGCGTTTATTATTTATATGATGTGCCTAGCGATAGTTATAGAGGAGGTCATGCTCACAAAGAGCAACAATCGGTAATCATTGCTTTGAGTGGTAGTTTTGAGGTTACACTAGACGATGGCAAAACCAAAAAACGAATAATGCTCAACAAACCCAATCAAGGATTGTATTTGCCTACAGGCATTTGGAGGGAAATAGATGATTTTTCTTCAGGTTCTGTATGTTTGGTTTTGGCTTCAACAGAATATGATGAGTCTGAGTATATCCGTGATTATGAGGGTTTTATCAATCAGCTGTGAGGGTAATCCATCCGCACTCCTTTAAATGATTGTATTTTAAGGAATAATATTAAGAGCCATTTAGGAGTATTTATCAATAATCTTTGTCTTTGGCTAATGTTAGACGTATTTAAATGCGATGTAAAATACAAGAAATTCTCTTTGTCATCTTGTAGTTTACTAAGGATAGCCATGGCATACCGATTTCTGTCCAAGAACTTTTTTAAAAATGGATTTTCTTTTTCTTGGTCAAAATACTTATCAAACTTTGGTTTTTTATTCAAATCAAAAGATGTACTGGATAAACTGGAAACATCATAATTATAAGTTGCTAATCGCTTATTTATATAAAGAATGTCAAAATGTAAACCAAATCTAATCCATAGATCAGTATCTTCACCGCTGATTAGCGAGGTGTCAAAAAGACCGGTTTTTACTAAAATAGATTCGTGAAAAACGACACTCGAACTTGTAATAAGTGTATATTTCTTACTCGCTTTAAAATAATTATGTTTACTATAAAGTTCTGTGGGATTAAAGCTGTATTCAACAGCAACAACTTTATCATTATATTTCTGTGATACACCTGCTGTAAAAATTTTAATTTCTGGAAATTTGCATATAGCATCATACATATGTTGCAAATATGAGGTGTCCCAAGTGTCATCACCATCTAAAAGCGCTATATAATTTGATGATGCTTCTTTCATTCCCGTGTTCCTGGCTTGTGATGCACCTTTGTTTTGAGTGGTAATGAGCCTAATCCGTTGGTCTTCAATTGATTTGATTACCGCTTCACTTTTATCAGTAGAGCCATCATTAACAATTAGTATTTCAAAATCTGAGAACGTCTGATTTAAAACACTTTCAATAGTATGCTTAATGTACTTTTCTTTATTATAAACGGAAATGATTACAGAGAAAAAAGCCATTATTTTTTTGAGTTTAAATAACAATAATACGTTAATCGGTAGAAATCAAAAATCTTGAGTGATGGTTTTTTTCCTAATAAATTTTTTCTAAAGGCACCTTGATATTTGATATAAAAAGTGGAAAGCACTTTCGAAATGCCTTTATTTTCAATATTAGCATACATTTTTGTGATACGCGTATAGTTAGTTGGTAGTAAATCTTGCTTCACAAATAAATCTATGGCCGCTACGGAATCTAAAGATTTTTGTAAAAATGTTTCACTGCTTTCAATTCCTAGATGATAAACAGGATTCTCAATATGTTCAATCTCAATATTGCGCTCTTTTAAATTATAGGAAAATAAAGTATCCTCGTGTCTCAAGTTAGGAATGTCTTCATTAAAACTTACCTTGTTAAAAACGCTTTTATGTATTAGGAAGCTTAAGGTTAAAAAACTCAAATATTTGTTTTTATTACGTTGTTTATATGCTAGTGCCTCTCTTTCTTTTCCATAAATCCATCGCAATAAATGGCTATCGTTAACGCGGTTTTCAGGATACAATATACCTCCATATATAATCTCCGATTTTTTTGAAATAGAGTTAAGGTATAAGTCAATAAAATTTTTATGCTTTGGCATGACATCGGCATCTAAAAAAAGACACCAATCGTATTTGGCACTTTGAGCCAACTTGTTTCTTATGGCACTACGTCCAATGTTTTTAGGAAGAATAGTATACTTACAAAAAGGAAGTGCGTTTATATTTTTATTGTTTTCCTGAATTGATAGATTACTGGAACAGTCGTCTAAACACAATATTTCAAAAGGTTTTGTTGTTTTAGATAGCTGACTGTGTATTTCAGAAACAAGCTCTAAAATATTATAATTGTAAACAGGGATTAATATAGAAATCATAACTATTTGCAAGGTTTTAACTTGAAATACATCAGTTGGATACCAAACTTATTTTTTACCAATTAATATAGTTTCAGGTTTCAATCCAAAGGTTTCAGAACTATTATTTTCAAAGGTCATAATTTCAACTCTAAAACCAACAGATTCTAACCGATTTTGTAAACCCTTGATTGAATAAATTCTAACATGGTCTTCTTGTCCAAAAGCTGTTTTTCGAGCGTCTTCGGATGTAATGCTTGTGTCTTCATAAATATTTCCATTCTTAAATGGTGTTTGTATATAACAGATTCCATTGGGTTTAAGAACGCGATACAATTCTGACATTGCCTTAAGGTCTTCATTAATATGTTCTAACACATGATAACAAATAACGAGATCAAAAAAATTGGATTCACTGTCAATTGCCGTAATATCGTAACTATAATCAGCAATAAATTCGTTTTCATAGTCTGAACTATAATAGCTGATATCTTCAATCTTCCTTAATCTTTCTGAAAGCGAACGTGGAGGCGAAAAATGCAAAATAGTGCCTTTGAGTATATTAGCTTCATTTAGTAATTTGTATAGTCTACGCGTGCGACTCCTACTGCCACAGTTTGGACATAATAAATCGTGATCATCGAGATTTACAAAACGATTTAGATTGAAATGGCAAATATTGCATTGATACTTATCGCCTTTATATCTTAAGCTAACGAGTTTTCTGAAAAAGAACTCATTTTTCTGTAATAGTTGTTTTGGAACAATTAGTTTAGCTATTCTTTTTAAACTAGTATACATTGAAAAAGTTTAGACGAGTTCATTAAGTTAACTCTTACGTTGCACAACTTCAAAAACCTTGTTTTCGTCGCACTTCAAGGTTTTACTTGGGTATTTTAAAAGCAAAGCATAGTCATGGGTTGCCATTAAAATAGTATTACCGTTTTTATTAATGTCTTGCAAAACTTCCATAACCTCTATACTAGTTTGTGGATCTAAGTTTCCTGTTGGTTCATCGGCTAAGATAAGTTCAGGGTCATTCAATAATGCACGAGCAATGGCAATACGCTGTTGCTCTCCACCAGAAAGTTCATGTGGATATTTAAAACCTTTAGTTTTCATGGCTACTTTATCTAAAACAGAATCAATACGATCTTTAATTCTATCCTTTTCTTTCCAGCCAGTGGCTTTTAACACAAATTCTAAATTACCAATAATAGTGCGATCTGGCAATAACTTGAAATCTTGAAAAACAATACCCAATTTTCGTCTTAAAAACGGAATATCATTTTCCTTCATGGTTTTTAGATTAAAATCAACCACAGAACCTTCACCTTCGGTCAATTGTAAATCACCATAAAGCGTTTTCATAAAACTACTTTTGCCGCTTCCCGTTTTTCCTATGAGATAAACAAAATCACCTTTTTGCATTTCTACGTTTACCTTAGATAGTACCATACTGTCTCCTTGGTAGATAGTTGCATCTTTTAGTTTTAAAATTGAGTCTGACATATATTAAATAGAAAATTTAAATGGTATTGGGTTTGTATATACCAAAGATATGGTCACTTGGGTGTTTTTTCAAATAATTATCTTCATATTCAAATAATTGATTAAGAATATTAGTCTTTTCATCGTTGAGGTCCATGAAATGATGTGCTATATCCTTAAGGGTAAGTGCAAGGATATTCCCTCCATAACCCGCTTCATATACAGTTGAATAATTTTTACGAAGTGCTGGTATTATACTTGCTGAATCTACACATTCGGAAGGATCAGCTAATATCATCCTAATGAGTCCTGGTCCATAAACTTTATTTTTGTATACGTTAAGTTTATAACGTTTCCTAAGAGGTTTAGGTATTAATTTTAAAGCTTTATTTATAGCCGAAATTTGTTCTTTTGGGAATTGAAGCCTTGTAGGGCCAGCGTATTCATTGATGATAAGAAATCCTTCGGGCTTTAAGAGTTGTTTTATTTGGTGTCCTAATAGCGACTCAATTTCGGTAAAATGATGTAAAGAAGCTTTAAAATATATAATATCAAACTTAGTTTTTAATTGTGAAAGTTTATTTGCGTCTTGAATCCGGAATTTAATATGATGCCATTCGTTATCTTTTGCTATTTGTTTGGCCTTGATAAAAGGTTTATCGGCAATATCGGTACAAATAATTTCTTCGAAAATAGAATGTTCAGCAAACGCAAGTTCTGACGAACAATCACCACTTCCTAAGGATAGCATTTTTAAGTTTTGCTTATCTTTTAAAAACTTATCAACAGTAAATTTTTCAATGCCTAAATCCTTATCTCCAGTTATGAGCTCATGCCATCGTTCTTTCACCTTTGGAATAATCCACCAATTGGCAGCTTGAATATTTTCATGATTAAAAGCTGTCTTTGCACGTTCAATTTTATTGATATTAAATTTTGAAGAAATAAAACTTAAGCCTCGTTGTTTGAGCTTTGTGTAGGTTTCAATAAAATCATCGAACGTAATCAATCGTTTCATGGAAAATATCACTTTTAAGTGTGTAAAAATAGGACTTATAAACTAATATTTTTCGTAATCCATAAATCTAATTTAGATACAAATCAAGACATATGGTGGGCATTAAATTTTATATGCTACAAACCAATATCAAAATTGGTTACAACTTAAAATAATCAATATAATTCTGTAAGTCTTTATCACCACGACCAGATAAATTTAGAACAATGATATCGTTTGGTTTGAATGTTTTGTGCTCAAATACGGCCAAAGCATGAGAAGTTTCGATAGCTGGAATAATACCTTCTAACTGGCATAGTTCGAATCCAGCCTTCATAGCTTCATCATCAGTAATGGCTATAAATTCTGCACGACCTGTTTTATATAAATTAGCATGCATTGGACCAACACCTGGATAATCTAATCCGGCAGAAATGGAATAGGGTTCTGTAATCTGTCCATCATTGGTTTGCATTAATAAGGTTTTACTACCATGAATAATACCTTCTTTTCCTAGCACCGAAGTTGCAGCACTTTCTCCAGAATCAACGCCTAATCCAGCAGCCTCAACGGCTATGATATGGACATTTTCGTTGTCAAGATAGTGATAATAAGTGCCAGCAGCATTACTTCCTCCTCCAACACAAGCAATGAGATAATCGGGATCTTCTGTGCCTTCTTTTTCCAAAAGTTGACTTTTAATCTCTTCAGAAACCACAGCCTGAAACTTGGCCACCATATCTGGATAAGGATGAGGGCCTACTACACTTCCAATAATATAATGTGTATCAACAGGGTTGTTGATCCAATCACGTATTGCTTCATTGGTGGCATCTTTTAAAGTCCGACTTCCGGACAAAGCGGGAATTACCGTTGCGCCTAACATTTTCATTCTGGCGACATTTGGTGCCTGTCTTGCAATATCAATTTCACCCATGTAAACGATACATTCAATGCCCATTAATGCGCAGACAGTTGCTGTTGCAACACCATGCTGACCTGCTCCAGTTTCGGCAATAATCCTGTTTTTACCGAGACGTTTGGCCATAAGGATTTGACCTATGGTATTATTGATTTTGTGAGCTCCAGTGTGGTTGAGGTCTTCACGCTTGAGATATATTTTTGTATTGTATTTTTCGGAAAGTCGTTTGGCAAAATAGAGTGGAGAAGGTCTGCCAACATAATCCTTTAATAAAGCATTGAACTCTTCTTGAAATGAGGGTTCTGCCATGATTTTTAAATAATTTTGGCGCAATTCCTCTACATTTGGATAAAGCATTTCTGGAATATATGCGCCTCCAAACTCTCCGTAATAACCTTTTTCGTTAATGTTGTAACTCATACCTAAACTTTTCTAATTCTTCAATGTTTTTTAATCCTGGCTCTCTTTCAAATTTACTATTAATGTCAATAGCATAACAATATTTTGAAGCAGGATATTTTTTGAATTCTTTAATTTTTTCAATGTCTTCTAGGCCAATACCGCCACTTAAAAAATAGGGTTTGGTGGAAGGGTAATTTTTAAGAACATCCCAATTAAAACTGAAACCATTGCCTCCAGGTAATTTTCCTTTAGTATCAAATAAGAAAAAATCGCATACCTCTTCGTAAGGTTGAAGCACGTTAAAATTGAATTCGTCTTTAATACTAAAAACCTTTATGACGTTAACATGGTTTATTGCGGCGCAATATTCTGGCGACTCATGGCCATGCAATTGAACTACTTGCAAGTTAAATTTCTTTATCGTATCCAATACGATTTCTATTTTTTCATCCACAAAAACACCAACTTTTTTAATTGTATTTGGTAATTTAGGGATAGTAGTGGTGAATTGTCTAACCGATTTTTCATAAAATATAAAGCCCAAAAAGTCGGGTTGCAGTTTAGCAACAGCTTGGATATTATCCTCATATTTCATTCCACAGACCTTTAGTTTCATAATTCTTGCGAAAGCGGGAATCTTACCACGCTTCTTTCTTTTATAATTCCTGCGAAAACAAGAATCAATTTAGCTCAATTTTATTTTTCCATTTAAGATCTACAAGGTTTCAAAAACCTCGCAGGTCACTTATCGATTCTATGTGTTCTTTCCTTTTTTCATCCGAGTTAGAATTCTTCTCCTCTGGAGGAGCTAGTGGAGGCTTTTTTATATTAAGCTCTTTATAAATTGTTTCGCACTTTCTCCAGGATTATCAGTCTTCATGAAATTTTCACCAATTAAAAATCCTTGATAACCAAAAGGCTGCAACTCCTTTATGGCTTCGACTGAACTTATGCCACTTTCGGAGACTTTTACAAAATCGTCGGGAATTAATGTGCTTAATTCTTTTGATATTTCTAAGCTAACCTCAAAAGTTTTAAGATTTCTATTGTTTACGCCTAACATATCCAAAGATGGCATAATGGATTTATGTAATTCGTCTTCGTTATGTACTTCAAGTAAAACATCAAGATTTAAACGTTTTGCTAGTTCTGAAAATTGTTTGATTTCAGCTTTTGTTAAAATTGCAGCAATGAGTAAAATAGCATCTGCACCAATGGCTTTGGCTTCAATAATCTGATATTCATCAATAATGAATTCTTTTCGTAATAAGGGTAAGCTACAGCTTTCTCTGGCATTGATTAAATCGTCCATAGTGCCGCCAAAATAAATTTCATCGGTTAAAATTGACATGCCACAGACTCCGGCGTTTTCATAACCAATAGCAACATCTTCAACCAATGAAGTATCGTTGATAATGGATTTTGAAGGCGATTTACGCTTAAATTCAGCAATAATACCAGAGTTGCTGGCTCTTAATTTGTTTGAAAGTGAAGTCGTTTTCATTCCAAAATAAGGCAATTGCTCGTAAGCTTCAATAGGAATTAATTCTTTTTTGAGTTTAACTTCCTTGTGCTTGTCTTTAACTATTTTATCTAATATATTCATGTTTTTTAGTTTTCAGTCCGCAGTCCACAGTCCACAGTCCACAGTCCACAGTTCGCAGTCCGTAGTTCCGCTTCTTCACTTTATATTTCTGAAAATTGTCTATTCCCACGTTGTCGAAATTTAGGACATTCATGTTTACTATATTTCGTTTTAAATTCAAAATTATTTTTTTGCTTACTGCTTACTGCTTACTGCTTACTGCTTACTGCTTACTGCTTACTGCTTACTGAGGACTGCCTACTCTTTTCCACTCAACGCCACCAACGTATCCAAACTCACTTTCGCTTTTCCACCTAACAAGGATTCCTTCGCCAAATCAAAACCTTCTTTATGGGACATCTGTTTTGCAGTAGCTATGGCTAATCCTGCATTGGCACATACAACATTGTTTTGGGCTTTAGAACCATTTCCATTTATGATTTTTGTAAAAAGCTTAGCGGCTTGCTTTACGGTGCTTCCTCCAAATATTGCTGATTGTTCTACACTATCAACTCCCAATTCATGTGGTTCAAAGAGGGTTTCGGAGGTGTTGGAAATTACCTTTGTTTTTCCTGTTAAGGATATTTCATCATAACCATCCAAAGCGTGAACTATGGCATAATTCTTATCGGATTCTTGGTACAAATAGCCGTAAAGCCTTAATAGTTCGAGATTAAATACACCTACCATTTGATTTTTTGGAAATGCAGGGTTTACCATTGGACCCAACATATTGAAAAATGTTTTTACACCAAGCTCTTTTCTAATGGGTGCCACATTTTTCATTGCTGGATGAAATAATGGTGCATGTAATACACAAATCCCTGCTTCATCGATACTCCGTTTTAAAAAATCAATATCATTTGTGAATTTTATACCCAAGCTTTCCATGACGTTTGATGATCCACATGCCGATGATACGCCATAGTTTCCGTGTTTTGTCACATGGATTCCTGCGCCTGCGGTTACAAAGGACGATAAGGTAGATATGTTAAACGTATCTTTTCCATCGCCTCCTGTTCCGCATAAATCGATGGTATTGTAATCTTCTAAATCTACAGGAACACAAAGTTCTAAAAGTGCATCCCTAAATCCTCGAAGTTCGTCTAAAGTTATACTTCGCATCATATAGACGGTTAAAAATGATGCAATTTGACTTTGGTTATATTTTCCTGCTGAAATATTAACCAAGACATTTTTTGCTTCTTCGCTTGAGATGCTTTCTTGGTTGATTAGTCTGTTAAGTAGTTGTTTCATTCCTATCCCTAACCCTTTCCTAAAGAAAGGGAACTGTTGTATTTATTATTAATTCAAATTTTATTTTTGCTTACTCTGAACCTGAATACTGCGACTGCGACTGAAAACTACTCTATCAACCCTTCACCCAATTCTCCAAAATCCGTTTTCCATTCGGTGTTAGAACAGATTCAGGATGATATTGCACGCCCTTAACATCATAAACTTTATGTCTAAGCGACATTATCTGTCCGTTTTCATCAAATGATGTAGCTTCTAAGCTTTCAGGTAAATTGATGTTGACCACCCAAGAGTGGTATCTACCAACTTCAAATGTTTTATCAAGTCCTTTGAATAAGGTTTCATCATCAACTGAAAGTGTCACATTCGTTGCAACACCATGATAAACATTATCTAAATTTTCTAAGGTACCGCCAAAGACTTCACCAATAGCTTGCTGTCCTAAACAAACACCTAAAATACTCTTAGAGGAAGCATAGGTAGCGATAATTTGTTTTAATAATCCTGCCTCATCTGGAATTCCTGGTCCTGGTGATAACACAATTTTATCAAACGCATCAACGTCTTCGAGTGTTAATTTATCGTTTCTTTTTACGGTTACTTCACAATCTAAATCTTCCAAATAATGGACTAGATTGTAGGTGAAACTGTCGTAATTGTCTATGACTAATATTTTTTTCATCTTTAGTTCCTGTGAAAGCGAGAAACTTCTTTTAATTAAACTTCTTTTTTATTTCTGTTCATTTTGTCTTGATACAAAACGAACCAAAAAATCAAAACGATTTATAAGGAAATTGCTAAAGCACCATTCGCTTTCAAAGCTGGATGCTTGAAGCTTCGCTTCGCAGTTCCGCTTTTTCGCTCATTATTTCTGAAAATCGTTGTTTTCGACTTCGTCGAAATTAAGGACATTAATCTGTGCCATTTTTTGTTAGATCCCAATTCATATTCATTTTTTCTTTTTAAAACTTTGAACTGAATACTGCGACTGCAAACTATTTTTCAAATGTCCTCAGCCTGTTCAATCGCCTTTGTTAATGCCCCAAGCTTATTATAAACTTCTTGCAATTCACTTTCCGGATTTGATTTTGCAACTAATCCAGCGCCTGCTTGCCAGAATAATTTATGATTCTGACTCAAAAATGTTCTAATCATAATCGCATGATTAAAATTACCGTTAAAATCCATAAAACCAATGGCGCCACCATAATATCCTCTACTTGTTTTTTCATATTTTTCTATGAGTTGCATAGCTTTATGCTTTGGTGCGCCACTCAACGTTCCTGCCGGAAATGTATCAGCAACAACCTGCATCGTATCCGTGTTTTTATGAATAGTGCCTGTCACTTTACTTACCAAATGAATCACGTGCGAAAAAAACTGTACTTCCCTATAATTCTCAACCGTAACTTGGCTTCCGTGTCTGCTTAAATCGTTTCGTGCCAAATCTACCAGCATTACGTGTTCACTATTTTCCTTTTTGTCTTTAATTAATAGTTCTGCGAGTTCTGCGTCTTTAAGGTCATTTCCACTTCGCTTAAAAGTTCCTGCAATTGGGTGAATTTCTGCTTTTCCATTGCTAACCACTAATTGTGCTTCTGGCGAACTTCCGAATATTTTAAAATTCCCATAATCGAAATAAAACAGGTATGGAGAAGGGTTGATGCTTCTCAAAGCCCTGTAGACATTAAACTCATCTCCACTAAATTGTTGCGAAAATCTTTTAGACAATACCAATTGAAACACATCGCCTCTTCCACAATGTTTTTTTGCCAATTCTACGTTACTTTTATACTCGTTATCAGAAAGATTGGATGCAATGTCGCCTTTGGTTTTAAAATCGTAAGATGCATATTGCCTGGTTTGGATTAATTGAAGAATATCGTCAATATTATTTTCGGTATCAAAACAATGCGCAAAAATATAAGCTTCGTTTTTAAAGTGATTTATGGCGATTATATTTTGATAAACGGCATAATAAACTTCAGGAATGGCGACGGAATTTTCTTTTTTCGAGATTTCGATATCTTCAAAATACTTTACGGCATCATATGCGGTATATCCAAAAATACCATTATTGATAAATTTGAATTCTTCATTGGAATCGACTTTAAACCGTTGTGTGAATTTGTGAATTTCTTCAACTACACCAACCGTGTCAACAAAATTGGATTTAGAACTTCCATCTGGATAGGTTTGGTAAATCGTATCACCTTCAACCTTAATAGAAGCAATGGGATTACAGCAGATATAAGAAAAACTGTTATCGTTAGCATGATAGTCACTACTCTCCAAAAGAATACTATTCGGGAATTTATCTCGGATTTTAAGATAAATGCTCACAGGAGTTATGGTATCTGCTAGGATTTTTTTGTAATGTGTGTATAAACTAAATGTTTTCATGTTTATGCTGAACTTGTTTCAGTATCTTTTGTTTTTTGCATCTCTTCTTATTAGAGCTGTGTTTCATGTTTTTGATTCTGAAATAAATTCAGAATTAAAAAAGGCTTGTCGTGAATGACAAGCCTTTTTTTATATAATTACATAACAAGGATGATTTCACTAACGTAAGTTTGAGAAATTCCACCACCAAGTATGATTTGTATTTATGTTCATTGAATGTCAAAGATAGATATCAAATGTTTTATTTCAAACTAAAATGCAGAAAAAATTCCTGTATTGATAAATTTATCATCTCCACAGGAACTTACCGCTATTAATCAAGGTGCTAATAATTAGAATGATAAGTTGACATTTAAGTCGAAATTATCATATATAGCTTTATCTTTTAATCCATCAAAAAAGCTTGAAGAACCATATTTAATATCATATTCTGTTCTGTCTATTTCTAAAGATGCTTTAGCTGAATTTTTATTTACGGTCATTGAAAATTCTACTGGTTTAGTAGTTTCTTTTATAGTTAGGTTAGCTTTTACTTTGTAATTACCATCTTTACCAGACACGTTTATAAATTCTAATGTTGCTACCGGAAATTTTTCTATACCAAAAAAGTCTGCAGATTTTAAATGACCATCTAGTTTACCTTTATATTCACCTTCTAAATCCGTAGTATTGATAGATGTCATATCCATAACAAATGTTCCTCCCGTAAGTGTTTCTCCATCAAAAGTGAGTTTGCCGCTAGCAAGATTAATTGTTCCTTCGTGCTGACCTGTAACTTTATAACCTTTCCATGTTACCGAGCTTTTTTCAATGTCTACTATTTTGTCTGAAATTGCTGTATAAGACATAAATGATAGCGCTAATATAATTAGCATTCCAATTTTTGAATTTCTGTTTTTCATAATTATTGTTTTTTAAGTTTTAATAAAAGGTTATTTAATTGCATTAACTCTTCGTGAGTTAAGTTTTTTGTTAAGTTTTCTTCAGTGGTATTTATAATTGGATCAACTATTTTTAAGGTTTTTAACCCTAAATCTGTAATTAAAATTTCTACTTTTCTTCTATTGGCTTTACATATATTGCGTTTAACAAATCCTTTTTTTATTAGTTTGTCGACCAGTCTAGTGGTATTACTCATTTTACTTACCATACGTTCTTGTATATCTTGTAAATTAATTGGGTTACCATTTTGACCTCTTAAAATTCTGAGTACATTAAATTGTTCTAAGGATAAATCGTAAGGTTTTAATTCTAGTAATAAATCATCTTTAATGTAATTATGAGAAAAAAACAGATTGATTACTGTAGCTTTATGCAACGGTAATTCTTTATTTGTTTGTAATCTTTTTTTTAACTCTTTCATATACAACAATTGTATATACAAATGTATATTTTTTATTTGAAATAATCACTAATATTTTGTTAAAAATTAAAAGTTAAACATTTTGATTAATAAATTTATAGCATGAGGTATTTATCACTTATAGTTGTACTGTTATTAATGTCTTGCAAAAATGAGACGTCATCCAACGATATAGAGAAGTCAAACCAAAAATCATTGGTAGATAAAGTTGACCCTAATATGGAGCAACCAGAAACTAATAGAGCATTTGAGGTATATGACTATGATGGTTTAGAACCTTTAATTAATAAGGACAACAATAAGGTACATGTTGTTAACTTTTGGGCAACTTGGTGTGCGCCTTGTGTAAAAGAGCTACCATATTTTGAAGCAGTTAATGCAAAATATGAAGATGAAGAGGTAGAAGTGTTATTGGTTAGCTTAGATTTCCCAAAGGATTACGAAACTAAACTAACGCCATTTTTAGAAAAGAAGTCAATAACATCTAAAGTGGTAGCTTTAGATGATACGGACCAAAACAGATGGATTCCCGCAATTAACGAAGAGTGGTCTGGAGCATTGCCAGCAACTATTATATATAAAGGAGATAAACGACAGTTTTACGAAAAATCATTTACACAAGAAGAATTAGAAACCGAATTGCTGAAATTCCTGTCTGACGATAGGTAGATATTCAGCATTAAAAAAACAATTTTAAAAAAAATAGAAAACATGAAAACACTAAAATTATTGGCAATTACTTTAATATTAACATGCTCTGCTTCGGCTGTAAATGCCCAAGGTTACAAAGTTGGTGAGACAGCCACAGACTTTAAACTTGAGAATATTGATGGTAACATGGTGTCCTTATCGGATTACGAGGATGCAAAAGGATTCATCATTACTTTTACCTGTAATACTTGTCCTTATGCTGTTGCTTACGAAGACAGAATAGAAGCTTTAAATAAAAAATATGCCGCCAAGGGCTTTCCTGTTATAGCTATTATGCCAAATAACACCGAGGTTAAACCTGGCGACAATATGGAAGCCATGAAAACAAGAGCTGAAGAAAAAGGTTTCACGTTTCCATACTTAATGGACAAAAATCAGGAGGTTTATCCACAATATGGCGCAACGAAAACGCCTCATATGTATGTGTTGCAAAAAACCGATAAAGGTAATGTGGTAAAATATATTGGTGCCATAGACGATAATTATAAGGATGAAGATGCCGTAAAGGAGACGTATGTTGAAGATGCTGTCGATGCCCTTTTAAATGGAGAAGAGGTTAAAGTGAAAGAGACGAGAGCAATTGGTTGTTCTATAAAGGTTTAAGTAACCAATGATAAAGTAAAATAATCCTTAGTTCCTGAATCATGTTCAGGATAAACTGTTAAAAAATGAATCCGTTGTGTAACACTTCGGATTTTTTTTCGTCTATATCACAAGGAAATGTTAATTTTGCATAAAATTTAAATACATATAATGGCAGATTTATCACAAGACGATTGGGCAAAACAACTAGAAAAAGATACTAATGCAGTTGTTTTGGATGTTAGAACACAGGAAGAAGTTGATGAAGGTATTATCCCTAATGCAATTCATTTAGATATTTATAAAGGTCAGGCTTTTGTTGACGAATTAGAGGAATTGGACAAGACCAAAAACTATTATGTGTATTGCAGATCAGGAGGGAGAAGTGGTCAGGCATGTGGAATTATGAATCAATTAGGTTTTGATAACGCCTATAATTTAAAAGGTGGTTTTATGCAATGGCAAGGCGAGGTGGCCTATCAAGAATAATAGTTGTTAAAAAAGTGATGGAATTTGTGTCTATTATCTGACTATGGTATAATTTAATAAAAAGTCCTTCCCAAAGGGAAGGTTAGGATAGGAATGAAAAAAGTAGTGTTAATCTGTTGTCTCTTTGTGGCCTTTGGCTTTAACATCAGTTGTATCGATAGTAAGCTAGACAACTCAGAGGTAAAACTGGTGACGGCAGAAGAAATGCAATCTATTTTAGAACTGGAAGACGTGCAGTTGGTTGATGTGCGCACGCCAAAGGAACATGAAGAAATTCATATTGCCAATGCTCAGAACATAGATTTTATGTCTCCAACTTTTGAGGAGGACATTTCTAAGCTCGATAAAAAGAAACCTGTAATTTTATATTGTAAATCTGGTGGACGAAGTGCCAAGTGTGCTAAAAAGATGAAAGACGCTGGATTCGAAAAAATATACGACCTCGAAGGTGGCATTTCCAAATGGAAACATTCCGACAAACTAGATATTAAAGTTAAATCATAATTTATCTAAACATTTAATCTTAAACCGAACCTTGTGTTCGGTTTTTTTTATTAGTGAAACTCTGTATTGAAAAGTTGCGAAGCAATGCATTCAAAACCGTTAGTTGAACTAATCCCGCTTTTACAGCGGGATCTCCGTTTTATAATCTCGACCTTTGGGTCAATTTTCAGCGGCCAAGACTTCCCCAGAGGTTTATTACCTTTTATTGCCTCAATTCATTTCCTAAATTCTTAAGGTTTTTATAAATTAGACCACTGTAAATTAAAAACAGAAACACTTCTGTTACATTTGCAAATTAACTTGTAGTTTATGAATTTTAAAAAAGTACTTCTGCTTTGCCTTTTGGCGTTTTCTTTTTCATTCAATTTGTTTGCCCAAGTTTATGATCCAGTAAAATGGGAAACTAAAGTTGAAAAGGTTTCTGATACTGAATACGATTTAATTTCTACAGCAACAATCGATTCGGGTTGGCATTTGTATTCGCAAATTGTACCGGAAGGAGGTCCAATTGCTACAGGCTTTTCATATAAAACCAATCCAGATTTTGAGCTGATTGGCAAAACATCTGAAGAAGAAGGACATGTCGTTGACGATCCGGTTTTTGAAATGAAAATTAAGTTTTTTGAGAACAAGGCCGAGTTTAGACAACGCATTAAGATTTTAAATAAGGATTTATCTATTGTTGAAGGGGAAGTGGAACTTATGGTCTGTGATGACGAAAAATGTTTACCGCCAACTTATGTTGATCTCAAATTTAATTTGAAACCGTCGAAAGTAGTTGAAGCTGATTCAGAAGATAAAGCTGTGAGTTTTAGTAATTCGGAATCCAAAATATTTGAACCTGTAAAATGGAATACCTCAGTTGAAAAAATCAGTGATTCTGAATACGTTTTGGTCTCAAAAGCATCCATAGATGAAGGATGGAAGTTGTATTCCCAAAAAGTGCCTGAAGGTGGTCCAATACCAACAGGATTTGAATATACCGTTGAAGATGGTGTTGAGTTGGTTGGAGAAACCACTGAAGAAAAGGGCAAAGAAGTCATGGATAAAGTCTTCGAAATGAAGATTAAGTTCTTTAAGAATACTGCTGAATTTAGACAAAAAATTAAAATTTTAGATAAAAGCACCACTTCAGTTTCATCCGAAGTTAGCTTTATAGCTTGTGATGATGAACGCTGTTTAGCACCTACTTATGTAGATTTAGAATATGATTTAACCGAAATTGTAGCGGCTCAAAATGCTATTGATGATAATTCTGATTATGAAAATGAAGGGTCAAGCAGAGGCTTATGGTCTATTTTTATTATCGCCTTCTTTTCAGGGTTTGTAGCTTTATTGACGCCTTGTGTTTTTCCAATGATACCAATGACAGTAAGTTTCTTTATCAAACAAAGTCAATCTAAAGCCAAAGGCATCCGTAATGCAATTATTTATGGATTATCAATTATCGTAATCTATGTGTTATTAGGAACAATAATCACAGCTATTTTTGGGGCAGATGCATTGAATGCCTTAGCCACAAATGTCTGGTTTAATCTTATTTTCTTTTTATTATTGGTGGTTTTTGCTATTTCATTCTTAGGTGCTTTTGAAATTGTACTGCCAAATTCTTGGGCAAACAAAGCCGATAGACAAGCCGACAGAGGAGGTCTAGTCGGAATCTTTTTTATGGCATTGGCTTTAGCTATTGTCTCTTTTTCTTGTACAGGACCTATAGTTGGGACTATTCTGGTTGAAGCCGCTTCAAAAGGAGGTGTTGCGCCAGTAATAGGAATGTTAGGCTTTTCATCAGCTATTGCTTTGCCATTTGCTTTATTTGCGGCATTTCCAGGTTGGTTAAATTCATTGCCAAAGTCAGGTGGTTGGTTGAATACGGTTAAGGTTGTTTTAGGGTTCTTGGAATTGGCATTGGCGTTTAAATTCTTGTCCCAAGCCGATTTAGTACTACAATTACATATTTTAGAACGTGAAGTATTCTTAGCCATTTGGATAGCTATTTTTGGAGCTTTATCATTATATCTTTTAGGTAAAATTCAGTTACCTCACGATTCGCCTTTAAAACACATTTCGGTAGGACGATTATTATTAGGATTGTTAACCTTGTCGTTTACCGTTTATATGATTCCAGGACTTTGGGGCGCACCATTAAATTTGATTAGTGCCTTTCCGCCGCCATTAGATTACTCAGAGTCTCCTTATGGCGTCGGAAATTCTAAAGGAGGTGGCAGTGCAGTAAGTCATGCCGATTTACCAGAAGGAGCTCATTTATTGGCACCGCATGATATTTTAGCATTTAATGATTATGATAAAGGACTGGCATATGCCAAAGAAGTTGGTAAACCGGTAATGCTGGATTTTACGGGTTGGGCTTGCGTCAATTGCCGTAAGATGGAACAGAATGTTTGGGTAAAACCAGATGTTTTGTCCAAATTAAAAAACGATGTAGTGCTTATCTCTTTATACGTGGATGAGCAAATTGATTTTCCTGAAGGCGAAGCTCCGGATTCTAAGTTAAGACCAGGGAAAAAACTCAGAAATAAAGGCCAGAAATGGAGCGAAATGCAAACTATAAAGTATAAAACGAATACACAGCCTTATTATGTTTTGATGGATCATAACGAAGAAAATCTAATCGAACCTGTGGCTTACACGCCAGATGCGGAAAAATATAATGCCTGGTTGGAAGAAGGGATTGGGAATTTTGAGGACTGAATAATTTAAGACACCCAACTAAAAACAGAGCCTTCGCCTTCAATACTTTTTACAATAATTCTGCCTTTATGAAGTAGCATAATTTGCTTGTAAAAGCTTAGGCCAATACCGCTTCCAGTCTCTTTGTTGTTAAAGAAAAGCCACGAAAATGTTTCCAACTATGTCTTATGGAGTTTCAGGACTATAGTCGTAAACTTTAATAACAACGTCTCTATTCGGGTTTTGTGAGGCTTGAACTTTAATTTTTGACAAGGATGTGGCTTATAAACGTTATCAAAGTTTAGAAAAACAAGTTGAAGCGTATGAAGAATCTTATCAAATTAATGACATCAGATTTAAAAGCGGTGTTTCTAATTTCTTAAATTATATTCCTAGTAAAAATAATTTAGATAATACTCGGGTAAATCTAGCCAATGCTAAGTATAAATATTTGTTACGCGTAAAAGCCATGGATTATTACAGAGGAGCAGTGTAACTTACAGTTCAAAATTGATATGGGTACATTTTGTGGCTTTTAAGCTAATGAGTTTCCAGTTAAAGTATTTATTTTATGCTTTATTAATTGGATTCAAATCATGTACTACAGAAAAAAACATGGCAGAGGTTTTCGTTATATCGATAACTCTAATAATACGGTCAAAGATGCCAAATTAAAGGAATGGTTTAAATCCTTAGTTATACCACCTGCTTGGACAGAAGTGGAAATTGATGCAAAGAAAAATGCCAAGATTTTAGTTACTGGTCGCGACGATAAGGAAAGAAAGCAATATATCTACAATCCAAAATATAGGGAAAAACAAAATCAAGAAAAATTTGACCGTATTCTCAAGTTTGCAGATCAATTAGAACATATGCGACGTGTAACTGGTCAACATCTTCGAAAACGCACATTAGTGAAGGAAAAGGTGCTTGCGTGTATGGTGCGGCTTTTGGAATCGGCATATTTCCGACCTGGTAGTGATTATTATGCTAAGGAAAACGAAACGTTTGGACTCACCACCATGAGAAGTAAACATCTTCAGATTGAAGGCGAAGAGCTTGTTTTCAATTATACAGGAAAGTCTGGTAAAGCGCAAGAGCGCCATATTGTTGATAAGAAATTAGCAAAAATTGTACAGGAAATTGATGAGTTGCCAGGTTATGAGATTTTTAAATTTATAGATGAAGACGGTAACAAGCAAGACGTAAAAAGTGACCACCTCAATGACTATATTAGAGAGGTGATGGGCGAGGAGTTTTCAGCTAAGGATTTTAGGACTTGGGCAGGAACCGTGATTGCAGCCATCGCTTTGGATGAAATTGGTTATTCCAAAAAGCAAGACCAAAAAGAACTGGATAAGAATATTCGTGAAGCCGTCATCAAGGTAAGCGAAAGGTTGGGCAATACACCATCTGTTGCGCGAAGTTCTTACATTGATCCACGTGTCATAGATGAATACATTGATGGAAAAACCATTAATTATTTCCAAAAGGAAATTTCACATCTCTTAAAAGAAAACGAAAATCTTTCACGAGAGGAAGTTGGGGTTTTGTGCATGTTGAGTAAAAAATTGAAATAAGGTTCAACAGCGATTTTGACGAATTTTACAATTTGTAGCCAATTTTAAGTATGACTATGAATGACTTTAGAGGATAATTAATTTAACATTAAATTCGAGACCTTCTCGCCAAGCCAATAGCCAAAGCCTAAAGTGAGGGGATAGGCAATAAAGAGCCATAAATAGTCAAGGATATTTAATTTTGAGAACGCAGAACTTCCATCCTTGGAAAGTAATTCTATAAATCCATACCAAGATTTTAAACCCAATTTTCCGATAATACCATTTGCTAGAATAGCGATAATTAGAATGGCCAAGCCAATGATGTAAAGTCGTATCATATTTAATTCCATTTTAAATCACTACGTTCCTGCCAATAATGTTTGGGAGACACCGAGAGTGACTTGAGTTTCAATATTTCATTTTCGTTCAATTCAAATTCCATAGCTTTCAAATTCTGATTTAGTTGCTGCAAATCTGACGCACCACTTAGCACAAGTGTTGGCTCTAAATATTGCATAATAAAGCGCATGGCAATCGCATCAATTCCTACATGGTATTTGGCTGAAAGTGATTCGAGATACTGATAAGCTTTTTGATAGTTCTGAAATTTTTCATTTCGAAATACTCTGCCATTTGCTAAAGCTTCTTTTATAATAATCGTTTTGCCTTTAGCTATTAATGCTTTTAAAATTTTAAAAGTAGAAGATTCAAAAATGTTAAAAGTCACTTGGTAACTATCAAACAATTCCTCACCATCAAATACAACGTTTTGCGCTTTTTTAATGATGCTTTCTTGTTCAGTTCCACTAGATGACATTCCGATTTTTATGTGGTGCTTATGTTTTAATTCATGCAATCTCATTAAAACAGCAGTATTGCTTAAAACACCACTTTCTAAAGTTGCAGAGTGAATTTGATAAATTTTTAGATTTGGTAATAAACCTTTTGAAACTTCCCATTGTTCATTCAACTTTTCAATAGAATGCTCCTTTATTTCATGCTTACCAGAAAATCCAATTTCCCAATTGGCAACATAAGTATAGCCGAATTTTGTGGAGAGATTAATATCCTTGTGAGCTCTAGAAGTGTTCCAATCCATCAAAAACTGCTCGCCCAAACCATAAGAAGGCGCCACATCAAAATCTCTAATACCGAGTTGGTAACTTTCGTCCAAGACCTTAAAAGCATTGGACTTAAAGGCTTCAACGGATTTATCGATATCCGTTTTTGACCTAATATTTATATAATCCGGTCGTCCCAAGGCGGCAAGACCTAATCCTATTTTTGTGTTACTCATTTTTAATTGGTACTTCAATCAGCTTTAATTTCTCAGGAATAAAATCAGAATCAATTTGGTCTGAAAAATGGTTTAAAAGCATTTTCAATTTAGGATTTATAAACCGTTCGCAAAAAGGTTTCTCTGGATTTTTTTGATAGTAATTTCGAATGGCTTCACGAGACGGTTTAAATTCTGAAAATGGATACACTTTTGTGACCAGTTTATTTTCAAATTTAGTTTGAAGTGTATTCAAAATACCTTCAGCTTCTATCTTTTGAATTTCCGAAAAGTAATAAATCGCCGAACGGTATTTTTTTCGCATGGCATGTTGGGAGGTGCTTTTGTGCGTATGCAAATGAATTTCAATCAAGGTTTGAAGCGTTATCACTTCAGAATTAAAATGAACAATAACCGCTTCAGAAAATGTATTATTTTCGTCAGTTGAAGCGACGTAACCTTGTTCAACCTTTTCTACACCAATCAACGCTTGAAAAACAGCTTCTGTGCACCAATGGCAGCCACCTCCTAGAGCTATTTTAGTTTTGTAAGCCATTTATTAAAATCACTGCATTTAATCTAAAAATTATTTCAATTTATCAGCATGTAATTTTCTAAGCTTAGCCAATTTCGGATCAATCACAAAACTACAATAGCCGTAATCAGGATTGTTTTCATAAAAATCTTGATGTTCTTTTTCAGCGTCGTAAAATATTTGTGCTGCAGATAATTCAGTGACTATGGGATCTTCGTAATACTGAGCCAATTCTTTAAATACAGTTTCGGCAATGTCCTTTTGGTTTTCGTTATAATAATAGATGACCGACCGATATTGTGTGCCACGATCTGCGCCTTGCTTGTTAAGACTAGTCGGATCGTGAGTGGTCATAAAAATGATCAGAATATCTTCGTACGAAATCACGTTGGCATCAAAAGTAATCCGCACGACTTCGGCGAATCCGCTTAATCCAGAACATACTTCCCTATACGTTGGCCGTCCTGGCGCTTTTCCACCAGTATAGCCCGAAACTACTTTTTCGACACCTTTCACTTCCTGAAAAACGGCTTCTGTACACCAAAAGCAGCCTCCACCAACCATGGCAGTTTGTAAATTTTTAGTGGTCATTCGGCAATCTCCTTATCTAAGACCATGGATTCTGAATTGATGCAATAACGCAATCCACTTGGTTCTGGACCATCGGGAAACACATGTCCCAAATGCGCATCGCAAGTATTGCACATCACTTCTACGCGTACCATTCCGAAAGTGGAATCTTTTTCGTACTTAATGGCATTTTCTTTTATGGGCTGTGTGAAGCTTGGCCAGCCTGTACCGGAACTGAATTTTATGGTAGAATCAAATAAAGGCGTATTACAACAAACACAATTGTATTGTCCTTCGTCATAAATACTACAAAGTGCGCCACTATGCGCTCGTTCTGTGCCTTTTTTTCTGGTGATTCTGAATTGTTCAGGTGTAAGTTGAGCCCTCCATTCGGCTTCCGGTTTTTCAACCCGCTTATCTGGAGTTGGATTTCCTTTTACGGAAAAGTTGATAATATCTTTCCAAGTTAACATAGGTAATTTTGTTTTTTTATAAAAATAGTCGAAATTTCATCAAAATACTTTCATGCCGTGACGACTTTCAGCTTTAATTATTTCTTAAAGCACTAATCAGCTCACTTTTTTTCATTTTTGAGCGTCCTTCTATGCCAACATTTTTGGCCTGATCGTATAGTTCGTCTTTATTCCATTCCTCATAAGGGTCTGACTTTCCTCCTTTTTCGCCCGCATTTGGTGTGTTTGCAATGCGAGCGGCTTTCTCTTTACTATAGCCTTTGTTGCGTAAAGCTTCATATTGGTCTTCGTTTTTTATCCTTGGCTCTCCCATAATATTAATTTTAAATTAGTCTAAAAGTTCCGTAATAATAGGATCACTTCTTAATTCAATCACTATAAAAATTTGCTGAAATGAGTTTTGATAGATTTTTAATAAAAACGTTCATTATCTTATGCTTCAAAATTATTCTTATATCAGCACCTGTTATATGGATTAATTATAGAATTTGCACCAATTAACGATACTATATGATAAATAGATTATTTTCTAAATTAAAATCAGGTTTTCTACTTGTATTTTTGACGCTATTGAGTACAAACTTTTCTTCAAAGGTTAATGCTCAAGAGGCTAAAAAGGAAACTGTAAAAGCGATTTCCAAAAGCATTTATCTAACGGCCAATATGGGCTTAGATCACGCGAAACATTCAAAAGGAATTCTTGAAGCTATTATAACCGCCTCTAAAGATGATGATAATGCTGTATTTATCGCTTTAGGGAATAGTACAAGACCTGAGGGTTACCCTAAAGATAAGGAGGATAGAC
Source organism: Winogradskyella schleiferi (assembly GCF_013394655.1). Lineage (NCBI taxonomy): Bacteria > Pseudomonadati > Bacteroidota > Flavobacteriia > Flavobacteriales > Flavobacteriaceae > Winogradskyella > Winogradskyella schleiferi. The sequence continues at coordinate 975,949 of NZ_CP053351.1, forward strand.
AAATCGAAGAAGTATTTCTTAGGTCTCAATTTTTGAAACCACTTTCAGATTTTAATGGCGAAGTTATATTTATTCCTGGAAAAAATGAATGGAATAAAGGTGGTCATAAAAATTTAGATGATTTGGAGTCTTTTTTACAAGATAACAGCAAAGCTGAATTTTGGCCAAATGATGGCTGTCCTTTAGAAAGGGAAACCTTAAGCGATGAGGTGGAATTAGTGATGGTAGATACGCAATGGTATTTTGAAGATTGGGATAAACATCCTTACATTAATAACAAATGCGAAATAAAAACTCGGGAACAATTTTTTGTGGAATTTAAGGACGAGCTTAAAGACGAACAAAATAAAACCATTGTTGTGGCATTGCACCATCCTGTCCTTACAGCGACAAGGCAAGGACTAATTGGGCGCATGGGAGGTTTGTCCAAGCAAGCGCGCTACAATAATGAGATGCAATATTTAATAGGACGATTGGAAACTTTGGCGAGCCAGTTTAACGATGTCATTTTTGTTTCGGGTAGCGATAGAAATTTGCAATATTTAATGGATGATGGCATACCACAGATTATAAGTGGTGCCGTAGGGAAAACTTCCAAATCCAAACCTGATACCGAAGATGGTCATTATGGTACTGACCAACCTGGTTTTGTGAAACTCAATGTTTTTAAGGACGGTAGTTCGGAAGTTGAAATTTATACGGTCGAAGGCGAGCAATCAACCAAAGTGTTTACTTCTAACATAAAATTAAAAAAGGGAACTTTAGAGGATTTTGATTACCACACAAATAATGAATTTGGCAAAACCTACAAAGACGCCATTTACACAGAAGAGGAGACAAATAAATCAGGATTTTACGAGTGGTTTTGGGGTGATCACTATAGAGATATTTATGGTCGTAAAATAGAAGCTCCAGTATTATTTTTGGATAGTTTACCAGACAATGTTAGGGCGATAACTGAAGGTGGCGGAAACCAATCCAGAAGTTTACGTTTAATTGATGATAACGAAAATGAATATACTGTAAGGGAATTACGTAAAAGTGGACTGCGTTTCATCCAATCCATGATTAAGGATCATTATGTTATAGAATATGCAGATAATACGGTTGTTGAATCAGTTGTTCAAGACTACTATACAACAGCACAGCCTTATGCGCAATTTGTTATTGCTGAACTTTTGGATGCCATAGATATTCCTCATGCTAATCCAAAAATTGTTTACTTACCAAAACAAAAACGGTTGGGTCGGTTCAATGAAAATTATGGCGATAAACTTTATATGTTTGAAGAACACGTTGGCGATGAGAACAAGAGTTTTGATACCTTCGGAAATGCAGATGATATCATCAGTACTAAAGACATGTTGCTCAAACTTCAAAATGATAAGGATGCACAGATTGATGAGTCTAGCTATATCCGAGCGCGTTTATTTGATTTTCTTATAGGAGATTGGGATAGACATGCCGACCAATGGCGGTGGGCATTACACGAGAAGGCGGACGGAACACTTCAATACAAACCAATTCCTAGGGATCGGGATCAGGCGTTTCCCAAATATGATGGTGTTTTTCCAGCGATTCTCAAAATGGTAGCGCCATTGGCCAGAAATATGCAGACGTATGCCCCTGAAATTCAAAATATAAAAACATTTAATAATGCGGCGTACTATTTAGACAAAAGTTTTATTAATAAGGCGAGTTGGAGCGAATGGCAGAAGCAGGCAGAGCAAATTCAAAATAATTTAACAGATGAGTTAATCGATAGAGCGTTTTCAAATCTTTTGGAGGATACTAAAGATGAAAGTACTGAGCATATCAGATCAACTTTAAAGAAAAGACGTGAAAATATAGTTTCTATTGCCCAAGATTACTATGACTATTTTAAAAAACACGAAATTATTGTAGCGACTAATAAAGACAATGTCATTGATATTGTAAGAATGCCAAATGGAAAGACACAAGTTACCATAAAACAAAAAGACTATGTGATTCTTGATAATACGTATTCGAAAGACATTACGAACGAAATATGGATTTATGCCTTAGATGGTGATGATGAAATTAGTGTAACTGGAGACGGAAATGACTATATAAAAATCAAAATTTTTGGTGGAGAAGAAAACGATATATACAACGTTGAAAACAACCGTTTAGTTAAAGTATACGATTACAAATCGAAAAAAAATACATTTAATTCTTCAGTAAATAAAGTGCTGACAGATTCTTACGATATTAATAATTATGATCCCCAGAAACGTAAATATTCAAATAATGTACTGTTGCCAACTGTTGGTTTTGATCCAGACGCAGGCTTTAGCGCAGGATTAACAAATACCTTAACCACCTATAGTTTACTTCGAAATCCATTTACGACGCAGCACACAGTCAATGCGTCTTATTATTCTGCCACACAAGGTTTTGAATTTTCCTATAATGGAGAATTTGCCCATGTTTTTTATAATTGGAATTTAGCTCTGGATGCTCGAATTACAAGTGAAAATTATGCAACTAATTTCTTTGGTGTCGGCAATGAAACTAGGTATGATGAAGATGCTGTAGATATGGATTTTAATCGTGTAAAGATTGAGCAATGGCACTTTCAGCCGTCTTTAATTTATAAAACAAGCGGCAATGTTAGTGCACATATTGCGGCTCGTGTAGAGTCGAATAAAGTGGATGATACAGATAACGGATTTACTCAAGGTTTTTTTAATTTTGATAATGATGTTTTTGAAGATCAAATTTATGCAGGTGCAGAAGTTGGGATTAAATTCAATAACAAAAAAAATCTGTTAAGTTTGCCTCGCAGAGGAATGGAGTTAGGTGTCGTGGCAGGCTACAAACAAAATGTCGATTCTGATTTTAACAATAAACTGTCTTATATAACTCCAACTGCGTCATTTATATACCCGATTCACGAAAGCGGTTTGGCTACTTTGGCAACTAAAGCCCAGGCGAATTTTATTCTTGGTGATACTTACGAATTTTATCATGCTGCCACAGTTGGTGGAAATAGAAGTTTACGAGGGTATAGAAACGAACGTTTTTTAGGTAAAACATCGTTTTTTCAGACCACAGATCTTAGGGTGTGTTTTCTAGAGAAGCGCACAGGATTTGTACCGCTTCGATTTGGTGTTACAGGTGGATTTGATGTTGGTCGTGTATGGAATGAGAATGAAGACTCCGAGAAGTGGCACAATAGTTATGGTGGCTCAATTTTTATAAACGGATTTCAAGCCTTAACGGCAAATATTGGTTACTACCGAAGTGCAGAAGATAACCGTATTATTTTTACGGCTGGCTTTCGATTTTAAAACTGAAAAACCATTTAAAAAATAAATGTTCTATTTGAATGAGAATTAGTGATTCACTTTTCAATAGCATTTTAAGATAGATTTCGAAAATTATTGTAATTCATAAATTGAAACTATTTTAATAATTTGTTTTTTTCATTCTCAGAATAATATAATAAAAAAACCCTTTGAAAATAATTTCAAAGGATTTCTATCTAATCAAATAAACTATTAATCAATCGATTAATAATAAGTTTCAGATTTGACTTTTTCTTCAGTTTCAAGTTTGGTAAACGTATTTTTATATATACCAATTTTTACTAGAATATTTAAAACACATTCACCATAAACACTGAATGCAATTCTAATTTACTAAATGCTATAATCTAAAAGTCATCATAATTTATTGCATCAACCCTTTCAAGTTATCTCAGTCGCAGATTAACTATAATTAGCTGCTGGTATTGGATTTTGCCGAATGATTTAATACGCCTTTTTTCTTTTTAGAAATTCTAAAAGACATTCCCGTTTTGCCAATTCTGGCATTTAATGGTGTCCAATTTGTAGGTTGATTTTGACTTTTATTCATAGTGTAATTTTTGTTCATAAAATACTTTGTTCCTTGTTAAATAAGCTTACATAATTTTAATAAAAAATTGTATAATTAACCATAGATCATAACTTCAAAAAGCCAGTGTAATTCGATTCACATTTTAAATCCCTGTGTTCTACAGTACAACTTTCTTTAATATTGAAAAGGGGTGCATTGAAATTTTTCTTCAAAAATCTTATAGAAATAACTCCGATTCAAATAACCATTTTTATAGAGTACATCAGGCAATGGCTCTGTTGTGGTAAACAACAGATTCGCAATGTTTTCTAGTTTAATATCATTGATTAAAGACACCACACCACATTTAAATACAATTTCACAACCCAATTGCAGTTTATGAATAGATAAGTCTAATTCATTGGCAATATCTTCTACAGTAATTTTTTTTGCAATTTGGTTTTTTACCAATGTAGGAATGGTACTTATTTTTTCTATCTCAGAATCCTCTAAAATCGTATGATTGTTCAATATCAAATATTGTTGTATAAAAATATATTGAAGCTCTGAAATCACCGCTTTCACCAATAAACTATCGGGTTTAGAACCTTGACAATATTTTTTTGCTTTTTCAATCGTTTCTTTGACTCTGTTATCCTTCGATGGTGCGCTCATGGCAATTTGTTCCTTGGCATCGGAATTGTAATAATTTTCGAGATAATTATTAAAATCAACTTCCCTGTAAGACTCAAATAAGGGGAAGTCCATACTCAATATAGATATATCTTGTTGCTTACCGGATTGCACATAAAAATTGCTATTCACATGCTTTGTGCTCATATAAATACTGGTCCTTTGACCTGGGCAAATCATGCGTTTTTTACGCTTTCCATTAATTTGAAAGGTGACATCATCGCTATTGGGATATATAAAATGAACTGCATTCTTCTTTAAAATTGAGTTAACCAATTTGCTGGTATCATAGTTACAGGTCAGATTGGCAAAACTTACTCCAACGTCATTGACTGCCAACATTATATTTTTATTGGAAATATCGAAATCGGCAAAAAATCTATTGTCCTTGCTGTCGCCTTGACCTTGTAATAAATCTAGTTTCCTCATTTTTTAGTCACTTTTTTAAATTTTAGGTCACGAAAAATGAGGCAAAACATAACTAACAAAATACTTATCGAAAGGAATATCAAATTAATGACCACATAATCTTCAATCATAATGATGCACGTCCACCAAGAGAGTAAATATATGGCGACACTAAAAGTTACAATTTTTGACATGATTATTTATTAAAATGGATTAATAAGCTAAGTTACTTTGTGTATAAGTAAATGTGATGGGTCGTAATTAAACACACTTGTAATTTTCAAAATTATGTTAATTTTGTAGTTCAACGTTTACACAATTCGGTTAAAGGGTTGCATAATTCTGTTTTAGAACCTATTTTTATATCCCATTTTAAATTGCAATGCGTGCGAAAAAAAAGTATATTTGAAATGATTCAGACTAAAAAAATACTTTTAAGGTGTGCTTTTATCGCATTATTAAATAGTTTTGCCTAATACTATTGTAGTAGATATTTTATAATTGTAGCCTAATGAAAATACAAGTAAAATTCGATTTTTTAAGTATTTGTAATAACCTTCTTTCCGAAAAATTGGTGCGCTTAGGCATTAAATATAAGCTGAACTCCAGTAGCGAAATTGAAATATTGGAACGATTAAGTCTTGAAGATAAAGAGCTACTATATAAAGAACTAAATACGTCGGGAATTCATGTTATTGACAACCATCAGAGCATTTTGGTGCAACGCGTGAAAACTATCTTAGCGGAAATAATTAGATTGGATAATTACAACGATGATTTTAAAGTGTCGGCTTATATAGAACATAAATTACCACATTCCTACAATTATTTGTCGAGAGTGTTTTCTGAAGCCACCTTTATGTCTATTGAGCAATTTTTGATTTTAAAAAAAATCGATTATGTCAAGGAATTGTTGATTGAAGATGGCCTAAGTTTAACGGAAATAGCTTATAAATTAAATTACAGTAGTGTATCGCATCTTTCCAGACAATTTAAGAAAACCACTGGTTTCAGTCCTTCTTATTTTGTCAACCTTAAAAAACAAATCAAAACAGCAACTAAAGAAAATTAATTTTCACCTAGCGGATGGCAATGGAAAAAATAAATATCGTACTTGCAGACGATGACGAAGATGACAGAGCATTGTTTGAACTCGCTGTCAATGAACTAAAAGTCCCTCATCAGTTTGATATGTGCAAAAACGGACAGGAGCTTATAGACTATTTCAGACAGCCTGAAACCAGGCTTCCCGATATATTGTTTCTCGATCTCAACATGCCAAACTTAAGTGGTGTGGAGACCTTAAAGGAAATACGTAAAGATCCAGGACTTAGAGGCATTACAGTGGCAATTTATTCCACCTCATCTTCAGAGCGCGATATTGAAGCGACTTTTTTGGAGGGTGCAAATATTTATATCAATAAACCATCTGATTTTGAAACACTTAAAAAGATCATCAAAAAAGTAGTTACTATAGATTGGCAATACCATACGTCCATTTTAAATAGGGATAATTTTCTTTTCAGATTTTAATTTCAATTGGGGAAGGAATAAAATGGAATCAGTTAATGATTTGAGCTTATTGTCTTTAGCTTAGACCAATTCAACGTGTTCAAAAATAAAAAAGTGCATGACAAATGATTTTAGACTTTTTGCAATTGGCGGTTCCGCTGGAGGTTTTAGAGCCATTAAAGTAATATTGTCTAGCATTCCTACGGGTTTAAATGCCGCCTACTTAGTGGTATTGCATAGTGCTTTTGATGCTTCTAACTCTTATGCATTATCCTTAGAGAAAAATGTAGCGCTAAAAGTGGTCACAGCCGAAGATGGTATGGAGATTAAGCCAGATATGGTCATAATTGCCAAACCAGACCATCATTTATTTGTACGCGAAAATAAAGTGAAACTATCCAAAGGGCCACGAGAAAATATGTTCAGACCCGCCATAGATGTCCTTTTCAGATCTGCTGCAGTAGCTTATAAAATCAATTGTGTGGGTATATTATTAACAGGTCGCTTAAATGATGGTACCAACGGACTTAGTGCTATACAACAATGTGGAGGACTGACGGTTATTGAAAATCCCGATACTGCTGAGTTTAGCAGTATGCCAAGCTTTGCTAAGGAAAGTATAGCCATAGATTATGTGGTTAATCTTGAAGATATGGCTGATGTTATCATTTCTATTACCAATGAGACATTGCCCAAACCCAAACGGATTCCGGAAAATATTGTGAAGGAAAATGATATTGCCATGCGAATAAAAAGTCAAATAGGTTTACAGGAAGAATTAGGCGAACAGGTGCCTATTAGTTGTGCAAGCTGTGGTGGTCCTTTGTGGGAAATGAGAGATCCCGTTCAAAAAAGGTACCGATGCCATGTTGGCCATGCCTTTACACAAGAAGCATTATTAAAAAGTCAGGATGGTGCATTGGAAGAAGCACTGTGGATTTCCGTAAGGACCTTAGAAGAAAAACGAACCCTAATGCAAAGTATGATAAGCGACTATAAGCGTAAAGGCATGCAACAACTCATTAAATCCTACAACCATAAACTAGACGAAATATCAGAACAAATAAAAAGCATTAGGTCTGTATTACAATTAAATGATTAAGTTTTGAGTAAAAAAAAATTGACTAAAAAAGAAGATGATTTATATGTAGTAGGTGTAGGCGCTTCAGCAGGAGGGCTTGATGCCTTAACAAAATTTCTAAAGAATTTTAATGGCGTCAGTGCAGATATTTGTATTGTTATAGTGATGCACCTTAGTCCAGACTACAAAAGCCAGTTGGCACCAATTTTAGATAAACGTTGTAAATGGCCTGTAGTGTCTGCAGAAAACAATATGGAATTGAGTAGTGGCAATATCTATGTCACACCGCAGAATAAGCAAATACGTATTGTAAATAGTTCTTTTGTGTTGGAAGACTTATCGCCAGAGCATTCCTTTACGCCATCCATAGATAATTTTTTTAAATCTCTGGCTAAGGACAAAGTAAAAAAGTCTATCGGCGTCATTTTATCCGGTTTTGGAAAGGACGGTTCTAAAGGCATGACCAATATTAGAGAACTTGGTGGTTTTACCATTGCTCAATTGCCAGAAACGGCAGAACACAGAGATATGCCAAATGCAGCCATAGATACAGGTCATATCGATTTAATTATTCCTGCTGAGCAAATGTACGACGACATCGTACAATTCATTACCAATACACGTTCCATCGCTTCGAGTGGTATAAAAGAAGGTTCTGTAGAGGCTATTTTTGAACTGCTCGAAAAACGATCGGGTACAGACTTTTCCATGTACAAACCTACGACTATTATGCGTCGTATCAACCATAGGATTGCGTCCTTACAATTAAGTAACAAATTAGAGTATTACGAACTTATAAAGCAAAATCCTAAAGAGCTGGACAATCTGTTCGATACGGTTTTAATTGGTGTCACGGAGTTCTTTCGCGACATAAAAGCTTTCGATTATTTGCGCGAACAACTTATTGAAATGCTTAAGGACAAAGAACCAGGAGACGCCATACGTATTTGGAGTGTAGGTTGTGCCACTGGCGAAGAGCCCTATTCCTTAGCGATTCTGTTATATGAATTGTTGGGAAGTGCCGTAAACCAATACCATATTCAAATATTTGCGTCAGATATAGACGAGCGCGCTATCAATTTTGGGAGAAAAGCCATGTACAACAAAGAGTTGTTGGATAATGTGCCTGCTGAAATTATTTCCAAGTATTTTGAAAAGAGTGATAATATCCATTATGAGATAAAAAAAGAAATCAAACAACATGTGTTGTTCACCAGGCACGATATTACTACCGATCCACCCTTTGTAAAATTAGATCTGGTCACTTGTAGAAACTTGCTTATATACTTCAACAATACGTTGCAAAAACAATGTTTTCAAATTTTCCATTATTCATTAAAACCAAAAGGATTACTATTTCTAGGTAAATCTGAAAGTGTAAGTGTAGCGGCAGATTTGTTTTCTAAAATTGGAAAAGGGAAGATGTTTAGAAAGGCAGAGTCCTCATTAAATTATCAATTGAAATTTTCGCGATTACGAAATAGAAATCAAATTAAAAAGGAGGAGGAAAAAGCAGACAATATACGTAATATGAGTATTGCGGACGTAGCAAAGGAAACCCTTTATTACAAATATGACAATCCTTTTGTAATCATAAATGATAGTGCTGAGATCAAGGAAGTCCATGGCAGTTTAAGACTCTATGTAGAGATCAGCCAAGGGACCATGAATGTAAACCTGCACAAAATGGTAAATTCAGAGCTGGTTACCATAGTCAAAGCGGTTTTAGCACAAGTAAAGAAAACCAATGTTACACATACCAGTCATGTCGTTAAATTTAACTTATACGAACAGTTACATTACGTTCGGATCAAGATTATTCCACTCGTCTATAGAATAAGCGAAGTGCAATACTTCATGGTTATTTTCGAAAAAGTTGAACCCACCGAAGGCCATATAGAACTTCAGAAAAAACTGGAAACCTCAGATTTCGTCAATTTGCGAATAAAGGAATTGGAAGATGAGCTCACATCTACCAAAGAGCACCTTCAAATTTTTACTGAAGAATTAGAGGCCACCAATGAAGAACTTCAAACTATAAATGAAGAACTGCAATCTTCCAACGAGGAGCTAAAATCCAGTAATGAAGAATTGGAGACCAGTAACGAAGAATTGCAATCGGCTAATGAGGAATTAAATACGGCAAACCAAGAGCTAAGGTTGACCAATGATTTATTGATAGAAAAAGAACAAGAGCTCAAGGAGGCAAAAGAAATAAGTCAGCGCAACGAGTTAATATATAAAACCATTGCAGAAAATATCCCAGAAGGTGCCGTTGGTATATTAGATAAAGAATTTAACATAGAGTATATAGCTGGACAAGGCGTTGATAAATCGGAAATTAATGAGTTCACAGGCAAATATCTGCCAGATCTTAATTCGACTAAAAGAGAAGCAAAACGTTTAGAAAAATTGTGCAAGGATACTTTAAAAAATGGTTCGGCAGCTATTGAAGTGCATTACAACAACAAATTTTATGACATTAGAGCCGTGCGTTTTATTATGCCTTATGATAACGAAGAAAGAATTTTATATTTATCGCAAGAGGCGACAGCCCTTAGGCAAAATCAAATTATCCTAGAAACTGCAATTAAAGCCTCTAATTTAATGGTGTTTGAATATGATTTTGAAGAGGATAGATTATATGCAGATAAAACGCTGCATGAATTTTTAGAACTGAATCAAAAAAAGACAATTACGCAGCAAGATGTAATGAGCAAAGTCCATCCAGATGATTTGGAGGCAAGGGAAAGAAGCATTAAAAAAGCTTTGGAGACTGGAGAAATCCATCATGAGATTAGAGTTCAACTGGCCAAAGGACTTAAGCACATTAGGATTACCGGACGACTGATTTTTGACGAGGATAAAAATCCCAAAAAGGGATTTGCTACGCTCATAGATATTACCAATGATAGAGTATTGCTGGAAAAAGTGAAAGAAAGTGAAGAGCGGTTTAAAACCATTGCCAATGCAGCGCCAATTACCATTTGGATCACCAATGCAGAAGGCAATTGTACTTATATCAATAACTTCTGGTTCGATTTCACGGGTAGCACTATGAAGGAGAATTATGGTAAGGGTTGGCTACAGTTTGTGCACAAGGATGATCTAGAAGTAGCTGCAAACTCTTATGCTGAAGCGCATGCTGAAGAAGCACCTTTCAGTTCAGAATATCGGGCAAGACGTAAAGATGGTAAATATGTGTGGTTTTTGAATCAAGGCATTCCAACATTCGATAATAGTGGAAATTTTAAAGGTTACATCGGCTCTTTTACAAATATTGATAAACAAAGGGTATTCAGGGACGAACTGGAACAAAAAGTTGAGGAAAGAACACGAGATATAAGAAGAGCCAATAAAGAGTTGGTAAAGTTAAATATGAATTTAGAGGAATTTGCCTATATGGCAAGCCATGACCTTAAAGAGCCCTTGCGAAAAATTAGAATGTTTAACTCTCTTGTAAAAAATAACGACGAAGGTTCCATTGAAAAATATACTACAAAAATTGAAAGTTCGGCAGAACGCTTAACCAACCTTGTTAATGATATCATGGATTATAGTAAAATCGATGATAATAACGTAAAAGTAGAAACCGTAAACTTGGACGATATCTATGAAACCGTCATTTCGGACCTAGAAGTTGTAATTGATGAAAAAAACGTAAAGATACAAAAAGAAGAGCTAGGGGAAATCAAAGGCATATCAACAAGAATGTATCAATTATTTTCCAATCTGATAAGAAATGCAATCAAATTTAACAAAAACAAACCAGTAATCAAGATCAGCCTAGAAGAGGTGGTTGGCAAGGATATGTCTAAACATCTAAAAGCAAATCATAAGATAAGATTTAAGAAAATTACATTCGAAGATAATGGCATTGGATTGGATGAAGATAAGAAAGATTATATTTTTAAGCCCTTTAAAAAACTGAATTCCTCTAGCGAATATATAGGAACTGGGATCGGGTTGGCCATATGCAAGCGCATTATGGATTTGCATAATGGTTGTGTGGATGTGGACAGTGAAATAGGCAAAGGTTCTAGTTTTATGTTGTACTTCCCCATGGATGAGAAAAAGTAATACTTAGTTGAATAATTTTAAATGAGTTCCAACTCTAAATCAATTCATTACGGTTTTAAAAAAAATGTAATCCAGAAGTTAAGTTTTTCTTAAATAACCTGAAAAACCTACATGATATTCTTTATTTTCTCATATAAACAATAGTTTTGCATCCTATTTAAAACGAAATCAAAAATTTATGAGTCAAGTAAAAGAAAATGATACGGTAAAGGTACATTACACAGGAAAATTAAAAAACGGACAAGTCTTCGATAGTTCTTTAGAGCGTGAGCCTTTAGAGTTTACATTAGGTAAAGGCATGCTAATTCCTGGTTTTGAAAAAGCCGTTATCGATATGGAAGTGAATGATAAAAAAACTGTTGATATTCCTATGGAAGACGCTTATGGTGATGTCAAAAAAGAATTATTCCATAAAGTGGATAGAGCACAATTGCCACCGGAAGTGAAGCCTGAAGTTGGTTTAGGTTTAGCATCAAGGGATGAGCAAGGTAATGAGCACCAATTTAGAATTGTTGAGGTCAATGAAGACAATGTTATCGTAGATGGAAATCATCCATTAGCGGGACAAGAATTGGTTTTTGACCTTGAGTTGGTTGAGATCAAATAAGTAATAGTTACTTAGAAATATAAAAAACCTGTGAAATTAGCTTCACAGGTTTTTTTATCTAAAAAATAAGCTATTAATCAAATAAACTTATTAGTGCGTGTCAGTTTCGGTTTCCTTTTCGGTTTCAGTTCCTTTTTCCACGTTGGCTTTAACCCAAGCATCATAAGCCTCTTGTAATTCCTTAACTTTTTCAGGATGCTCGGCAGCAACATCGTTACGCTCACCAGGATCAGCTTCAATGTCAAATAATTTAATGGTTAAATCATCTCGTATTGGAGCAATATATTGGGCAGATGGTTCACTTTTCCAGTGGTTTTCCTTGGCATTCGTTATTTTCCATTTGCCTTTTCGTGCAGCCCAGGTTTTTTGCCATTTCCAAACTAATAAACGTTCGGCTTTTGGTTCCAATAAATCAATACCATCAATAGAAGTATCCGTTAGCTTAACACCAGCAGCTTTGGTTAACGTAGGTAAGATATCCAAGGCAGAAACATAGCGTTTTTCAACTTTACCAGCTTCTACTTGTCCTGGCCAACTCACAGCCATTGGCACTCTAATACCGCCTTCCCATAGGGAGTATTTTCCACCTGTTAATGGTGCATTATTGGAACCCGTAAGCGGAGAACCTCCATTGTCTGAAACAAATACAATTAACGTATTTTTGTCTAGTCCTGTTTCTTTTAAAGCATCTAAAACACGACCAATATTGTCATCAAGACAATTAAGGTTGGCTAAATAATAGTTCCTCAGGTCGTCGGTATTTATAGCGCCAACTCTAGAATATTTATCATAGTACGCGGAATAGCTGCCTGGTTTATGGTAACTATAGGTCACCAAACTATCTGGATCATATTTAGGGATAGCCTTTACGTTATATTTGTCCAAATATTTTTGAGGGACTTCGTGAATTAGGTGGTGTACGGCGTTATAAGATAGGGTTAAAAAGAAAGGTTTGTCATGATGTCGTTTTAGATAATCAATGGATTCGTCCGTTAAAATATCGGTAAGATAACCATCTTCATAACTTTTTTCTCCCATGTTATGCATCAATGGCCCTAAGAGTGCACTAGTGCCATAAGGATCTGGTGTGCGCTCTTTGATGCTTTGGGAATTTGCCCAATAATCGTGAGCATGGGCAGAAAAGCCCAAGAATTCATCATAACCATGGTTTAGTGGATATTCCCTAACATCATATTTATGAAAATTACGACCTAAATCATTTTTTCCGATTCGTGCGGTGTGATAACCAACTTCCTTCAAATACTCAGGAAGTGTTTTAACGTCATCTGGTAATCCTGGTCCCCAACTTGCTGGAATGTCCCAACGGAATTGGTTTTTTCCTGTAATAATTCCTGCTCTAGACGGACTACAGACAGGAGCCGTTACATAGGCTTGTGTATAAACGGTTCCTGATTTGCCTAAACGTGCTATGTTAGGACTGGAAACCGTTTTGTCATAATTATCAAAAGGTGTGAAATCTGCATAACCTTGATCATCCACAACAATTAATAGAATATTTGGTTTTTCATTTTGTGTTGTCTCTTGTTCAGAAGGATCACTTTTCTTTTTATCTGAATGGCATGAAAATAATACAGCAAATACCATTAAAAATAAGTAGTGTTTCATTTTATGAGTTGTTTAGTTTATCTATTTATATAGATTAGTTGACAATGGTCACTTTAATTTCTTTTTCTTCTAATTTCTTTCGTTTAATTTCAGAAATACCTTTGTCAGTTATGATTTCATCGACTTGGGAAAGGTCACATATTCTAGCGAAACTCTTTTTACCGAATTTTGAAGAATCCGCCAATACAATTACTTTTTGGGCTGCCTTTAGCATTTTTTTATTCAATTCTGCTTCTTCGAGGTTGGTGGTGGACAGCCCGTATTCTAAATCAATACCGTCAACACCTAAAAATAGTTTGCTGCACGATACATTTTTTAGAATATATTCTGCATAATTGCCAACTACAGAGGCTGAACTGTGCCTAATGTAGCCGCCAAGCTGAAGGATTTCAATATTCTTATCGTGTATAAGGTGTAGGACCACATGAAGTGATGAGGTGATCACCGTTAATTTGTTTTTGGCTTGGATAAATTTTGAAAATGCCTGAACGGTTGTTCCCGAAGCAATTAAAATGGAGTCGTTTTCAACGATGCGACTTGCGGCCATTTGTGCAATGCCGTTTTTTTCCTCAACCGAGATTTTCTCTTTATCTAAAACGGTTCGCTCATTAATATAGGGATTTTCCAATGATGCGCCACCATGGGTTCGGTGTAGTAAACCTTTTTGCTCTAAAAGTTTGAGGTCTTTTCTAATCGTTACTGCGGAAACATTCAATATATCGCACAAGTCAAGCACTTCGAGGTGTTTCTCTTTGGCGAGTCTATCTAATATGTCTTGATGTCGCTTCATATGTCCTGATCTGAAGGATTTTTTATAACGCTTTAAGTTTAAGTGCTCACAAATATAGCAAAACGAAAGTAAATGAAGTGTATTTTTTATAAAAACTTCATATTTAGCGAAATAATAGTTTCGTTTTATTTCGTATTTGATTTATTTTTATATATTTGACAATCAATTGAAATAAATAAAAGCATTTTGTTTAAAAGAGAAACCTTAATAAGTCAATTAAAGTCCACAAAAAATTGGGATGTCATTATCATTGGAGGAGGAGCAACAGGATTGGGAGTGGCATTGGATTGTACGACTAGAGGTTACAAAACACTGCTTCTGGAGCAGGTTGATTTTGCCAAGGGAACATCGAGTAGAAGTACAAAATTAGTGCATGGAGGCGTAAGATACTTAGCGCAAGGAAATATTGATTTAGTGCGTGAAGCCTTGTACGAAAGAGGCCTGATGTTGAAAAATGCATCACATTTAGTGAGTAACCAATCGTTTATTATTCCGAATTACAGATGGTGGGATAATTTTTTCTATACGGTTGGAATGAAAGTCTATGACTTTTTAGCAGGGAAATTAAGTTTCGGAAAATCGGTCAGAATAAAGAAAAGTGAAACTATTTCTAGATTGTCGACATTAAAAACTGATAAATTAAAAGGTGGTGTTGTTTATCATGATGGTCAGTTTGATGATTCAAGATTAGCTGTCAATATCGCTCAGACATGTATTGAGAATGATGCAACGGTTCTAAATCACTTCGAGGTGAAAAACCTACAGAAGGATGATAAAGGGCTTGTAAATGGTGTTGTAGCTATTGATAGGGAATCCAATACTGAATATACTTTAAATGCTAAAGCAGTCATAAATGCAACTGGTGTGTTTTCAGATGAAATATTGCAAATGGATGATGCTACGGCTGAAAATAGTATTCGTCCAAGTCAAGGTATTCATTTGGTTTTTGATAAATCATTTTTACCAGGAAACGATGCCATTATGATTCCCAAAACAGATGATGGCCGTGTATTGTTTTTAGTGCCTTGGCATAATAGGGTTGTGGTTGGTACAACAGATACGTTGTTAGATAGTCATAGTTTAGAACCAAAACCTTTGGATAAGGAAATTGATTTTGTATTGGAAACTGCAAACAGATATCTGAACAAAAAAGCGGTTAAAGCTGACGTGTTAAGCATTTATGCAGGACTTAGGCCGTTAGCCGCACCAAAAGATAAATCCGAAAAAACCAAAGAAATTTCACGAAGTCATAAGATCATAGTTTCAGATTCTGAATTAATTACGATCACAGGAGGAAAATGGACCACCTACAGAAGAATGGCCCAAGATACTGTGAATAAAATGATTGCAATGAACAAGCTGCCTGATGCCAATTGTAAAACCCAGGATCTTTTGATTCATGGATCAAATGGAAGTGTAGATCGTACGAACCACCTTTACGTTTATGGTACAGATCAAAAAGGGATTGCAGCGTTGGTAAAGGAGAATCCTGTTTTAGGCGAAAAGTTACATGCGAGACTGGAGTTTACAAAAGCTGAAGTCATTTGGGCTGTGCGACACGAAATGGCCAGAAGTATAGAGGATGTTTTGGCAAGACGTGTGCGTATTTTGTTTTTAGATGCGAAAGCGGCCGTGGAAATTACACCAATGGTAGGCGAGTTATTAAGAGCCGAATTAAACCAAACTATCGATTGGCGAGCAGAACAAATATCAAATTTTATTGAGATTGCCGATCAATATATATTAAAATAAACTAATTTTTACCGAACGTCTACTTCGGCAAAAGTAACATATAAACAACAAAATATGGGGAAATATATCCTATCCTTAGATCAGGGAACGACAAGTTCTAGAGCTATTGTTTTCGATAAAAACGGTAATATCATATCTCAAGCCCAAAAAGAGTTTACGCAGCATTTTCCCAAATCGGGTTGGGTAGAACACGATCCCAGGGAAATTTGGTCTTCACAAGCTGGTGTAGCTGCGGAAGCCATTGCTAGTAAAGGACTAAATGTGGAAAATATCGCAGCTATAGGAATCACTAATCAGCGCGAAACTGTAGTAGTTTGGGATAAAAATACAGGAGAACCCGTTTACAACGCCATTGTTTGGCAAGACAAAAGAACCTCTGATTACTGCGATCAACTTAAAAAGGAGGGAAAAGCACAAATGATCAAAGAAAAAACAGGATTGGTCATTGATTCCTATTTTTCTGGAACTAAAGTAAAATGGATTCTCGATAATGTGGAAGGTGCCAGAAAAAAAGCAGAAGCTGGAGATTTAATTTTGGGAACTATAGACAGTTGGTTGGTCTGGAATTTTACCAAAGGCAAACAGCACATTACTGATGTAACCAATGCGTCAAGAACCTTGATGTTTAACATCAATACCATGGAATGGGACGATGAATTATTAGGGTTGTTGACGATTCCCGAAAGTATGTTACCGGAAGTGAAGGCCTCAAGTGAAGTTTATGGTCATACAACGTCCACTTTTTATGATACTAAAATTCCAATTGCAGGTATCGCTGGCGATCAACAAGCGGCTTTATTTGGACAAATGTGTACTAAACCCGGAATGGTTAAAAACACCTACGGCACAGGTTGCTTTATGTTGATGAACATTGGCGAAAAACCGATCGTATCCAAGAATAATTTATTGACTACAGTGGCTTGGCAAATCAACGGTAAAACAACTTATGCTCTAGAAGGAAGTGTTTTTATAGCAGGAGCCGTTGTACAATGGTTGCGGGATAGTCTGAAAATCATAAGAAATTCTTCCGATGTTGAAGCTTTGGCTTCGTCAGTTGAACATACAGACGGTGTATATTTTGTACCGGCTTTTGCAGGTCTTGGAGCACCACATTGGAACCAGCATGCAAAAGGCACCATGTTCGGCTTGACAAGAGGAAGTACAGATGCGCATATCGCAAGAGCGGCATTGGAATCTATTGCATTCCAGACCATGGATATTTTAAAAGCGATGGAAGCGGATTCTGGTTTATCAATTAAAGAATTACGTGTCGATGGAGGTGCAACAATTAATAATATGTTGATGCAGTTTCAGTCCGATGTTTTAAATACCGAGACCATTCGGCCAAAAGTTGTGGAGACTACGGCGATGGGAGCAGCATTTTTAGCTGGTCTGGCAGTTGGCTATTGGGATAATCCTGAAGAAATTCAGGATATCTGGCAAACGGATAAAACCTTTAGCCCAATGAAAGATAGGACAGAAATAAAAACACATATCAAAGGTTGGTATAGAGCGATTGACGCTTTGGAATATTGGACAAAAAATGTGTGATGTTTTGTGTGTGAAATTTAAAACCACGTCTTAAGGCGATTTTGAAAGATTTTATTGGTCATCACTGCTTTTTGCAGATAGCAATTTAGTCTTGATTCTATTGTCTAAAAGCGACTTGTGCTGAACTTGATTCAGTAAGCGGTCTTTTCACTAATAACAAAATTTAATACTCTGTTTAACTTAGAATTTGTAATTAAATATAATCAACAACGTAAAAAGATATGACACCATTTATAGCAGAAATTATTGGCACAGCGATTTTAATTTTACTCGGTGGAGGCGTTGTTGCCAATGTTGTGCTCAATAAAACCATAGGAAATAACAGCGGTTGGATTGTGATTACAACAGGTTGGGCATTGGCGGTTTACGTAGCCGTCGTTATTGCTGGCCCACATAGTGGCGCACATATCAATCCTGCGGTTACAGTGGCCTTAGCTGTTGCAGGTAAATTTCCTTGGACTGATGTACCGTTGTTTGTGTTAGCCCAAATGATTGGAGCAATGATTGGATCAACAACAGTTTGGTTAACCTATAGAAATCACTTTGAAGAAACGGAAGATGGAGATTCTAAAAAAGCAGTCTTCTGTACGGCTCCAGCCATAAGGAATACATTTTCAAACTTTTTTAGTGAAATGCTAGGAACGTTTGTTTTGTTGTTCACGATTTTCTATTTTACAGATGCCAGTATCAATGAAACGGAAACCGTTATTGGTTTAGGTTCTTTAGGTGCTTTGCCTGTGGCGTTCTTGGTGTGGTCTATTGGTTTGTCTCTTGGTGGTACAACTGGTTATGCCATTAATCCTGCAAGGGATTTAGGGCCACGAATTATGCATGCAATTTTACCTATAAAAAATAAAGCTAATAGTGATTGGGCTTATGCTTGGATACCAGTTGTAGGGCCACTGGTGGGAGGCGCACTGGCGGCTTTTTTAATGATGGCTTTGTTGTAAAAATTAGTTATATTTTGTTTAGATTTGAGAATGTCAACTCTTAAAGGGTTGGCATTTTCTGTATTCATTTTTTAATTCCATTTTATAATTATTTCCTTAAGTGAAAAAGACATAATACTAACTTTATGAAATTAATGAAAAATATTCTGCTCTTATTAAGTGTGTCTTTAGTCTTGATTTTGAACAGTCAAGAGTTGCCGCCTATACAAACTTATACAGCGTTTGATTATGGTGGCGAGAATCAAAACTGGATGATTTCCCAAGATTCCAAAGGTTATATTTATGTTGCTAATAATTTAGGCCTGTTAGAATTTAACGGTTCTGATTGGATGCCTTATCGATCTCCCAATAATACGGTCCTTAGAGCTGTTAAGGTTATTGATGATAGAATATATTCCGGGTGTTATGAAGAATTTGGCTATTGGAAGCGCAATGATTTAGGAATTTTGGACTACTATTCTTTAATCCCTAAGTTGGGCGAGAAAATATTAAGTGAAGATCAAATTTGGGATATATTAAGTTATGAGGAATGGGTGTTGTTTCAAGCTGGTCATGCACTATACTTTTACAACAAAACTTCTGAGACTTTTAAAACTATAAATTCCGAGAACATAATTTACAAAGTTTTTAATGTCAACAATCAAATTTACTACCATGTGGCTAATGAAGGCATTTATGTCTTAGAAGGCGGTCAGCCAAAATTAGTAATTAATGATCGTATTGTTTTGGAGGATAGAGTTATAGATGTTTTTATGCATAATGAAAAGCTGATTATTTTATCACGTAATTCAGGGTTTTTTCAGTTTGATGATGATAAGTTAAGCGAATGGAATGTGTCTTCAAATAAAAGGCTGAAGGAATTAAATGTGTTTAGCAATATTCAACTAAACGATCAAAGTTTTGTTTTAGGGACAATTTCCGATGGGTTAATTAAAATTAATACAAGAGGAGAAATTGAATATGAAATAAATCAAAAAAATGGATTAGCTAATAATACGGTTCTATCTCTTTTTGAAGACCATGAAAACAACGTATGGACAGGTTTGGATAATGGAATAAACTGCATCAATGTGAATTCGTCAATAAAAACATTTATAGACTATTATGGAAATATTGGTACGGTTTATACGACACTAATTTTTAACAATTATCTCTATGTTGGTACAAATCAAGGTTTGTTTTATAGGGCATTAGATTCGAAAAATCAAGATTTTAGTTTTGTAAAAGGTACAGCGGGCCAGGTTTGGAGTCTTTATAATGATAACAATGAAAACTTATTTTGTGGGCATCACTTAGGAACTTTTATTGTTGAGGTGGACGTTGCAAAAAGTATCAGTACTATTTTAGGGGCTTGGAATTTTAAAAAAATACCAAATCACGACGATCTTTTGCTCCAAGGGAATTACGACGGCTTGTATGTGCTTCAAAAGAAAAACAACTCTTGGGATGTGCGCAATAAAATTGAAGGTTTTAAAAATTCGTCACGTTTTTTCGAAATCAACGACTGGAATCAAATCTTGGTAAATAATGAATACAAAGGTGTTTTTGTAATTCAGTTAGATAGTACGTTGCATGAGGTTGTAGATATAAAACGCCAATTGGAATTAAGATTAGGAAAGAATTCGGGATTAATTAGTTACAAAGGCCATATTTTATATACGTCTGAGGATGGTGTGTTTGATTATAATAAAAACGATGGAAAATTTGAAAAAAACAATGAGTTAAGTGAAAAAGTTTCGCCGTACGAATCTGCAAAAATGGTAGTAGATCAAAAGGGGAAGCTCTGGTTGTTTTCAGATCAAAACATAAGTTTTATTGATAATGACAATCTTACCAATAAACCCGAACTAACAACGATTTCGATTCCTTCAAAATTGAGAAAAGGGGTGCTTGGTTTTGAGAATATTCAGCATATTGAAAAAGACAAATATGTTATTGGAACTTCTTATGGATATTTAACCTTGAATGCATCGCAGATAACAAATGAATCTGATTATTTTATTTATCTCAATGCAGTGAAAATTACGGATCAAAATGATAATGTCAGAATGTTACCTATTCAAGACAAGGGAGATTTTGAACACAAACATGGCGCATTGTTTTTTGAATATTCGGTGCCGGAATACAATAAATTTCTGGATGTCAATTATCAGTACAAGTTAAATGGCGAGATGGAACGGTGGAGCTCATGGTCTGGGCGCTCAAGTGTTCAATTCGAAAATCTTTCTTTTGGCGAATATAACTTGGAAATTAGAGCCAAAGTCGGAAATCAGCAAACAAGAAATATAGTATATTACCAATTTACAATTGACAGGCCTTGGTATATCACAAATCTAGCTATAATAGTGTATCTATTAATCGTTTTAGCCATTGGCATTTTTGTGCATAAAGCCTATAAATTTTACTACAACCGAATTATAAGACATGAGCATCTTAAGAATGAAAGACAGATTATACAAGTTAAAAATGAAAAATTAAATCAGGACATTGAAGGGAAAAATAGGGAGTTGGCTATTTCTACTATGAGCATTATCAAAAAAAATGAAATGCTTCGTAAAATAAAAAAGGAATTAAAGAAGGCTAAAAATAAATCGGATATTGGAAGTGCTGTTGAGTTAATAGATGATAATTTGAACAATACTAAAGATTGGAAATTCTTCAAAGAAGCTTTCAACAATGCCGATAAAGATTTTATGGATAAAATTAAAGCTGAACATCCAGAATTAACACCCAACGATTTGAAATTTTGCGCCTATTTAAGGTTGAATTTATCCTCTAAGGAAATGGCGCCACTGCTTAATATATCTATAAAAAGTGTGGAAACTAAACGTTATCGATTGCGCAAAAAATTACAATTACATCACGATGATAGCTTAGTTAATTATATCTTAAAATTCTAATACCTCGACAATCACATTTTCTACCTAGACATTGCCACGACAAGCTATTTAAGATGGCCTATATTAAGAATTTGTTAAGAAAAATGATGCACTTAATAAAGCTAGTGTTTATAGACTTTACGAGAACAGTAATAGAATATTTTTTTGTTAAAATTTATGATGTCGGTTTTTTATCGAGGTGATTATTGTGGAATTAACAATTTATTGGGTTTAAATTTACAATATCATAAAATTGGAAGTCTAAAGTAAATTTAGGTATTATCTAATTTTGGAAACTAAATAATTAATCAAATCAATATTTATGAAATTAAAATTTCAAAGATCAAGAATTGAAATATTCTTTTGTCTCTTTCTATTGTGTAGCTCTTTTTCCCTTATGGCTCAGACCACAGTAACAGGGAAAGTGATTTCTGCTTCAGATAACATGCCCTTGCCTGGCGCATCTGTTGTGGAGAAAGGAACATCTAATGGAACGCAAACGGATTTCGATGGCGCATTTACTTTAGATGTAGTAAATGAGTCTGCTGTTTTAGTGGTATCTTATGTGGGCTTTAAAACTCAAGAGGTGCCTTTTGCTTCAAATGAAATTACTGTGACATTGGAAGATGATAGTGCATTGAGTGAGGTAGTTGTTGTAGGTTATGGTACACAGAAGAAAAGCGATATCGTAAATGCTGTAGCTTCGGTGGATATGGAAGATGCGGTTTTAACTCCTACTTCAGATGTAAATGAGATGTTACGTGGTAGGATCCCTGGTTTACAAGTTAATGTTGGAGGTGGAACACTAAGGCCAGGTGGTACTTCGGACATTATTTTTAGAGGGCAAGGTTCTATTGAAGGTAATGTAAGTGCAATCTACGTTGTAGATGGAATTATTAGAGAAGACGGTATTGAGGATATTGACGCAGACGATATAAAATCTGTTGAATTTTTGAAAGATGCCTCTGCTCAGGCTATTTATGGTTCTAGAGGTGCTAATGGTGTGGTTTTAATAACTACTAAACGCGGTTCTGTTGGTAAAGTTAGTGTTAGCTATCATGGCTTTCTAACAACAAAAACGATTGAGAGAAATTTCGATGTTTATAGTGGGCAAGAATTTGCGCAGTTAAGAAGAGAGGCTTTTAGGTCAACAAGAAACGACGACAGTTATGCTGATGATGTTATTGATAATGTATTCTCAGAGGTTGAATATGATAACCTAATCAACAATCGTTTCGTGGATTGGGAAGAAGAATTATTGAGAAACGGTGTGGTGAATAGTCAAGCGATTAGTATAAGTGGTGGTACAGAAATGACTAAGGTTTTTGGTAGTATAAACTATTTTAAAGAAGATGGTCTTATTCCTACCTCTAGTTATACAAGAAAAACGTTACGTTTAAATGTAGATCAAAAAATATCGGATAAGTTTTCTGTTAATTTTGATTTGAATTTATTAAATGATGATACAAATAGAGCAGCAAATGTTAATGTTATTACCTTCTCACCGTTAGGAACTGCTTATAATGAAGACGGCAGTCTAACGCGTTTTCCAAGTGGTGAAGAATCATCACCTGTAAATCCTATATGGAATTTACGTGAGCAATCTAACAAAGAAAAAGGAAATGACTATGTCATTAATGTAACTCCAATATGGCAAATTACAAAAGATTTACAATATCAATTTAAGGCAAATTTTACTAGAAGAACCTCAGAAAGGGGACAATATCAATCGTCTTTAAGTAGTGCGGGTGATGATGTTAGAGGTATTGCAAGAATTGATAATCAATTAAGAGAGTCTCATCTGTTGGAAAATATCCTAACGTATGATAAAGCTATTAATGAAAATAATAGATTAAATGTAACCTTAGTGCAATCCTCCCAAGAAAACGAATTCTCTAGAACATTTACACAAGGTGAAGGGTTCTTAAATGAAGATTTGGGTTATAATGGAATTGCTAGTGCAACGGGTCGGGTAACTGTAGAACGCGATGGAGACAAATTTCGATATTTAGGATATATGGCTAGAGCACGATATACTTTACTAAATAGATATACACTTGAGGGTATTATTAGAGCTGATGGAGCTTCATTAAATGGAGAAGGTAACGAATGGAGTTATAATCCAGCAGGTTCTTTTGCTTGGAAAATACATAATGAAAGCTTTTTAGAAGATGTAAATTCTATACAAGAATTAAAGGTTAGAGCAAGTTATGGGTCTTTGGTTAACGATTTAGGGCGTGCTTATACATCGCTATTTACAGCAGATTTTCAACCGTATATTTTTGATGAAGAATCTGCCTCAGGATATTCTCCTTCAACTATTTTACCTAATCCTAATTTAAAATTCGAAAGAATTACGACCTTAAACCTTGGGTTGGATTTTTCGATATTCAATAGAATATTAACAGGTAACATAAATTGGTATGATGCAAGAACTACTGATTTATTGTTAAGAAGAGGTGTGCCACCAGTCACAGGATATACATCAACATTCTTTAATGCTGGTGAATTGCAAAATACAGGTATCGAAATTGGCTTAACTGCAAATATTATCAATACAGAAGATTTTAAATGGTCTGTTTCTACCAATTGGTCTAATAACAGAAACGAATTATTAGAACTGTATAATGACGGGAATGGTGATGCCATTACAGAAGATAATTCATTTAATTATTATGTTGGTCAGCCAGTTGGTGTTATTTATCAATATGCATTTGACGGGATATGGCAAGAAGGGGAAGATTATGCAAATTCACCTCAGGCGAATCCAGAATCGGTAAATACGCAAGATAACTTGAGACCTGGTGACATTAGAATAAAGGATGTTAACGGTGTTGATGATGAAGGCAATACAATACCTGGTCCAGATGGAAAAATAACTCCTGAAGATCGTGTGTTTATCGACCCTAATCCAGATTGGTTTGGTTCACTATCTACAACAATTGCTTATAAAGGTTTTGATTTATTTGTAGATTTTTATGCTGTGGAAGGGGCAACAAAAATTAATCCATTTTTAAATGAGTACAACAATGGTGGTACGTTAAGAGGAGATTTAAATGGTGTTAAAGTAGATTATTACACACCAGAAAATCCATCAACCACATTTCCGCGTCCTAATAAAGATTCTGCCGATCAATACTTAAATTCAATGGCAGTTAAAGATGCTTCTTACATTAGGTTAAGAACGGTAAGTTTGGGATATACCTTAGCAGAAAAGTTTACGTCTAAGTTAAATTTTGAGCAGATTAGGTTATATGCTACCGCAACAAATGTATTTACAAATACAGATTATATTGGGTATAGTCCAGAGGTAAACATAAGATCTACCTTTTCTAATGCTGATACAGGTTATCCAGATGCCAAAGCATTCACATTTGGAATAAGAATTAAATTTTAATTAAAAAAAAGAATAGTATTATGAAAACGAAGTTTTTTTATTCAAAAATAAAAAGTGGCTTACTGCTTGCCATGGCGTTTTGCTTTATTGTAACTTCCTGTGAAGATTATTTAGAGGAACAACCAAGTACGCTAATTGATGCAGATTATATTTATACCACTGAAGCCGGTTTAAAGACTGGTGTAACGAGTTTGTATAAATTTGAAAGAGATCGCTATGACAACGGCACTGAAGATTATATGGGAGCAGTTCTTATGTCCTCAAGAGGAGATTTAACATTTTCAAGATCTGGTTACACGGGATTAATGGGAAGATATGAAAGAGGTACGTCTCCAGTAGATCAAGGAACCAATTTTGCGTCTTCATTATTTTGGAAGCATTATTACAATATTGCGAATAAGGCTACTGCTTTAATAAATGCAGCTGAAACTTTAGAGGGATTGGATGACGATGTAAGGGCGCAAGTTTTATCTGAAGCAAGATTTTTTAGGGCACATTCTTATTTTTACCTTTATAGAATGTATAATAATATTTATGTTACTACAGAAACTATAACTCCTGATAATGCTTTCGATGTTATTAACGATAAATCATCTGAACAAGAAATTTTTACACTTATTAATAGTGATTTAAACTATGCTATTGAGAATTTAGACTGGACAGATACTTTTGGTCGTGTTACAAAAGGAACGGCAAAACATGTAAAGGCCAAAGTAGCAATGTGGCAAGGGAATTGGACAGAAGCAAAAAACCAAGCGGTATCTTTAATAGACGAAGGGCCTCATGGTTTAGTAGGTTCTACTGCAGACGTTTTTGCAGGTGATAGAAATAATTCTGAATCATTATTTGTTATACAGTCTAAAGATGATCTTGGTGGTGGTGGTACTACTATGATGAATGCGAATTATGTCACCCAATATTTTCAGATTGCTGGAATAGAGGCGAATAATGAGCAAGGCGGTAGAGGCTTTTCTAGAATTTTACCAAATTTATATTTATTAGACCTTTTAGCCGAAGATCCTAATGATACTAGAGATGATGATACTTATTTTAGATTAAAGTATTATTACACTTCAGGTGATAGAGCTGGTGAAGAAGTAGATAACTATGCTCCAATAACGGATTTAGATAATCCAAGCGGCAACTACACATCTTATTATCAAAGAATGCACCCATCCTGTATCAAATTTGCGCAAGATGATGGTGATCCGAATTCTTATTTAATTAGAGGTAACATTACTGTTTATAGATTGGCGGAAACTTATTTAATCGCTGCAGAAGCTATTATGAGATCTTCAGGTGATCCTTTACCTTATATTAATGCAGTTAGAACACGTGCAGGTGCCGATCCAGTTTCTTCAGTGAATCAACAAACAATCTTAGATGAGCGTGCTAGGGAATTGGCTTTTGAAGGGCAGCGTTGGTTTACCTTAAAAAGAATGGGGCAAAGTGTTATTGATTTTCAAATTACCAACTATGCAGGTGATGGTGAATATTTTCCTAACAACTTAGGAACAAGAGATCCTAGAGAGAACTGGATGTCTCATTTTATCAATTGGCCAATATCTCAAAACGATTTAGACCTTTTAGGACCTGATTACCCTCAGAATGATGGTTATAATTAATAATTATTTGAATTAGTCTTTTTATAATAACATTGGGCAAGTTCGCTTGCCCTTTTGTTTTCCTTTTCATTAAACACCTTACTTATGCGTTATGTAATTATGTTAATATGCTGTCTTGGTCTTGTGTCTTGCAATTCAAACTCTCAAGAAAAAAACGATACGACCGAAACAACAAAAGCCATCCCAACTACAGCCATGGAACCTAAAATTGCCTTTGCTGATAATCCAGTAATTGCACACCGAGGTGCATGGAAAGCTAAAGGTTTACCGAAAAATTCTATTGCGGCATTAAAAGAAGCCATTGACTTAAAATGTACTGGTTCTGAATTTGATGTACGAATGACTTCAGATGAAGTACTGATTGTTACACACGATGGCGATTTTGGCGGTCTCGTGATAGACTCTACGACATACGAGGAACTTGCCAAACATAAATTACCAAATGGGGAAACATTACCGACATTAAAGGATTTTATTAAAGCAGGAATGACGAATAATTCATCTACGGGCTTAGTATGTGAGATAAAGCCTTCGAAAATTGAAGGTCGCAATAAGCTCATGGCAGAAAAAACTGTTGCTCTCGTAAAAGAGTTAAAGGCGGAAGCCTATGTATCTTATTATATCAGTTTTAGTTATGAATTGATTAAGCGTATAAAAGAAATAAATGCAGAGGCCAAAGTTTTATATCTCGATGGTTCAAAAACACCTCAAGAGCTAAAAAATGATAACATTACAGGTTTGGATTATTTAGTTTGGAAACTGAGACAAAAACCAGAATGGATTACAGAAGCGAAGGACTTAGGTCTTAAATTGAATGCTTGGACGGCGAATAAGCAAGAGGATATTGACTGGTTATTAGCTCAAGATTTTGATTATATAACTACGGACGAGCCTGAATTGGCTTTTGAGAGATTTAAAGCAACCTCTAATTAGGCAATAAAGATTTTTTATAAGTAAACCACGTGAAATTAGTTCAGTTATGTATAATGTGTTTTTTCCTTCTCGGTTGTAAAACTGAAAAAGAAAATACAATGGACAAGAATTCAAATTCTAGCTTCAAGGTAATGACCTATAATATTCGGTTGGATACAGCGTCGGATGGTGAAAACGCTTGGCCAAATCGAAGTGACTTTTTAAGCGATCAAATTTTATTTTTAAGCCCAGATGTTTTTGGCGTACAAGAGGCGCTTCCCAATCAAATTGAAGATTTGAATTTAGCCTTGCCAGATTATAATTTTATCGGAGAAGGTAGAGGTGGTAATGGCGAAGGAGAACACGCTGCCTTATATTACAATTCGAAACATGTTTATGTAGAAAAACATCACACCTTTTGGTTGTCGAAGACACCAGAAAAAGTCTCTAAAGATTGGGATGCTGCCTATCCAAGAGTTTGCACCTACGGTTTGTTCTCCTAAAAATCGGATGATCAAAAATTTTGGGTGTTCAACACGCATTTGGATCATGTTGGTAAAGAATCTCGAATAGAAAGTATGAAGCTCATTCTTCAAAAAATTACTTCAGAAAATACCGAAAATTACCCTGTAATACTTATGGGAGATTTTAATGTTGAACCTAATAGTGATGTGATATCTAACGTATCAAAAGTTATGTTAGACTCAAAACAAATAGCAGAGGTAGAATTTGGATCTGATGGAACCTTCAACGGTTTCAATTATAATGAACCTGTAACCCGACGAATCGATTATATTTTCGTTTCTAAATCCCCTAACTTAAAAGTTCGGAAATATGCTGTTTTATCGAGCGCCATAGATTTTAAGTTTCCATCAGACCATTTTCCTGTTTATGTAGAAATTGAATTGGAATAATTATTGAACTATGAAAATAACTAAAAGAACCCTTTTAATTGGAGTTGTTTGTATAAAAATTGTGGTCATTCTTATGGCTACCTGCAGACCTTCAATTGACGAAAATAATCAAAATAATGAAACTAAACTTTCAGAAAAAAGAACAACGGTAACCAACAATAAATAGATAAAAAAACTCATCTTGATGCTTTTATATAGACTAAAAAGCATCAAGATGAGTTTTTTATTAGCGTTTTGCTAAACTAACTTAAGCAACATCTTTTTTATTCAAATGATATTGCAATGCTCCCGAAGGGCATTTTTTAATCTGATTAATAATAACATCAGTTTGTGCGCCTTCTAAATCAATCCATGGAATCACAGATCTTCTAAAAACATTAGATAATTGTCTTGCACAAAGTTCTGCATTTGCACAGCAGCGAGGATTGTAGGTAACGGTAATTTCAGCGTTACTGAAAACGTTTGCGTTATTTTCCATAATAAGTAGATTAGTTTGGGGTTAATCGTATTTTGAAAGTATTAAATCATTAGGAATTAAAACTATAAAATCGATTAAAAGCAATAAATATCGTTAATAAGTATAAATATGAAGTATTATTCATATAATTTAAAATTTGATTATTCAAATTCTGAAGTCATATGAAACGTAATACTAGGGTATTTTTGTTGTGACATTTGTAATGAGAACATACTATCTGCCAAAAACACCAATTGATTGTGTTTGTCCCTTGCCAAATAACGTTGTTTAACTCTCAAGAATTCTTTAAACTCTTCACTTTTTTCGTTATCGGTTTTAATCCAGCAAGCTTTATGGACATTAAGGTTTTCGTAAGTGCATTTTGCGCCATATTCATGTTCCAATCGGTATTGGATGACTTCATATTGCAGCGCACCGACAGTTCCAATAACTTTTCGACCATTAAAATCTAGTGTAAATAATTGGGCGACGCCTTCATCCATTAACTGGTCTATACCTTTGTATAGTTGTTTCGCCTTCATTGGGTCCGCATTATTGATATATCTAAAATGTTCTGGCGAAAAACTAGGCACGCCTTTATAGTTCAATATTTCCCCTTCGGTTAAGGTATCACCAATTTTAAAACTTCCAGTATCTTGAAGGCCAACAATATCGCCAGGATAAGAAACATCTACAATTTCTTTCTTTTCGGCAAAGAAGGCATTCGGACTGGAAAATTTTAGCTTTTTATCATGTCTTACATGTAAATATGGTGAATTACGTTTAAATTCTCCAGATACAATTTTTACAAAAGCCAATCTATTTCTGTGGTTAGGATCCATATTGGCATGAATTTTAAACACGAAGCCACTAAACTTCTTTTCATCAGGTTTCACTAGGCGTTCTTCACTTTGTTTGGGTCTCGGTTTTGGGGCTATTTCAACAAAGCAATCCAATAACTCCCGAACACCGAAATTATTTAATGCTGAACCAAAAAATACAGGTTGTTGGTTGCCATTGAGATAGTCTTCCTTATTAAATTGAGGATAAATCCCATCAACCAACTCTATTTCCTCTCGTAAAGTATCTGCCGCTTTTTCGCCGACCAATTTATCCAATTCAGGTGACGATAAATCTGAGATTTCGATAGTTTCTTCAATATCTTTTCTGCTATCTCCAGAAAATAAGTTGACGTTTTTTTCCCAGATGTTGTATATACCTTTAAAGTCGTAGCCCATTCCAATAGGGAAACTTAACGGTACGACCTTTAAACCCAATTTTTGTTCAATCTCATCTAAAAGGTCGAAGGCATCTTTACCTTCCCGATCCATTTTATTAATAAAGACAATGATAGGAATGTTTCGCATCCTACAAACTTCAACTAACTTTTCTGTTTGCTCTTCGACACCTTTGGCGACATCTATAACAACAATCACACTATCTACGGCTGTTAAAGTTCTAAACGTGTCTTCGGCAAAATCTTTGTGGCCTGGTGTATCTAAAATGTTAATCTTTATACCGTTATATTCAAAAGCCAAGACAGATGTTGCTACAGAAATTCCACGTTGACGCTCAATTTCCATAAAGTCACTTGTGGCACCTTTCTTTATTTTATTACTTTTTACAGCACCAGCTTCTTGTATGGCACCACCGAACAATAATAGTTTTTCGGTAAGCGTGGTTTTACCTGCATCTGGATGTGAGATGATCCCAAAGGTGCGTCGTCTGTTTATTTCTTTTAAAAAACTCATATTCTAATTGAACCCATTTTGTGTTTTGAATTTTTTATACAAATTGCCTCAAAAGTTCGGGCAAATGGCAAAAAATCATTGTGTCAAGATAAACGATTGCAAATATAGTTGTATTAATATATTTATGGGCATAAAGAAAAACCAAAAGTGTTCTTATGTCCGTAAGTAGGCAAAAGATGTTAAATATTTCGTAATTTTAGCCCAATAAATGTAACGGGATTAATTTTCCGAAGTTGATTAATAGCTAATCACTTCACAATAAATAATGCATTTACTTAAAATTTAAATGGGACTGCGAGACAGTCCAATTTCGTCTCATGTCTAATTTTAAAATTACGATATAGAATATCTTACAATAAATTTGTTTTTTACACTTTATCGAATATATTTGTCACTTTGTCGATAAAGTAATAAGTGTTTTATTTTTTAAATAGCATTATACATCAACTATATTATATATGAAAATCTCTACTCGATTCTCTTTTGCAAAGAATATTATTAACATTTTATGCTTGTGCAATGTTTTTGTAAAGTTATCCTTGTTTAGGATAAAAACCATTTTAATCGTTGGTTTTCTTTTATCATTTTTAACCATGAATGCTCAGGAAGATGTTTCAACTATTTATGGTGATCAAGGCGGCTTTTATGTTTCTACCACTGGCGCTACAGTTACGGCTACAGATTCAAATAATTTATTGGGTTTTATAGCGGATGGTATCACATACTCTACAGGTGTAGATGATTCTATTTTAACATCAAATGGGGTAACATTTACAGCAGCTAGCTTTCGAGCTTTTCCTATGCCAGGTGTAATAAATTACAGCAACCCAGAATTATTGGGTGTAGCTTATAACTGGGGTGGTGTGAACCAAACAAATTCTCCGACAGATTACATTAAAAATTTTTCACCTATTGTCCCTACCAATTTTGTAAGAGATGGATCTAGTGGTTTAGAAATGAGTACAAACTTTTTCAATATTGATCCTCAAGATATTGAATATGATGATTTGACAGTTCTTTCAGTAGCTAATATTACAGATAATATACCTGATATAATTGTGAATCAAACTGGTGCTCCTGGAGGTAGTGATATTTTTAAGTTTGTTGATAACCTTGGTAACACAGTAGGTAATAGTGTTGTAGTAGATTTCTCCTCAACTCCTGTCGTTGCTGGGGTAGATTGGACCATTTATAATGTTAATCCTAATACGGGATTAGTTGTTGGGACATTTGGTATAAACACGTATAGAGATTTCAGAGTTTTATCATTTCTCTTAAGTGATTTTGGAATTACTGCAGGAAATTCAACTCAAATTGTAAAATTCGTTCATACAACATCTGGTAACACAGATATAGCTTTTACAGCTTATAATTCTAATAGTATTGGATTTAGTACTACAATAGATTTAAGTATTGATGCTCGTATTGAGTCTTCGACAAGCTTGTGTACTGCAACTAACGTAGATTTAATTGCTACAGTTACAAATAATAGTGCTAATAATAGTAATAGTTTTGTGATACAAGCTCCGTTGCCATCAGGTATAAGTTACACTAATAGTTCTGCGATTTTTTCATCTGGATCCGGCACAGCGTCTTACGATTCTAGCTTAAATGAATGGGTGATTTTTGGTTTACAAGCTGGCGAAAGTGTTACTTTGACCGTAAATGGAGGAGTATCTTCCATAGTATTACCAATGGTATATAGCATTAGTATTACTGATACGTCTCAATCAGATACTGATACTAGTAATAATTCATTTGTAGTTTCTGAAACTGATACAGATTGTGACGGTGTATATGATTCGGCGGATTTGGATAGTGATAATGATGGTATTACAGACGCCATTGAAGATAATAATTTAGATTTAGATGATGATCCATTAACAAATTCGACTGATACAGATAACGATTCAGTACCTGATTATTTGGATTTAGATAGTGATAATGATGGAATTTACGATGTCGATGAAGTTGGAGGAACGGATTTGAATGACGATGGTTTGGCAGACGGTACCGTTAATGCAAATGGTATCCCATCAACAGCGGGAACAGGTCTTACGCCAATAGACACATTAAGCGACGGAAGCTATGATTTCCAAAATACAGATAGTGATTTAGATAGTTGTTCAGATGCAAATGAGGCTTACGATGATGCAAATGCTGATGGAGGTGATGGCGGACAATTTGGTACTACAGATCCTGCAACTGTAAATTCAACTAACGGCCTAGTGACTGAGACTGATGTAGATTATTCCTTGGGTACTAATGCATCTGTAACAAATGCAACTGGGATTACCATATGTGATTGTGGGATTACAGATATAACTTCTTCAAATGAAACTATCTGTGATGATAATAGTACACCTGCAGATACTACTGATGATACATTTACAGCAGATATTACAGTCACATTTGTTAATATTCCGGCGACAGGAACTTTAAATTTAACTGGGGACGGAAGCGCATCGGTTTCAGTTTCAGGCTTAACTTCCCCTCATACTTTTAATGGTGTTGTATTACCAGCAAATGGCAATGCTATCTCATTGATAGCAACGTTTTCAGATGAAGTAACTTGTACATTAGAAGACACCAATGTTTTAACGGCCCCCTTTGAATGTAGTGATGATGCCTGTGACGATGTGATTCCAACAGGTAGTCCTGTAATACCTGTCACTACAGGTGTCACTTTCGATATTACAGGTACAGGAAGCGCAACAGGTGCCATACTTAATTCTATATCAGTAGGAGCTGATACATTTACAGGGTTTTATGTGCCATCAAGTGTAAATTATCAATTTGCAAACCCAGATGCAGCGCATCAATATATTTATGACGGCCCAACGCTCACCTCTGATATTACCGATGGACCGTCGATATTCGACCCAGCTTTATTGGCTACGTTTTCAGATAGGGATTTAACGAATTATTTTTCTACGGACCTTCAGATTACCTCCACGGATTTTTTGGAAATCGCTTATGATGCACCAATTACGACAGCAGCCAATAGATATCTTATAGTTACTGAGCGTAATGGAAATAACGTATATACTGTTCAGGCTTTAGATAACTCAGGAAATCTTATAGGAACAAATAGAACCACATTTATACCAAACTATATAGATACAGGGATTACTACAACGGTTTCTGGTCAGAATATTTTTGCAAGCATTTTTCCGCTAACTGCATTTTTAAGCTCGGGAAATGATATTTATGGATTCAGAATTACGTATAGGGGTTCTGGAGTTGGCGATGGCGGAGACGGTAAGGCTTTCATAGTATATGATCCAGCATTTTTAACACCTCCACCGACGATTAATCCTACAACAAGCTCAGTTCAGCCAACGTGTCCAACGAATCTGGGGTCTATTACAATTGATGCTACAGATAATGGAGGTGGTACAATAGAATATAGCCTTAATAGCTTAAGTGGTGCTAATGATCAAACATGGCAACTTTCTAATGTTTTTAATAATTTACCACCAGATACGTATACACCAGCTGTTAGATACCAGTCAGTACCAGCATGTTTTGCTGTTTCTAATAATCCAATTGCTCTTGATGATGCATGTTGTAATCTGGTAAGTATTGTTTCTAGTGATGTTACAGCTTGTATTAATAATGGTACACCATCAAACATTAATGATGATACATTTACAGCTGATATTACCATAACATTTAATAGCTTGCCGACTATTGGTACATTAGATTTAACAGGAGACGGAACAGCATCTGTTTCAGTTTTAGGTTTAACTTCACCACATACTTTTAATGATGTGGTCTTACCAGCAAATGGCAATGAAATCTCTTTAATAGCAACGTTTTCAGATGAATTAACTTGTCCACTAGAAGATACCAATGTTTTAACGGCACCATTTGAGTGTAGTGATGATGCCTGTGACGATGTGATTCCAACAGGTAGTCCTGTATTACCTGTCACTACAGGTGTCACTTTCGATATTACAGGTACAGGAAGTGCAACAGGTGCCATACTTAATTCTATATCAGTAGGAGCTGATACATTTACAGGGTTTTATGTGCCATCAAGTGTAAATTATCAATTTGCAAACCCAGATGCAGCGCATCAATATATTTATGACGGCCCAACGCTCACCTCTGATATTACCGATGGACCGTCGATATTCGACCCAGCTTTATTGGCTACGTTTTCAGATAGGGATTTAACGAATTATTTTTCTACGGACCTTCAGATTACCTCCACGGATTTTTTGGAAATCGCTTATGATGCACCAATTACGACAGCAGCCAATAGATATCTTATAGTTACTGAGCGTAATGGAAATAACGTATATACTGTTCAGGCTTTAGATAACTCAGGAAATCTTATAGGAACCAATAGAACCACATTTATACCAAACTATATAGATACAGGGATTACTACGACGGTTTCTGGTCAGAATATTTTTGCAAGCATTTTTCCGCTAACTGCATTTTTAAGCTCGGGAAATGATATTTATGGATTCAGAATTACGTATAGGGGTTCTGGAGTTGGCGATGGCGGAGACGGTAAGGCTTTCATAGTATATGATCCAGCATTTTTAACACCTCCACCGACGATTAATCCTACAACAAGCTCAGTTCAGCCAACGTGTCCAGCGAATCTGGGGTCTATTACAATTGATGCTACAGATAATGGAGGTGGTACAATAGAATATAGCCTTAATAGCTTAAGTGGTGCTAATGATCAAACATGGCAACTTTCTAATGTTTTTAATAATTTACCGCCAGATACTTATACACCTGCGGTAAGATATCAAGCAACACCAGATTGTTTGGCTGTTTCTAATAATCCTATTGCTTTAAATACTATTGAATGCCCAAGTATAGAATTAGTTAAGAGTGTTGCAAGTGTAACGGTTGCAGGTGGAGCAGGATTAGTAGATGATGTTATCAACTACAGTTTCACAGTAACTAACACAGGAAATGTGACCTTAACAGACATTGCAATTAATGATCCAGTAATAGGAGCGGTCACGTGTGTAGCGACAAATTTAGCACCAGGATCAAGTACAACCTGCAGTGCGACTTATACGGTATTACAGAGTGATGTAGATGCAGGGGGAGTCGAGAACACAGCAACGGTAAGTTCAGAAGGGCCAGGAGGAGATTTAGTTAATACAGCAGATGATGTAACGGATGTGTCAGACACAGGTACTGAGTCAGATGGAATAACAGCAGTCGTTGATCCAGAGACTGTAGAGACGGATGATATCGATGGAGTAAATGGAGATAACAATGATGCAGATCCAACGAATGATGTGACACCTTTTGAGATTGTTCAAAATCCAGAGTTAAGCATCATTAAAACGAGTAGCTTAGACCTAGGCGTAGATGGCGTAGTAAGTGTAGGAGATGTTATTACATATACCTATACGGTAACAAACACAGGCGATGTGACCGTCTTTGACGTGAGTGTCAATGAGAGCGCAGCTAACTTTACAGGAACAGGGACTTTACCAAGTCCAGTTTATGTAAGTGGCGGAACCGATGAAGATGGCGATACAGACTTAGAGGATATGGTTGTGGGTGCAGGTACGATAGTGTACAGTGCAACCTATGCCATCACCCAAGCTGATATTGATGCAGGCGTGGTAACCAACCAGGCCACAGCAGACGGAACTGATCCATTAGGAGGACCAGTAACCGATGATAGTGATGATCCAGCGGATGGCACCAGTGATGATGATCCTACGAATACACCTATTGCTCAGCTTCCAGAATTGAGTCTTATTAAAACGAGTAGCTTAGACCTAGGCGTAGATGGCGTAGTAAGTGTAGGAGATGTTATTACATATACCTATACGGTAACAAACACAGGCGATGTGACCGTCTTTGACGTCAGTGTCAATGAGAGCGCAGCTAACTTTACAGGAACAGGGACTTTACCAAGTCCAGTTTATGTAAGTGGTGGAACCGATGAAGATGGCGATGCAGATTTAGAGGATATGGTTGTAGGTGCAGGAACAATTGTTTACAGTGCAACCTATGCCATCACCCAAGCTGATATTGATGCAGGCGTGGTAACCAACCAGGCCACAGCAGACGGAACTGATCCATTAGGCGGACCAGTGACCGATGATAGTGATGATCCAGCGGATGTCACCAGTGATGATGATCCTACGAATACACCTATTGCTCAGCTTCCAGAATTGAGTCTTATTAAAACGAGTAGCTTAGACCTAGGCGTAGATGGCGTAGTAAGTGTAGGAGATGTTATTACATATACCTATACGGTAACAAACACAGGCGATGTGACCGTCTTTGACGTCAGTGTCAATGAGAGCGCAGCTAACTTTACAGGAACAGGGACTTTACCAAGTCCAGTTTATGTAAGTGGTGGAACCGATGAAGATGGCGATGCAGATTTAGAGGATATGGTTGTAGGTGCAGGAACAATTGTTTACAGTGCAACCTATGCCATCACCCAAGCTGATATTGATGCAGGCGTGGTAACCAACCAGGCCACAGCAGACGGAACTGATCCATTAGGCGGACCAGTGACCGATGATAGTGATGATCCAGCGGATGTCACCAGTGATGATGATCCTACGAATACACCTATTGCTCAGCTTCCAGAATTGAGTCTTATTAAAACGAGTAGCTTAGACCTAGGCGTAGATGGCGTAGTAAGTGTAGGAGATGTTATTACATATACCTATACGGTAACAAACACAGGCGATGTGACCGTCTTTGACGTCAGTGTCAATGAGAGCGCAGCTAACTTTACAGGAACAGGGACTTTACCAAGTCCAGTTTATGTAAGTGGTGGAACCGATGAAGATGGCGATGCAGATTTAGAGGATATGGTTGTAGGTGCAGGAACAATTGTTTACAGTGCAACCTATGCCATCACCCAAGCTGATATTGATGCAGGCGTGGTAACCAACCAGGCCACAGCAGACGGAACTGATCCATTAGGCGGACCAGTGACCGATGATAGTGATGATCCAGCGGATGTCACCAGTGATGATGATCCTACGAATACACCTATTGCTCAGCTTCCAGAATTGAGTCTTATTAAAACGAGTAGCTTAGACCTAGGCGTAGATGGCGTAGTAAGTGTAGGAGATGTTATTACATATACCTATACGGTAACAAACACAGGCGATGTGAC
The DNA here is from genome assembly GCF_013394655.1 of Winogradskyella schleiferi. Lineage (NCBI taxonomy): Bacteria > Pseudomonadati > Bacteroidota > Flavobacteriia > Flavobacteriales > Flavobacteriaceae > Winogradskyella > Winogradskyella schleiferi. The sequence goes on from NZ_CP053351.1 coordinate 1,013,909, forward strand.
CGTCTTTGACGTCAGTGTCAATGAGAGCGCAGCTAACTTTACAGGAACAGGGACTTTACCAAGTCCAGTTTATGTAAGTGGTGGAACCGATGAAGATGGCGATGCAGATTTAGAGGATATGGTTGTAGGTGCAGGAACAATTGTTTACAGTGCAACCTATGCCATCACCCAAGCTGATATTGATGCAGGCGTGGTAACCAACCAGGCCACAGCAGACGGAACTGATCCATTAGGCGGACCAGTGACCGATGATAGTGATGATCCAGCGGATGTCACCAGTGATGATGATCCTACGAATACACCTATTGCTCAGCTTCCAGAATTGAGTCTTATTAAAACGAGTAGCTTAGACCTAGGCGTAGATGGCGTAGTAAGTGTAGGAGATGTTATTACATATACCTATACGGTAACAAACACAGGCGATGTGACCGTCTTTGACGTCAGTGTCAATGAGAGCGCAGCTAACTTTACAGGAACAGGGACTTTACCAAGTCCAGTTTATGTAAGTGGTGGAACCGATGAAGATGGCGATGCAGATTTAGAGGATATGGTTGTAGGTGCAGGAACAATTGTTTACAGTGCAACCTATGCCATCACCCAAGCTGATATTGATGCAGGCGTGGTAACCAACCAGGCCACAGCAGACGGAACTGATCCATTAGGCGGACCAGTGACCGATGATAGTGATGATCCAGCGGATGTCACCAGTGATGATGATCCTACGAATACACCTATTGCTCAGCTTCCAGAATTGAGTCTTATTAAAACGAGTAGCTTAGACCTAGGCGTAGATGGCGTAGTAAGTGTAGGAGATGTTATTACATATACCTATACGGTAACAAACACAGGCGATGTGACCGTCTTTGACGTCAGTGTCAATGAGAGCGCAGCTAACTTTACAGGAACAGGGACTTTACCAAGTCCAGTTTATGTAAGTGGTGGAACCGATGAAGATGGCGATGCAGATTTAGAGGATATGGTTGTAGGTGCAGGAACAATTGTTTACAGTGCAACCTATGCCATCACCCAAGCTGATATTGATGCAGGCGTGGTAACCAACCAGGCCACAGCAGACGGAACTGATCCATTAGGCGGACCAGTGACCGATGATAGTGATGATCCAGCGGATGTCACCAGTGATGATGATCCTACGAATACACCTATTGCTCAGCTTCCAGAATTGAGTCTTATTAAAACGAGTAGCTTAGACCTAGGCGTAGATGGCGTAGTAAGTGTAGGAGATGTTATTACATATACCTATACGGTAACAAACACAGGCGATGTGACCGTCTTTGACGTCAGTGTCAATGAGAGCGCAGCTAACTTTACAGGAACAGGGACTTTACCAAGTCCAGTTTATGTAAGTGGTGGAACCGATGAAGATGGCGATGCAGATTTAGAGGATATGGTTGTAGGTGCAGGAACAATTGTTTACAGTGCAACCTATGCCATCACCCAAGCTGATATTGATGCAGGCGTGGTAACCAACCAGGCCACAGCAGACGGAACTGATCCATTAGGCGGACCAGTGACCGATGATAGTGATGATCCAGCGGATGTCACCAGTGATGATGATCCTACGAATACACCTATTGCTCAGCTTCCAGAATTGAGTCTTATTAAAACGAGTAGCTTAGACCTAGGCGTAGATGGCGTAGTAAGTGTAGGAGATGTTATTACATATACCTATACGGTAACAAACACAGGCGATGTGACCGTCTTTGACGTCAGTGTCAATGAGAGCGCAGCTAACTTTACAGGAACAGGGACTTTACCAAGTCCAGTTTATGTAAGTGGTGGAACCGATGAAGATGGCGATGCAGATTTAGAGGATATGGTTGTAGGTGCAGGAACAATTGTTTACAGTGCAACCTATGCCATCACCCAAGCTGATATTGATGCAGGCGTGGTAACCAACCAGGCCACAGCAGACGGAACTGATCCATTAGGCGGACCAGTGACCGATGATAGTGATGATCCAGCGGATGTCACCAGTGATGATGATCCTACGAATACACCTATTGCTCAGCTTCCAGAATTGAGTCTTATTAAAACGAGTAGCTTAGACCTAGGCGTAGATGGCGTAGTAAGTGTAGGAGATGTTATTACATATACCTATACGGTAACAAACACAGGCGATGTGACCGTCTTTGACGTCAGTGTCAATGAGAGCGCAGCTAACTTTACAGGAACAGGGACTTTACCAAGTCCAGTTTATGTAAGTGGTGGAACCGATGAAGATGGCGATGCAGATTTAGAGGATATGGTTGTAGGTGCAGGAACAATTGTTTACAGTGCAACCTATGCCATCACCCAAGCTGATATTGATGCAGGCGTGGTAACCAACCAGGCCACAGCAGACGGAACTGATCCATTAGGCGGACCAGTGACCGATGATAGTGATGATCCAGCGGATGTCACCAGTGATGATGATCCTACGAATACACCTATTGCTCAGCTTCCAGAATTGAGTCTTATTAAAACGAGTAGCTTAGACCTAGGCGTAGATGGCGTAGTAAGTGTAGGAGATGTTATTACATATACCTATACGGTAACAAACACAGGCGATGTGACCGTCTTTGACGTCAGTGTCAATGAGAGCGCAGCTAACTTTACAGGAACAGGGACTTTACCAAGTCCAGTTTATGTAAGTGGTGGAACCGATGAAGATGGCGATGCAGATTTAGAGGATATGGTTGTAGGTGCAGGAACAATTGTTTACAGTGCAACCTATGCCATCACCCAAGCTGATATTGATGCAGGCGTGGTAACCAACCAGGCCACAGCAGACGGAACTGATCCATTAGGCGGACCAGTGACCGATGATAGTGATGATCCAGCGGATGTCACCAGTGATGATGATCCTACGAATACACCTATTGCTCAGCTTCCAGAATTGAGTCTTATTAAAACGAGTAGCTTAGACCTAGGCGTAGATGGCGTAGTAAGTGTAGGAGATGTTATTACATATACCTATACGGTAACAAACACAGGCGATGTGACCGTCTTTGACGTCAGTGTCAATGAGAGCGCAGCTAACTTTACAGGAACAGGGACTTTACCAAGTCCAGTTTATGTAAGTGGTGGAACCGATGAAGATGGCGATGCAGATTTAGAGGATATGGTTGTAGGTGCAGGAACAATTGTTTACAGTGCAACCTATGCCATCACCCAAGCTGATATTGATGCAGGCGTGGTAACCAACCAGGCCACAGCAGACGGAACTGATCCATTAGGCGGACCAGTGACCGATGATAGTGATGATCCAGCGGATGTCACCAGTGATGATGATCCTACGAATACACCTATTGCTCAGCTTCCAGAATTGAGTCTTATTAAAACGAGTAGCTTAGACCTAGGCGTAGATGGCGTAGTAAGTGTAGGAGATGTTATTACATATACCTATACGGTAACAAACACAGGCGATGTGACCGTCTTTGACGTCAGTGTCAATGAGAGCGCAGCTAACTTTACAGGAACAGGGACTTTACCAAGTCCAGTTTATGTAAGTGGTGGAACCGATGAAGATGGCGATGCAGATTTAGAGGATATGGTTGTAGGTGCAGGAACAATTGTTTACAGTGCAACCTATGCCATCACCCAAGCTGATATTGATGCAGGCGTGGTAACCAACCAGGCCACAGCAGACGGAACTGATCCATTAGGCGGACCAGTGACCGATGATAGTGATGATCCAGCGGATGTCACCAGTGATGATGATCCTACGAATACACCTATTGCTCAGCTTCCAGAATTGAGTCTTATTAAAACGAGTAGCTTAGACCTAGGCGTAGATGGCGTAGTAAGTGTAGGAGATGTTATTACATATACCTATACGGTAACAAACACAGGCGATGTGACCGTCTTTGACGTCAGTGTCAATGAGAGCGCAGCTAACTTTACAGGAACAGGGACTTTACCAAGTCCAGTTTATGTAAGTGGTGGAACCGATGAAGATGGCGATGCAGATTTAGAGGATATGGTTGTAGGTGCAGGAACAATTGTTTACAGTGCAACCTATGCCATCACCCAAGCTGATATTGATGCAGGCGTGGTAACCAACCAGGCCACAGCAGACGGAACTGATCCATTAGGCGGACCAGTGACCGATGATAGTGATGATCCAGCGGATGTCACCAGTGATGATGATCCTACGAATACACCTATTGCTCAGCTTCCAGAATTGAGTCTTATTAAAACGAGTAGCTTAGACCTAGGCGTAGATGGCGTAGTAAGTGTAGGAGATGTTATTACATATACCTATACGGTAACAAACACAGGCGATGTGACCGTCTTTGACGTCAGTGTCAATGAGAGCGCAGCTAACTTTACAGGAACAGGGACTTTACCAAGTCCAGTTTATGTAAGTGGTGGAACCGATGAAGATGGCGATGCAGATTTAGAGGATATGGTTGTAGGTGCAGGAACAATTGTTTACAGTGCAACCTATGCCATCACCCAAGCTGATATTGATGCAGGCGTGGTAACCAACCAGGCCACAGCAGACGGAACTGATCCATTAGGCGGACCAGTGACCGATGATAGTGATGATCCAGCGGATGTCACCAGTGATGATGATCCTACGAATACACCTATTGCTCAGCTTCCAGAATTGAGTCTTATTAAAACGAGTAGCTTAGACCTAGGCGTAGATGGCGTAGTAAGTGTAGGAGATGTTATTACATATACCTATACGGTAACAAACACAGGCGATGTGACCGTCTTTGACGTCAGTGTCAATGAGAGCGCAGCTAACTTTACAGGAACAGGGACTTTACCAAGTCCAGTTTATGTAAGTGGTGGAACCGATGAAGATGGCGATGCAGATTTAGAGGATATGGTTGTAGGTGCAGGAACAATTGTTTACAGTGCAACCTATGCCATCACCCAAGCTGATATTGATGCAGGCGTGGTAACCAACCAGGCCACAGCAGACGGAACTGATCCATTAGGCGGACCAGTGACCGATGATAGTGATGATCCAGCGGATGTCACCAGTGATGATGATCCTACGAATACACCTATTGCTCAGCTTCCAGAATTGAGTCTTATTAAAACGAGTAGCTTAGACCTAGGCGTAGATGGCGTAGTAAGTGTAGGAGATGTTATTACATATACCTATACGGTAACAAACACAGGCGATGTGACCGTCTTTGACGTCAGTGTCAATGAGAGCGCAGCTAACTTTACAGGAACAGGGACTTTACCAAGTCCAGTTTATGTAAGTGGTGGAACCGATGAAGATGGCGATGCAGATTTAGAGGATATGGTTGTAGGTGCAGGAACAATTGTTTACAGTGCAACCTATGCCATCACCCAAGCTGATATTGATGCAGGCGTGGTAACCAACCAGGCCACAGCAGACGGAACTGATCCATTAGGCGGACCAGTGACCGATGATAGTGATGATCCAGCGGATGTCACCAGTGATGATGATCCTACGAATACACCTATTGCTCAGCTTCCAGAATTGAGTCTTATTAAAACGAGTAGCTTAGACCTAGGCGTAGATGGCGTAGTAAGTGTAGGAGATGTTATTACATATACCTATACGGTAACAAACACAGGCGATGTGACCGTCTTTGACGTCAGTGTCAATGAGAGCGCAGCTAACTTTACAGGAACAGGGACTTTACCAAGTCCAGTTTATGTAAGTGGTGGAACCGATGAAGATGGCGATGCAGATTTAGAGGATATGGTTGTAGGTGCAGGAACAATTGTTTACAGTGCAACCTATGCCATCACCCAAGCTGATATTGATGCAGGCGTGGTAACCAACCAGGCCACAGCAGACGGAACTGATCCATTAGGCGGACCAGTGACCGATGATAGTGATGATCCAGCGGATGTCACCAGTGATGATGATCCTACGAATACACCTATTGCTCAGCTTCCAGAATTGAGTCTTATTAAAACGAGTAGCTTAGACCTAGGCGTAGATGGCGTAGTAAGTGTAGGAGATGTTATTACATATACCTATACGGTAACAAACACAGGCGATGTGACCGTCTTTGACGTCAGTGTCAATGAGAGCGCAGCTAACTTTACAGGAACAGGGACTTTACCAAGTCCAGTTTATGTAAGTGGTGGAACCGATGAAGATGGCGATGCAGATTTAGAGGATATGGTTGTAGGTGCAGGAACAATTGTTTACAGTGCAACCTATGCCATCACCCAAGCTGATATTGATGCAGGCGTGGTAACCAACCAGGCCACAGCAGACGGAACTGATCCATTAGGCGGACCAGTGACCGATGATAGTGATGATCCAGCGGATGTCACCAGTGATGATGATCCTACGAATACACCTATTGCTCAGCTTCCAGAATTGAGTCTTATTAAAACGAGTAGCTTAGACCTAGGCGTAGATGGCGTAGTAAGTGTAGGAGATGTTATTACATATACCTATACGGTAACAAACACAGGCGATGTGACCGTCTTTGACGTCAGTGTCAATGAGAGCGCAGCTAACTTTACAGGAACAGGGACTTTACCAAGTCCAGTTTATGTAAGTGGTGGAACCGATGAAGATGGCGATGCAGATTTAGAGGATATGGTTGTAGGTGCAGGAACAATTGTTTACAGTGCAACCTATGCCATCACCCAAGCTGATATTGATGCAGGCGTGGTAACCAACCAGGCCACAGCAGACGGAACTGATCCATTAGGCGGACCAGTGACCGATGATAGTGATGATCCAGCGGATGTCACCAGTGATGATGATCCTACGAATACACCTATTGCTCAGCTTCCAGAATTGAGTCTTATTAAAACGAGTAGCTTAGACCTAGGCGTAGATGGCGTAGTAAGTGTAGGAGATGTTATTACATATACCTATACGGTAACAAACACAGGCGATGTGACCGTCTTTGACGTCAGTGTCAATGAGAGCGCAGCTAACTTTACAGGAACAGGGACTTTACCAAGTCCAGTTTATGTAAGTGGTGGAACCGATGAAGATGGCGATGCAGATTTAGAGGATATGGTTGTAGGTGCAGGAACAATTGTTTACAGTGCAACCTATGCCATCACCCAAGCTGATATTGATGCAGGCGTGGTAACCAACCAGGCCACAGCAGACGGAACTGATCCATTAGGCGGACCAGTGACCGATGATAGTGATGATCCAGCGGATGTCACCAGTGATGATGATCCTACGAATACACCTATTGCTCAGCTTCCAGAATTGAGTCTTATTAAAACGAGTAGCTTAGACCTAGGCGTAGATGGCGTAGTAAGTGTAGGAGATGTTATTACATATACCTATACGGTAACAAACACAGGCGATGTGACCGTCTTTGACGTCAGTGTCAATGAGAGCGCAGCTAACTTTACAGGAACAGGGACTTTACCAAGTCCAGTTTATGTAAGTGGTGGAACCGATGAAGATGGCGATGCAGATTTAGAGGATATGGTTGTAGGTGCAGGAACAATTGTTTACAGTGCAACCTATGCCATCACCCAAGCTGATATTGATGCAGGCGTGGTAACCAACCAGGCCACAGCAGACGGAACTGATCCATTAGGCGGACCAGTGACCGATGATAGTGATGATCCAGCGGATGTCACCAGTGATGATGATCCTACGAATACACCTATTGCTCAGCTTCCAGAATTGAGTCTTATTAAAACGAGTAGCTTAGACCTAGGCGTAGATGGCGTAGTAAGTGTAGGAGATGTTATTACATATACCTATACGGTAACAAATACAGGCGATGTGACCGTCTTTGACGTCAGTGTCAATGAGAGCGCAGCTAACTTTACAGGAACAGGGACTTTACCAAGTCCAGTTTATGTAAGTGGTGGAACCGATGAAGATGGCGATGCAGATTTAGAGGATATGGTTGTAGGTGCAGGAACAATTGTTTACAGTGCAACTTATGCCATCACCCAAGCTGATATTGATGCAGGCGTGGTAACCAACCAGGCCACAGCAGACGGAACCGATCCATTAGGCGGACCAGTAACCGATGATAGTGATGATCCAGCGGATGCGACGAGTGATGATGATCCTACGAATACACCTATTGCTCAGCTTCCAGAATTGAGTCTTATTAAAACGAGTAGCTTAGACCTAGGCGTAGATGGTGCGGTCAGTGTAGGAGATATTATCACGTATACCTATACGGTAACAAATACAGGCGATGTGACCGTCTTTGACGTCAGTGTCAATGAGAGCGCATCTAACTTTACAGGAACAGGGACTTTACCAAGTCCAGTTTATGTGAGTGGCGGAACCGATGAAGATGGCGATGCAGACTTAGAGGATATGGTTGTGGGTGCAGGTACGATTGTTTACAGTGCAACTTATGCCATCACCCAAGCTGATATTGATGCAGGCGTGGTAACGAACCAGGCCACAGCAGACGGAACCGATCCATTAGGAGGACCAGTAACCGATGATAGTGATGATCCAGCGGATGTCACTAGTGATGATGATCCAACAGATACATTGCTTCCTGAAGATCCAAGTATTGAAGTAGTTAAAACTTTTACCATTACTAATGATTTAGATCCAATAGGAGCTAGTTTAGGAGATGAGATTACTTACACAATAAATGTAACAAATACAGGAAATGTAACTTTAGACAATGTTGCAATCTTAGATACTTTTACAGATATAGATGGTAATCCATTGACATTAACTTCTGGTCCAACATTCGACAGTTCAGATCAAGGTAGTGCAGAAGGAGACTTATTAGTAGGTGAGACAGCTACTTATACTGCCACTTATGTTATAGAACAAGATGCTATTGATGCAGGAGGATTTCAGAATAGTGTAGAAGCTAGTGGTGATAGTCCTAATGATACTAATGTTAGTGACACAAGTGATGATGGTGATGACTTGGATGGAAATTCAGATGACGATCCAACAATTATTACTATTGAACCAGACCCTAAAATAAGTTTAATTAAAACTACTCAGCCTTTAGAAGATACGAATGGTGATGGTATAATAGGTGGAATAGATGATATTATAACGTATATATTCATTGTGGAAAACACAGGAAATCAAACGTTAACTAATATTGTAGTAGAAGATATATTACCAAACTTAAACTTAATTGGAGGTCCAATAGCAGTTCTACTTTCTGGTGAAATTGATGATACAACTTATACTGCCACATATCTCATTACTCAAGCAGATATAGACGTAGGTAGCGTTACCAATTCTGCTTCTGTTAGTGGAGAAAGACCTGATGGTGATTTAGATGATCCATCGGATGATATCTTAGATACGAGTGATGATCCAAACGATAATGAAAATGAAGATGGGAATGGTGATGGTGATCCAGATGATCCGACAGTTACTTTTGTAACTTCAATTTATGATTTAGAAGTTACCAAAATTGTTGACGAACTGAATCCGGTTGTTGGTGATCAAGTTACGTTCATTATTGAAGTAGCAAATATTGGTAATGTAACTGCAACGGAAATTATTATCGATGAACAAATTCCGAATGGTTATGTGTTTATTTCAGCACTTACAACTTCGGGAACATATTCAGAACTTAACGGCGAATGGACAATAGCACAATTAAATCCGGATCAAGTAGAAATTCTAGAAATTACTGTAGAAGTTCTAGGGTTTGGTGAGTACTTGAATACCGCTTTCATTCAAAGTTCGGTAGGAGGAGATGATGTTGATACCAATAATGATGAGGACGAAGCCAGAGTAACCCCTGAATGTTTAACGATATATAACGAATTCTCCCCAGATGGTGATGGTGTAAATGAAACGTTCATAATTGATTGTATTGAACAATACTCAAATAATAAATTAGAGGTCTATAACCGATGGGGCAATATTGTTTATAGCACAAATGGCTATCTCAATGATTGGAATGGTACGCTAAACGGAAGAGCAGTTATCAACCCATCTGATAAATTACCAGTTGGTACTTATTATTATGTGCTCGACTTAGGTGATGGCTCAGAACCTCGAGTAGGCTGGTTATACATCAATAGGAGAAACTAATAAATACTGAATTATAAAATATATTAAAATGATACATAAATCATCACTAATAAAAGGATTAATAGTTTTAGTATTTATACTAGTTAGTACTGTTAGTTTTGCGCAGCAAGATCCTCAATACACACATTACATGTTTAATACTTTGAGTGTTAATCCTGCTTATGCTGGTCAAAGAGAGACGTTGAGTGTCGTTGGTTTACACAGATCACAATGGGTTGGAATAGATGGTGCACCTCAAACACAATCATTAGGTGCTCATACGCCATTGCGTAACGAACGCATTGGTTTAGGCTTAAATATTGTAAAAGATGCTTTGGGTCCTGCTAGTGAAACATTTGTAGATGCTAATGTGTCTTACACCATTCCTATAAATGCCAATGACTTAAAATTATCATTTGGTGCAAAAGGCGGGTTTTATATGTTGGATACCGATTGGAGCAAAGGACGCTATAGAGATACGGATCCAGCATTTGAGAATGATTTAAATTTAATATCACCAATGATTGGAGCTGGTTTATACATGCATACCCGAAAATGGTATGTAGGTCTGGCGGTTCCTAATTTTATTGAGACCAAACATTATGACGATTATGAGGAGTCAGTTGCCACAGAGCGTATGCATTTCTATTTAATTGGTGGTTATGTTTTCAACATTAGTGAAACTACAGAATTAAAACCTGCATTTTTATTAAAAGGAGTCTCGGGAGCACCATTGATTGCAGATGTATCGGCTAATTTTTGGATTCAAAAGAAAGTTACCTTAGGTTTGGCCTGGAGATGGGACGATTCAGTCAGTGCTTTAGCAGGTTTACAGATAACGCCTGGCATGTTTGTTGGTTATAGTTATGATTTAACAACAACAGGTCTCAGTAATTATAATAGTGGTACACACGAATTCACATTAAGATTTGAAGTTAAAAGATTAGGTAGAATATTATCACCACGTTTCTTCTAAAAATAGAACTATGAAAACAATATTAAAATATATACTATTAACAGTCGTATTTGTATGCTCTTCAACCACTTTTGCTCAAAATGGAAAGATTCAAAGTGTTAAAGATGACTATAGGGATTTTGCTTATGTAAAAACAAGTGAAGTTTTGTTAGAAGTAGCAAACAAAGGTTATAAATCAGTGGATCTCTTTCAAAAATTAGCCAATTCGTTCTATTTCCAGAATAAAATGGAAGAAGCTGCTAAATGGTATGGTGAATTAATAAATATGGGAGAAGTCGTTGATCCAGAGTATTATTTTAGATATGCCTTAGCACTAAAGGGGATCAAGGATTACGAAGGTTCAGATGAATGGATGGCTAAATTCAACGAGCTGAAACCAGAAGATTCAAGAGGAAAGGCTTTTTTATCTAAGGTAGATTATAAATTGACTATTGAAGAATTAAGTAGAGACGATATTGAACCAATGAACCTCGAGATCAATACAGAGTTATCTGATTTCGGCACCACAGAATACGAAAACAGTATAGTGTTCGCTTCAGCAAGAGGTGGAGGACGTAAATACAGATGGAATGAAGAGCCTTATTTAGATTTGTATTCCGTAGAAAAAAACGAAGAAGGAGCTTTTGGTGACGTAAAAAATATAGAAGGCGATGTAAATACTAAATACCATGAATCGAGTGCTGTGTTTTCACCTAATGGAAAATACATGTTCTTTACAAGAAATAATTATCACAGATTAAAATATAAAGAAGACGATACGGGAATTAATAGACTACAATTATACAGAGCTACTTTAAGTGACGATGGTAAATGGGAAAATATCCATAAAGTGCATTTTAATAGTATAGATTATAGTGTAGCACATCCTTCCCTAAACGTAACAGGAACTAAATTATATTTTGCTTCGGATATGCCAGGTACTTTTGGGCAATCCGATATTTTCGTTGTCGATGTTAATGATGATGGTACTCTAGGTGAGCCAGAAAATTTAGGATCTGCAATAAATACCGAAGGTCAAGAGTCATTTCCATTTATTAATACGAGTGGAGATTTATATTTTTCCTCAACAGGATTTCCGGGATTAGGAGGCTTGGATGTTTTTAAATCTGAAGGTATAGATAAAAAAGTCAAAGAAGGTTCCAATAGAAATTTCCCGATAGAAAATGTTGGAAAACCAGTAAATAGTGAATGGGACGATTTTGGCTATTACGAAAACTTAGTCACTAAACGTGTTTATTTCAGTTCAAATAGAGAAGGAGGTAAAGGTAGTGATGACATTTATACATTTGAAGTCCCAGAATTAAAACTTTTGGTTGAAGGTATCGTTGAAGATATAAATACTAAAGAATTAATACCAGGTGCAACGGTTATTTTATATGATGAAGAAGGAAACGAAATAGCGCGTCAAACCGTTGGAGAAGATGCGTATTTTAAATTTAAAGTAGATCCTAAAAAGGAATACTTAGTTAGAGTTGAAAAAGATAAATATACGTCAGACGAAAAACGTTTTACCACACCAAACAAAAATCAGGAATTGAAGATGGAAATGCTCATAGAGAAGGATGAGCAACAGATAGAGCCTTGTGATGATTTGGCTAAAGTATTGGATATTCCTATTATTTATTTTGATTTTGATAAGTCTAATATAAGATATGATGCTGAAATTGAAATTCAAAAAGTATTAGCAGTATTGACCAAATATCCAACCATGCACATTGATATTCGTAGCCATACCGATTGCAGAGGTCCAGCAGCTTATAATGAAAAATTGTCAGACCGAAGAGCAAAATCTACACGTCAATATTTAATAGATAAAGGCGTTGAAGGCGAGCGATTAACAGCCAAAGGTTATGGCGAAACAAGATTAGTAAATGATTGTGGTTGCGATGCTGAAAATTCAAAAAATTGTTCTGAGGAAGAACATCAACTTAACAGACGAAGTGAATTTATTATTACGAGTATAAATGGTAAAACCTGTGATGATAAAATAGAAGAAAAATAAATATTTTTCTAGCATATAAACTTCATTAGCCGTTTAAATTTTTTTAAACGGCTATTTTTTTATGAAATCCTTCACTTTTATTTAAGCATAAGGTATTAATTTAGCAAGATGACAGAAGAACAAGTCATCTTAGTAGATGAAAATGATAATAAAATTGGTTTAATGCCAAAAATGGAAGCGCACGAAAAAGCACTTTTGCATCGTGCATTTTCGGTTTTTGTCTTTAATGATAAAAATGAATTGATGCTACAGCAACGTGCTATGCATAAATATCATACACCAGGTCTTTGGACGAACACCTGTTGCAGTCATCAACGTGATGGTGAAACCAATTTGCAAGCAGGCAAACGTCGTTTGCAGGAAGAAATGGGCTTTGTAACTGATTTAGAAGAATCCACCTCATTTATTTATAAAGCACCTTTTGAAAATGGTCTAACAGAACATGAGTATGACCACATAATGATTGGGTATTATAACGACGATCCAAACATCAATAAAGATGAAGTGGCGAGCTGGAAATGGATGTCACTTGAAGCTATAAAATCCGATATGGCTACAAATTCAGAATTATACACCGCCTGGTTTAAAATAATTTTTGAAAAGTTTTACGAATTCATAAACATTAAAAAATAATAATGAAAGTTACGGTCCACAGAAAAGCACATTTTAACGCAGCACACCGATTATATAGAAAAGATTGGAGCTTTGAGAAAAACGATGCCGTTTTTGGTTTGTGCAATAATCCTAATTTTCACGGCCATAATTATGAATTAATTGCAAGTGTAACAGGGAAAATTGATCCTGAAACCGGTTTCGTAATTGACGTAAAAATTTTAAAAGACCTCATTAAATCTGAAATTGAGGATGCTTTTGACCATAAGAACTTAAATGTTGAAGTACCAGAATTTAAAGATCTAAATCCTACGGCAGAAAATATCGCAGTTGTTATTTACAACAAGCTGAAATCAAAGCTAGATCCAAAATTTCAACTTAAAATTACGCTTTACGAAACGCCTCGTAACTTTGTCACCTATTCTGGAGACTAATTATTTGAAGAATACTTTGAAGCAATTAAAATTTTCAAGGGAGAAATCCTATGGATTTCTGCTACGATTATAGATTTCAAATTAAATTCGAAGTATGCAAAAACTTTGAAAATTTACGTTTAAAAACTTCAAATAAAAATCAATTAATTAACTAAAAGGATTTAGTACTTTTGCAGTTATATAAAAGAATAAATATCATGTCGAATAAAAGAGATTTAAAAAAGGATATCAACTACGTTTTAGGAGATATTATTGAAGCAGTTTACGTTTGGGAATTGACCAATCCAGAAAAGTCAACCAAAGAAAGCGAAGCGATTATAGATGAAGCCATTAGTACGTTTGATGAGTTAATTGCTCGTGTTAATGATAGAAGTGTTGAAAATAAGAAAGCACATTTTAAAGCCATTAACAATGATCTTGAAACAAAAGGAAGAGAACTTATAGATAAAATCAACAAATTATAATAACCGTAACTTATTTTCGATTATTTAAAAAAAATAATGGATATAATTTATTTTTAGTTTAAAAACACAGAATCCAATCATTTATTTGATTGGATTTTTACTTTTATCTTAATTCTAGATTCTTAAGTATGATAAAAAATGTTTTTCAGTGTTATTCAGCCGATTTTCTGTTTGCGATGGATTCTTCCAATTTTTTACCATAAAATGAATTCTTAACTTCAGGAGTTAGATTGTTGTATATAGAATCTATGAACACAGGATTTGCATTTCGCGTTTCATATAAGGCCAGATAAGGCGCAACTTCGCTATCCTTATTATTCATGGCGAACTGAATCGTATAAGCATATTTACGTTTTATAAGCTGATCGGTAATTTTATTTAAAGAATCAATTGCTGTACTATCCTTATCTTTTTGCGCGTTAAAACTCGCTTCAATGATGTCTAAATTTTTATTGTTGAATTGTGACATGATGCCTAAGTACTCCTCTAAAAGCTCATGTTGTTTGGAGCCTTTTATTTCAGAATCAAAATCAAAATGTTTTAAAGTGGTATTAATTTCAGTCACACCTTTATCCGCAAAAAATGGAATATAATGCTCTTCACCATCATTTTTAAACAATTTTAAATAGAGTAGTATAGGCTCGTCTAAATTGGTTTGTAAATTAAATTCAGGTTGACCTACAATAACCATAGAATCCAAGTTAACAACACTGGAATCGCCATCTTTTTGAAGATAGACCACCCCTTTTTTTAACCCTTTTATCTTACCTTTTAGGGTAAAATTGCTGTCGCTTTCCTTTCCACAGGAAACGGCTAACATTACTAATATAATAAGACTTAGGGCTTTGTTTAATTTTGTCATGTTTGGGTAAATTATTAGGCTACAACTTCGCACTTATGCTACCGTTGAAATTTGAGGCGCAAATATCTTATAATTGTTTTACAAATACTAACCAGTAGCTGCTATTTTCATAAGTTCTGCACAAAGAATAGCGCCATACGTGCCAACAACATAGCCAAATACAGCTAATAAAGCTCCAACAGTTGCTAAAGACGGATGAAAAGCGGCTGCTACAACTGGTGCAGAAGCTGCGCCACCAACATTGGCTTGACTGCCCACGGCTAAAAAGAAGAAAGGTGCTTTTATCAATTTTGCAATTAAAATCAATAATAAGGCATGAATTGCCATCCAAACCAATCCAATTAAAATAAGTCCAGGATTTTCAAATATTTTACCCAAATCCATTTTCATTCCAATGGTTGCAACAAGAATATAAATAAATACACTTCCTATTTTACTGGCACCAGCACCTTCATAATTTTTCGCTTTTGTAAAAGACAATAAAACACCAATAAGTGTGGCAATAGAAATAAGCCAAAAGAATCCACTACCAAAAGATGATAATGCACTTTTTGGATTACTTACGGCTTCGAAATTATCTTTTAAAAATACAGATATGTTATCTGCTCCATAATGCGCAATTCCAACGGCACCAAAAGCAAAAGCTAGAATGACAATAATATCTGTTAATGATGGATTTCGTGTGATTTTATCACTAAACGCTTGTACTTTATTTTGAAGTTCATCAATAGCTGTATTGTCTGCTTTAAACCATTTGTCAATCTTTTTTCGTTTTCCAATACCTAATAAAATAATTGCCATCCAAATATTAGCCACCACAATATCAACCAAAACCATTCCTCCATAAAGTTCTTGATTAAACTCGTAAATCTCCAACATAGCTGCTTGATTTGCTCCACCACCAATCCAACTACCAGCTAATGTTGCCAATCCTCTCCATGTAGCATCAAAACCTGCTCCACCAACAGTTTCTGGTGAAAATGAAGAAATTAATAAAATAGCGATAGGACCACCT
This sequence comes from Winogradskyella schleiferi, assembly GCF_013394655.1. Classification (NCBI taxonomy): domain Bacteria; kingdom Pseudomonadati; phylum Bacteroidota; class Flavobacteriia; order Flavobacteriales; family Flavobacteriaceae; genus Winogradskyella; species Winogradskyella schleiferi. The sequence continues at coordinate 1,030,232 of NZ_CP053351.1, forward strand.
ATTACAATTCCTATTGTGCCTGTAAAGAACATAACTAAAGCTTTCCAACCTAAATTGAAAATAGCTTTTAGGTCTATGCTTAAAGTTAATAAAACCAACGAAGCAGGCAGTAAATAGCGACTTGCAATAAAATAACTTTCGGAGATTTCATCTGAAATTAAACCAAATGAATTAAATATCGCAGGAATTAAATAGCACATCAATAATCCTGGTACAATACGGTAGAATTTATGCCAAAACCCAGTTTTCTTTGATTCTGTAAAAAAAACTAAACCTAAAGCAATCATTAGTAATCCAAATACAATTGCGTCATTTTTAAATAAAACCCATTGATTACCTGTGGCCTTTTCTATTTTGTGTTTTTTAAGTGGTATTAGGTTTTGATCTGAAAGAAAATTTGTAGAAGTTAATTTAATCAGTTCAATGTCTTTAAAACGGTTTTCCGTTTTCATCTTTATATCGAATAAAGATGCTTTTTTTTCAATAATAATATTAGAGTTTCCTTTGTATTCTATAGTGTGTTCTTTGTTATTTTCAGTATAACTAAAAGTACCTTTTGCGAGTTTTTCGTTGGGAATAAACTGAACAACATCAGCCAAACCATTGGTTACAGTAAATTGAATTTTAAAAGAATTAAAGCTAATGGAATCTATTTTTACGGGAATTGTGAACTGTTCGGAATGGCTTGCATTAGCTTTTTCAAATGTTAATGTTTGAGAAAAAGAAAAATTAATACATAATAAGAAAGATAGTATTAATGATGTTTTAAATAATAATTTCATGTTCTGACGTAATTTATGCGCAAAATACAAAAATTAAAAACTAAAAAAGTGACCATCTCTGATCACTCTTTGTCTTTGGGTTTATCTTTTTGTTTGGGTTGCCTGTTATGTTCTTTTAAATATTGCATTAACATCCATTCGATTTGACCGTTGGTACTGCGAAACTCATCCGAAGCCCATTTTTCAACGGCTTTCAGCATGTCTTCATTGATTCGTAATGCAAAGGCTTTCTTTTTGGACATGGTAAATTAATTGAATTTTGATTTATAGGTGGCTAATACACTTTCGGCTTCGTTTTGTTTTTGTGTTCCAATTAAAAGTTTATTACCATTTTTTAGTATGAGTTGAATTCCAATAGTACCAGATACGTTTATTGCTTTTCTTTTAGATTTATTCCATAGCAAACTACCTCTAAGTCCCCAACCACCATATTCGCTTACGGCACTATATTTTCTCACAAAGGCATTATGTATCTCATTCCATTTAATGACTTTAAAGCTCCTATGAAAAGGAAAGAATTTATAATGTATTCCAAACTCATCGATTCTCGTGCTGAGTTTAAACAAAAATATTAAACCAGCCGCTAAAATAGTAACACCAATGACCAAAATTAATTCTAAGCCAGAAAAGCTACTGGGATCATTACTATAAGTACCTAATATGATCCCAATTGTAACCAATACACTAAGTGCCATTACTATAATGAGCCATAATTGGTTAAAACGTTGTTCTTCCTTGAAAATTCGCATGGGTAATGTTGTAAAAGTTCTTGTTAGCCCTCTATTAATAAAAATCAATCCTTAATTAATAAGTTGAATCAATGATTTAAAGTTCCCGTATTTAAAACTGGCGAAGCATCTTTATCTCCACAAAGCACCACCATCAGATTACTGACCATTGCCGCTTTACGTTCTTCATCTAGATCCACGACATTTTTTCTACTGAGTTGTTCAATGGCCATTTCTACCATACTTACTGCACCTTCAACAATTTTATGTCTTGCTGCTACGATGGCTGTCGCTTGTTGGCGTTTTAACATGGCGTTAGCGATCTCGTTGGCATACGCCAAATAGCCAATTCTGGCTTCTAGAACTTCTATGCCTGCAATGGTTAAGCGCTCGTCTATTTCTTTTTCTAAAGCTTCACTTACTTCATTGACGCTAGAACGAAGCGTGATATCTTCAACCACACCTTCATCTGCAAAGTTATCATAAGGGTACATGCTTGCTAATTTCCGAACTGCCGCATCAGTTTGCACACGTACAAAATTTTCATAATTATCAACATCAAAAGCCGCTTTGTAAGTGTTATGAACGCGCCAAACTAAAATAGTACTGATCATTATTGGATTTCCTAATTTGTCATTCACTTTTAAACGTTCGCTATCAAAGTTACTGGCTCTTAAGGAGATTTTCTTTTTCGTATATAATGGATTTACCCAATAGAAGCCGTTCTTTTTTACGGTGCCAACATATTTTCCAAATAAAAGTAACACACGGGAGCCATTTGGTTGTACCATTAAAAACCCGAATGCCAATACAATTGCGACGACAATACCAAATACAGGCCAGACCGTTTGTGTTATGGGAATGAGAGTGATACTTCCAAAGAATAATGCTATAAATAGGAATAACATTAAGTAGCCATTTGCAGGGACGATGATTTTTTCTTCTGTCATGATTTCAAAAATTTAGTTGGTTAATCTATTTAAAATTCAATATGATATTAAAATGATATCATAAAGATATAACTTATTAGATTAGTATGCAACTAAATTCATTTGTTACAGTTTTATGAGTTTAAATAAAAAGTTTTCATAAAATAAAGTTTGGCACGCCGTTTGTAATATACTAATCGTAATACACATTACGATAGTTACCATCTGGTAACATTACTACAAAGTAGTTGTATTACATTTGGTTGGTTAGTTAGAAAAAGCATCTCGTGGTTGGGATGCTTTTCATTTTGTTTGGTATTTAATCAGAAGTAGCATCTCGTTCCCGATAGTAATCGGGAGGAATGCTTTTCATTTTATTTAGTTGGTTAAGTCGAAAAAGCATCTCATCTTCGGTAATAATCGAAAGAGATGCTTTTTGTTTTTTATGAAGTTTCAACATAAAAAAAAGCATCTTTTTTAAGATACTTTCCTATGAAGTTGTGATTAATGAATGCCTATTAAGATTTTATAAAATCCGTAATACTTTCAATAAGTATGGGAGAAACCTTTCGAAAGGATTCATTATATGATTTTGAGTTTTCTAAATCATCGCCTTCAATTTCAAAAAGCACATGGTTCATCTTTTCGATAATTAGCAATTTGGCTTGGTCATTGGCTTCTTTTAATAGTTCTGCTTCTTTAACCGAAACCTGTAGATCTTTTGTGCCATTAATTATTAGAATCGGCATTTTTAAATCTTGAATAATTTCGGTCGGATTATAAGTCATCCAATTGATCATAAAATCTTGTATGTTAGGACCAAATAAAGAACCTAAAGCATCAGGATAATCCGTGGTGTTTTCTCCCTTCTTTAGCAAACCGACGACGCGTTGCGCTTCTTCTCCTAATTTTGGTGCCATTTTGGTCACTTGTTCAATAATAACATCACCTATATTATTACCAGCTCCAGCCAATGAAATAAAACCGTCAGCTTTGTCTTTAGCCGATAGCATGCCGACCAAGCTCCCTTGACTATGACCAATGACATAAATTTTATTATAACTATCTTTTTCCTTGAAGTAATCTAAAACTTCGGAAGCATCGCTTACAAAATCATCGAACATTATATCCTTATCGACGTTATTCTTTAGAATCTGTTTTACGATACGCTTATCATATCTAAAGGTTGCAATACCATTGTCCGTGAGTCCTTCTGCTAATTTCTTTAGGGAGTTGTTTTTAAGGAAATTTTGATTGCCGTTTCGGTTTGTAGGACCAGAACCTGCAATTATGATGGCTAAATTGGGTTTGTCATTTCCGTTTGGACTCAGTAATGTACCATCGATCCATTTTGTAATAGCCAATTCTTCTTCCGTATAAGTTTTGTCCTGACTCAAACCAATGGAACAAACCAAACATAAAGCAAGAATTATATACTGTTTCATTTTTAAATTGTTTTTGTGATGTTTAAAGTTACTTTATATACCTCGAATATTAAATTTTGATTCAAATTTTATACCAATTTTGTATTTTGAAATGAAGTGTAAATACAATTGGAACAATGTATTTTATCGATGAAATGCATTATTTCAACTTCAAATGTTAAAATTAAATGCAATACATCGATTAAATGTGTTTTTTAGCGTCGCAATTCAAAATGAATTATATATTTGACTCGTACTAAAATTTAGTTTTTAGTTCAATGGATTAATTAATTAATATTTGCCTTATGTTGTGTTAACTTAGAGACCCTAAATCTACCAGCATAGTTAAAAAGCAAATAAACGAAAACCGAGATTGAGGGATCTCGGTTTTTTGTTGTTTAGGGCTTTTTCACTTCTATAAACTATCAATGTTGTGATAATTCGAACACTCTTTTCTTCGCCTTTATTTTTTCATTAATTTAGTAGTTCGATATGAATTATAAATCAATATTTTACATAGGAAGTTTAGTCTTGCTTTTATTTGGTTTTCAACAAAAGCAAACTTTGCCTGAAGGTTTTGTGTATGTGACATCCGTAATTCCGGATTTGAATGTGGAACTACGGTATTTTTCCCAAAACAATTTTGTTGGTGATACTATAGATGGTTACAATTCCAATCGTTTGATATTAACCAAAAACACAGCCGAAAAGTTGAAATTGGTTCAAGATGAATTGCAAAAACAAAATCTTTGTTTAAAAGTGTATGACGGTTACAGACCACAACGAGCCGTGAATCATTTTATCCGTTGGGCAAAAGATTTGAACGATACCATTAATAAACAGCAATTTTATCCTGAAGTGAATAAAAGAAACCTGTTTAAAGCGGGTTATATAGCCTCTCGTTCTGGGCATAGTAGAGGCAGTACAATAGATTTGACAATCATCGACGGTGAAACAGGAGCACCTTTGGATATGGGAAGTCCTTACGATTTTTTTGGCGAGGCATCTTGGGTTGCCCATGATGATTTAACGGAAAAGCAAAAGCAAAACCGCCAATTGTTACAAACCGTAATGTTGAAGCATAACTTCAGAAATTACCCAAAAGAGTGGTGGCATTTTACTTTGCGTTGGGAACCCTTTCCTAAGACTTATTTTGATTTTGAGGTGGAGTAAATTATTGAAGTCAAAATTCAAGTTTTAAAATTCCAAACTATAAATAAACCCAAGCCCAATACATCAAACCAAATTGAAGTGGAATCCGTAAAATCAAAATCCATTTCGGAATTCCTGCAGATGCTTTTTCGCCAGAAAGCATATAAAAATGGACCAAAAGAAAAACCGCCAACATTGCAATAATGCCAAAAATGGCCATATTTTTTATAGCGGGAATACATAATCCAATACCTAATAGCATCTCTGCGATTCCGCTCAAATACACCAAAGCTTTATGGTTTGGTAAATATTTTGGCATAATCCGCATATACATTTTTGGCTTTATAAAGTGCATAATGCCTGCTAAAACATAAATTGCGGCCATTATGTAAAGACCAATTGGTTCATTCATCTTTATAAGTTTTATAGGTTAAACCAATGCCATAATTAAATAAATCCCGTTTGAGTAGACTGGATTGTAAACCATTGCCTTTGTCAAACTTCACCCAATTGTTGCCATTGATGAACACGCGTTTGATGTAAGTGTTTTTGCCTTCCACTTCATCTGTAAAAGGCAATAATGGTCTAAAGTTGGTCGGGATTTTTACGATATCACCAGATTTAGATTTAATCTCTTTGTACTTTTTATTAGGTAACAGCTTTCCCTCTTTGTTAGTGTAACCCAAAACTTGAAGGGACACAAAAAAACCATTTTCAGGAATGTAAATGTCGTAATCTTCGACATTCAGCTCAAAGGCATCTCCAGTTTTTTCAGTCGCTCTAAAAACAATGGTTTCGTAGGTCAACACTTTCCCGGGAACACCATTATTATTGTCATAAAATTTTACTTTAAATAAGGTCGAAAATTTTTTCTTTTCACTGTTTTTACGATTGCGTTTTTCCCAATCCTTCGATTCTAATGCAATGGGAAAAAATACCGTTTTTAGCTTTTGATCTTGGTTAGTGGTTTTAGGAAAATAAACCGCAATCTCAGATTCTATGGTTGGTAGCCAACAATTGTAATAATCGTCGTCTAGGTATGGTTTTAGTTTTTCTTCTTTGAATTTTCTATCTATTGTAACTCCAACCAAAACTTCATCTAATTCTGAAGCTTCAGGATGCATCAATAATTGGCTGGGCAAACTGCTTGTCGAAACATTCAAATCTTTAAAACCCAAAGCCGAAATAAAAAGCGAATCGATATCTGGATATAATTTCTTGGTGAAGAAAAACTGACCTTCATCATCCGCAAAAATACCGTTACCATTTCCGAACGAAATAGTGGCATAACTCACAGGATAAGTTGAAATACTGTCTTTAATAGTGATCTGGGCAAAAGATAATTGCCCAATAAAAAGTAGGATAAATAAAAATTTGTGCATGGTTAAGCTTATAATTTTTTAAAGATACATTATTTATGGGCATAAAAAAACGCCTCAATTCCGATAACTATCGGAAGAGACGCTTTTTAAAGATTGATTAGTTCTTAATTATTAGTCATCTAATGCTTTTTTGGTTTGGGTAAAGCCTATATAGAGACCCACTCCAGCCATTAAGAATATCATAGCTGGATAAATAGCATTATCATCTAAACCCGTATAAGTTTCTAGAATATTAGCAATAAACACGCCTAACCCAATGCCCATTAATAGAAACGCTAAGTTTAAAACAATAACTTTCCAAGAGGAACCAGAGCGTTTGCCGAGGTTAAAAATACTTGCATCTGCACCTTTTTCAATAAGTGCCAAGCGTTCCTTGTTTCTAGTGGACAGATATAAATATACCATTCCAAAAATTGCTGCGAATAGACTAAGCGGTATTAAAATTTCTTCGTTCATAATGTTTGTTTTTTAATTGATTAATTTTATTTGTTCATAGCTTATGACGACAAGGTTTGAATTCTGGTTACACTTTTTTCAAAAAAAATAAATTTATTGTATTTGTGTAACCTTGTATTACTTTATGTCGTCTTAAATACAAAATGACCACCAACGACGACCACATACTAATCAACGCTATTAAAAATGGCGATACAAATGCGTATGCACAGTTAGTGGATCTGTATAAGGATTTGGTTTATACTTTGGCCTTACGTATGTTAAAACATCGTGAAGAGGCAGAGGAAGTGGCACAAGATGCGTTTGTAAAAGTTTTTAAGTCATTGGATAATTTTAAAGGTGACTCTAAATTTTCGACATGGATTTATAAAGTGACCTATAATACCTGTTTGGATCGCATAAAAAAGAATAAAAAATATTTAAATAATGTTGCCATTGATGAGTTTACATTTAATAAATTAGATGTTATTGATAATGCCTTGGAAAACATGATTATGAATGAAAAGCAAGCATTGATAAGGAATTGTGTGGCCGAACTCCCTGAAGAAACGAGTGCGTTGCTCACATTATTTTATTTTGAGGATTTATCTTTAGATGAAATTTCTCAAATTACAAATATAGAAGCTAACACATTGAAAGTGAAGCTTTTTAGAGCACGAAAAAAATTGGCGGTTATTTTAGAGCAGTATTTACAACCTGAAAGCAGATTGAATTATGGAAAAGGATGATAAAAAAATAGAAGAACTCATTGGAAAACTAATGTCCGCGGAGAGTTTAGAGCAACCTTCTTTGGATTTTACGAATAACGTAATGTCTAAGGTTGAAGCGATTTCCAGTTCAACAACCACGGTTTATAAGCCATTGATTCCAAAGTCAGTTTGGTTTTTAATATTAGGTAGTTTTGTGGCTTTGATTGGTTATATTTATCTGAATAAACCAACCTCAGATAATGGATGGTTTGACCGTTTTGATTTATCTCATATAACGGTTAATCCCTTAGAAAATCTTTCTATTGATTTCTCAACAACGCTGATGTATGCTGTTGTGCTTTTAGCAATTATGGTGAGTATTCAAGTGCCTTTGTTAAAACATTATCTTGATAAACGGACGTTTTAGTTATGATAGTACCAGAATAAAATAATACATCAGTACCAGCGTTTCTTCTTCTTTTTGGAAGCCTCGCTTTTACGACCTTTTTTATACTTACTCCCTTTCTTTTTATGCACTATCGGTTTCGCTTTTGGATCTAAAGGATAAGGGTGTTCAGTTTCAACAGGAATTTGAACATTAATGGATTGTTCAATAGTTTTTACATAACTTTTCTCGTCAGAAGAACACATGGAATACGCTATTCCTATATTTCCAGCACGACCAGTTCTACCAATCCTATGAACGTAAGTTTCTGGTACATTTGGCATATCAAAATTAAAGACGTTATCGAGTTCGTTAATATCAATTCCACGAGCCGCAACATCTGTAGCAATTAAGACTTTTACATAGCCATTTTTGAATTTATTCAAAGCATTTTGCCGTTCACTTTGCGCTTTGTCGCCATGAATACTATCAACGGTATAGCCGTTTTTAAGTAAGGTCTGTTCTAGTTTATTAACCCCAAATTTGGTACGTCTAAAAATAAGAACATTGCCTTTTATCGTATTTCGCATTAAATGTAAACACAACTCAATTTTGTTGCGTTTAGGGACGTAATACAACACCTGACTCACATCTTGAGCAACCGATTTTGTCGGAGTCACATCAATACGCTCAGGATTTTTAAGAATGGTTTTTGCCAATTCCTCTATTTTATAAGGAATGGTGGCCGAAAATAATAAGGTTTGCTTGTCCTCAGGACAAAGACGTTCGATTTTTTTAATATCATCAATAAAACCCATAGCCAACATTAAATCGGCTTCATCTAAAACGAAGGTTTCGATATAATCGAGATTGATATAATCTTGTTTATGTAAATCGAGTAGGCGACCAGGTGTTGCGACCAGTATATCAACACCTTTTTTTAGCACATCAATTTGAGGTTCTATGGATGCTCCACCAAAAACAACCAGAGAACGCAGATTAGTGTACTGAGCATAGGTTTTAAAATTTTGTTGAATCTGTACTGCCAATTCCCGCGTAGGACTCACAATCAAGGCTCTTATTTTCTTGCCTTTTTTTGGTGCATCTTGTTTATCAAAAAGTTGCTGTAAAATAGGTAGGGCAAAAGCCGCAGTTTTTCCTGTGCCTGTTTGCGCAGAAACAATGACATCTTTACCTTCTAAAACTAAAGGAATAGAACGTTGCTGTACCAACGTGGGATCAACATAACCTGAAGCTTCAATCGCTTTTAGTAATGGTTTTATGAGGTGTAAGTCTTTGAATGACATTTAAACTATTTTTTTACAAAGGTAGAACATTAGTTTTACCAACGTTCATTTCTCCAATCCTTATGCTCATCATCAGTCAAAAACGTCCAAGCAATGAATCGGCTGACTTTTTGCCCTTGTCCCATTTCAATCGTTTTAACGTCGGTTGCATTTACTTTTTGTAAAATTTTATAGGTCGGTTTTAGGGTGGTTTCTTTCGAAATTAAACTCGTAAACCATAAGCATTGTTTTCCAAAATGCTTGCTTTCGTAAATCATGTCTTTTACAAAACGCGCTTCACCGCCTTTAGTCCAAAGTTCGTTATGTTGTCCACCAAAATTTAAAAGTGCTTTGTTTGGTCTTTTGCCCTTAAGGTTTTTCTGTTTTTTTAAACTTGCTTTTTGAGCTTCTTCGGCAGATGAATGAAAAGGAGGGTTACAAATTGTAAAATCCACTTTTTCTTCCGGTTTTAATATGTTGTAGAAAAAGTCATTGGATTTTTCTTGGCGTCTAATTTCCAAAGTCGACTTTAAACTGGAATTTCGCTGTTCAATTTCTTTAGCATTAGCAATCGCTGTTTCATCTGTGTCACTGCCTATAAATGACCAACCATATTCGTGCTGGCCAATAATTGGGTAAATACAATTAGCACCAACACCAATATCCAAGCCTTTAATGTGCTTGCCTTTCGGAATTTCGGAACCATTGCCTTTTAAAAGGTCAGCAATATTATGGATGTAATCTGCACGACCAGGAATTGGTGGACACAGATAATGTTTAGGGATATCCCAATATTGTAAGCCATAATGATGAATTAATAACGCCTTGTTTAACGCTTTCACCGCATCAGGATTAAAAAAATCGATAGACTCATCTCCATATTTATTTGGCGCCACATACGCAGCCAATTTTGGAGAGCTCTTAATGAGTTTTTTAAAATTATAACGTTCTCTATGCTGACTTCTAGGGTGAAGTTCTGATTTTACTTTAGGGTGTTCTTTTTTCTTTTCCAACTTAAAAATTTTTTTGAGTTCTCTCATTATAATATGAGACCAACTCCAAGATTAACAGTCATCGGTTCTTTTTCATTCTTAAATTCCACATATTGACTAATATCAGAATTCGTATCGTTATTCTTAATAGCTTTGATGTATTGGTTAATTTTTAAAAGAACGAATCCTTTTTTACTGGAAGAAAAAGTTATGCTTTTCTTTAATTGTAAGAAAGCTCCAAAACTTACAGAATTATAATTATCCTTGAGGTCTTTTTCATAGTCAATAGAGATATTATTATAGACAAGTGGGTCGTTTGGGTCAATGAAATCGATTCTTGATGAATCCACATTGCTATCGCCTTTTTCTTTTGCTGAAACTGTAAAATTTGCAAATGTTCCAATTCCGAACTGATAAGATTTGTCATTTCCGAAATGAAAGTTGAAATTTATAGGTGTTTGAATTTGGTGTATATTCCTATTTCCTTTGTAGGTCACATATCCTATTTTATCTTCAATTGAAAATCTATCCAGATAATACCCAATACCAAAATCTATTGAGCTTTTTTCGCTTATAGAATAGTTTATGCTTGGTAATATAAAAACACCGATATTTATGGACGATTTTATTTCTGGACTACCAGAAACGTTTGAATTGGTTAGCTCACTAGTTTTTGGAACAGATAATGTTGGTCCTAGAGCTAATTGAAAATCTATAGTATTAACTTGTGAATATAATTGGGTAAATAAACAGGTTAGAAGTATAAATAAAATTTTTTGTTTCATAGTTTGATTCTGCGATTTGTGACAAAGAGTTCGACAAAAGTAAACCAAAAGAAAATGATAATACTTAATTGTAATTTCAAATTATGGCAAAAAAAAAGATATTAGGTTATTGAGTTATTCAGACGAACTTTAACTAAACGACCCAAATGTTAATCCACTTTCTTAAAACGTAATATTTCATTTCCATCTGTATTCAGCAGAATTAAAGTTAATCCGTCTTTTTTGTAGCTTGCTGTTTCGTTGAGAGCCTTATCGTAACGATCTGAAATCGTCATGTCAGCACACATTTTTCTTGTGGTAGCAATGGCACCAAATTCAATAGTGTTCGATTTTATCGATTTAATCTGTCCATTGTAATTATTGCAACCATTGAATCCAAAAACTCGCATTTCTGTAGTGTTTATTTCAAGCGTTGGCGCATTGGTTTTGGCAATTTCTTCGCCGTTAATATGTGTTGCCACCCAAATATCGTGAATTGCCATTTTTGGATCTGATTTCTTTTCTAATACTTCAACAAGATCGTATTGAATTGAAGACGCATCAGCCGGCACCTCTTTTGCATCCAATTCTGTTTCTGTTACTTCAATTTTTTGAAGAAATCCAGGTTCAAAAGTGAAGCCATTTATTGTTGAATAAAAATTAGACCAATCTGCGTTTTCGTGGTCGTCTGCTTTTGTGACTTGCAGGCATTTTGCTTTTCCTAAGCCAGCATCACAATATACTTTTGCGCTGTTGACCCAATAGGTTGCTGTTGTATGTTTTGTGGAGCCACAAGAAGACATCATAAGGATTAATGAAAGAATTGCGAATGATTTAAATATGGTCATAATTATGTGTTTGTTTAATTGACTTCATGATTTTCAAAAGCCCTGCCAATACAATTTATGAAACGTTAAAACTAAGCCAATTCTCCTATGATGTATAGGTAATCGCCCAATTCATTTGCGTAAGATTTTATAATCTCATCTATTTTTCCGTTGTCAATATCTTTTCGTAATGCGGTTAAACCTTTTTCAACTTCCTCAATATTAGCCAAAGCACTAAAAGATGAAATACCATGTCTTATACTTTCGTCAAAATACAATTCTGGGTTTTGTTTGCCACAGTACAAAAACTGATCTTTCAAATTGGGTTTTATACTGTAGGTTTCGGTCTTTGTAATTTTTAAATTTGAAAGTTGCATCGCATTTTCAACAGCTTCAAGTGATGGCATTTGGGTTATGGAATCTTTTAACATTTTCGGGAAATAATGATTGAGCCAATAACCCTTCATTTGATTTGGAGTAGAAGTAAAAATGACAATTTTACCAGCAGGTTTTAAAATATAGGCTAATTCTGAAAATGCTCTTGTCAAATTGGTCCAATGATGAATTGTCAAAGTTGCTAAAATTCCATCGATACTTTTTTGAGGTAAATCTGTTTTTTCAGCGGAACCAATTTTCCAATCGATAGCTGGGTTTTTGGCTTGTGCTTTTTGAAGCATTTCGATTGAGGGATCTATTCCAATAAAATGAAACCCTTTATTATGAAGTGCATTCGTATAATTACCAGTGCCACAACCAATATCCAAATACAAACCCTCTTTTTTCGGATTGAGATGTTTTACTAATTGTTCCGTCAAATACGGATCTGCTTTTCTGGTTTGGTTGTAATTGATTCCTATTTGGTTGTATTTGGTTGACATAAATTGAATTTCTCACTCAAAGGTAACAATCAAATCATCCTGTTTAACCATACTTCCTTCATTTAAAGTAATCGATTTTACTTTTCCAGATTTATGAGCCGTTACAGTCGTTTCCATTTTCATGGCTTCAATGACAAACAAAGGATCATCTTCTTTGACTTTTGTGCCTTTTTTAACTAAAACTTTATAAAGCGACCCTTGTAAAGGCGCACCTATTTGATTGCTATCTTCGGGATTTATTTTTACATTTTCTACCTTTTTAATATTCAAAGACGTATCAAAAATTTCAACAAAGCGGTTTTCACCATTCACTTTAAAGAATACGGTTCGCATGCCTTCATCATTAGGGTAACTTACTGAAAGTAATTTTACAATAATTGTTTTTCCAGGCTCCAATGTTATGTTTGTTTCCTCTTGACGTTTCATGCCGAAGAAGAAATCTTTGGTTGGAATCAAGGCAACATTACCGTAACGCTTATAGTTTTCATGAGCTTTTTCAAAAACTTTTGGATAGAGCATATAGGATAAAAAATCTTCCATTTCAATAGCCCTTGTAAAGCCTTGTTGGAATTTCTTTTTAAAATCCGCATATTCTTTTGTGAAATCCACAGGTTCTAAATGCGCATTTGGTCGGTCTGTGTAAGCGTCTCTATTTTTGAGTATAATTTTTTGTAGTTTCTTCGGAAAGCCTCCAACAGGTTGTCCTAAATCGCCTTTAAAGAAATTAATCACCGATTCTGGAAACGAAATGGAATCGCCGCGTTCCATCACATCATCTGGTGTTAAATTGTTGGTTACCATAAAGATAGCCATATCTCCAACGACCTTAGAACTTGGAGTCACTTTAATTAAATTGCCGAACATGGCATTGACCTGAGCATACATTTTTTTAACCTCGTCAAAGCGATCTCCTAAACCTAAGGCAATGGCTTGTGGTCGTAAATTTGAATATTGACCACCCGGAATTTCATGTTGATACACTTCTGCAGTTCCAGCTTTTAAACCAGATTCAAATGGATAATACATTTCGCGTGTATCTTCCCAATAATTTGAAAACTGATTTAAGGAATTCATATCAAAATCATGTGCGCGTTCTTGGCCTTTCATCATTTCAACAACGCTATTAAAATTCGGTTGTGAAGTGAGTCCAGAAAGTCCACCAAGGGCGACATCAACGACATCAACACCAGCTTCAATCGCTTTTAAATAGGTGGCAGTTTGTAAAGAAGAGGTGTCATGGGTATGCAAATGAACAGGAATGTTCAACGTATCTTTAAGTGCAGAAACCAATTCTGTAGCTGCGTAAGGCTTAAGCAATCCTGCCATATCTTTTATAGCGATCATGTGGGCACCAGCATTTTCCAAATCCTTGGCGAGTTGTGTATAATATTTTAGATTGTATTTGGTTTCTTTTGGGTCCAAAATATCGCCTGTATAACTGATGGCAGCTTGGGCAATGCCATGTGTGTTGTTTCTCACATAATTAATACTTGGTTCCATGGCTTTTATCCAGTTCAGTGAGTCGAAAATTCTAAAAATATCAACACCATTCTCCCAAGATTTTTCGACGAATTTTTCAATCAAATTATCTGGATAGGCTTTATAGCCCACACCATTTGAGCCACGTAACAACATTTGAAACAATATATTCGGTACTGCTTTACGCAATTCCCTTAATCGTGTCCATGGACTTTCATGCAGAAAACGTAAACACACATCAAAAGTTGCGCCTCCCCAAACTTCCATGCTAAAGGTATTGGGATGGTTTTTTGCAAAACTTTCAGCCACTTTCAACATGTCGTAACTTCGCATACGTGTGGCCAAAAGGGATTGGTGTGCATCTCGCATCGTTGTATCCGTATAATGTATTTTTTTATCATCCATTAACCATTGGCAAAAGGCTTCTGGACCAAGTTCAGTCAGTGAATCTTTAGTGCCTTTGGGAAATGCATCCGATCGTTTGTACTTTGGAACTTTTGCTGTTCTAAATACTTTGTCTTTATCGATGTTTGTAACGTCTGAATTTCCATTGACTATAACTTCGGCAAGGAAATTAACAGCCTTTGAAGTTCGGTCTTGTGGCAGTTTTATTTCGAATAAAGAAGGTGTATTCTGGATGAAATTCACGGTTACTTTTCCCGCTTTGAACGTGTCATGTAAAATCACATTCTGCAGAAAATGAATATTGGTTTTTACACCTCTAATTCTAAACTCTTTTAAGGCACGTACCATTTTTCTAACGGCTCCATCGAGTGTTCGTCCTTGAGCAGAAACTTTCACGAGCATAGAATCGAAAAATGGGCTTACATTATAGCCTTGATATATGCTGCCAGCGTCCAAACGAATTCCCATTCCTGAGGCACTTCTATAGGTTGTGATATTTCCATAATCTGGTGTGAAATTGTTTTCTGGATCTTCGGTGGTTAATCGACATTGTAACGCAAAACCATTGGTTTCTATAGAGGCTTGTTCGTAAATTTTTATTTGTTGGTCAGATAATTTGTAGCCACCAGCAATGAATATTTGTGTCTTAACCAAGTCTATACCAGTAACCATTTCGGTAACGGTATGCTCAACTTGAATTCTAGGGTTGACTTCAATAAAATAGATATTGTCTTGTTGGTCGACTAAAAATTCAACTGTTCCTATGTTGTTATAGTTGACTTCTGAAGTGATGGCTACCGCATATTTGTAAAGCGCATCTTTTACGTTTTGGGGTACGTTATAAGAAGGTGCGACTTCGACTACTTTTTGATGACGACGTTGCACTGAACAATCACGTTCAAAAAGATGACGAATATTGCCATGTCTGTCTGCTACAATCTGAACTTCAATATGTTTTGGGTTTTCAACATACTTTTCTAAAAACATGGTATCATCGCCAAAAGCGTTTAAAGCTTCATTTCGTGCTGAATCAAAATTTTGTTCTAAATCTGAGTTATTTCGAACCACACGCATACCACGACCTCCACCTCCAGAAGCGGCTTTTAGCATCAACGGGTAACCAATGGAATTAGCTTCAGAAATAGCGATTTTTAAAGACGTAAGGCTTTTTTTGTTACTTTCAATTATTGGAACGTTACATTTTACAGCAATTTGTTTAGCAGTAATTTTATCACCTAGTGCATCCATAACTTCAGGATCGGGACCTATGAAAATGATGTCGTTTTCGGCACATCGTCTTGCGAATTCAGAATTCTCGGATAAAAAACCATAACCAGGATGTATAGCATCTACATTTTTTTCTTTTGCCAATGCCACAATTTCTTCAATATCCAGATAAGGTTTTAGTGGTGCGTTGTCCTCGCCAATTTGATAGGACTCGTCAGCCTTATTTCTATGTTGCGAATAGCGATCTTCGTAAGTGTAAATAGCAACTGTAGCAATATTAAGTTCTGCACACGCCCTTAAAACACGAATGGCAATTTCACTTCGATTGGCAACTAATATTTTTTTGATTTTCATGGTTGGAACTATATGATGGTTGTGTTATAAACTTTAAATTATTGTAGTGATTTTCAAATATAAGAAAGACTTACTATAACGTTTTCGTGAAAGCTAATTATTTTATTAAAAGCTGTGTTTTAAATGTTTATATAATAGTTGAAAAGTTGAATAAAGTCCTTGATCTGAGTCATTTTTCAAATAAATCCGATAAGAACAGGAAGCAATCTGTCTATAACTGCTTATTGGAGAAAAAACTTTAAACGTTTTTTTAAACTTAGAGGTAAAGCGTCATTGTCAAGTACTAGACGAATGTGATCCATGTTCTTATTTTTAGCATAAAGCAATTCAAAAAAATGAAAAATAGAAACGCTATCTTTAGAACGTTCAACTAAGTTAAAAGAATCTCCAGTTTTGACATTACCTTCTTCTAAAACACGGATATAAGTTCCAGAATAACCATGGTCTATAAATTGTTGTAAGACACTTTCTGAACCAAATTTATAAGCGAATTTAAAACAAGGTTCTCGAGGCTGCGTGATTTGTACCAAAGCCTTACCTAATTTGTAAATATCTCCAATAAATAATTGTTTCTCGTCTAAATCTTCAATCGTTAAGTTTTCGCCTAGCATACCATAGGTCCAATCTAAGTGAGGATATAATTCTTGCCAATACGGATAATGATTTGAAGAAAATAAATAGCCTGCTTTAAATTCACCGCCATGAACCTTTCGGTCTGAAACTTCATCACCTCTTACTTCATCTTTTCCTAAATATATTGGAACGTCAGTTGGCTTTTTATAAATACCAGTTGTAACCTCTTCGCCATTCCAAAGGAATTTGGTGGGTTGTGCTATGTTGGTGGAAATGACTTTCATCCCTTAAAAGTATAAAAAATAATATTATCAATAGTATCTATTATTTGTTATTGAAACGATAATAAATTGTTGATTAAATTTTCAATTTGACGATAATATTTGTTAAGAAAATGTTAAAGTAAAATTTTCTCAAAACCCGACTATAGAATTTATCGTAGGTATTGATGTCTTGCCCAAAAGACGCAAAAATTAACCTTCAAATTAAAAACTAATCAACATGAAAAACAGAATTACGCTAGTTATTGCATTCGCAATGACTTTTTTTATTTCAACCTCTTCATTTGCCCAAGTAGTTACTAGTGGAGCAGATGATGGAACTGACGGAACATTGCGAAACGAAATCGCAGATACACCAGCTGGTGGAACAATTATTTTTGATCCAGCTGTAACAACAGTAACTTTGATGAGTGAACTGTTGATCAATAAAGAACTAATAATTAATGGGACTTCCTTAACGATTGATGCCAATGGCAATGGCAGAATTTTTAATGTCACTTCTGGTCCTTTAGAATTAAATGGCTTAACATTGACTAATGGACTTGCAGCTGATGGCGGTGGTATTTATATAACCTACGCAACAGTTACAATAAATGATTGTATTATTAATGGAAACACTGCAAATGGGGCTTCTGGTTCTGGTGGTGGAATTTTCAATGATGTTGGAGGTATTTTGGTAGTTAATAATTCTGAAATTTCAAACAATACGGCTAATCGCGCTGGTGGAGGTATTGAAGACAATTCTGGTGTAGGACTGGCAATAACGTTAAATAATGTAATTCTTGATAATAATAACGCTGGTGTTGCACCAGCAACGGCTGCTCCAGGAAATGGTGGTGGTTTACATATTACAGGAGCAGGTGATGTGAATATTTCCGGAGGAACAGCTTCTGGAAATACTGCTGCTAAAGAAGGCGGTGGACTTTGGAATGGAACCGGTATCATGACAGTAACTGGAACAACTATTTCTGAAAATTCTGCCATTGGTGATGCTACTGGTGGAGGTGGAATTTTCAATAATGGAGGAACTGTTAATATAGATAACACAACAAACTTAACAGGAAACATGGCTATTGGAGCAACGCCTGGTGGACGTGGAGGAGCAATTTTCAATAGTACAGATGGAATTTTAAACTTAGCCAATGGATTAGCGATCACGGGCAACTACGCAAGTAGAGCAGGTGGTGCGATTGAGGATAGTTCAAATGGCACTTTACTGCTGTCAGGTGTTACACTAACAGGCAATTCTGCTGGTGTTGATATTGGTTTAGGATCAATGGCAAATCCAGGTAATGGTGGAGGAGTTCATTTATCGGGTACTACAAATGCAACAGTATCAGGTTTCTCAACAGTTTCAAATAATGTCGCTGCCTCAGAAGGTGGAGGTCTTTGGAATAATATGGGAACTATGGATGTAAGTTCAACATTTATGGATGCTAACATTGCTTCCGGAGATGATCCGGATCATGGTGGTGGTGCAATCTATAATAATGGTGGTACATTGATAGTAGGTAATGCCGCAGCAATTTCTAATAATGTTGCCGATGGAACTTCTGGTTCTGGTGGAGCTATATTGAGCACTGATGGTGACGTAACAATTACAGATGCAGTTATTGCTTTTAATAGATCTAACCGTGCAGGTGGAGCGATTGAGGTTGTTGATGGATCAATTACATTTTCTGGAAACTTCAATGTAAGTGATAATAATACAGGTGTAGCGCCAGCGGTTGCTAGCCCAGGAAATGGTGGAGCATTGCACATAAGTGGTACTGCAACTGCAATGATAACAGGTGGTAATATGAATAGCAATGTTGCTGCCAAAGAAGGTGGTGCATTGTGGAATAGTACTGGGACTATGACTGTTGATGGAACTATTATTGATGGAAACACGGCAAGTGGGCTAGCAGCTGACGATGGTGGTGGAGGTATCTTTAACAATGGAGGAACATTGATTGTTCAAAATGCAACTGAAATCACCAATAATGTGGCTGATGGATCTTCAGGTTCTGGTGGTGGAATTCAAAATGTTTCTGGTGGGTCAGTGTCTGTTTCAGATTCATCTATAACTGGAAATACATCAAATAGAGCTGGTGGTGGAATTGAAGATAATTCTACAATGGCATCTGGAACATTAACATTAACAAATGTTACTTTAGATAATAATATTACAAGTTCTGCACCTGGAAATGGCGGTGGTTTACATATTACTGGTCCAGGTAATGCAACAATTACTGGTGGAACAACAAACGGAAATACCGCTGCCAATGAAGGCGGTGGATTATGGAATGGTTCAGGTGTAATGACTGTTATTGACCATACTGTAGATGGTAATACTGCCTCTGGAAACGATGCTGAAACTGCAGGAGCCGCTGGTGGTGGAGGTATCTACAATGAAGGCGGAACACTTGATATATCTGGTTCAACCATGATTACTAATAACATTGCAGATGGCGCACAATCAACAGGTGGTGGAATTTTAAATGCAGCAGGAACACTGACTGCAAATGGAATCACAATCATGGATAATACATCTAACCGCGCAGGTGGTGGAATCGAGGCTAATGGAGGTGGAGCGGTAACGCTTACTAACGTTAACTTAGATTCAAACGACACAGGAGTTGTAACCGGAATGGGCGCACCAGGAAATGGTGGTGGACTTCACATCAGTGGGAGCAGTACAGTAAATATTACAGGAGGAACTGTAAATATGAACACTGCAGCTACTGAAGGAGGTGGACTTTGGAATGGTTCAGGAACAATGACTGTAGATGGTTCCACTATTAATTTGAATGTTGCTTCAGGTAATGACGCTGCCGATGGTGGTGGTGGAATCTTCAATAATGGCGGTACTCTGATAGTTCAAAATGGAGCCACAATAAGCAATAATATAGCTGATGGAACTGCTGGTTCTGGTGGTGGAATATTCAGTATTTCAGGTGCTGTAACAGTTGATAATTCAAACATTGAGTTCAACTCTGCAAATCGTGCAGGTGGTGGCGTTGAGATTGTTGACGGTACAGCGGACTTTTTAAATGATACGAACCTTTTAAACAACGACGTTAATGGCTCGGCAGGGACACCAGCACCTGGAAATGGTGGTGGATTTCATGTCACTGGAGGTGCCGCTGTGGTGACATTTACTGGTGGCTCAGTATTTGGAAATGAAGCTGCCAGTGAAGGTGGTGGATTATGGAACAACGGAGGAACTATGACCGTTGATGGTACTTTGGTTGATGGCAATACTGCTTTTGGTGATGCTGCTGACAATGGTGGTGGAGGCATCTTCAACAATGGTGGTACATTGAATGTGAATGCAACAACGCAAATCTCAAATAATTATGCAGATGGAACTTCTGGTTCTGGAGGTGGAATTTTTAGTACGGATGGTACAATAACGATAAATGGAGCAGTAATCACAACTAATGAAGCTAACCGAGCTGGTGGTGGAATTGAAGTTATAGATGGTACGCTGTTTGTTACGAATACAACCTTAGATGCGAATGATGCAGGTAGTTTTTCTCCAGCACCAGGAAATGGAGGTGGACTTCATATTTCAGGTATGGCGAATTCAACATTTACAGGAGGAACTGTTAATGGAAATATTGCAGCTCGTGAAGGTGGTGGATTATGGAACGGTTCTGGAACGATGACTACAGATGCGACAACTATTGATGGCAATACTGCTTCAGGTAATGCTGCTGACGATGGAGGCGCAGGTATCTTTAATAATGGAGGAACTTTGAATGTCACTAACGGAACACTAATAAATAACAATATAGCTGACGGAACTTCTGGTTCTGGCGGTGGACTATTGAGTGTTGGTGGTGCTGTCACCGTAGGTGGTTCTACAATTACGAACAATCGTGCCAATAGAGCAGGTGGTGGTATTGAATTAGCTGCTGGTAGTTTAGATATGACAAGTTCAGATTTAAGTGCTAATAATGCAGGTGTTACACCGGCAGTTGCTGCGCCGGGAAATGGTGGTGGTCTTCACTTAGGTGGAGCTGCAACAGCTACAATTGCGTTATCAACAGTTCGAAATAATGACGCTGTTGAAGGTGGTGGACTTTGGAATGGAGGATCGGATATGACGGTTACAACTTCTGAAGTATCTGGTAATTCTGCCGTTGAAGGTGGAGGCGTTTATAATAATTCGGGAGCAACATCAACCGTTATGACGAGTACAATTTCAGGTAACTCAGCATCAATGTCTGGTGGTGGTGCTACAAATAATGGTACAAGTTTAGACTTTAATGCCGTTACCATTGCCATGAACACAAGCACTGGAAATGGTGGAGGAATAGATGCTGCTAGTAATGTGTCACTGAAGAATACGATTGTGGCATTGAACACGGCGAGTTCTGGTTCTGATGTTTCTGGTATGTTCACTTCTAACGATTATAATTTGATCGGAACAGATGATTTAAATGTATTTACTGCACAAACCAATGATATTGAAGATGTAGATCCTATGGTAGGACCTTTACAGGACAATGGAGGTGCAACGTTTACACATCAGCTATTAAATGATTCTCCAGCTTTTGATGCTGGTGATCCAAATGATGTTTTTACGGATCAAATTGGTCAAGTTGTATTTGGGGTGTCAAGAGATATTGGTGCTTATGAAGCGCAAGTTTCATTATCAATAGATGATTTTAATTCTATATCTGTTTTAAATATTTATCCAAATCCAACAAAGGGGCAGTTCAATATTGTAATTGACGAATCCATTGCTGGTAGTATCAATGTTCAAATTGTATCTATGACAGGAAAATTAGTAAAACAATTGTCTTTAGGTAATGGAATTAATTCGATGGATATTAGTGGTGTGTCTTCTGGAATTTACATTGTTAATGTGAATACGGAAAGAGGCCAGACTTCGCAAAAATTAATTTTAGAATAACGTTACATAAGAAATGCTTATTAAATAGAAAAGGCCATCGGAAGATGGTCTTTTTGTGTTTTCATTTTATATATGGAAACTGTGAATACTTCATAAAAAAGCGCAAGGTTATAAAACTTGCGCTTCTTAGCTATTAATCTCAGGAAAATAAGAGGTTATTTACCTTGTTTAGGGGCGCAAAAATATCACTATGAATGAATAAAAAAATTGATGTATGATAATAAATGAAGACATTATGTTAATTCTTTCCTAATTCTGCTCAAGCTTTCAGTTGTCATACCCAAATAGGATGCGATGTGATAATTTTTTACGTTCTTCTCTATATTGAGATGGGTCTTTATAAATTCTAAATAACGTTCTTTTGCAGTCATTGACAATGATGACAAAATTCGTTTTTGAAAGGCGGCGTATGCTTTCTCGAGTTTATTTCTGATAAATTTATGTATTTTCGGAAATTGCATATGTAATTCTTCCCTGTCCACACTTGAAAGTTGGTAAAGTGTGGCGTCTTGAAGAACTTCAAGATGCATAATAGCCTTAGAATTTGAAAAAAAGGCGGTAAAATCACTAATCCACCAATCTCTAATGCCAATTTGTATCGTGTGTTCTTTTCCATGCTTATCCGTGTAAAAGGTTCTAAGACAACCTTCGTAAATAAAAAAAATATCGGTAACAATGTCTCCAGGTTTAATCAGTATTGCACCTTTCTCTGCATCGACTCTTTTAAATACGGACGCTATAGTTTTAATTTCATTTTCAGTAAAAATGAGATCTTTATATATGGTTTGAACTAACTTTTGGTCAGAATTCATTTTACGTGAAATAGCTTGTGAAGCTATAAAATACCTAAAATATTATAAATGAGTATATTAAATTCGATATAATAAATTTATTACCAGCTAACCTGTAATTATTATCTTAATCATGTTAACCGAAAATGCCTAATAGTTCTTTAATAAGTTAAGCGTATAGACAATTACTTTTTAAATTTAGAATATCAAAGAATCACAAACGCACTTCAAACTTAAAAGGATTCAATGAGTTCTAAAGATAGCACTACGTTTTAGTCACTTCAATGGAGTAGGTCGCAACTATATCATTTTCTATTTTTAAATGCACGTCATAAAAGCCTTTGCGTTTAAAACGGTATTTAAAAGTTATGAATCCATTTTCATTAAAAAGATCATAAATTTTATAATGTTTTTTATTTTCTCCTGAAATTTGGATTAGCGAAATTTTATCCGTGGAAATGGCTTTTAAAGATTTAAAATTAAAAATGATTTCGTCATTCTTTTTAATTGTGGAATTTAATGTCTTTGGCCCAATCGGAATAACTTTTTGTTTAAACGTTTCTCCATAAACAATCGGTTCTGCTATGAATTTTATGGTTTTCAAAGTGTCGTTAAGAAACCATTTCTTCTGAATAGGATAATGGTTTTTAGCAAAGAGTATAGGATCTGTTAAAAAGTAGCCATCATTATAGTCTGCTACAAAAAAACGACCATTAATCATATAACCACTAGACCAAGTGGCATCGCACAAATACCATTTATTATTTAGTTTAACAGCGTTCCAAGAATGGTTTATGGACTCCAATTTTTCAACATTAGTTTCAAAAGACCGTCCATAACCATCAACAATTTCACATTCAATATTGGCTATAAAACACAATTCCTTAATGAGGTAAGCATAACCTGTACACATGGTTTTTTTATGATTCAAGAGTTTTTCAAAAGCTATTTTTTTGAAATCATCATTCCATTTCATATAACCTGTACTATCGTTGTTGAATTCTAAACGCGCTTTACTTACTTTGTTATGTTGCTTGGAATCACCTTTAATATTGGTGCAAACCCAAGTGTAAATGGCTCTAAATTTTTCAACATCAGTCGTAAGTTTAGATGTTAGATGATGCGCCAATACAGGTAAATTATCTAAACTCTGACCCTCATGCAGTTTAGCGATATTATCTGCTTTTGTAAAATCGATAGTCTTAAAATCTGATATTTGAGCATTAGAAATAGTAATGCAAAAAACTATGAAAAGGACGAAAAGATTTCTCATAAAATTGATAGATTAATCTCTTCTGGATTTATAGACCTGTTTTACGGCAACTTTCCCCATTACGATACAAGAATCGGCTTTCATATCTATGTTGAGTTCAATTTTTGAAGCTGAATCTTTATTTTCAATAACAATTTTTTGTGATGCCATACCCACATAACTGACAATCAAAACATCTCCTATTTTTAATTTTTCAGGAAATTCAAAATTTCCATCAAAATCGGTTGCAATACCAATTGTTGATCCTTGTAAAACTACATTTGCACCAGGAAGCGGTAGATCGCTTTCCATTACAGTCCCATTTACAATAATATTGTTTTCGAATTTTGAAGCTTTAATTTCAGAGGTGTTTTCTTTAGGTTCAATATTTTTTTTGATTTCCTGTGCTTGAGCCGTAAAACTTGTAAAGATTGCTAAACATGCTAATCCTATACCGCTTAAAAAGCTAATGCTTTTGTTTGTTTTAGCTTCTACTTTGTAGGTTTTTAACTGGTTGCTGTTAAATCTACCACAGGTGTTTTGAGTGGATTTGTTTTTAAAGAACGCCACTATGTCTTCGGTATTCATTTTTGTAAAGTCGATGACTTCTTTTTCACAAGCGCCACAAAAACCACCTTTGGAAGTTGGGTTAAATTGATTGAAGTTTTCTGAACATGGCGTTTTGATGTCTAAGTTAAATTGATTTTTCATGATATAAAGTTTTAATGTTAGTACACTTCAAACCTAATCATCAATTAAGGGATTAAAAATGAGAAATTAGTAAAGTCCGCTTTTTGGTGAGTGTAATGTCGTTTGTATTGAGTTTGTAAAAAACAAAACCACTTAGAACTAACTAAGTGGTCGTACTTTTGGGTCAAAATTGTTGACTATTCCATTTTTTTTGCAAGTGTTTCATTGCCACTTTGATAAATTGTAAAACTCTCTACTTTTCCAGAAGTGTCTTTATTAAATTTGATTTTTATCGCGGCAACTTTCGCAAAAAACTCAGTCTCATTTTCCGCAAAGATTTCAAATTGACCTTGCCCTGTGGCTTGGGCAAAAATTTGATTATTATCAACCGTAATCTGAACATTAAAATTTGGGCCTAACTGGTATTTGCCTGCATACGATTGTAAAACCGCATTGGTCAGCGTCACTTCTTTTTTGGCTTCAGGAATTGGTTTGTCAACTTCCTTTCCTACACTTTCTGTGCCTGTGATAAATATGGTTTCACGTTTTCCGTTTTCGGATTTTGAAAACTCGTACTCAATTGTTCCATCCTTAAACATAAAACGGTTTTCGGAAAGTGGATAAATATCAAAAACCGTATTCGATTCTGATTCGCGCATACTTTTAAGTTGACCATCTTCCATAAATATATGTCGAATGACGTCATCTTCAAATTCATAAGCACCAACCCATTGTTTCATTTTAGCTTCAGATAATTTAACTACATCCTTCATTGTTGGAAACGGTTTTCCAATAGCCGTTGCAGCGAGAGATTGAGTGACTGCGCCAATGTCCTTGCAGCTACAATTACTCAAGCCTATAACATAGATACCTTCGTCAATAAGATATAATCCATTGGTAGAGGTGCCAAAAATACCACCACTATGTGTATAGCCTTTAGACCCTTTGAGGTTCATTTCGCCCAGACCATAACCATAAGTAATGTGCTCACCATTATTAAGGGTTGAGCCATTAATAGCTTTATCCAAAGTTGTTGCTTTGATCAATGTGTTATTGGTTAGCGCATTTTGCCACTTTAGCATGTCATCAACGGTAGATGTCAATGAACCAGCAGCTTGAGGCAAGGTCATACTTAAATAACTGGCATTGACATAGCCATTGTCATTTTGTTCATACGGTCTAACTCTGTTTTTAACTATTTCACTGGTGTTTCCATAACTTGAATTCGTCATACCTAAACGCTCAAATATATTGTTCTCAATAAAATTTTCGTAGGTGTCTTCAGAAATAACTTCAATGATTTTACCGAGTAAGATATAACCCGAGTTATTGTATTTAAAGGCTTCTCCTGGATCAAAATCCATAGGTTCGTTTTTAAAAGTCGCGATTAATTCATCTAGCGTTTTATCGATACGTGCAAAATCCCTAAAATTTTCATTATCGGTATAGTTTTTTATTCCAGAGGTGTGATTAAGTAGATGATGAACTGTTATGGTTTTGCCGTGCGTTGGATAATCTGGAATAAACTTTGTAATGGAATCATCCAAACTTAACTGGCCTTGTTCTTCGAGCATTAAAATGGCAACTGCCGTAAATTGTTTGGTAATTGATGCCAACATAAATACGTTTTCAGGAACCATATCGACATCCAATTCTAGACTCGCTTTTCCGATGGCCTTTCTGTAAATGGCTTTACCATCTTTGGCTACTAAAATGGTCGCACCTGGTTCATCTGGCTTGTAAGATTCAGATACAATAGCATCAAATTGTTGAGTTAAATCTTGTGCGTTGCTAGTTGTGATATAAAGGCAACTAAATAGCAATAAGGCAAAGGTGTGGTTGGTTTTCATTTTTTCTGTGGATTGATTACTACTTATATGACGATTCTTAAAAGGATAAGTTACAAAAAAACCACTTTGGAATTTCAAAGTGGTATTAAAAGATATTTATAATGTTGAAAAAAAATTATTTTGTCGTTAAGTTCGCAGTGGTTTGGAACTCTGGTATTACATTTTTCATTTTGGCAAAAGCCAAACTGAATTTTCCTTCTCTAATATCGTCCAAAAGCCACTTACCATTGGTGTATTCCATAATCCAGATTTTCTCTTCATCACCAAATTCATTTTTTCCTTGTACAATACGTTGTGTTTCTTTGTCTTTTAAATAATCCTTAATGTTAGCAGAAATTACGAATGCAATTTTTGAACCTTCAAGATTTTCGTTCTCTGTTAGTTCTAAATAGAGTGGTTTTACACTTTTGATTTTATCTAACTTACAGACGTTTTTTAGGTTTTCCTGTTTCCATTTATCTAAATGAACGGTCTGTTGGTTCTGCCAATACCAATGATTAACATATTCTGAAACTTCTTTCATGTCTTCGTTGTCCCAAGCCAGATAAACGCGTGTAAACACATTACGTACGTTTTTATCAAGGTTTAGCCATGAAAAATCCTTGTGCTTTAGCCCAATTTGATTGAGCTGCTTTTTAGTTTTCTTAACCGCAAAAAATTCAACGGAGTAGGTATAAACGATTAAAGGAAAGAACACAATGACAATTGCAAACAAAATTAATTTTCCCCACCAAGTTTTAAACAGACCTTTGGCTATAGTGCCACCAGGACCTGCATAAACAGGATCGATATAGAATAAGAAGCCAATAATAAGTATGGTTAATAGTATTTTTTTGTGAAGCGGTTTCATATCATTCAGTTTTAAGAGCTAAAGTTAATAAAAAAAACCACCTAGATATTTCTAAGTGGTTTTTAGTCTTGACTCTTGGCTCTAAAAGCGAAGCGGTCTTTTGTCTACTTTATCATATCGTAACTACGTTTAATAAAGTTTGTCAACTCTTCACCTTTTAAAAGGCCTTGAGATAAACGTGCCAAATCTAAACTTTGGTTAATTAAACGTTCTTGTTTCTTTTTGGTCTTCGTACCTATAATTTCACCAACCAATTCAGAATTTGTATTCACGATGAGGTTGTACATTTCTGGCATGTTGCCAAACATGTTCATTCCGCCACCACCTGTCTGCTGCATTTCTTTCATTCTACGCATAAATTCTGGTTGCGTAATAATAAAAGGCGAGGCGTCACTATCCATAGCTTCTAATTGTACCGTGAATTTTTCAGAAGGAATCACTTCTTTAAGTAACTCATCTAATTTCGTTATTTCTTCATCAGATAATTTCGAAATCGTGGTATCTTCTTTTTTGATTAAGTTATCAATATGGTCACCATCTACACGAGCAAAAGAAATATTTTCTTTGGTCGTTTCCAATTTCTGGATTAAATGCGATACAATAGGTGAATCCAATAACAGCACTTCGTAGCCTTTTGCTTTTGCAGATTCTATATACGAATGTTGCTCATCTTTATTAGAGGCATAAAGAATCACCATTTTATCGTCCTTGTCCGTCTGCTTTGCTTTTATAGCATTGGTCAATTCTTCAAATGTGTAGTATTTGCCATCAACCGTTGGGTATAACGCAAAGGCATCTGCTTTTTCGAAGAATTTTTCTTCAGATAACATACCATATTCAATCACGATTTTAATATCGTCCCATTTCTTTTCAAAATCTTCACGATTCGCATTAAATAAGGATTTCAACTTATCAGCTACTTTTCGAGTGATGTAAGATGAAATTTTCTTTACAGCACCATCTGCTTGTAAATAGGAACGCGATACGTTTAATGGAATATCTGGCGAATCAATAACACCACGTAACATCGTTAAAAATTCAGGAACTATACCTTCCACATTATCGGTTACAAAAACCTGGTTTTGGTACAATTGAATTTTATCTTTCTGCATGTTCATATCCGTCGTCATCTTAGGGAAATACAAGATTCCTGTTAAGTTGAACGGATAATCTACATTAAGATGAATATGGAACAATGGTTCTTCAAATTGCATAGGATACAATTCTCTGTAGAAACTACTGTAATCTTCGTCCTTTAAATCTGTCGGTTGTTTTGTCCAAGCCGGATTTGGATTGTTAATGATATTATCAACCGTAATTTGTTTGTGCGGCTCCGTGGTTTCTTTACCATCTTTATCCTTTGTTGTTTTTGGTGTAAACTCAGGATCGTTTATTTCCTTGGTTCCAAATTTAATTGGAATAGGCATAAACTTGTTATACTTCATCAAAAGCTCACGGATTTTAGCTTCTTCTAAAAATTCAGTAGAATCTTCCGCTATATGAAGAATAATTTCTGTGCCTCTGGTTTCCTTTTCAGCTGGTTCTAATGTGAATTCCGGAGAGCCATCGCAAGTCCAATGTGCTGCAGGTTCGTCTTTATAAGATTTGGTAATGATCTCCACTTTTTCTGCCACCATAAAAGCCGAGTAAAATCCAAGACCAAAATGACCAATGATGCCTGTGTCTTTTCCAGAATCTTTATATTTATCTAGAAATTCCTCAGCACCAGAAAAGGCGATTTGGTTGATGTATTTTTCAACTTCTTCAGCTGTCATACCAACACCTTGATCGATAATATGAAGTTTCTTACCTTCCTTATCAACCTTAACCTCGATGATTGGATTACCATATTCAACCGTGGCTTCACCAATACTGGTTAAGTGTTTTAATTTTAGAGTCGCATCCGTTGCGTTACTAATTAGCTCACGTAAAAAGATTTCGTGATCGCTGTACAAGAACTTTTTAATTAACGGAAAGATATTCTCTACCGATACATTAATGTTTCCTTTTGTCATATTTAATTTATTAAATGTTCCCATGAAGGTGGGAAACTGATTAATTATAGTTTTAATTGCTCTTTAACCTCTATTCAAATAAAATACCAAGACTTAAAATGTGACAAACTGACACAACTATTATGCGTGCATAACGAATATAAAATGGATTAAAAATTTATTGTACCTTAAAGTTTAAATTCGCAAGACTAAATAATAAGATTTCCTATCGAAGCTTCGGAATTGGAAACTAAAATAAAAGGATTCCCATTTTCATGGGAAATAAAACAAATGTTTATATGTACAACTCAAAAATAATAGGCTTAGGAAAATACCTGCCAGACAACGTGGTTACAAACGACGATTTGTCTAAACTAATGGATACTAATGACGCATGGATCCAAGAACGAACCGGTATAAAAGAACGTCGTTGGATTAAAGACGGCTCTGAAGACACGTCTTCCGTAATGGGAGCGAAAGCTGCAAAAATTGCTATTGAGCGTTCAGGTTTAACCAAGGATGATATTGATTTTATAGTGTTTGCGACCTTAAGTCCAGACTATTATTTTCCAGGTTGTGGTGTACAAATACAGGATATGTTAGATATGCCAACCGTTGGAGCATTAGATGTTAGAAATCAGTGCTCTGGTTTTATCTATGCGATTTCTGTGGCAGACCAATTTATAAAAACAGGAATGTATAAAACTATTTTGGTTATTGGAGCTGAATACCATAGTAATGGTTTAGACAAAAGTACAAGAGGTCGTGGCGTTTCGGTGATTTTTGGTGATGGCGCAGGAGCCGCAGTTTTAACAAGAGAAGAAGATACTTCCAAAGGAATTTTATCTTCGCACTTGCATAGTGAAGGCAAATATGCCGATAAGCTCATTGTAGCATCACCAAGCATAGCGCATTGGGTACCGGAAATTATAGAAGCAGGCGAAGACGATGTATCGTACTTTCCTTATATGGATGGTACGTTTGTATTTAAAAATGCCGTTGTGAGATTTAGCGAAGTCATCATGGAAGGCTTAGCGAAAAACAATTTGAAACGCGAGGATATTGATATGTTGATTCCGCACCAAGCGAATTTACGTATAGCACAATTTATACAAAAGAAGTTTAAATTAACTGACGACCAAGTTTTTAATAATATCCAAAAATACGGCAATACCACAGCCGCTTCAATACCAATAGCTTTAACTGAAGCTTGGGAAGAAGGTAAGGTAAAAGAAGGCGATACGGTTGTATTAGCTGCTTTTGGCAGTGGGTTTACTTGGGGAAGTGTGATTATGAAATTTTAAGGGGGTACAAATGCTTCTTAAGTGTTTGTACTCATCTATAACTGTTTAAAACCACTTATTCCATGTTTATAATTGAATTGATATGAAATTATGGCTATTTTTGGAAAAGTTGTTTTGAAACGAGTTATGCTCAAGTTAAACGAACAACTTAAAATCAATATAATGCGAATCAGAAACAATCAATTATTTTACTTTTTTCTCATCATATTAAGTATCCAAGCTTGCTCAAAAAAAGAAAATACACCAGCCTTAACAATTGGTAATACAGATAACTTAGATAAAATATTGGATGATTACGTTGAGAATGACTTTTACCCTTTTATCTATGCAAGGCTAGAAGATTTGGATGGGAATGTTCTCTATGAACATAGTTCTGTAAATAACGATTTACTTCCAAATACTAAAATAGATGGAGATTCTTGGATTAGAATTTGGTCAATGAGTAAAATAGTAACCATTTCTACTGTTTTGGATTTGATAGAAGATGGATTATTAAAAATTGATGACCCAGTTGCAAAATATATCCCTGAATTTGAAAACCTTAAAGTTGCAATCTCTGATAATGGCACGAGTTTATTGGAAATTAAAGCGGGCGAAGGAAATGATGCCTGTCCGGTAAAATTAGTTACTAATGATTCTGTAATGACTGTAAAACATCTTATCAATCATCAAGCAGGATTTTATTATGCAACCACAGGTTTCCCTTGTATTGATTCATTGATTGTTGAACAGAATTTACCAATGGCAAAAAACTCTGATGAATTAATAAATAAAATGGCAAATCTACTTTTAATTCAGCATTCTGGCACAGATTATTTTTATGGTACAAATACTACTGTTTTAGGATTAGTGGCAGAATGAGCAACGGGCAAAAAATTAAATCAACTCGTTGAGGAAAGAGTAACTAGACCTATGAAGATCAAAGGGTTACAATTTAGACTACCAGTAAGTGAAAAACTACTGCCAAAATTTACAGGTAGAGATTCCACTTTGCGTAAAGCTAAAAGAGGTGAGTTAGATATTTTTGGTCCCGATGTTCCAGATTATGATTACAACCATCAATTATATTTAGGTGGTGAAGGTATGGTTGCTACCGCAGATGGATATACAGATTTTGTGAGAATGCTTTTAAAAAGAGGAGAATTAAATGGACATAGGTTTTTAGAAAAAGCAACTGTGGAAGATATATATGCGCCTCATACCCAAAAAGATAGCCCTTATGGGTATAATGGCTATAATCTATGGATTAGCGGTGATTCAATGAAAACAAAAAAACAAGGAGAAGCTGGACTTTGGATTGGTGGTGGATATGAATGCACTTACTTCTGGGCAGACCCAAAGCGAAATTTTGTAGGAATTATTATGTCTCAAAACAATGAAGTAAGAGAACCAGGTTATGAATTGAATGATAAGTTTCGTGGTGCATTATATCAACAGATTTGGGCAATTGAGGAAGAAAATCAAAAAAGTAAATAAAACCAGAGCATAGCGTTATACTGAGCTAAAATACAAGTAAAAACCCGTTAATTTTTCACTAACCTACTTTTATATTCTCCATATATATTAATCCTGATTTAGCTATTGCAAAGGCCTGCTTTGCTCTTACGCTTAGCCATAATTCGCTCGTATAAATCTCCACAAGACATAACTAAAAAAACACTAATGGATCACTGCTCTTTCGACCACTGCTGCCATAACAGGGTTCACATTTTCTATTCGCTTTGTATTTGCTAAATTAGTTGCTGAAACACGTAAGAAAATCATACATAAGACCGTCAGGCTGTCTCAAAAGCTATGATTTTGGCTAGCCTATTCGGGCAAGTACCTTTAAAAAAATCCAAGTACGGCATTCACAAATGAGTTTTGAGACAGACTGCCGTTATGTGCAATTTGAGAAAAATTTACTTTTATACCAATTATTGGTATATTTGATAAAATTAGTAATCAAATGAATAAAAACACATCAATATCTCTAGGAAATTATTTTGACCAATTCGTGCAAAAAAGCATAAGCGAAGGAAGATTTAAGAATGTAAGCGAAGTTATACGTGCAGGATTAAGATTATTAGAGGAAGAAGAAATCAAAGTGATTGCTTTGAAAAATGCAATCCAAGAAGGAGTCGACAGCGGAATGGCCCACGACTTTGACCCTAAAAAACATCTTGAATCCCTGAAAGCGAAAAAACACTCGATTGGCTGAATATAAGTTGACCAACAAAGCTGTTGCCGATTTATCAAAAATTTGGGATTATACATTTGAGGTCTGGTCTGAACAACAAGCGGACAAATATTACGATGGGTTAATTACCAATTGCCAAGAAATAGCAGAAAATCTAAATTAAAGAAAAAACTACGAATCAAAGCAACTTCTCGGAATGAAAACAAAATGGCATATCATATTCTACAGAACTTTAAACAAAAATTATATTGAAATAACGAGAATACTGCACGAAAGGATGGATTTGAAAGGAAGAATAACCGAATATATCCGAAGATAACTAATAAAACAATCAACTCTCATCGCTAACGAACAGCTGTAAGATGGGAGTTACTTTCCAACTCAACTCACAAATTAATTTTAAATATGAGTTAAGATAAAAACCAGCTAAGAATCCTCCACAACCTAAATTACAAAGTCCACTATCCCAATAATTTCGTATTTTTAAACATACAAATGACGCGCGCAACCACCATACAAGAGGTTATTAATCAGTTAGATATAATAATAGATAATGCCATTGAAAGCAACAGCCGACTTGGGTTATTTGCATACGTATATCGAAGAACTACGGCAGAAATACTTAAAGAAGTTCAAAAGGGAAGTTTTGAAAACAACGTACTCTTAGAACAATTGGATGTGGTTTTTGCTAACTTGTATCTCGATGCTTATAAGCAATATCAAAACAATGAACCTATAAGTAAATCGTGGTTGTTTGCCTTTACGCATAGTGAGAAGTCTTTAACTATTTTACAACACGTTATGTTGGGCATGAATGCGCATATCAACTTGGATTTAGCCATTGCTACGAGCAAGGTTATGACAGGAAAAGAGATTCAATCCGTGAAAAATGACTTCGATAAAGTCAACGCTATTCTTTTTAGTATAGTTAATGAGATACAAGAGCGACTAAGCAGAGTATCGCCGATTTTATTTTTATTGGATTGGGCTGGAAAAAACTCAGATGAAAAGGTCATAGATTTTAGTATGCGAAAAGCGCGTCAGCAATCTTGGAATAATTCCAATCTGCTTTGGGGACTTGGACCAGAAAATCAAGTCAGTTCAATAGATATTATTGATAAAGTAACATTAGAGCTTAGTAGAATGATCGCAGCGCCTAAATCGCGAATCATAGGCTTTTTGCTTAAAGTCATTAGTAAATTTGAAAACAAAAATGTAGGGCAGATAATATCTAAACTGAAAACGGATTAAACGAATCTTACATAAAAAATAAAAAAGCCCAGATTATTACGCATCTGGGCTTTTCAGCTATTAACCAACTTAACTAACACTCTTGTAAAAATTAATTTACAATAACTATTACTTAAAACTTATTACACCTATAGACGTAAAATGTTCTGTTTTATTTCATGACTTTTTACATTTAACGTGTATTTAACAAAAATCCTGACCGTCAAAAAGAAGACGCATCAGGATTTTCTTAATTTAATAGTCTAACATGTTCACTAACCATCAACTAATAATGTTATACCTATTAAATTTTATTTTCAGTTTTATTTAACCAATTCTAGTTTCTAGATACTTAGAGCAAAGCGATCTAATCTCATGTTAAAACATCCCTCCACCTTCTTTAACATCGTTATCACGTTGTTTACGTGATTTCGCTCTGTATTTTCCACCACCAAAACGGTAAGACAATCGTCCTGAAATTTGTTGACTTTCCCAGTTAAATTGTCCACGTTGTGCATAAGGTCTCTGACCATCAAATTGTGCGTACATGGTATCGAAAATGTCATTGTAACTTAGACTAAAGCTAGCCCTGTTATCTTCAAGAAAACTGTAGCGCATGCCTAAGTTGACCATAAGCATATCACTCATTTCAAACTGTATGTTCTTATTTTTTCCTCTATACATTCCAAAAGCGGAAAAACTTAAACTTTTGCTTACTTTAAAATTGTTGAACGCTCGTAGGTTATAAGATACATTATCGACTTCAACCGTATTCAAAACAATATCTTGATTGGTATCAAAAGATTCGGCAACGCTTTTTTGGGTTTGTGAGAATAAATCGAAACTCGCATTAATACTCCACCATTTAGTCGGTCTGTAGTTTGACGATAATTCCACACCATAAGCTGAGGTGTTATCAAAATTCAAATTCGTAAGGATTAAGCGGTGAAGATCGGTTCTATCTATTAAGATAGCCTGTTGGATTTCATCTTCTATGAGTCTGTAAAATACACCTGCCGTAATACTACCTTTTTCCAATTGTCTGGTATAATTTACTTCCATGGAATTGGTAAACTGAGGACGCAATTCTTGATTTCCAAATTGTGAAATCAAGGGCGTATTCCATTCTGGTAAGGGATTAACTTGCCCAATACCAGGTCGATCAATTCTACGGCTATAACTTAATTGATACGAATTTTTTTCTGAAGGTGTGTAGGTAAAAAATGCGGAAGGATATAATTCAAAATAATCATTTTCAAATGGAATGTTCAGTGCTTCACTGGCAGCCAAATCTCTTTTAAAAGCATCAGAATCCACGGCAACTGTTTCTGCTCTTAAACCCACTTGGTAACTCCATTTCTCCATCTTTTTACCATAGGTGGCATAGGCGGAATAAATATCCCTTGTATAATCAAAACGTGTGGTGGTTGGGATGTAATCGCCAGCTTCGTTTCGTTCTCTGGCATTCGATTCATAAAAAATACTAGTATCAAATAAACGTGCCTGGAGGCCTAATTCGAGTTTTACAGATTCGGATAATGGATTTACATAATCTAAATTAACCGTAGTTTGATTTCGTTCCGTATCTGTATCTTCTATAAAATTTGGGCGTTGCGAACTGAAAAATATATTATTAGTGTCGCCAATGCCATCAAATAAATTATAATCGACTTCGAGTTCTATATTGTGACCTTCGTCATTAAAATCGTGCTTATAATTAAAGTTGTATTGTTGCGAATCGTTCTCATTATCACCACCCGTAAATTGTGATTCATTAAGCGATGGATTTGTAAGATAGTCGATGCCAGAATCTACTTTTGTCCGACCATCAAAACTGTTCTGATTGGTAAACACTGAAATCGTATTCCTGTCATTTAAGTAATAATCGAGTCCAATTTTATAGAGATGAGACTTGTTATTGTTTAGAATATAGAAGTTTTGCTCAATTTCTTGTTCAATTCTATTAATCTGTCCGTAATTGACATTTTTTGTAAAACCATTACTATAAGAACCATATAAGTTGAATTTACCATTACGGTAATTGGCATCAATGGAACTGTTGAATTTTGGTTCAATATCATAGACCAATGCCAAATTAAGATTCCCGTTAAAACCGATTTGGGTGTTTTTATGAAGGACAATATTAATAATGCCGCTCATGCCTTCAGGATTGTATTTTGCTGAAGGGTTGGTAATTAATTCAACACTTTTTATGGACGTTGAAGGAATTTGTTTTAGCAATTGATCTGCTGGAATGTTCGACAATTTTCCATCGACCATAACACGGACATTTTGGTTGCCACGTAAACTGATAGAGCCTGTTTGCTGATCAACGCTAACTGATGGTAAGTTGTTCATAATCTCACTTGCTGTGGCACCAGCGGTTTGTAGATCTTTACCAATGGTAATAACTTTGCGATCTACCTTTTGCTGAATGGTGGACACATCCGCAACTACGGTAACTTCATCCAAACCAGTAGATTCTTCTCGAAGTTTTATATCGCCTATATCAACTTTGTAATTGCCTTTACCTAAAGTGATGTTTTGGTCAATAGTTTTAAAACCGACAAATTGAATAGAAACTATAATCTTACCTTCAGGAATATTTTTAACTTCAAATCTGCCATCCGCACTGGTAATGCCACCTGTAATAATTTTATGGTCCGTATCTTTAATAACAATATTTACATAAGGTAAGGGTTCGTTGAGTTCTGCGTCGATAACACGACCAGAGATGGAACCGCTTCTAATTTCTGAATTGGAATTGGGTTGTGCACTTAAAATGGCTGATGAGACCATCATAAGCATTAGGAATAAATGCTTCATTTTTGATTGATTTTTTGATTGATTTGATAGTTAATTTGATTGATTTGATAGTTAATTAGTAGTAAGACGACTACTTTTACATTATGTTACTTCAATTAACACAACTTAACATCTTTTTAACAACATGAAGAAAAATACATTAGTTATAGGCGCATCGTTAAAGCCACAACGCTATTCCCATATAGCCATTAAACGTTTACGGCAACATAACCATGAGGTAAAAGCCATTGGTCTAAAATCAGGTAAAGTTGCTGACGTTACTATTGATACGGAATTAATGTCTTATAAAAATATAGATACCGTAACCTTATATCTTAATCCGCAACGGCAAAAAACGTATTATGATTACATTCTTGGGTTGCATCCAGAACGTGTTATTTTTAATCCAGGCACAGAAAATTCCGAATTTTATAATCTTTTAAAACAAAATAATATTGATTATGAAGCAGCTTGTACTTTGGTGCTGTTGAGTACCGGTCAGTATTAGGAATTGGCTTGATATTTTTTGGATTATTTCATTAATTTAAAAGGATTCATTTTTGTTAGAAAATCAAAAACTGAGATGTTTAGAGTTTTCAAGAAGTTCAATAAAGAAAAGTTGAAGCCCAAGAATTTCAGATTATAATATGCAAATCAAAAACTAAGTTAGAACTCAACATCTAACTTCCGACAATGTCGGAAACAACGATTTTCAGAAATAATGAGCAAGAAGGGTAATTATAAAAATAAATCTAGGATTGGAATTACTGGTGATTTAATTTTCTATATCAATCATGTATTAGCGAATGGCGCTTCAGCGATTTCCTAATAAATCGTTTTGATTTTTTGGTTCGTTTTGCATCAATGCAAAATGAACAAATAAAAAAGCAACAACTAAATTAATAGTAGGTTATTCCAGTTTTCCCGATGTTTTAGACAATTTAAAAATCGATTAATTTTGGCATGTTCGGAGTAGGTGTTTTGTAACAAATAATGATATTTTAATCATTTATGAATTTGTATGCAATAATTTGTCATAAACAAGGTATAATCTCAAATAATTAATGGATTATTTTTTCTTCTTAATAAACCATAAACCTAAAAAGGTAATCAACCCATTTAAGGGTAATATTTCCCAATGGAAATTATAGTAATGTTTTTGGGCATATACAGCAGCACATTCCCAAGTTGATTTTGTACAGTCATCCAATGACAATCCAAGATTATAAGCATAATAGGTTGGTGCTAGCGTTATAAAGTAGGTTGCGAGTATAGCAACGAGCCCAACAATCCAAACATAGTTATCTTTTATCGATTTTTTCGTTAAAATTCCAAAAGCGAAAAGCCCGAGTAAAGGACCATATGTAAAGGTGGCGAATTTAAAGAGGTTACTTACCACACTACCTTCTAATGAATTGAAAATAATAACCACAATTATTAAAAGTAAAGAGACTGCAATATGTACTTTTTTACGTAACGGTTTTTGCGCTTCAATCGGTTTTTTTTCAATGTTCAAAAAATCTACGGAAAAAGAGGTTGTTAAAGAGGTTAAAGCAGAATCCGCACTACTATATGCAGCAGCAATTAAACCAATAATAAACGTAATAGCCAGACCTTTGCCAAGCCCTTGATTCATTGCTATTTCAGGAAACAACAAATCGGTTCTGGTAACACCATCTAACTTAGGAATCGCAATGTTGAATTGTTCAGCATATATGAATAATAAAGCACCAAGCGTTAAGAACACGAGGTTGACGATAACGAGTAGAACCGACATGGATAGCATGTTCTTTTTAGACTCATTGGCGTTTTTACAAGTCAAGTTTTTTTGCATCATATCTTGGTCCAAACCGGTCATTGCAATAGTTATAAAAATCCCGCCAATAAAATATTTCCAAAAATTAATAGAACTATTGATATCATCGAAATAAAAAATCTGACTCTTATTTTTAAAGGTTTCTTTGGTAAATGTTTCGGCTAAAGTCCAATCCAGTTTATTCAGAATTAAAATAATTCCAACTACAACTGAAGTGAGCATAGCAATGGTTTGCAAGGTATCCGTCCAAATAATGGTTTTTATACCGCCTTTATTAGTGTACAACCAAATGAGTAAGATTGAGATAACGACAGTGACCCAAAAAGGAACACCCAAACTTTTGAACACAATGTATTGCATCGCTAAAGCCACGAGATACAACCTGAAAGAAGCACCTGTCACTCGTGATAATAAAAAGAAAAAAGCACCAGTTTTGTAACTTATAAAACCAAAACGATCTTCTAAATATTGATAAATAGACGTTACATTTAGGCGATAATACAACGGAATCAATACAAACGCAACTACAAAATAACCCACAAAAAAGCCTAAAACGCCTTGCATATAGGCAAACTCTTGGCCTGCAATCAAACCAGGAACAGAAATAAAAGTGACTCCAGACAAAGAGGCACCTATCATTCCGAATGCCACCAAATACCATGGTGCGGATTTATTCGCCTTAAAAAAAGCAGCATTAGAATCTTCCTTACCAGTGAAATAAGAAATTAAAATAAGCAAGCCGAAATAACACGCAATTAATAAAAGTATTGATGTTGGAGACATGAAGTGTAACTTTTTAGTAATATTTTTGAAAAGTAGTACTTTTGAAAAAAAAGCGTGCTTTAAAAAAGAATTATTTATGAAAAAGATTATCTGCTTATTTACATTTATGATGTTTAGCTTGGGACTCTTTGCTCAGGATTATAAAGAACTTATTGCCGAAGGAACGACTACTGTAGAAGCTATTGTTGAGGTTGCAGAACGTCACTTTGATACCGTAGGAAGAGAGCGAGGAACAGGTTATAAGCCATTTAGACGTTGGCAGTATTTTGCTGAACGTGCCATGGATGAAACAGGAAAATTGAAATCCCCCGACTTTTATTACAATGAACTTCAAAATTATAATGCACGACTGAATAATGAAGGTTTAGCAGCAAGAACAGTTGTTGGCACTTGGGAAGAAATGGGACCAACCTATTGGAATGCAACTTCTGGTTATAATCCAGGTGTTGGTCGTATCACATCAATCGCCACAGAAAACGGAAATCCAAATCATATGATTGTAGGTAGCCAAACAGGTGGTGTCTGGAAAACGCTAGATGGTGGAACGACATGGTCAGTGCTTACCGATAATTTAGCCAATATGGATGTATATGCATTGGCTATAGATCCGTTAAATAGTTCAACCTATTTTTGGGGATCTTACAGTGGTACTGTATTCAAATCTAGCGATGGTGGATCGACGTGGTCACTTCATAGTAATTTGCCTGGAGGTGGATTTGTAAACAAAATTCTAATTCATCCTACGGATACATCTATAATGTATTGTAGTGCCCAGGGTAACGGACTATTTAAATCTGTTGATGGAGGTTCGTCTTGGTCTATAATTCATTCCACTGTGACAAATGGTTTCGATTTTGAATTTAAACCAGGAGACCCAAATACGGTTTATGCTTCGGGAAATAATTTTTATAAATCTACAGACGGCGGGCTCACCTTTAGTTCTCCTAGTGCATCAGACGATTTGAATCAAGAGTTTGTAACCGGTTCAAATTCTTGGAGCATAAGTAACGCAAATAGCAATAATTCCGTAACTCCAAGAACAGGAAGTGCTATGGCATTTTTCTTTATAGATAATTTTTCTAGTCCAACAACAAGATTACTTAGTCCGTCATTAGATTTAGCTGGCGCAGTATCGCCAGAGCTAAAATTTTCTTTTACGCAAGTAAGTTGGGACGGTGATATTGATGCCTTAAGAGTTTTATATAAAACATCAGCTTCAGGAGATTGGACGGAACTCGCAAATTATACGGACGAGGTGACAAGTTGGTCGGATATTACACTTAGCTTACCAAATCCATCATCAGATTATTATGTAGCGTTTGAAGCAACAGCAAATTATGGAAGAGGAGTTACTTTAGATGATGTTTCGGTTGAAGACAGCACTTTAGGCCTTGTCTATTCTGAAGGTTTTGAAACTATTTCGAATGAATTCGGTACTGGTCCAAAAATGATTGGGGTTTCTACAGATGATCCTTTAGCAGTATATGTTTTGGAAGCTGAAGATGGCAAGTTTGGAGGGTTGTATAAATCTGCGGATAGTGGTTCGAATTTTAATATTTTGAATCATACAGATAAAAACTTTTTCGGGTACGAAAGTTTAGCTGATGATGAAAGAGGTCAAGCGCCAAGGGATATGGATATCGCCGTAAACCCAAATG
Organism: Winogradskyella schleiferi; assembly: GCF_013394655.1. Taxonomy (NCBI): domain Bacteria; kingdom Pseudomonadati; phylum Bacteroidota; class Flavobacteriia; order Flavobacteriales; family Flavobacteriaceae; genus Winogradskyella; species Winogradskyella schleiferi. The sequence goes on from NZ_CP053351.1 coordinate 1,071,330, forward strand.
ATGTTAATGATGTTCATATTGCAGGTATTAATACGTGGCGATCAACTAATGGAGGCGTCGATTTTAATATTACATCACAATGGACTCCTTTTAGCGCTAATAATGAAAATATTGGCTATTGTCATGCCGATGTGGACATCATGGAATTTGTGGGCACTGGAGTTGATACGAAACTTTTGGTGGGAACCGATGGCGGAATTTATCGCGCAGATAATCCAACACTTGTAAATAGTAGTTATTATACTGATCTTACTGCAGGACTAGGTATAAGACAGTTTTATAAAATAGGCGTAAGTCAAACCGAACCAGTATTGGTAACTGGTGGTTCACAGGATAATGGGTCATCTATATTAGGTACTGACGGAAATTGGACTGATTGGTGGGGCGCAGACGGTATGGAAGGCTTTATAGATAAAACGGATTCACAGGTTATTTACGGTACGTCCCAATATGGTTCTTTTGTGAAGAGTTTTAATGGTGGAGCAAACATTGCATTTCTAACCCAACCAGATGATAAAGGAGGCGATTTTAATTGGAATTGGATAGTGCCTTATGAGCAAGATCCAATAGTTCAAGATGTCATTTATTGTGCATTTGATGAGGTTTATAAATCCCTTGATGGTGGAATAAATTGGACATCTATTTCTCAGGAATTTGCTAACGACGTAGATCATTTTAAAGTGGCACCAACAGATAACAGTAAAATGTATTTATCCATTAACGGCGCCTTTTGGTACACGTCTAATGGCGGAACGTCGTGGACACAATCATCGCTTAATTTGGGTGGCGGAAGAATTAATGGCATTGCTGTACACCCTACCGATCCAGATAAAATAGCTATTGCAACTACAAACGGCCAAAAAGTATATGTAAGTACAGATAATGGCGAAAACTGGACATCTATACGATGGAATCTACCAAATTTCTCTGCACAAGCGGTAACGTGGCAAGATAATGGAGAAGATGGTCTTTATGTCGGTATGAACTACGGCATATATTACACCGATAATCAATTGGGTGAGACATGGACGCCGTTCAATAATGGATTGCCAAATGTAAGGATTAATGAACTCGAAATTAATGCCGTAGATGGTAAGTTATACGCTGCCACCTATGGAAGAGGTTTGTGGAGATCTGATCTGTATAATGAAACCTTAAGTGTTTCTGATTTCGAATTGGATAATTTCACCTTATATCCAAATCCCACTAAGGACAGCGTAAATTTAAAATGGAATACTTCAGAAGATGTTACAGTACGAATTTATAGTACACTGGGAAAATTGATGTTTTATGCTAAAAACGTGAACTTAGCGAACGCTTATAGCATTGAAACATCATCTTATGAAACCGGAGTTTATTTTGTGAAATTAAATACCTCTAATGGTGAAATAACCAAAAAATTGATTTTAAAATAAGTCTTGCAATAGATTCAAAAAGTCCAATTACAAAGAATACGTAATTGGACTTTTTTTACAGAAGTGATTTTAGCTTTTTACGTTTGCTAAAAAATCGCCCTTTTTCGTCCATTCTTCGTCTTTTTTTATTTCCGTAACAATGCTATGCAAATCAAAAAAGCCTTCAACTAGCCAAAAAATCGCTAATTTTCGCTTAAATGTTAAAAGTTTAAATAACTTCATGTTCAAAAATCTGTACCTTCGCAGTCATGGAATTTTCATCAAAACTTTTGGAAAACGCAGTCAACGAAATGTCGCAGTTACCAGGAATCGGTAAGCGAACTGCATTGCGTTTGGTTTTGCATTTATTGCGTCAACCAGAACATCAAACCTTTCAATTGGCAGATGCTTTATCTAAGGTGCGACGTGAAATTAACTTTTGTAAATCGTGCCATAATATCAGTGATAAAGTGTTGTGCGAAATCTGCGAAAACCCAAATAGAAATAGCGAATTAATTTGTGTGGTGGAAGATATAAGAGATGTAATGGCTGTGGAAAATACCAGCTCCTTTAAAGGTCTGTATCACGTTTTAGGCGGAAAGATATCACCAATGGATGGGATTGGGCCACAGGATTTGAATATTTCTACTTTAGTTGAAAAAGTGAAATCAGGAAAAGTCAAGGAATTGATTTTTGCCATGAGTCCAACGATGGAAGGAGATACCACCAATTTTTATATCTTCAGGCAAATACAAGATTACAATGTAGCCATGTCCACGATTGCGAGAGGCGTTGCAGCTGGAAACGAATTGGAATATACCGACGAAATTACTTTAGGTCGTAGCATAATTGATCGTGTGCCTTTTGAAGCATCACTAAAATCATGATGTTTTGAAGTTATCTGTCATCATATTAAATTATAATGTGCGCTACTTTTTGGAATTATGTCTGAAAAGCGTTCAAGAAGCCATTGTCAATATCGATGCCGAAATAATTGTGATAGATAACAATTCTCAAGACGATAGTTGCGCTATGGTAAAGCAACTATTTCCTACTGTAAAACTTATAGAAAACAACGAAAATTCAGGGTTTTCGAACGGTAATAACATTGGTGTTGCTCACGCTAAAGGCGACTATCTTTGTATTCTAAATCCAGATACGGTTGTCGCTGAGGATACATTTACTAAACTTATCCAGTATGCGGATTCAAAAGAGAATCTTGGTATTATTGGTTGTCAACTCATTGATGGAAAAGGTCAATTTCTTCCAGAAAGTAAACGAAATGTGCCAACGCCAAAAGTGTCTTTAATGAAAATGTTGGGAAGAACTAAGGGTTACTACGCAAACGATGTTCAAATTGAAAGTAAGGGTAAAGTTGATATTTTAGTGGGCGCATTTATGTGGCTCAAAAAAGACGTATATGAAGCTGTTGGAGGTTTTGATGAAGCTTATTTCATGTATGGAGAAGATATCGATTTATCGTATAAGGTTGTAAAAGCTGGCTACGATAATTATTATTATGGCGACACAACCATTATACATTTTAAAGGGGAAAGCACACTCAAAGATGCGAAATACGCCAAACGCTTTTATGGAGCGATGCAAATTTTTTACAAAAAGCATTTCAAACAAAATCTGTTTTTTAATGTCATCGTTTGGCTAGGAATTAAATTGGCATATGTGATGAGTAAGTCTCCAGAGACATTGGAAACAACAACGAAAAGATCATATGTATATTCTAAAACTCGAGACCAATCTTTAGAAAAACAATTACCAAAACCAGTAGAGTTTTTAGATTCACTAGAAGATAAAATTGAAACTCATAGTATGGTGGTTTACGATTTTAATATGCTGAACACTACGACCGTGATCCGTGACATGAAACAGAAATCGAAACAAGAAAATATTGTTTTTAGATTTCTACCAAAAAACAGTAAATTTATCATCGGAAGTGATAGCGCTCTCAATAGAGGTAAAGTATTACATTTCTAAAGTTGTATTAATTGAATAAAAATCAACGATTCATCTGTTTTTTTATTAATTTTGCAATCGATTTTAAAATAAAGACCTTCAAATTATAGATATGGCAAAGTTCGAACTTAAGTTACCTAAAATGGGTGAAAGTGTTGCAGAAGCAACCATAACCTCATGGCTTAAAGATGTTGGCGATACAATTGAAGCAGATGAAGCTGTTTTAGAAATTGCTACAGATAAAGTAGATAGCGAAGTACCGAGTGAAGTCGATGGCGTTTTAGTCGAAAAACTATTTGATGTTGATGATGTAGTACAAGTAGGGCAGACTATTGCCATAATTGAAACTGAAGGCGGAGAAACCACAGAAGTGAAAGCTCCTGAAGCAGAACCAGAACCACAACCAGAACCTATTGCTGAACCAGAAGCTCCTAAGGCCGTTGCTGATGTTGCACAAACTGTAGTGGCAGCAAAAACAGCGGTTGAACCAGTGGTGTCTACAGAAGATCGGTTTTATTCTCCTTTGGTTAAAAACATAGCGAAACAAGAAGGTATTTCCCAATCCGAATTAGACACTATTCCAGGAACAGGAAAAGACAATCGTGTCACTAAAAACGATATTAAAGCCTATTTAGAATCGCGTAGGTCTGCACCAAGTCCTGCTCAAGCATCTACTTCTCAGCCTGAAACGGATGAAACACCTAAGGCAGAACCTGTTTCAGCTACGAAAGATGATGACACAAAGCGTTTGGATGCTGAGCGTAGACAAAGTTCAATTGAAGCTCCTAAGAAAGAAGTGGACACCGAGCATAGTCAAAGTACAGAAAAATCTAAATCAGAAAAATCAGTAGATAAATCAGCCGAGAAATCTAAAGAAAAACCAATTGAAGTTTCAAATGGTGACGAGATTATAGAAATGACCAGAATGGGGAAACTCATTTCAAAATATATGGTAGACTCGGTGCAAACGTCTGCCCATGTGCAATCGTTTATTGAGGCTGATGTAACCAACATCTGGAACTGGAGAAAGAAAGTAAAAAACGACTTTATGAAGCGGGAAGGTGAAAATCTAACCTTCACTCCAATCTTTATGGAAGCTGTAACAAAGGCTTTAAAAGAATTCCCAATGATGAATATTTCCGTTCAAGGCGATAAAATCATTAAAAAGAAAGCCATAAATGTTGGAATGGCAGCTGCTTTACCAGACGGTAATTTAATTGTACCAGTCATTAAAAATGCTGACCAGTTAAATTTATTTGGGATGGCAAAACGTGTTAACGATTTAGCCAATAGAGCACGAACCGGACAATTAAGTCCAGATGATATACAAGGAGGCACTTACACCGTAACCAATGTTGGTACTTTCGGTAGTATCATGGGAACACCAATCATTAATCAACCACAGGTTGGTATTTTAGCATTAGGTGCTATTAGAAAAACGCCTGCAGTGATTGAAGGGCCAGAAGGTGATTACATTGGCATCCGTTATAAAATGTATTTATCCCATTCTTACGACCATAGAGTGGTTAATGGTGCTCTCGGTGGACAGTTTGTAAAAGCGGTCAAGGATTATTTGGAAGCTTGGGATTCTGATCGGGAAATTTAAACAAATCCCTTTGAAAAAAGGGATCTCATTAAGAGATACTCTCTTTTCAAATTATAAATCAAAAAGCGAAAAGCACAGTTTTAGGACTGTGCTTTTTTTTCTGCTATATAATTCTAGTTGCTCTCCTCAACAAAACCATCCCAACGTCGCATATAAGTGATAAACGTATCACTTAAGCCTTCGTTTTTCAAATAGGATTCAGTTACAGGCGTTTCAATAGGCGTAAAATTAGGGTGGTTCATAACTTTCAAGGGGAAATCATGATGTAGAATTGCTGAACGACCGATGGTAACAAAGTCAACTCCTAAATCTAATACTTTTTGGACCTGCTTAGCAGTTTCTATTTTACCAGCCACAGTAAGTTTTACATTTTTATAATCGAGTTGTAGAATATGTTCTAATAGGCTAAGTTCACTTTCAGGATATTCTTCTGGCCTTTTAAAACAATCCCAAAGCGATATATCTAAAAAATCAATTTGATTACTATCAATCAGTTGTTGCGAAATCAATTTTATTTCAGATAGTTTCATGCCAAATCTTTCCGGTGATAATCTAACACCCAATAAAAATTCCAGACCACATTGGTTTCTAATTCCATCTACAATTTCAAATAATAATCTTGAGCGATTTTCAAGAGAGCCTCCATAATCATCGGTTCGTTTATTGATCTCTGAACTTAAAAATTGCGTTAAAATATAACCATGAGCACCATGAACTTCTACGCCATCGTAACCACAACGCTTAGCTCTTACGGCTGCAGCTATAAAATCATTTTTTAGCTCTTTTACTTCTTTTAGACTTAAAGCTCTGGCATTATGTTTTTCGCTGTCAGAAGGACAAACGGCTTTTTCACCAATAACATCTTTAGGAGATCGCATACCTGCATGATGCAATTGTATTACGGCTAAACTACCTTCAGCTTTAATGGCTTTGGCAAGTTTGGTATGGCCTTCAGTCAAATTATCCGAAAATATGCCTAACTGTCCTGGAAAACCTTTACCTATTTCTTGCACATGTGAAGCACAGGTCATCACTAAGCCAAATCGCCCTTTGGCACGCATTGTCAACCAACGAAATTCATCCTCGGAAAGTTGCCCATCCTCATAGCTTTGTCGGTTGGTTAATGGTGCTAGCATAAATCGATTTTTTTGGGTTTTACCACATTTAAATATAATTGAATCTTTAGGGTCGTTTTTCATTTAATAATGATGGGTTTTTATGAGAGCGAAGTTCGGTTATTTGTTTTTAAAGTCAAACCTTTCTGTTTTGTTATGGAATCTCATTATAATTACTTAAAAAGCACAATCTCAGGATTGTGCTTTTTTTTTTTATTCTGTTTGAAAACTTCAGATCTAAAACACCAGAAACCATTACTGGAACTGCGTAAAATAGCTGCGTTTTATTTCAGGTTTGGTTGTGGTGTCATCCTTAAATAAGGCTTAACTTCGGTATGTCCTTTTGGGAACAAACCAGGAATGTCTTCATTCGCAACAGATGGTACTATAACACAGTCATCTCCGGTATTCCAATTCGCAGGTGTCGCGACTTTATGATATGCAGTTAATTGCAAAGAATCTATGACTCTCAATAATTCGTCAAAATTCCGTCCAGTTGATGCAGGATACGTAATGGTCAATTTTACCTTTTTATCTGGATCTATAACAAACAAAGATCTCACCGTAAGTTTACTGTCAGCATTGGGATGAATCATATCATATAATTCAGCTACTTTTCTATCTTCATCTGCAATTATAGGAAAGTTTACCTCAGTGTTTTGTGTTTCATTAATATCCTTTACCCAGCCTTTATGTGATACCAAACCATCTACACTTAGTGCAACTACTTTAACGTTTCTTTTGTCAAATTCAGTTTTATATTTGGCTACGGTTCCTAACTCAGTTGTGCAAACTGGCGTATAATCTGCAGGATGGGAAAATAGAATTCCCCAACTTTCACCAAGCCATTCATGAAAATTAATTTCGCCTTCTGTGGATTGTGCTGTAAAATTAGGTGCTTCATCACCTAGTCTAATCGTGCTCATATTTTTTTTAATTTAAGATTATTAATTTCTTGTCTTATTACTCAAATTAAAGCAAGAATCGCCAATTTTATGGCATTAAAACTAAGTTAGTCTATTTTTTTCATAAAGCCAAGGTTCAAAAATGAGTTTAACGTGAGTATAACATTATTACCCTTTAATGTCAAAAAGTCTGTAGAGTTTCAAGTGCAGACCTTTCGGGTATTTGAAGCTGTTAATCTAATTCTTCACAGGAAAACCCCATAAGTTTCACTTGATTAATAATATCGATTTGGCTTAAGTTTTTACGGGAATCTACCCTTAAAACTTTGTCAATATCTTCTAAATCTACGGACCATTCAATTATATTTCTGTTAGCGTTAAACAATAATTGTAACATATCTAAGTCGAGCATAGTTTCGATATTTGTTTTAAAGATATGAATCTGCATGTCGTTTTGCGATGTTTTATAAATTGTGCTGCTCATTTGTTTCTTCTTTAGAGGTTTTACGATTGATATAGGCTTCATAAGCTTGATTTCCTTCTTCTTTCCAAAAGTCATCATAATGTTTCCATTTTGAGAATTCACCCTTAGTATTGTGGTCACATTTCGATGATTTGGATGCTTTTTTATCTTTGCCTCCAAAGCCACCACAACCGCCTAAGAGAATTTTTAATAGAATAAAAATACCAACGGATTCCCAAAACGTAAGTGTTGTGAGGCCAAATATCATTGGCATTAACCAATTCCATAGCCACATAATAATAAAGCCAAACAATATGGCTAATCCTGTAATAAATAGGGCACCAAAAAGTATCATTCCAATAATTTCCCCTGGTGATTTGCCTCTCATTTTATGCTTAAAGTAATTTGACATGTTCTTTTATTTTAAATGTTTGTTTCTTGTTTTGATTTTAGATTTTTATACAAATATGAAATAGCTCTGTGTCTCCTAGACATTAGGGTACCCATGGGAATTCCTGTCTCTTGTTCAACCTCTTTGTAGGTGTAACCTTCAAAGTCTATAGCGATTATAATAGCCCTATAATTAGGTTTAAGGTTAATGATTGCTGTTTTTAATTCTTGCTGTAAGTGTTCAGAATAAAAATTTGATTGACCATCATAAATCATGGACGCAAATTCCAACAATTTAGCTTCGTTCTGCGATTCATATTCAACTTTGGTTCTTTTGGATGCTCGCATCACATCTATAAGTTTATTTTTAATAGCGCGATATACAAAACCCGCGACGTTATTTATAGGTGAATACCGATCAGCACCAGTAAATAGTTTTAAAGCTACATCTTGAATTATATCCTCAGGGTCTTTGTTGACACTGGCTTTAAGATTTGAGCTCACATAATTTTTAAGAGAAGTATATTCCTCATTAAAAAATGTGTTTAACTTTTTACTGTTTTCTGATTGGTTCATTTAAAAGTGCTTTTTTGCAGCTCTCATTTATAAAGACGTAACTTTTTTAATCTATTGCATTTTTCTTTATTAATTAAAGACGAATTATAATTGAATATGTTTCAATAGTATTAGCTAAAGTCAGCTTTTTCAATCCTACATCGTCAATTCAGAGATTTCTAATTACCTTTGCACAAATTCAAAAACCAATGCAACTTAATCTCGCAAAACCCATCTGTTTTTTCGATCTGGAAACCACAGGTGTCAACATTTCAAAAGACAGAATCGTAGAAATTTCAATCCTAAAAGTACATCCTAATGGTAAGGAAGAGGCCAAAACTTGGGTCGTGAATCCGGAAATGCCAATTCCTGCAGAGGTCACAGCTATTCATGGAATTTCAGATGCTGATGTTGCGGATAAACCCACTTTTAAAGAGTTATCTAAAGAAATCTATAATCTCATTAAAGATTCTGATTTGGGTGGATTTAATTCTAATCGGTTCGATATTCCACTATTGGCAGAAGAAATGTTGCGTGCAGAAGTTGATTTCGATATGAAAAACACACAATCTGTAGATGTTCAAACCATTTTTCACAAAATGGAACAGCGTACTTTAGTGGCTGCCTACAAGTTTTACTGCGATAAAGACTTAAGTGATGCACACAGCGCAGAGGCAGATACCAAAGCGACTTATGAAGTGTTGAAAGCACAATTAGATCGCTATGAAGATTTAGAAAACGACACTAAGTTTTTAGCAGAATTCAGCTCACGTAAAAAATTCGCGGATTTCGCAGGGTTCTTGGTATTTAATAAAGAAGGGGAGGAATGTTTTTCTTTCGGTAAGCATAAAGGAAAGCGAGTAGTAGATGTGTTGGACAAAGAGCCTGGTTATTTTGGGTGGTTGCTGAATGCTGATTTCCCATTGTACACTAAGAAGGTTTTGACTGCCATAAAGTTGCGTCAGTTTAATAATAAGCTCAGTTAGGCATGAGGAATTGGGCAATAGGTATGAGGCCTGAAGCTCGAAGTTTGAAGTACGAAGTAAAAAGTATAAAGTAAGAAGTAAAAAGTAAAAAGGGATCTTATAGACTACTTTGAAAATAGATTTTTAAATGATGACACACTTTAATGAACATTCCCGTTTAAAGAACTATAAACCACAAACTACAAACCAATAGCAAAAATTAATTTAAATCGACTAGCGTCTAATCTCTAACAGCGAAGCGGTCTAGATTCTATTATCTTTTTCAACATGAAACTAATCTGCATAGGTCGTAACTACACCGATCACATCAATGAACTAAAAAACGAAAAACCGACAGATCCAGTTATCTTTTTAAAACCGGATACTTCGATTTTGTTAAAGAAACAACCATTTTTTATTCCAGATTTTTCTGATGATGTGCATTACGAGGTTGAAGTTTTGGTAAAAATCAGTAAAGTAGGGAAGTATATCGATAAGAAATTTGCACCTAAATATTATGACCAAATCGGACTTGGCATAGACTTTACCGCAAGAGATCTTCAAGCGCAACTAAAAGCCAAAGGCTTACCTTGGGAAAAGGCCAAAGCCTTTGATGGCGCTGCTGTAGTTGGGAAATGGTTGCCAAAATCTAGTTTTGAGAATGTAGACCATATCAATTTCAGATTAGAAAGGAATGGAGCCATCGTTCAGAATGCAAATACAGAGTTAATGTTATGGAAAATTGATGAAATTATAGAATATGTGTCAAAATATTTCACTTTAAAAATTGGAGACATTATATTTACGGGCACACCAGCCGGAGTTGGTAAAGTTTTTGCAGATGATCAATTAAAAGGCTATCTTGAGAGCGAGGAAATGTTCTCCATAAAAATTAAATAAATGTCACAACATTATAAATTACATCGCGTGCGAGAAATGGCTGATAATGACGAAGATTTCGTCGCAGCACTGGCAGCCGCTTTTTTAGAGGAAGTACCAGAAGATGCGGAACGTTTAAGAACCGCAGTACCAGCAAAAGATTATAAAGAAGTGTATCAAGCGGCACATAAAATGAAACCAACTATAGATTTGTTCGAACTTGGAGTTTTAGACACGTTGATCGAAGTACAAGATTGGGGAAAGTTTGAGCAAACGGACAAAAATATAGACCAACAACTCATGACGGTGTTATCTGCGGTAGATAATGCGGTCAATGAAATTAAAGCCGATTTCGGTCTTTAAACGGGTTTAATAAATGCAAGCAGAAATCATTACCATTGGAGATGAAATTCTCATTGGTCAGATTGTAGATACAAATTCGGCATTTTTAGGTAAAGAATTTAATAAGGTCGGTATATCAATCTATCAGATAACCTCTATTCAAGATGACAAATCGCATATTCTAAAAGCCCTTAAAGAAGCTGAGGAAAATGCAGATATTATTATCATCACTGGAGGATTAGGACCTACCAAAGATGATATTACCAAACACACTATTTGCGAATACTTTAATGATACATTAGTTGAAGACAAAGCCGTTTTGGCAAATGTTGAAGCTATTTTTTCAAAATATGACATACCACTTTTAGAGGTTAATAAACAACAAGCCCTAGTGCCGTCACAATCAAAAGTATTGATGAATTATAATGGCACTGCACCAGGCATGTGGTTAGAGAAAAATGGAAAAGTTTTTGTATCGCTTCCTGGTGTACCTTATGAAATGAAAGCTTTAATCACAGAGCAAGTCATCCCAAAGTTAAGAGTGCAATTCAAGTTTCCTTATATTATGCACAAAACTATGTTGACATATGGTCTTGGAGAGAGTTCATTGGCAGAACGTATTGAAAAATGGGAAGATAATTTACCGAACTTTATAAAATTAGCTTATTTACCAAGTTTGGGTCGTGTAAGATTACGATTGTCAGGGAAATCTTTTGATAGAAAGATGCTCGAAGACGAAATTCAAAATCAAGTCAATTTAGTATTACCGCAAATAGAAGATGTATTCGTTGGTTATGAAGAAGACGAATCTATAGAAGCTGTAATCGGAAAACAATTGACCATAGCAGGAAAAACATTAGCCATAGCAGAAAGTTGCACAGGAGGGCGAATTGCGGAATCGTTTACAGCAATTGCAGGAGCTTCAGCCTATTTTAAAGGCAGTGTGGTCACTTATGCCACGGAAACTAAAGTGAAACTATTAAACGTTTCGGAAACGGACATTCAAACCCATTCTGTTGTTAGTAAAGAAGTGGCAGAAGCCATGGCAAAGAATGTGAGAATTTTATTCAATAGCGATTATGCCATAAGTACCACTGGCAATGCTGGTCCTTCAAAAGGAGATTCAGATGCTGAGGTCGGTACCGTTTGGATTGCTATTGCCACAAAAGATAAGGTTTATTCTGAAGTTTTTAACTTTGGAAATCATCGGGAAAAAGTCATTGGCAGAGCTACAAATAAAGCGTTTGAAATGCTGCAGAAACTTTTTTTGAAAAAGTAGAGTTTTATGTTTGTTGAAACGTAAAGTTTTATTAAATTTGCACCCTGTTTAAAATATCCATGTTCGGATTTTAGATTCTTAATACCACTGTTTACAAGGATTACCCTAAAAAACAATAACAAAATTAGGAATTAGCAGAAAAACAATAATAGACCTAAAGAAAGAAAACAATGTCAAGAGTTTGTGAACTTACTGGGAAAAAAGCGATGGTTGGAAACAATGTTTCTCACGCTATGAATAAAACAAGACGTACATTTGATGCTAATTTGATCAAAAAACGTTTTTACATTCCTTCAAAAGAGAAGTGGGTAACATTAAAAGTTTCTACATCTGCATTAAAGACTATCAATAAAATTGGTATCGAAGCGATGTTAAAAGAAGCTAGAGCAAAAGGATTTTACAAATAATAGCGTTTACGCTTAAGTCAATTTACAATGGCAAAAAGAGGAAATAGAATACAAGTGATCTTAGAGTGCACAGAGCACAAAACTTCTGGTCAACCAGGAACTTCAAGATATATCACAACAAAAAATAAGAAGAATACGCCAGACCGTATGGAGATTAAGAAATTTAATCCTATCCTTAAGCGTATGACAGTTCATAAAGAAATTAAATAATTAGGAGACATGGCAAAGAAATCAGTAGCGTCTTTACAGACAGGATCAAAGCGTTTGACAAAAGCGATAAAAATGGTAAAATCACCTAAAACTGGAGCTTACATGTTTGTAGAATCAGTAATGGCACCAGAATTTGTCAATGACTTTTTAAACAAAAAATAAGCTGTAATTAATTTACAGCGATTACGAAACTGCTTTCCTTTGAAAGCAGTTTTTTTGTTATATTTTGTTTTAAAAGTTGTGATATAACACATTAAAGCCATTGATTGAATAAATCCCGCCATTGTAGCGGGATCTTTTACATATATACCCAAAATATTAATTATATTTGAGAATACCTGACATCTTAACAGTAAATTACTAGAGGCAAGATTGTTGTAATGTGGTAATTGTAAATAATAGTCTCACACTGAGCTTGTCGAAGTGCTGATTAATAACCTAACAACCAAAATGAGTTTTTTTAAAAAAATATTCTCCTCCGAAAAGAAAGAAACACTAGATAAAGGTTTAGAGAAATCTAAAACTTCGTTTTTCAGTAAACTAAACAAAGCCGTTGCAGGAAAATCTAAAGTCGATGATGACGTTTTAGATAATCTTGAAGAAATCTTGGTAACAAGTGATGTTGGCGTCAATACAACCTTGAAAGTTATTGAACGTATTGAAGAGCGTGTCTCAAAGGATAAATACTTAGGAACCTCTGAGTTAAATCAAATTCTGAGAGAAGAAATCGCAGCCTTATTGTCTGAAACCAAATCTGGCGAAGAAACCGAATATACAATTCCTGAATTACCAAAACAAGCTGATGGTTCTAAAACACCTTATGTACTTATGGTCGTGGGTGTCAATGGTGTAGGTAAAACTACGACGATTGGTAAATTGGCTTATCAGTTTAAAAAGAAAGGGTTGAATGTCGTACTTGGAGCAGCTGATACCTTTAGAGCTGCAGCCATAGACCAATTACAGGTTTGGGCAGATCGCGTAGAAGTGCCAATGATAAAACAAAAAATGGGATCAGATCCTGCTTCCGTAGCTTTTGATGCTGTAAAATCTGGAGTTAACCAAAATGCAGATGTTATAATTATTGATACAGCTGGTCGTTTGCACAATAAAGTGAACTTAATGAACGAGTTAACTAAAGTAAAGCGTGTAATGCAAAAAGTGGTCAGCGATGCACCTCATGACGTGTTATTGGTTTTAGATGGTTCAACCGGACAAAATGCCTTTGAACAGGCCAAACAATTTACAGCTGCTACAGAAGTAACGTCCTTAGCAGTAACCAAATTGGATGGGACAGCTAAAGGAGGCGTTGTGATTGGAATTAGCGATCAGTTTCAAATACCTGTAAAATATATTGGCGTAGGCGAAGGCATTGAGGATTTGCAAGTCTTTAATAAGTATGAATTTGTGGATTCTTTTTTTAAGTAGATTTAATTTGAATAGCTTTAAAATGCGACTAGCTCATTATTAATTTTTTCGACTATTGATATATTTCTATTTCTAATTGAACTAGTTATAGAAATTAAATATTTATGTGCTGCTATTTTATAATTAATTAAAGTATTCAATTTTTTTTTATTTAACTCATCTGTAATAAAGGTTGTGTCTTGTATTATAAAATCTTCGTTTATAGGGACATTATTCTCAATGAGATATTTTTCGATATAATTCAGAACAAAATTTTCTTCCCATTTAGCATTGGTAGTTAAAGTGCCTAAACCATTTTCATAATATCTAATAATAGCAGATCTTAGCGAGTCACTAGATATGGATTTTATTTTATTACTAGATTTTAAACCTATATAACCAGCATTTCTGGGTTCAAAACCTTGGTATATATTTAATTTATAAAACAGCGAATCCAAGCTGGATGTAGGAATACTATTATTTTTCACCTTATCAAAGTAAATCTTGGAGTGATTATGAGAACCTATTAAAAAATCAAAAGCTTGTTGTTCTTGTGTTAAATCTTTTTTGATTTGTATAAGGATACTTTTTTCTTCTACTTTAGCTATGCGAGCTTCATTAAGATTATTTACTTTTAGAGCTAATAGTATACCTATCATAACTAAAAGTATTTCACCAAAGGCATATATCAAGTATTTCCCAATCTGTTTTTTTAATAACATATTGAATCTGAATTTTCTGAATAGCTTCATTTGAAATTATATTTTTAAAAGATAGTCATTTTCTTAATTAAAAGGTATTATTAGTATTTTTATAAAAACATCAATCATGCGCAATTATCTTTTTATCCTCGTTTTACTAATTATTTGTTCTTGTAAAAACAACCAATCCTCAGATCCTCGTACTGCAATTGAAGCATCAAAAACTAAGATTGATAACACTGATGTTGGAGATGATGATATAAGTGCCATTTCTACTAAAGATTTCAGGGACTTTAAAGTATTGGATTCTGAGAATTTAACTAATGCAGATATTTGGTATACTATAAATCCCCAACTAGAAAACTTTACAGAAGCGGACTACAAGTGCTTGAAACCTTATATTTTAGAGAAGGATATTACTGAGCTGCAAGTCAATCGAACTAGGAATAAATTTACCTATGAAGAACTAACGAAGTTCTATTTGTACCGCATTAGGAAATTTGACAGAGAAAATCCGTCGTCATTAAATGCGGTAATTGCCATTCATCCTGATATAATAGATGAAGCAAAGCATAGAGACCAAGAATTTTTGAATAAACAAATGAAACATCCAATCCATGGCATGCCGATTCTTTTGAAAGATAACGTAAATGCCTCAGGTATGGCAACAACAGCCGGCGCAATAGCTTTACAAGATAATTTTGCGGAAGATGCTACTATCGTCAAACAACTAAAATCAAAAGGCGCATTAATTCTTGGCAAAGCGAATCTAAGCGAATGGGCTTATTTCTTTTGCGGTGATTGTCCTAGCGGTTACTCTGCTGTTGGTGGTCAAACTTTGAATCCTTATGGAAGGCGCATATTTGACACAGGTGGTTCAAGTTCGGGAAGTGGTGTTTCTGTAGCGGCAAATTTTTGTGCTGCCGCTATCGGAAGTGAAACAGCAGGATCTATTTTATCACCTGCAAGTCAGAATTCGGTTGTTGGATTAAAACCCACTGTTGGTTTAGTGAGTCGCAGCGGCATAGTACCTATTTCATCAACTTTGGATACAGCAGGACCAATTACGAGAACTGTAAGAGATAATGCCATTGTACTCGATGCCATTTATGGTTATGATAAAACCGATTCAAAATCTGCTGATTTTAAAATATCACCAAGCTATTATAAAAAACCTTCGATGAGGGCTTTAGGAGGAAAACGTTTCGGCGCGCCCAAACGATTATTGGAAGATTCATTATATGCCAATGCGCTCAAAGTCTTAAAACATCAAGGTGCTGAAATAGTTGAAATAGAGGAAGAAAAATTAGAGCTTCCAAATTTCATTCGTTTGTTAAATCTTGATATGAAAAAGGATTTACCAGTATATATGGAAGGTTATACCAATACAAATATTAAGCTAAGAACAGTTTCTGATGTCATGGAATTCAACCTTAAAGACTCTCTAAAAACAATGCCTTATGGCCAAAATTTATTTAAGGGTATTGCAGAGGATGAGGGAGATGCTACTTATTTAGAACGCATTAAAGACACTTTGAAAACTAACGGTATTCAGTATTTCGATAAGCCAATGGTTGCAAAAGATCTAGATGGATTCTTGTCAATAAATAATAATCATGCAGGTTTTGCTGCTGTTGCGGAATATCCTGCGCTAACGGTTCCTATGGGATATACGAATGAGGGAGAACCTAAGGGGTTAACGTTTATAGCGAGACCATTTCAAGAAAAACAGTTGTTAGAATGGGCTTATTGTTACGAACAAGCATCTAAAGCTAGAATTGCACCAAAAGGTTATAATTAATCAATCAACGCATTAAGCTTTGCCCAAAACTCGTCATCAAAATCGGATAATCCAAAATTCACATCATCAGCAGATTCTCCCATTCTGATGACCACTAAGTTTTTGCTTGGCACCACGTAAATCTTTTGGTCGTTCTTACCTAATGCAGCATACATATCAGTTGGTGCATTTGTGATGAGCTCACCAGGAAATTCAAATTGAGATTGTGGTAAATGATAAGTTGATTTTCCGTTTAGCCACCACATATAACCATAGGCTTCATTAATGGGCTGTGAGGTGTTTGTAGCGTCGTTCAAATAAGATTCTGGTATAATCTGTTCCGTTTCCCATTTGCCATTTGCGGAAATTAATAATCCGAACCTTGCCATACTTCTGGTATTGCTCCAATAAACGCTTAAGCCTCCAATGGGTATCCAGCTTCCGGACATACCAATTTTATTTTTAAGATTGTCATCAAAATAAGCGTCCCAAGTTGTGTTGCTAGCTTGGGCCACAACATCCTGTAATTTCACATACACATTATGATAGGCCCAACGATTACCAGCATCTGCAACGTATTGCAAATTACTTGGAGAAACATCGTCGCCCAAGGTGTCATCCAAACCAGAATTCATGGACAATAAATTTTTGCAAGTAATGAGATTCTCTTTGTCCACTGGCGCACTCGTCCATCCAATACCCAAATAATCTGACACTTTATTGTTAATGTCTATTAATCCCTGGTCTTGCGCAATTCCTGTAACTGCTGTGGTAAGCGTTTTTCCAGCACTAGCCCAATACCATGGTGAAGAACTTGTATGACCATTAAAATAATGCTCTTCAACTATTTTTCCATCATGAAGCATCATAAAGCTTTTGGTGTTCTTTTCTTCTAAAAAATCTAAAAGAGGTTGAAGTTCAGTTTCATTCCAATTTAATTCTGCAGCCGTTTTGGTTTCCCAAGTATCAGAATTTAAGGGTGGAAAGTAAATCGCTTCACTTTGTGGGTCTTGGTCTTCTGGAGCACTGTCGTCACTTGAACAGGATAAAACAATGAATAAAATCAATAAGATTGAAGTAAGTTGACGTGGTTTCATGGTTAAGTTTTTATTTAAGACCTATAAATATACAAAAGGTTTAAAACCAAGAATTTTACAATCGTAAATCTACAATCATATATCGTAAATCATTCCGTATCTTTGCAAACTGATTTATAAAAAGCATGAGGACCAAAACTATAAAAAAGAATAGAATCAACGTTGTTACATTAGGCTGTAGTAAAAATGTTTACGATAGCGAAGTATTGATGGGACAACTAAAAGCAAGCGGAAAGGATGTTGTCCATGAACAGGAAGGAAACGTTGTGGTCATTAATACTTGTGGTTTTATTAATAATGCCAAAGAGGAAAGTGTGAATACCATTTTGGAATATATGCAGAAAAAGGAGGATGGCGAAGTTGATAAGGTATTTGTAACAGGGTGCTTAAGCGAACGTTACAAGCCAGATTTACAAAAAGAAATCCCGAATGTAGATCAGTATTTTGGAACAACAGAATTACCTGGATTATTAAAAGCACTTGGTGCAGATTACAAGCATGAACTTATTGGTGAACGTTTAACAACTACCCCAAAAAACTACGCTTATCTTAAAATTGCCGAAGGCTGCGATAGACCATGTAGTTTTTGTGCTATTCCAATTATGCGCGGAAAACACAAAAGTACGCCTATTGAAAACTTAGTAACCGAAGCAGAAAAACTGGCAGCCAATGGTGTTAAGGAATTGATCCTTATTGCACAAGATTTAACGTATTACGGTTTAGATATATACAAAAAACGGAATCTTGCGGAATTATTGGAGAACTTAGTCAAAGTTGAAGGTATTGAATGGATTCGATTACATTATGCTTTTCCGACAGGATTTCCGATGGATGTGTTGGATGTTATGAAACGTGAACCGAAGATTTGTAACTATTTGGATATTCCGTTGCAACATATTTCAGATGACTTATTAAAATCCATGCGTCGCGGAACTACAAAAGAGAAGACCACAAAATTAATTAAGGAATTCAGGGCTATCGTTCCAGAAATGACCATTAGAACCACACTTATTGTTGGCTATCCTGGAGAAACAGAAGCCCATTTTGAAGAACTTAAACAATGGGTTTCCGAAATGCGCTTTGAACGTTTAGGCTGTTTCACGTATTCCCATGAAGAAAATACACACGCTTACAACTTAGAGGATGATGTGCCAGAGGATTTGAAAATGCAACGTGCCAATGCCATTATGGAAATTCAATCGCAAATTTCTTGGGAACTGAATCAGGCCAAAATAGGGCAGGAGTTTAAAGTGGTTATAGATAGAAAAGAAGGTAATTATTTTGTTGGTAGAACCGAATTTGATTCGCCAGATGTAGATAACGAAGTATTGATTGATGCGACCAGAACCTATTTGAAAACAGGCGAGTTTACTACCATTAGAGTTATTGAAGCTGAGGATTTCGACCTTTATGGCGAAGTAGTGGCATCGTAAGTGAAGTCTATGGATTGATTTTTATGGAGAGCTTGTAATGTAGATTACGTTTGAAAATCTATTCTGTTTTCTTATTTTTATAATTCCGACCATACCATAATAAAATACCGGTAACTGGAAGGGTTGCCGTTAATAAGCTAATTATAAAAGCTAGAATCTTGCCTGCAATACCTCCAATAGCACCAATATGGATGTCATAATTCATTCGGAGTATTTTATCTGCTAATTTGGCGTCTTTATATTTTCCATAAATACCTGGAATTTCAATTTCTTCTAAAGTATTTTGATCAAAAAATCTGAAATCCGTATCGTAGTATAGGCCTTTACTATTAGATACTTCCACATAAATACTTTCGTCTTTACTTTTTGGATAATGTAGTTCGTAAGATTCTGCTTCAGGCGATTCTTTCTGTAGTTTTACAATCAATCTATCCATAGGTAAACCCTCAGTGCTGCTTTGATTTTTACTTTTGTTATCAGGAATAATAAAGGCAGCTACTTTCTCTCCACCAGTAGATTTATATACAACATATTTTAACCAATTGTAAGACATAACGGAACCCGTAAATGCCAAAACTAATGCTAAGGAACAGATATAAAAACCTACAATAGTATGTAAATCGAAGTTTTTACGTTTCCAACGTGTGGTTTTTTTCCAATCAAATTTTAGTCGTTGCTTTAAGTTTTTAAGTTTTTTGGGTAACCAAAGGATAAAACCTGAAATTATAATTAAAATAAAGATAAGAATTGACGCGCCCACCACTTGTTCACCAAAAGCTTTTGGTAACCACAATCTCGTATGACCTTTTAGAGTAAAAGCAAAAAAACCTGAAAGATGATCTTCTACTTGAATAACGCCGCCACTATAAGGATTCAAGAAAACACTCTGATAAAATTCTGGATCTGCATCATAAAAAATAACCTCAATAGCATCATCTGCCTTTTTAAAAAGTGTACCATGAACAGAATTATCTGGGAAAACTTCTTTAGCTAAAGCTTTTGCTTCAGTAGGTGTTAATATGGATTGTTCTTGTGGTATGACTTTTGTATAATCGTCATATAGACTTTCAATTTCATCCCTAAAAGCCCAGCAACAACCGGTAATTGCAACTATAAAAACAACAATGCCTGTTACGAGACCTAATATTTTGTGTAATTGAAAAATAAATTTATTGAATGTCATTAGCCTAGAATTTAAATGAGCAACTCTTTTTCAGAGTCGCTCATTTAGTTTTTAATAATTAAAATTTGTATGAAATATTCGCAAATAATGCCCTTGGAGTTTGTGGATTAATGGTTGTCCAACCTTTATAGTATGCTTTGTTAAAGGCATTGTTTAGTTTTAAACCAATTCTATAATGATCGCCTTGATAGAAAATAGATGCATTAGCAATAGTGTAACTTGGTAGAATAAACTCAACTGTAGATTCATAGTTTATGGCAAAGCGTTCACTTGCGCCATTACCTCCAAATCCAAGTCCAAAACCCTCTAAGATGCCCTCTTGAAATTCGTAATTTGCCCAAAAGTTGTAGAGTGTTTCAGGTCCTGCTTCCAAAGGTCTTTTATTTAAAATTTCAGTGTTGTCAGATACAGTTGTTTCACTATCGTTATTACTATAACCTGCTCTAATATTTAAGCCTTTAGTTGGGTTGGCATTAATTTCTATTTCAAACCCTTTACTTACAACTTCGCCACCTTGAATTTTGTTGAAAATTGATGACGGATCAGTAATGACGCGATCTTTAACGGTGATGTCATAGTAGCTAATTGTGGCATTCAATCGGTTATTGAATAAATTCGTTTTAATTCCAAACTCTAGTTGGTTGGCCTGTTCTGGGTCAAAAGTTTTAAGGGTTTGTGGACCGTCATCAGGATTACCAACCAATTGTGGGGCAACGTTTGTAAAGCCATTTTGGAAGTTTCCGAATACAGACAGTTTACCTTTTATCGGTTGATATACAATTCCGAATTTAGGTGATAGTGTCGTTTGGTTATAGTCATCGTCAGGAGTTACCAAATCACCTTCATTATCAAAATGATCGAGACGTAAACCAACCATAACTGAAAATTTTTCAGTAATATTTACAACATCTGAAGCATATAAGCTATAAATGTGGTACTTAGATTTAGCGTTACTAACGCCTTGGGAAGCTAAAGCTGCATCTACTCCAGATGTGGATAATGGATACAAGTCTGTTTCAACTTCTGCCGTAAATGGGTTGTCGCCATTGGCACCACTATCCGGAGTGATGTTACCGTAAAATACATAACCAGTACTGTTGTTGGTTTGGGTTTCATTAAAGTAGTCTAATCCAATGACCACTCTATTTCTTAAAGATGCCACTTTAAAATCACCTATAAAGTTTTGCTGAATATCTGTGGTTTGCGTATTGGCATTTTGTTTATTGATATACCGTGAAAATGTATTGCCACCTAAAACACCATAATCAAATAAATAGGAATAATAACCTTTTGTAGAAGTGTTGCTTTTAGAAAGTAAGGTTTGCGATTGCCATGTATCAGACAATTTATAATCCATTTCTACTCTATAATTTTGGGTCGGATTTTCTAGTGCTAAATCGTTACTGGTAAAGGATAGTTTATTGTTATAGCTTAACTCATCAAGATTTGCAGCTTCTGTGGGTGCAGATCGGTTTAAAAACAAAAATGTTGGATTGGTTTGCTCGGCTTGGGTGATTTCGCCATAAAAAGAAAAGGACAACCTATTGTTTACTTTATAAGATAACGATGGAGCGACAAAAAACGATTTTCTAAAGCCAGCATCTTGAAAACTTTGCTCAGTAGTATAAGCCGTATTTAATCTAAAATATAAATTGTCCGCTTTACTCAAGGCCGTGTTAAAATCGCCTACTATTTGGTTTAAGCCATAGGTACCAGAAGTAAAAGATAGTTCACCGCCTGTCCCAACATAAGGTTTTTTGGTGACTACATTTATTAATCCACCGTACGAACTCACGGCATTTCCAAACAATGTGGCAGAAGGGCCTTTGAGGACTTCTATACGCTCGATATTTGCAGGATTAATTGTACCATTTGTCAAACCTGGTAGGCCATTTACTAATTGTGGTTGTACAGAAAAACCACGAAGCGAATAATAACCAGCGCCATCGCCACCACGACCAGTAGAGGTCCAAAGTTGTTCTATACCTGTAGCATTTTTTAAAGCATCGTCAAAGTTTGTCACCACTTGGGATTGCAGCAATTCGTTGGTTATTGTACTGTAAACTTGTGTGTTTTCAATATCTTTTAAAGGAAGTTTTGAAACATAGGCTGTTTTCTTTCTTGAAAATTTGTTGCGACGTTCGCCATTAACAAGGACTTCACTTAAAATTTCGTTTCCTTCGTAAAGTGTAATGGTACCTAAATCAACAGTTTGATTATTGGAAATTGTAATAGAAAATTCTCTGGTTTTAAATCCGACGTAAGATAATGAAATTATGTAATCTCCATGCTCTAAGTTAGTTATTTTAAATTCGCCATTTGCATTGGTTTGAGCGCCTTTATCTGAGTATTTTACAGAAACATTGACGCCTGAAAGCGATGCTATGTTAGCATCGGTAACGTTTCCAATTACGTCTGCAGATTGGGAAAATGAGATGTTTATGAGTATAAGAAATGCTAGGGTTGTTATTAGTTTTGTCATTTGTTTTTATTTAGACTTAATATAAATAGTTAATTTTTGACAAAAATATTTATGTCTTTTAAATAAAACAAATTATTTATAACAATTCTAAATAAAAATTTTTAGTGGCTTGATAATGAGATGCTGTGAAATGTATTTTTTCATTTAATTCTTCAAGATTTTAGGTTTTTAATTGAATTTTGAGCACTTCAATGCGTTCGTTAATGTGAGGTTTTAGCTATAAAATAAAGACGTTTTGATAGATACGATGAATGCTTATTTGAAAGCAAAGGAGTTTACAACTATTTAAGATGTTGCCCCTGAAAACTTCGACTTTTACGGAGAAGAAGTGTCATTTTTAGCGAAGTTGAAGGGCTTATTTTTATGTACAGCCAAAGCCAACCTAGTTTATAGCGGAAGACTTAAAATATAGCGTAAAGTCGTAAAATTCAAAGTATATTTTGAAAATACGAAATCAAACCCTATCTGGCCAAAAATTGGGATGCTCTCCGCTAAATCCGAATTCAGGTAGATTATTGATGAGATTCATTTCTTCATTAGATAACTCAAAATCAAATAGATTGATGTTTTCTTCAATGCGTTCGTCTGTGGTTGATTTAGGGATTGCAATGACCTCATGTTGTACTATCCAACGAAGGCAAACCTTTGCTACAGAGGTGTCATGCGTTTTTGCTATTTCTTTTAAATGTTCATTTTCAAAAACTTCGCCTCTTCCTAATGGCGACCAGGATTCGACAGCAATATTTTGTTTTTTGCAATAATTGACCAATTCTTGCTGCCAATAGCCTGGATGAAACTCAATTTGGTTAACGGCTGGCTTCACTTTGGCAGTCGCGAATAAAGCTTCAAGATGTTCTTGAAAAAAGTTGCTCACACCTATGGATTTTATTTTTCCATCAGCTTGTAACTCTTCCATAGCACGCCATGTCTCTGCATTCGTTTGTTGCCAATTATCATAATTTTTAGCATTGGCAGGCCAATGAATGAGGTATAAGTCAATATAATCCAATCCCAATTTTTTGAGGGATTTTTCAAACGCTTCCTTAGCAGTTTTGTAACCTAATTCTTCACGCCATAATTTGGTGGTCACAAAAATTTCGTCTCTTGGAATACCACTCGCTTTGATGCCTTTTCCCACAGCATCTTCATTACCATAAGCTGCTGCTGTATCTATTGACCGATAACCGTTTAAGAGCGCATGTTTAACAGCGTCAATGCCTTCTTGGTCCTTGGCTTTATAGGTTCCAAAACCGACAATCGGCATGGAATTCCCGTCATTTAAAAGTATGGTTTTCATAATTTAATCTTTATTGAATTTAATGTTGCTGAACTGATAGTGAGTTCAATACATATAAAATAACACTATTGATTTAAAAAGGTAATCAATGGTTTAATGAATTTATCAAATTTTTCAATATGAGGTAAATGGCCGACGTTTTCCAATTCCACTAATTGTGCATTAGGAATTTTCTCTTGTGTTTGTTTACCT
The DNA here is from genome assembly GCF_013394655.1 of Winogradskyella schleiferi. Classification (NCBI taxonomy): domain Bacteria; kingdom Pseudomonadati; phylum Bacteroidota; class Flavobacteriia; order Flavobacteriales; family Flavobacteriaceae; genus Winogradskyella; species Winogradskyella schleiferi. The sequence goes on from NZ_CP053351.1 coordinate 1,095,380, forward strand.
AATTCGTCATATAATCCCATGGTTTTTCTTACATCTTCAGAAACAAGTCCTTTACCCAAGGCGGTTCTATCTCGTGTCCCAATTATTAAAAGCGTCGGAACAGTAATGTTTTGGAATTCATAAACAACAGGCTCTGTAAAAATCATGTCATAGGTTAAAGCGGCATTCCATGCTATAGTTATATAGTTGGAATTTAACGTCCAACCTGCCAATAAGTTCACCCATTGATCGTATTCTGGCTTCCATTTGTTATCATAATAATTATTCAACTGGTATTGTTTTATGCCTTCAGCAGTTTTTTTAAGTTCATTGTTATACCACCATTCTATGGATTTGTATGGGACTTTGAGTTTCCAGTCTTCTAATCCTATAGGATTTTCCAAGATAAATTTTTCTACCGTGTTAGGATACATTAATGCAAAACGTGTGGCAAGCATACCTCCCATGGAATGGCCTAAAATAGTAGTTTTCTTAATTTTTAAAGTATCCAGAAGTGTTTTGGTATTTTGTGCTAATTGTTGGAAGGTATAATGGAAGTGCTCCGGTTTAGAAGATTTTCCGAATCCAATTTGATCTGGTACAATAACGCGAAACCCTTCTTTGGTCAACGCATCAATAGTTGTTTCCCAGTAGGCACCATTAAAATTTTTTCCATGAAATAACACAATGTTTTTTCCATTGTAATTTTCAGGCTTTACGTCCATATATGCCATCTTTAATTCTTGCTCTTGAACGTTCAATTCTAAGTTAAAAACAGCATATGGATATTTATAATTTGCTAATTCAATGTCTAACCATTGCAAACTATCGGTTTGTGCCTTGGTCATTTGAAATGCAGATAAGAATGTCAGTATTACTAAGAAATGTTTTTTCATTTTGTATATGTTTAATTCATCAATTTTGGTCTCATTCTTCTACAACTATATTTCGTATGCAATTTTAAAACCGGTAAACCAATTTCGTGGAATTCCAGGGTAATAATATCGTGGTTCGGAATTACCGAAACCTACGGCATTTATGAGTATAGACGAGGCATAATTTGCATCCAGAAAGTTATTAATACCAACATTGATTTCAATATCAAAATGCTTAGTAATTGCATTTTTATAGGCTACTTTAGCATTAAATACGGTATAATCTTCTGAATATAATGTGTTGGCATCGGTTAAGGGCATCTCTCCAATATGAATAAAATTAGTGTTTAAATTTAAGTTTTTAAACCCAAATTGAATACCACCATTCACTTTAGTATCTGGGACACCTGTTAGTTCATTTCCTGAATAATCATTTTGGTCATCTACAAAATCAATGAATCGGTGATCTGTTAATTCGGCATTGATGTATGGTGAACATAAAAATTCACTGGCGAATTTATAGGTATAAGAAGCAGAAAGCTCAATACCTTTATGTTCAGTTTTACCTGCATTACGACCAATATATTGGTCATTGCCAACACGATCTGCCACGAGTAAATTATCAATATCAAGTAAATAGGCAGAAAGTTTTAGTCTTAGTTTCCTTTTGAATAAAAAAGCTTCACTTCCAATTTCATAATTGAAACCTGTTTCTGGTCCTAACTCAGGATTTATAACACCATCTGGCGTCAATGTTTCTTCAATAGAAGGATAGTTAAAACCTCTGCTTATATTGGCATATATATTAGAATTTGCAGTCAATTGATATAAAATATTCAAATTAGGAGCAATTATCGGATCAAAATCACGATCTGCATTTTTTTTGTCTTCTCCGCTATTAAATTCATCTGTAAATTTGTAATTGGTCGTATTAAAATTGATACCCAATTGAGCTTTTAGTCTTTTGGAAAATGGTAAGGTTACAGTGGCAAAGGCGTTTAGGTTGTTTCGGTTTTCTATATTGTCACTAAGTAATTGTCCTTCTAGACTTCCTTTGTTATTGTTATCTTCATATAAATTCTCTATGGTTTTCCAATTGTACTGATCGCTATAAAATTCACCTCCAAAACTAAGATTGGCTTTCTGATTTAAGAATTTAAAATCTTTTGCGAAGAGCGTTCTGGCGCCATAGCCATTTGTATATTCATCCAATATGTTAAACGGACGCGGTTCGTAATGATCGAGGTAACTGTAGAAAACAGATGTGGTATTACTAAAATTATCCGAAAAACGATGGGTATAATTAAGGCCAACTAATACTTGCTTGTTATCTTCAAATCCTTGTGCTGCGTTCCATGTAAATGCTGCTTGTGAAGAATCTTCATTAAATGCAGTTTCGCTTATGGAACTCGGTATCTGGGCAAAGTAATCCGTATAATTTATTAAAATGCCCAATTCATTTTTAGCGTTAAATTTATAATTGGAAGTCAGGAAAACCGCTTTTCGATTATAATTGCTGTTGTCACGAAATCCGTCTAACTTTAAATGGTCATAATTAAGATTAATCGCTAATTTTTCATCTGCAGTAGCCATGGAAACATTGTTTTTTAGCAATCCAAAACTTCCAACTGTAAGATTACTTTTAAAATAAGATTCACCTGCCGTAGCTTGTTTTGAGTTGAGTAGCAATGTACCACCCAAATTTGTGCCGTACTGCGTCGCTTTTGGGCCTTTTACGATTTCCAAATTTCCGATGTCCTCAGGGTCAAACGCATCGATCGACGTTTCTCCAATACCGTTTGTAATTGGAATGCCATTAAAATAAGCACGTATTTTATTGGTGCCATAAAGCGTACGTGATCCAACACCTCTAATTACGATTCTATTGGTGTTAATAGCGCCACTCTGAATATAAACGCCAGGTGTTTCATTAATTGCGGCCACCAAATCCAAGGGACTATATTCTTCGAATTTTTGTGCTGAAATTTTGACTGTAGGAATAATAACCTGACTTTCTTTTTGATAAGTAGAAGAGATAATTACCTCCTCAAGATCTAAAGTTTTTTCTAAAGCAGACAGTTTGATTACTGAATTGTTTTCAGATAAAGTAACTGTTTTAATATAATAGTAAGGATGATTTAGTTCTATTTTTAAAGGTAAGTTCAGATTTTCGGATAGGGTAAAAATACCGCTATCATTAGTTTCAGAAATCACTTCATCATTTAAAAGGATAGCGACACCAGAAATGGATGAGCCTGAATGATCTATCACGCGACCGCTTATATTTTGGGTGTAGGAAGATTCAATTATGCCCATTGAGAACATAATTGCTATCATTTTCAACGTTATAAATTTCATGGTAATCTAATTTCTGGCTTCCGAGATACTACTTATTATAGCTCACTTTCCAAATGATATTTCCAGCATCATCATTTACTAATAAATCTCCAGAAGGCGTGACGGCAACACAAACTGGTCTTCCATAAACATCAGTGTCATCATCTTCTGCAATAAAGCCTGTTAGAAAATCTTCAGGTTTCCCTGTAGGTTTTCCATTTTCAAAAGGTATAAAAACCACGCGATATCCAGAAAGTACGGAACGGTTCCAAGAGCCGTGTTGACCAACGAAAATACCGTTTTTATATTTCTCAGGAAAATTTCCGTCGTCGTAAAACGTGAGTCCAAGCGATGCCGTGTGTGGCCCAACAGAAACATCGGGAACTATGGTTTTTGCTACAAGTTCTGGTGCTTCGCCTTTTAATCGTGGATCTTCAATGGCACCATAATACGCATAAGGCCAGCCGTAAAAGCCACCTTGCTTAACGCTTGTAACATAGTCTGGCACAAGATTGTCGCCAAGCTTATCACGTTCGTTTACGGCGGTCCAAAGTTCACCGTTAACAGGGTTCCAATCCATACCTACCGGATTTCTCAATCCACTAGCGTATATTTTTTCATTGTTTCCATTGAGATCTACTTCCAGAATATTGGCGCGACGAATTTCTTCTTCCATGCCATATTCACCAACATTACTAGCGGAACCGACCGAAATATAAATCCTATCTTCTGCATCATTGGTTATGATATTTCGGGTCCAGTGATGATTGTAGCCACCAGCAGGAAGATCCACTATTTTTTCGCCTTCGGAAGCGTTTAAAGACGTTTGACCTACCTTATAAGGATATTTATAAAGGCCGTCTGTGTTGGCAACATAAAAATGATTTCCAATTATTAACATTCCAAAAGGTTGATTTAGGTCATCCAGAAATGTTTCTCGAAGTTCTATCGTACCGTCATTTTCTTTATCTCTCAAAAGCGTAATAAGTCCTGCACTGTCTTTTGTATTTGCCTCACAGACAAATAGGTCTCCATTAGGACGAATGTACGTCCAACGTGGGTTTTGGAATCCGTCTGCTAATTTTGTGACCGTAAATCCTTCGGGTGCCATTGGTAATTTGCCTTCTGGCCAATCTATAAGATCATTTGCGTTCCTTACGGATTCTGTTGCATAAGGTGGAGGTAATATCAATTGACCTATTGCGGTCTGTACGGTATCGGGTGATTTATCAGAGATCATCTCTTTTTTTTCTTCAGATACAGCCATTTCTTTTTCTCTGTTCGTTTTACAGGATAACAAAAAGACTATGGTCAATATTAATAAGAGGGATTTTTGAGTTTTCATAAACAGTGATTTTTTTTCAAAGCTAAGGCATTCCTTAAGATTCTTTTACCTCTATAGATTTATGAATGAACTCTAATCAATTCATTAGGTAGAACTAGTATTTTAAATTTAGAGTTTAGAGATGCCATCATTTTGAGATTTCTATGACCAGAACAATTTACATATTAAACTCTGATTCGCTGTTTTTTTAGTCTTTTTATAACAATTCTTGGTATGGTTTGTGTTTATTTTTAAGTATGAAATTCAACTCTAAAATTCTAATCCTTTTTCTGTTCTTAGCATCTTGTAAACAAGTACAGAAAGTTTCTGACGTAATTACGAAACCTTCAGCAAGAGAAGTTTTTGAGCGTACTTTAGATGATAACGATAGTCTTTTTAAACGGTATGAAGAAACGTATACCAATGCGAAACAAAATCATTTAAAGTTAGAATTACCGTCTACTTTAAATTCAAAGTCCGATGCTTCGGATTTTAGGGTTCTCGCTTACACTTTAAACTTAAAGCGAGGAGAACGTTTCAAAATAGAATCAAATATCACGGCGGATAGTTTACAATTGGCAATCGATTTATTTGCGTTTGAAAACGATTCGGTTATTTCAAAAAAAACAATCATTTCAAATCAACCAATGACAAATCGTTTAGAGTTTGATGTCACTAAAACAGGATCATACAAAATAGTAATTCTTCCCAATCGAAATAATAGTAGCAACTTTGGACTGAGGTTATTTACGGAATCTACTTTAGTATTTCCAGTGAGTGGAAAAGACAATGAGGCTATACAGAGTTTTTGGGGCGCATCGCGAGGTGGTGGCAGTCGTTCCCATAAGGGTGTTGATATTTTTGCAAAACGTGGAACGCCTGTTGTGGCTGCGACCAATGGTTTTATTTCCAATACTGGTAATCGAGGCTTGGGAGGTAAACAAGTATGGCTGCGCGATGGAATTTTCGGTCAGTCCTTGTATTATGCGCATTTGGATAGTATTGCGGTTTCTACCGGAGAACGAGTGAAAGTAGGAGACACTCTAGGATTTGTTGGAAATACAGGAAATGCCAAAACCACGAGTCCGCACTTGCATTTTGGAATTTACACTAAAGGAGGAGCTGTTGATCCGTTGCCATTTGTAAAACTAACGGACCGAATTGAGTTTGAAAACCACTCTTTGTTTATGAAAGGTGAAACACGACTGCGAAAAAATGAACTCAGAATTGGAGCCGCTGTCAAAACCGATAAACTTCAAGAATTAGAACAGAAAACCCAAGTTGAAATAATAGGAAAAACAGAACGATGGTTTCATCTTCGAGTTAATGACAGCTTGCAAGGTTTTATGCATGAGTCCTTGGTAAAGGAAATAGAGTAGTGGTTAGTCTGCTAGTTCATACGCTTCTTTCATCCATCCAATCAATTCATCATCAACGTCTTCAACTGACGTGATTTGAACGCGATGCGTGCACATCGTCCCAAAAGGTCCAGAATTACCTAATTTATCTGTGGTTGGTTTGTTTGGCAATTTTAATCCTAGATCTATTCGGGTTTTTGTAGCTGGTTTTATCAATACAAATTGTCGTTTTCTAATGACGCTTACACTGGTTTTTTTTGGTGTGATGGTAACATCGTCTCCAAAATTCTCTACGACCGAAATTAGTTTTTCATAGATAGGAACTAAGGTTTCTTTGCCTTTATATTGATTAGATACCAAGTCGTCAGGAGAATCATTTCCGTCTTTAGAGAGGTTTACAATAGTATTGGCAAAGCCGTGTGTAACTCCATGTTCTTTTTTTAGAAAATTGACGCCTTCAGAATGCTTTTCAAAGGCTTTTGTTTTCAGTATTTTTTTCCATTGGTCTAATGATTTACCAGTTTTCTCTGGCATATTATTAATCATGGTTTGTAGTGCTTGTTCCATTTGAAGATTGTTTAGCTAAATTAAATTTACAAAGATTTTTCGTTGTAATAATTATGAAAGATGGAATCCATGGCTTCTTTTCCATTCGCTATACGTTCTATTTTTTGCCATAATTCGTGTTTTATTAAATCTTTTAACGGTTGATTGTAATCAACAATTTTATTGAAAACCTTTTTAAGTTGTGTGTCCCAAGTCTTATGGAAGTTCACTAAATCATCTGGATAGACCACCTTTCTATCTGTTCCTTCGTCAACAGGTTCGAACGGTTCGGTAATATTTAAATAACCATAGTCATCGGTCAATTGTTCTCCTGGCTGAATATCTCTAATTGCAATTTCAAAATCATAAGCAGTGGTTAGGCAATTGGATTTAAAACTATGGTTTACAAAGCGTCCGTTGTCCCAACATAAAATAAAGTTTCCTTTGTTGTTTCTGTAAGAATACATATCTAAAATAGATTTGTAAATCGGATCCATGGCATTAAATGTTTCAGGTGTAAATTCCCTATCCAATTTATCTAAAATCCAAGTTATAGTGCCGACAGGCATAAATTCCGTTGCTACAACACCATAGCCAATGTCTTCGCTTATAAATTTTAATTCCGTGTTTGGATGTATCATAAGTTGCTAAAATAAAAGGCGATTTACTTTTATATATGTTGGTCAATTAAAATAGCATTGCCATCTGGATCCAGTACCACAAAACTTGCAGGACCTGTAGTGGTTTCGTCAGCTTCGTGTTCTAATGTAATCCCTTTTGATTTTAAATGCTTTTGAATCTTACGGACATCATCAAATTTTTCGAGCGTATTGGCATCTTGATCCCAACCTGGATTGAAGGTTAGAATGTTATTTTCAAACATCCCTTGAAAAAGTCCTACGAGTGACGTTTCATTTTTCATGATGAGATAATTTTTGTCTAACTCTCCAGCAAAAACTGAAAACCCTAAGGTTTCGTAGAATGCTTTTGAGGCATTAATGTCTTTAACGGCAAGGCTTATAGAGAAGGCTCCTAGTTTCATAATGTTTTGATTATTTGTTAGTACTTTAAATATAATAAAACTAAACCTTACTTATGATATGGTTTGCCTAAAAGTCAATTAATTAGTGTCTGAATCCACTGAAAATTATATTGTGTCTAAAAGGTTTTAGCTTCAATTTTCAATTGTTATAAATGCCTGCTTTTTTGTCTCATACTGCTTGGTATAATAGTTAACTCTTCTTGAAGACACTTGCCCATAATCCTCTTTGGGAATTAGGTCTTTAAATATAAAAAGATGAATTTTTTATAGTTCTTTTTTAAGCATTAAATAACCGTACTAATCCTCAGAACCAAATGCTTTAAGCTCTAATTGATGTAGCAAACTTTTGTAATGTCTTAGTTGCGCATTTGTAATTTTGGATGGATATCTGTAAGAATGAGCGTTGGAAATTTATATACTTCAATAAAAAACAGAATTATAATCAGTTAGTTACTATTAAGTCTTGATTCTTAGGTCTAGAAGCGAAGCGGTCTTAAGTCTTTTTATTTTCACAACTCATAAGTATTATTATTGACCAAGAAAACCGCATTTACCAGAAATAACTTCCCATTTTCCCAAAAGCTTCTAAAAAGTGGATTATCTACCATATAAATAAAACTACCGTTGCCCATGCGTTCTTCACCAAAAATCAACGTCTCGTCAAGTTTTTGTAAAGCATTTTTACCTGCAAAACCTGAATATACCTTAGTGTCGTTTAAGTACGTTACATTATAGCCACTATCCAATAAACTGTATGCCGAACTTCCTAATTTGAGTGTGAAATAGTTATCGTCATAACCAAATGCCATAGGATGTGTGTAATCTACTTTGGCATTGAAAATCGCCCCTGTAATAAGATCGTTGCTGGATTCACGCTCACGATTTGCATATGCTGTTAGATTTTTGTTTTTTTCAACATTGTCAACAACGTCAAATGGTTTGAAGTTTAAATTAAAGCCATCTTTACCAGCAAAACTTCTCAAGGCACCATCAACTGCAATCACTTTTCCGCCAGCATTTACCCACGTTTTCAATTTTGTTAGGTTTTCGTCGGTTAGTACTTTTTCATAATCGCCGTTTGGTAGAATCAATACGTTGTATTTGTTTAGTTTGGTTTTGCTAAAATCATCGGTGTTTATTGATGTCAGTGGATAATGTAATTGCTGCTCAAAGAAATGCCAAATCTCGCCATAACTTAAAGGGGATGTGCCGTCTCCAGAGAGAATAGCTACCTTTTGTTTGTTTACCAATTTAATGTCTGGAGAACCAATATCCGGAGTGGTTTGCGAAAACCCTGTATAAATTTCTGTCAATGGTTGTGCATGGTCTTGAGCAATGGTATTTAACTTCGACACCATTTTTTCAATGTGTTTATTGTCGCCTTTTGTTATGATTATAGAACCGCGTTCAAATTTTTTGTCTTTTGAAGTAAATGGTTTTTCGGTAAATCTAACTTTGAAATCTTGCTTTAATAATTCAGCTAAAAACTTAGCATCTTCTATGGAATTCCATTTGCTCACATAACCGTAAGCATCTTTCAATATTTGAAGTGATTTGCGTTCGGCCAATTTACTGCTGCTCACTTTTGTGGTGCTCGCAATAGCGTCCAAACCGAAAGCATAAGGTAAAGACCATGCTGTAATATCGTAGGTTAATGAGTCTGAAAGCATGGTGTTGGGTTCAAACAAAACTTTCACCATTTTGCCTTTTGGTTGATCGCTGTGAATAACCATAGCACTTTCATCCACAGAAAGGCTACCTGGTTGACCTGTCGCATAATTAAAACCTGAAACTTTAGTGCTTTTTGGATTTTCGAACCTAATATCGTGCTTGTTTAAAAGTACTTTTAGGCTATTCAATTTATCTTCATTGCCATTAACCACGTAGCTTTTATATTTTAAGTTGGAATTATTAAAGAACTTCCCAAATTCAGAATTAAGTTTTTTTGCATTTCTTGAAGCCATTTCAACGGTTGAAATTCCTGTGGTGGTGTGATGCGTCAAACGTTCCACTAAAGTTAAAACGTGTCCCTCATCATTCAGAATTCCTAATCCAGCCATACCGTGACCACCTTGTTCGTAGGTCATTCCCATGGCTCCCATAAATGTTGGATAGGTGTCGCCATAACTGGGATATAACAAATCGAAACGTTCCCTTGTAAAAAACAACCAACCTTCTGCATCAAAATATTGAGCGTGATTTTTTCCAATTTGTGTTTGAAAATCGCGTTGCCAATCCGTAATAATTTCATGAAACGGTTCTGCTGCAGGTGCAAAATAATAAGGTTCGTTGATGCCTTGCTCATGAAAATCGACATGCACATGTGGCATCCATTTATTGTAAACTTTCAGACGTTGTTGTGTTTCCACTTGCGTTGCCCAAACCCAATCCCTATTCAAATCGAAAAGGTAATGATTTGGTCGTCCGCTCGGCCAAGGTTCATTGTGCTCACTGGCTTGTCGGTCAATATCGTAAGCTGCACTCTTTGTTTCATTATACCAATTGACATAACGATCGCGACCATCTGGATTCACACTTGGATCAATAATTACAACTGTATTTTTTAGTAAATCTTGGTGTTCGGTTAGCAACTTGTATAGTGTTAGCATGGATGCCTCTGTGCTCGATGCCTCATTGCCATGCACATTGTAACTTAACCAAACAATTGCGATGTCAGTTGAGCTTGGCTCTCCATCCAACAAACCTGTGTTTTTCAGATTGTTTTCACGAATCGTTTCAAGATTTTCAATATTAGCTTCACTTGAAACATAAGCTAAATACAAACCTCTGCGCTCATTGGTTTTTCCATAGGTTTCGAGTTTTACCTGATTTGGAACAGTATTGGCCACTGATTTAAAATAATCGATAACTTGATGATGACGACTAAATTGTGTTCCTATTTCATAACCTAAAAAGTCACTTGGAGATTTGATATTTTGAGCTGATGTTAAGGTGAAGCTACCAAAAACCAACAAGAGCACTAAAACTACTTTTTGCATTTAATAAATTATTTTGATTGAAAACGAACTCGTTTAAACGTTTTTTGTTAAAGCGAACCTGCCTCGCCGTCAGACAGGAATTAGTCATTTTGTGACCAATTGAAGGCTTTTTTAAGATGCATAGCATCGCTACGGAACGAAAAAAAGACAATTACTGGGTGCAAAAGGGTAATCTTTTAGCTAATTGAAAATATTTAAATGAGTTCAGTGAGTAAAGATAGTTAGTGCAATTGAATTAACTAAAAATTAGTAATTAAAAAATTGAAGAGCCTTATATTTATGCCATAATTTGAGATTAGTATGCCAACCGATTATATTCCATTTAGAGAAACGAATTATTTCTCAAATTTTATTTGTGATTATTTAGACCAAAACCCTGAATTAAAGGACTTTTATCATCATTTTCCTAATTTGGAAAATTTTGAAGCGCAAATCGAGGAAAAGCGCCAGTCTGGTCATGTGTCAGAATCACATCGAAAAATTTTGGTAAATACATTAAAGTCACAATATAAAAATCTTGAAACTTCAGATTTAACTGCGGAACATATAGAACTTTTAAATTCTGAAAATACCTTCACAATTACTACTGGTCATCAACTGAATTTATTTACGGGACCACTTTATTTTCTATACAAAATTATTTCAACAATAAACCTGACCGAACAATTAAAGGAAATTTATCCTAAAAATAATTTTGTGCCAATTTATTGGATGGCTTCTGAAGACCACGATTTTGAGGAAATCAATTATTTCAACTTTAAAGGCAAGAAGATACAGTGGAATTCTGAGCAAACTGGTGCTGTTGGTCATTTTAATACGGAAGGTTTAGCGGACGTTTTCGATGTTATTTCATCTGAATTTGGAGCAGGAAAGAATGCAGAACAACTAAAAACTTGGTTTAAAGAAGCTTATCTAAATCATGATGATTTGGCGGATGCCACTCGCTACTTAGCGAACGAATTGTTTGGCGAATACGGATTGGTGATTTTAGATGCTGATGATAAAGAATTGAAACGTTTGTTCATTCCACAGATGAAAAATGAATTGCTAGAAAAAGTAGCTTTTGAAACCGTTTCAGAAACTAATAAAAACCTGGAAGCCTTAGGATTGAAAATTCAGGTTAACCCAAGGGAAATAAATCTGTTTTATATTAAAGACGGTTTACGGGAACGTATTGTTGAAATTGATGGCAACTATCAAGTTTTGGAAAGTGACATGAGTTGGAGCGAGGATGAGTTGCTTCAACATTTAGACGAGTTTCCTGAAAGATTTTCGCCCAACGTTATTATGAGACCGCTTTACCAAGAAGTTATTTTACCAAACCTCTGTTACATTGGTGGAGGCGGAGAACTCATTTATTGGTTACAATTAAAATCTAATTTTGAAACACAGAATGTTACGTTTCCAATGTTATTATTACGTAATTCAGCTTTAGTAAAATCTAAAAAGCAAGCTGAAAAACAAGAAATATTAAATATATCAGATAAGGATCTGTTTTTAGATAGACATTCTTTTATCAATAAAAAAGTCCGAAAAATATCAAATATTGACATTGATTTTTCGGAGCAAATTGAACATTTAGAATCCCAATTCAAACATCTTTTTGAGTTGGCAGAACAAACAGATAAATCGTTTTATGGCGCTGTAAAAGCACAAGAAGTAAAACAGATTAAAGGTTTAAAACATCTTGAAAAGCGATTACTTAAAGCCCAAAAAAGGAAACTCGCAGACCAAATTGAACGCTCTACAGAATTACAAGAGCAATTATTTCCTAATCAGAGTTTACAAGAACGAACTATTAATTTTTCAGAATTGTATTTGGAATATGGAGCGGATTTGATTCCTGAATTGAAGAATGCCTTAACACCCTTAAAAGGAGAATTCCTAATTTTAAATTTAAAATAAGTAGTGCATAAGATTGATATAGAGTTAATAGAAATGACTTTGGATGTCATGAAATATGTGATTGGTAGAGTTTCTGCTACCGAGCATCCAATAGGAAAACCAAGAACAGCAGAAGTATTAAAAAGAGCGGTTGGAGAAACTATTACAGCCAAAGGAGTTGGCGGAGAATATGCTTTTAATTTATGGAAAGAACATTTGGCCAATGCCAATGTACCAGTGGATCACCCAAGGAATTTAGCTTTTGTGCCAGCATCTCCAACGCGAGCTGCTATAATGTTTGACCTAATTACATCGGCTTCCAGTATTCATGGTGCCTATTGGATGGAAGGTGCTGGAGGGATTTTTTGCGAAAATGAAGCGATGCGATGGATGGTGTCTTTAACAGGTTTGCCAGAAGGTGCGTTTGGCGTATTTACAAGTGGAGGCACAGCTGCGAATTTATCTGCCATTGTAACAGCTAGAGAACATTGGAGGGAAAATCCTGATTACAAAAGAGAAAAAGGATTAATAATCACATCTATCGGAGCACATTCCTCCATAAAAGCCATGGCTAAAGTGGCTGATGTTGATATCGTTTTGGTAGATTCCGAAGAACATTTAGATGGTGACGCTTTAAAAGAAACCATAGCTACTTTAACCGAACATCAGCGGAAATGCTTATTTGCGGTTGTAGCCACTGGAGGCACAACTAATGCTGGTATTATAGATGACTTGGAAAGTATTGCAAAAGTTTGTGAGGATGAAAAGTTATGGTTTCATGTGGATGCAGCTTATGGAGGAGGCGCTTTGGTTGCCGATTCAGTACGTCACTTATTTAATGGTATTGAAAAAGCAGATAGTATTACAATTGATCCACATAAATGGATGTTTTCGCCATACGATTGTGGAGCTGTGTTATACAAAAATATGGAATTGGCAAAAAATGCACATTCCCAACAAGGATCTTATCTTGAAATTTTCAAGGACGAAGGCGCACATGGTTTCAATCCAACGGATTATCAAATTCAATTGACAAGACGTGTAAGAGGTTTGCCCTTATGGTTCTCTTTAGCTACACATGGTACAGATAGTTATAAAGAGGCTGTGGAACGTGGTCTTGAATTGGCACAAATAGCTGGAAGAATGATTAAAGCTCATCCTAACTTAGAATTGGTTAGAGACCCAAGCTTATCTTGTGTTTTATACCGAAGAATAGGCTGGACACCTGAAGATTATACGCATTGGACCTACGAAAACCATCGTAAAGGTTTTGCCTTGGTAACACCAACGAAGTGGAAAAATGGAGATACGTTTGAAACCTGTTCGCGATTTTGTTTTATAAATCCAGATACTACGGAACGCGATATTGAAATGATTTTGGAAAGTATGGTATAAAAAAATCTTTCAATAGCTATCAGTAAGATTCGCTTTTTTCTAACACTCATACTCAGTCTTAATACCTATTGATTTCCATGTTTGAAAATTAGATTTCTTTTGCTAGCTTAAATATCTTAATTAAGCTGATAACATTTAAAAGTTTATTGGACTATAAGAAGAAAACCTTCAGGTTTCTAAAAAAAGGTTGTCATTTATACCCAATTATAGCTCAGTTGCTAATTCGTGGTTCGTGCTTTGATTTTTGTAAGCTCGGATAAGTAGGGTAATTAAGATGTAAATTATCATATTAGAACAGTTTTTATTAAAGAAAAGAGTGTTATTTAGTTTTTGAAGTGACTTGCAACTGGATGTCTGCAGCCTAATCCAGCGCAAGGCACCACAAAACTGGTTTGCCATTTTTCAATGACAAGACAAACGTACATCTAAAGTATTGAAGAATAGAAAAATAAGTACGGACAACAAGTGGACAAGTTGAAGTATCTCTATGGACAATGAGTGGACTATTTTTATTAAATAGCTGATTTATAGCTCTATAACCAATTCTTGTAATGAGTCTTCTGTGGTTAAATTGAGTTTTTTACGCAGACGATAGCGAGCCTTCTTTACACCTTCCACTGAAATATTGAGAATATTGGCAATTTCTTTACTCGAAAGATTCATTTTCAAAAGCGACATTAATCGCAAATCATTATTACTTACTTCTGGATAATTGCGCATTACCTTAGAATTAAAATCTTTATGCACATCTTCAAAATAGGTTCTAAACTGTTCCCAATTATTATCATTATTAATATCAAGATTAATAGTATTGATGACCTTTTGGTAACTTCTAGAATTCGGATTTTGAGATTTAAGTTCTTTTAATTGTGATTTTAAATCGAGTAAAACTTCATTTTTATGTGCCAAATGTAACGCATGTGTTGTGAGTTCTTTTTCTTTAAATTCTAGATCGTTATCTAGTTTTTCGCGTTCTATTTTATTGCGCTTCATTTTTTGACGTAATCCGTAAACTAGGGCAGCAGCTAATGCAATTGAACCAATAAGTGAAATAATAAGAAACAATTTCTCATTTTCAGCTTTTTGTTTTCGTTCATTTAAAAGTTTGATTTCATTTGCTTTGATGATGAGTTCTTTCTCTTTTTTTTCTGATTGGTATTGAACCTCTAACTCGTTCATGCGTTCAATATTTTCCTCACCTAAGATTTCGTCATGAAGCTCATGGTAGTCGGTGTGATATTCGTAAGCCTTTTTGTAACGCCCTAAGCCTGCATAAGCTTTAGACATTTCTAATAAGTCACCAATCATTTTTTTACGTGTGCCGGTTTCTTCTGCGTTTTCTAAAGCACCTTTCATATAGCGCAACGCTTTTCTGTAATCTCCTTTTTTATTGTAAAGTTCTCCAAGATGGCGCCAGTTCAATCCAATAAGGGAAGTTTCTCCATATTGTTCGCTAATTTCTAAAGATTTTTTATAGTAATTTTCAGCAAGGTCTAAACTGTCTTGTTGGGCATAAATCCATCCGATATTATCGTAGGCTCCAGCCAGATCGTTATTGTAGTTTTGTGCTTTGTAATAAGGTACTTCTGCTAACATAAGTGATTTTGCTAACTCATATTCTTTTTGACCTTTTAAATTAATGGCCATGTTCATATTGATGCTAGATATGTCGTCAATCAGATTTAGTTTTTCATATATAACTTTTGCCTTTTTATAGTAATTATTTGAAATGTCATAATTGCCAATATCACCTTGTATGTTTCCTATATTCCAATAGCTTGCCGCAAGACTTTCTGCTGTGTCACCGATATCTTCTTTGAGCTTTAAACTTTTCATGTGGACTTCCAAACATTCGTTGAATCTGCCTAAATTTCGCAATGCGATAGCCTTATTGTTTAGGGCAGCACATACTTGAACCATATCATTGAGTTCAGTATAACTGGTTATAACTTTGTCAAAGGTTGGTAAGGATTTTTCGTATTCAGAAGTCATATTATAGTAGACACCTAAATAGTTAGTGGTTCTGGCAATAAAGTTTTTGTTATTTAATCGTTTTGCTAGCACAATGGTACTATCCAAATAAGGTTTTGATGCCAAAGGATCGACATAAAGATATTCTGCCCATAACATCGCATAAGTAATAATCTGGGTGGTATCGGTTTGTGTTGATACGGCTTGCAATAAACTATCTACCCGTTTATGATCCTGACTTTGTCCAGAAAATGAATTCAGCATAAAAATTAAAACTAATAGATAAAACAAATTGTCCACCTTCTGGTAGACAGATTTATTGTATTTAAAAAATCGGACATTAATTGACACTTTGGGAATACTCATGATTTTTGGTTGTTAGCTTATCTCAGATAAAGTTAATTATTTTTAAGTAATAAAATATTGATAATCAAATAGATGTAAAAAATGTACTAGGTGTTGTCCACCTATAATAAATATCCTCAAAATTTTAAAATGTTGTTTTTTTTAGAGGTGGACAAAAGGTGGACAAACTAATTTTTATGGAAATCGAGGTGTTATTTTGTCTAAATTGCTTCAACAAAAACTGGTTAAATGCTTAAGAATTATACAATTATCGTAGTTGTTTTATTGATGGGTTGGTCATGTTTAGGCCAACAACTCTACTTTGAATTGGGTACAACACTGTCCTCGTTTAATTATGAGAATTCGCAAGGTAGACCACTTGACAATCTATTGTCCCAATCGAAATCTTACTATGGCATGGGCTACAGGCAATCTATAAACACGAATAGAACCTTATTTCTATCAGTAGGTGCATCTTATAATAGTTATGGAGCCATTGGTAGTGAGAGTAGCATAGACAATTATTTTGAATGGGACGTCAGTTACTTAGGCCTAAAAGCTGGGTTAGGCATAAGACTATTTCAATTAAGGGATCTTACATTTTTGGCGAATGCTTCTATAGCGTCAGAATTCTTAATTCGAGGAACACAAACTATAAACAACGATGTATATAACCTTGTTGGTGAGAAAGAATTCAACAATCAGATTTTTTTCGTTAGAGGAGGCATAGAAATGCAATATCCAGTTTCTAGGAGTACAGCAATTTTTGTGGGTTATACTTATGGAAAATCGGTTTTAATTAGTAGTGGAGAAAACAGTGAAACACTGAAGTTAAACGCACACCAATTTGGCTTGGGTTTTATTATTAATCTGCCAAGATGTTATTGTAGTTATTAGAAAAATCGGGTTTTAGTGGACAAACGGTGGACAATAATCAAAATACTGTTATTAATAAAAATATAATTATAAATTTCTAAATAGATAAGGAGTCAATACTAAAATTTAAAAAAGGATACACATGAAAAAACTAGCATATATTCTATTACTTTTTTCCTTTGGGCAAGTGCTTCAGGCGCAGGATAATTCAGGTTATCGAATAATTAGCTCGAATTTAGGAAGCAGTGGTTCATCACAAGAGGTTGTTACGGCGAAAGGCACTTATAAAATTAGCCAAAGTATAGGGCAATCTAGCGTTATCGGAACCCACACCAAAAATGGGTATTATTTAAGACAAGGCTATCAACAACCTTCTGTTAATGTAAAAACCTTTGAAGAGCTTAATTATCAGCTAGAGGCAAAAGTGTATCCGAACCCTTTCGTCAACGACATAATAATAGAGTTTAGTACCAAAATTTCAAAGGACATTGCTATTAGCATTCTCGATGTTAATGGTAGAATCATCCACTCTCAGATCTTTTTACCAAGCCAAGAGTTGGAGCTTCAAATTAATGATGTTGCAAATGGAACTTACTTTTTGAAAGTAGTATCTGGTGAGCATCACTTCAACACAAAATTAATTAAGATTTAAAATAGAAATAATAACAATAAAACCACCAAACATGAAAAAAGTCCTAACCTTAGCATTCTTCGTTTGTTCTATGTTGCAAGCTTTTGCACAAACCGATGGTATTAGTTATCAAGCGGTAATTATTAGCCCAGAAGATTTAGAGTTGCCTGGAGTAGATTCACCTGGAAATTATCTACCTAATCACAACATAGCCATTCGATTTACCATATATGATAGTGGAAATCAATTGGAATTTCAAGAAGTACAGACTACAATTACTGATGAATTTGGGCGCATTAATTTATTAATTGGTGACGGAAATCACGATTATTTTAAAGAAATGAATTGGGATGGCACACCAAAGGATTTAAAAGTAGAAATCGATTTTGATGCAGGAAGTAATTTTACCGAAATGAGCAGGGAAAGACTCACATTTTTACCTTATGCTTATCACAGAAATATAACCGCTACGGGAACATTGACGGTTGATGATAGATCATATTTAAATGGAGAGCTTCAAGTTGAAGGTCCGACCAATTTGAATAGTACCTTGGATGTAAACAATGGTAATGCGACAAACCTCTCTGGAACTTTAACCGTTGAAGGAGAAACAAATCTCAGCGATGCCTTCAATGTAAACAATAGCAGTCCATCGCATCTCACAGGTGATTTACTAGTTAACGGAAATAGCGCATTAGATGGCACTTTAGATGTTATAGGTCAAACCACATTGAATGATTTACAGGTCAATGGGGAAGCGAGTTTTGGCGATTTATCAGCGGAAACACTTATAGTTAACCAAAGCACCAATTTATTCGGAACTACAATTATTGATGGACAAGGTGCTCAGGTGAAAATTACCTCTAATTTGCCAAATGCTGGCATAGAAATGGGTAACCATCCGCTTCTAATAGATGGTGGGAAAAATGGATTGGCAATTAAGGTCAATGGAAATAGAGCGCCTTCAAATAACTATATTTCTTTTTATGATGATAATCAAATGTGGGGACGAATAGAAGGGCAAAGAGAAGAGGATTTGGAAATTAATTATCTATATGATTTAGAAAAACAAAACCGAGACTTAACAATTGCACGAGCGGTTACAAGTACCACAGTAAGTGTTATAGAGGCTGTTTTTTCTACAGCAGAGGTTGCAGGAGCCTTAAGTAGTTCTACAGCATGTATTGGAATAGGCGGTTGTGTAACCTTGCCAATTCCTTCGATGATAGCCAATAAAGGAGTAAAAACAGTTCTTAAGGTTGCGAAAGGTGTAACACTTGGGCTGGAAGTGGGATTGGCAATAAACGCACTAGCGCAATTTTTACAGGTTGAAGAAGATAATATTGGCGTTTCTTATATGTCTGGTGCTGGTGATTATGCGGAATATTTATCTAAGGAAAATAATGCGGACAATTTTATACCTGGCGAATTGGTCGGCATTAAAAATGGCTTAGTCTCAAAAGATATTTGGGGAGCTGAAAAGGTCATGGTGGTTTCGACAAGACCGATTGTTTTGGGGAAAATGCCACAACCAAATGAGGAAGCTAATTCCGTAAAAATAGCGTTTATGGGACAAGTGCCCGTACGAGTTATGGGCAAGGTAGAACCAGGAGATTATATCATACCACATTTAATGGCAGACGGCTTAGCAAAAGCTGTCAACCCAAAGGATATGGAAACAAAAGATTATAAAAGGGTTGCAGGTGTGGCGTGGAACATTATCGGTAAAGAAGCAGGAATAAGTAAAGTAAATGTAGCCGTTGGCATAAATACCAATGATTTAAGTGATGTGGTTTCCCAGCAGGAAAAAGAGATGAACGCGCTTAAAGAACAAGCTGTGCAATTACAAGCTCAAATGGAAAAGTCCAATTCAGTTTTGGCCAAGTTAGTGCCTGGTTATGCTGAGGCGACAGGTTTTGATAGTGCCAATTCAAATGGGCAACAAGACCATACTTTAGTAAAACATGAGGACGATAATCACAGCGATGACGCTTATGGAAATATTATAAATGATGATGCTTATGGTGCAGATGAGATCCTCTATTTTGAAGTGTCTAGAGCACAAATTGAAGCTTTTATTACAATGGCAAGGGACATCTATGTACAGGCACTTGAAGACCAAAGCTTTCTTACGCGATTGGGTAAATCATCAGCTGACAATAAAGGTTTAACAGCAGTATTTGAAGACATGCCATTGCTCGCTATGGAAGATCATCCTTTCTGGAGTCGAATGGATAAAGATGCTGCATATAAGGAAGAAGTGATACAATTTTTGAGTTCAAAAATCAGTAAGGGTTATCATACACACAAGAAATATGAACATAACTTCAAGGATTATAAAATTGTAAGGGATTAATTAGAACTTAAACATCATGAAGCGACATAATTTTATTGTTTTTATAGCGTGTATTTTAACGGTTTCTTTTGTTGATGCTCAAGATACAGCAATTCCAGATGCTAATTTTGAAAACTATTTAGAAACTCATGCGGCAGATGGAACTGTTGTAGCTATTGGTGATGCTTCCAGCATGGGAGATGGTTTTGCCAACAATGGTTCAGTGCCAACAAATCGAATAGAAAACGTTACAATTCTCGATGTTAGTAATTTGGATATTTCAGACCTAACAGGAACTGAAGATTTTACGGCTCTTGAAACATTAATCTGTAGTGATAATGCATTGTCAACGCTGAATGTTTCAAATAATACCAATCTAATAACCTTATTATGTGGCTCTAATTTCCTTACCGAATTAATGCTCAACAATAATTCAAGTTTAGAAACCCTTAATTGCTCGGATAACCAAATACAGAGTTTAGACATTCTCAATAACACGGCCTTAAAAAGTTTAACAGCTTCAGGTAATCAGCTTTCAGCAATAGACCTTTCTAGTAATCCAGAACTTTCCTTATTAGGCGTTTCAAATAATAGAATTGCAGGAGAACTCGTGGTAAGCAACAATCCGGATTTGGAACGTTTGTTTTGTGCATCCAATCAAATTTTAACTTTAAACTTGGCTTCAAATCCCATTTTAAAAAACCTTGATGTATCAAATAATCAGCTGACGAGTTTAGATTTAAGTACTATCAATTCGGTTGTTTGTCCAGATCCACAAACGGATCCGATAACGGTTTGTCAAGATATGGCAACAATTGATGTATCCAGAAATCAGTTGTCCTCTTTGGTTGTTAATAATGGCTATAACGAATTGTTTTCAATTTTTAATGCCTCTGACAATCCAGGTTTATTCTGTATTCAAATTGATAATGGTTATACACCTTCGGGATGGATTAAGGATGATTGGACCTATTTCAGCGAGAATACCTGTGAAGATATTTACACTTATGTTCCTGACGATAATTTTGAGCAAGCTTTGATTAACGATGGGCATGATGATATTTTAGATAATTTGGTTTTAACAGAAAATATAGATGTGCTCAAAAGTTTGGATGTTTCAAATGAATCTATTTCCAGTTTAGTGGGAATTGAAGATTTTTCAGCTTTGGAGATTTTGGATTGTAGTACAAATTCCATTGAGAATTTAGACGTTTCCAGCAACACCGAACTAATCCAAATAGATGTTACTAATAACAATTTAATAGTTTTGGATTTAAGCACAAATACAGCGGTTACGACAATTTATTGTGCAAGTAATATGATTGAGCATCTAGATTTAAGCACAAATTTAGCACTGACTACACTCAATTGTTCCAATAACAACTTAACCAATTTGGACGTCAGTACTATTTCGTTGCTGAATAATTTTGATTGTTCATTCAACCAAATGGAAAGTTTGAATCTTGTCAGTAATAACGCATTGGTAAGTGTATTGTGTAACGATAATAACTTGTTTGCCTTAAATATTAACAACGGGAACAATACCTCAATTACCACGTTCAATGCCACAAATAATAACAATCTGTTCTGTATTCAAGTTGATGATGAAGCTTTTCCGGATACTGCAGGTTGGCAAAAAGATATGGGAGCATCCTACAATGTCGCTTGTGGTACTTATATTCCAGATGATAATTTTGAACAAGAATTAATTGATATAGGAATTGATTCTGACGGCATTTTAAACAACTTTGTGGCGACTACAGATATTAATTCTGTGTTAGCATTAGATATTTCAAATCTCGCCATAGCTGACTTAACCGGAATACAAGATTTTGAAGATTTAATTGACTTAAATATTTCATATAATATATTAACAAATATAGATTTAAGTAATAATACAGACTTAGAAATTTTAGATTGCTCAAATAATGAAATCACGGATTTAGACCTTACCTTAAATGCCGCGTTAACCTCGTTGTTATGCAACGACAATAGCTTATTAACCATTAATATTGAAAATGGAAACAATGGTGCACTGACGACGTTTAATGCTACAAATAATCCCAATTTATATTGTATAAATGTGGATGACGCTATTGTTGGGAGTATTCCTGGGAGTTGGCAAAAAGATGATTTTGCAGCCTATAATGGCGATTGTGATACGAATCGTGTAACGGCAATTCCAGATGGGTTTTTTGAACAAAGTTTAATTGACTTTGGCTTTGATGATGTTTTGGATGGCGAAGTAAAGACTGCTAACATTGAACATATCCAGAATTTGGATGTTAGTGACAAAAGTATTTCAGACTTAACAGGAATTCAAGATTTTAAATCATTGGTGGAATTCGATTGTAGTGGTAATTTCCTGAATACATTGGATGTGAGCGATATGTTGTTTTTAGAACGTTTGAATTGTAGTTCAAATTATCTACTCACAAATGATATTAACGATGAAGCTGGTTTATTCAATACAACAGGTACTATAAGTTTGAAAGCATTGTACTGCGCTGGTAACAATTTGAATAATTTGGATATATCCCAAAACACCAATCTCGAAATATTGGATTGTGCGGATAATAATATTTCAGACCTAAATGTCAATAACAATGCATTGTTAAGAGTTTTATATGCATCTAATAATAATATGACCATTTTAGATTTAAGCAGCAATACAGCATTGGAAGATGTGAATTGCGATAGTAATCAAATTAGCGATTTAACAACATTAGAAACAATAAATACGACGCTAATCAATTTAAGCTGTGCTAATAATGACATCATAAATTTATCTGTAAATAATTATCAAGCATTGGAAGCGCTAAACGTATCGTCAAATGAATTGACACAGCTCAATGTTGACGATAATGCCGAACTTGTCTTTTTATCAATTACAAATAATCAAATATCAGAAATAACGTTTTTAAACAATGGCAATTTAGTTGAGGTTTTGGCATCTCAAAACAGTTTGCAAACACTCGACCTATCTGCGAATACGCTTTTAGAATTTTTGAACTGTGATTTCAATGAACTAACGGCATTGGATTTAGTTTCAAATCCATCACTCGAATCATTATCCTGTTCAAACAATCAACTGACTGAACTGGATTTACTCAACAATGGAAATTTGATTGCAGTTGATTTTAGTTCAAATATGATATCGAGCGTCATTTTACCGAATAATTTGGAGTTTTTAAAACGACTAGATGCCAGCAACAACCAAATTGAAAACGATATGGATTTAACTGTTATGGCGATTTCGGCCTGCGTTTTTCAACCCAATCAAACAGAGTTTTGTCCAGAAATAATTTCCATAAACGTGTCTAACAATCTATTGAGTTTTGTTAATATCCAAAATGGAATCAATACAGAAATAGCAAGCTTTAACGCCTCTGGAAATCCAAATTTGGAATGTATTCAGGTTGATGATGCAGATAATGTCAATGCGAGTTGGATTAAGGATGAAGCCACAACGTATAGCGAAGATTGCAATTTTGGAGAAACTTATGTGCCAGACGATAATTTCGAGCAAGCACTCATCGATTTAGGCTACGATTCTGGGCCTTTAAACGATTATGTCTTAACTGCCAACATAGTTGATCTTGCAAGTTTGGAAGTCAATGGTAATGCTATTATAGACCTCACAGGCATTGAAGATTTTGCCGCTTTACAAACCTTGTATTGCTCTAACAATGCTATAGTTGAATTGGATTTAAGCTCAAATTCCAATCTATTGGAAGTTGATTGTTCAGATAATTTATTAACCGATTTAGACCTCACAAATAACATCGCTTTGCTAACGCTTAATTGTTCTTTTAATACAATCAGCACTTTAGATTTAACGGCAAACACGAATCTTTCAGACTTAAATATTTCAAATAATACATTGACGTCGTTTTTACCAAGTGACCTTTTGTCCTTACAGGTTTTTAATTGTAACAACAATTCAATAGTAACACTCGATTTTCAACAAAATCAGAATTTAACTAGTATAAGTTGCGAATCGAATCTATTGGAAACACTCAATATTAAAAACGGTCAAAACGCAGTTTTAACGAATTTGAATGCCATTAACAATCCTAATTTATTATGTATTGAAACTGATAATGGCACAGTACCAACTGGTGCCACTTGGAACATAGATGCCACAGCCCAATTTGCCGTTAACTGTTTCTTTGGGGAAACTTATGTCCCAGATGATAATTTTGAGCAAGCTTTAATTGACATAGGATATGATTCAGGGCCTTTAAACGATTATGTATTTACGGAAAATATTGAAGAGATTACCTTTTTAAATGTGAGTGGTCGTGAAATTTCAGATGTCACAGGTTTAGAAGCGTTTGTGGCTTTAACAACTTTGAATGTTGAAGACAATACGATTTCAAATGTAGATTTAGGCAATAATCTATCATTGGTAAATTTAGATGTTTCAGATAATTTGCTTGATATTTTAGAAATTTCATTGCTGACCAACTTAACCAAATTGGATGTGTCCAACAATAGCTTGTCTCAGATAAATTTCGATACCAATTTAAGTCTCGATGATATAAATGTGTCCAATAACTCAATTATAAATTTAAACGTAAGCGGATTGGTAAATTTAGAAGAGCTAAACTGTGCTGGAAATCAATTGTCAAGTTTAAATGTCACTCAAAACCCGAATCTAACTTTATTATTCTGTCAATCAAATTTGTTATTTGCAGATCAACTCAATATTCAAAATGGTAATAATGAGAATTTAGGATTGTTTAATGCCATTAATAATCCAAGTTTGGGATGTATTTTAGTTGATAATCCTATTGCAGTCATAGAAAATGTAGATGGTATTTACGACAATTGGATAAAAGATGATTCGGCTTCGTATCAAAGTATATGCGAAGATGCCGATAATGATGGTGTTCCAAACACAGATGACCTTTGTCCTAATACAGATTTCGGTGCTGCTGTGGATTTATTTGGATGCGCCATTCCAGATTTGCAAAATGACAACTTCACGGTTTTAATTACAGGGGAAACTTGCTTAAATAGTAATAACGGTAAAATTACC
The DNA here is from genome assembly GCF_013394655.1 of Winogradskyella schleiferi. NCBI lineage: Bacteria > Pseudomonadati > Bacteroidota > Flavobacteriia > Flavobacteriales > Flavobacteriaceae > Winogradskyella > Winogradskyella schleiferi. Next base: position 1,120,321 of record NZ_CP053351.1, read on the forward strand.
ATAACGGCTCAAGAAATTTATAATTATACCGCGACACTAATCGGCGAAGATATTCTTGACGGCACAGGCGAGGTTTTTTATCAAGAATACAACTTCACCAATGATGTTGACATTTTCAATCTTTTGGCTGACACGTATGAACTGTGTATTACCATCGAAGAATGGCCAGATTACCAAAGTTGTTATACCATAGTAATTACCGAACCGAATCCACTAAGTGTTTTTGCAAGCCGACCTGCTTCAGGTAGTGATATAACCTTAGATATGTCTGGCAGTACTATCTATTATATTCAGTTTAACGATGATTCATTTACCACGCATAATTCAACATTTTCACTTCAGCTTCAACAAGGTATAAATCAGTTGAAAGTGAGTACGGATTTAGACTGTCAAGGGGTTTTTGAAGAGCAAATTATTAAAGCTGATGAACCGCTGTTGTTTCCAAACCCTTTTAAAAATGAACTGAACATTTACGATGGCAACGCAGGAGATGAGGTCACAGTAAAAATGTATTCCACGTTTGGACAGTTAGTTTTGACCAAAACATTTATAAATCAAGGTGTTTATAATGCAATTGATACAGAACATTTAGCCACTGGTATATATCTTATGTCTATACAGACCAAAAGCGAGACATCAACTTTTAAAATTGTAAAAAAATGAAAAAAGTAGTTACCATATTATGCGCTGTAGTTGTTTTGTTCGGATGCAGTAATACAACCGATGATGGTTTCAATAACATAAACGGCCCACAAGATTCGCCAACTGGAGTAACATTGGTTTTTCCTTCCGATGACACGCTATGTAATGAAGGCACGAACTTAACACCAACGGAAAGTACCGTTTATTTTGAATGGCAGCCCAATGATAATGCAGAAACTTATACATTGAGCATAGAAAACTTGTCTACAGGAACTATCGAACAGTATGACACCTTAGATTTTATATTTCCTGTAACCATAGACCGAGCGGAAGCTTATAGATGGTTTGTAAACTATGAATTACAAGGAGAAATTAAAGAAAGTGCTATCTGGAATTTTTATAACGCTGGTCCAGGCGTACAGACGTATGCACCTTTTCCCGCAGAAATAATTTCGCCAAGTATGGCGCAGACATTAAATTCTACAACTTCTGTAACCTTAGAATGGAGTGGAAGCGATGTTGATAACGACATTGTGAGTTATGATGTTTATTTCGGGACTGAAATTCACCCAAGTATAACTGCAAGTGATATTTCTGCCAATCAATTCACAGTTTCAGTTGCTTCTGGTACTATTTATTACTGGAATATTATAACAAAGGATGCTGAAGGAAATACATCGGAATCTGGAGTGCATCAATTTAGTGTATTGGACTAAATTAGCATAATTGCCCTATTTTTGTGCACTTATCAATATAAAATAAAGTGATTAGTTGTTAGGAAAAATTAAAACATAAGATTTTTTTGCCACGAATGCACGAATTTTACTTCGTAAAGGTGTTACTATACTGCTATGGACTGAAAGTCCATGGGTTTGTGAAATAGATAGTCAAAAATTTACTGCCCTACTTAAAAGAACGAGTGAATTTCGTGATAATTCGTGAGATTTTTGGCGAAATTTTTAGAGTTTAAGCGAAAGCAATAACTACTCAATAATGCATCAGAAATTATTTAATTACCACGAATTCTTTTCCCTTCGGGAAATTGCAATAATAAAACGCTTTCGATTTTTATAGCAGTCATCTTAAAGCGTTAAAATAAATTCCTGTAAAGAATCTTCAGTAGATAAATCAAGTTTTTTACGAAGTCTGTATCGTGCTTTTTTAATCCCATCGTTTGAAATATTCAAAATATTGGCGATTTCTTTTGAAGATAGATTCATTTTTAAAAGGGACATCAAGCGCAAATCATTTGAGGTGATTTTAGGAAATTGCTCTTGTGCTTTTGAATTAAACCCTTTATGGACTTCTTCAAAATACCGGCTGAAATTTTCCCAGTTATTATCATCCTGTAAATCAAAATTAATGGTTTGTATGAGCATCTGGTAACCTGGATCGGCATTGGTTTCCTTTTTAAATACCTTGGCTTTTTGTTTAATATCGTTAAGGACTTCATTCTTTTTGGCGAGATGTAAGGCGTGTGTGGTAAGTTCTTTGGTTTTATATTCCAGTTCGGCTTCGGCTTTTTCCTTATCTAGTTTGTTGCGCTTATTTTTTTGATAAAATGCGTAGCTAGCAATTAGTGCAAGCAGTAACCCGAATCCTAAAAGTAAACGATGTAGGTTGTTGACTTTGCCTCTTACATTTAAAAGCTCAATTTCATTTTTTTGAATCTGTATTTGCTGTTCCTTCTTTTCGGTTTCATAAATCGTTTTTAATTCTTCAATTTGTTGCGTTTTTTTATTTGAAAATAAACTGTCCTTAAGTTTATGTGATGCTTTTAAGTAATCATTGGCCGTTTCATAGTCGTTCATGGTTTCTAATATTTCAGAGCGATACTTATATAGATTTTGTAAATGAGGTAATGCACCACTTTCTTTTGTGAGCGTTATGGCTTGATTGTTTTTATTTAAGGCTGCTGATAAATTATTAGAGTGGTAATCAATCTTAGATAAACCATCATAAGCACTAGCCAAGCTTAATTGCAAATTTTCCTCTTCAGCCAAGGATTTGGCAGATAATAATAATTCTTCTGCCTTTGCGAAGTTTTTGTTTAGTATTTCCAGTTCTGCTAAATTGTGCATCACATTGGACAACGACAACTTATCTTCAACCGTTTCAGAGTTGGAAATTGCCTTGTTAAAAGCTGTCCTCGCTTTGTTGTAATCCTTTAAATTTTGATAGGAAATACCTAAGGAATTATAAGCGTACGCTAAATACATTTTTTCATCTAATCTTTTATAGATTTCAATGGCTTGCTTGTAATATGAAATGGAATTATCATGGTTTTCCAACCCAGATTCAATGTCTCCAATTTGTTTTATGACATCGGCTTTTCTGGATTCATGATTTATTTTTTCGAAACATTTTAAAGCTTTCAATGCCTCAATCAATGCAATTCTATACTGTCCTTTTTCTATGTATCTGTTGGCAAGTGCATTGTGTTGCGCGCCGATGAATTTTGTTTTTAAATCGCCTTCTTCTTCATGTTCTTCAATCAAGGTTAAGGTTTCTTTGGTAATGGCTATGGCTTCATCTAAGTTACCAGTAGATTCTTTGATGCTTGCTAATGAATGGTTTATAAAAATCAGGCCTCTGGTGCTATTGATGTCTTTAAAATATTGTTTCGCTTTATTAAAATAGTACAATGCAGAATCATTTTCATTTCTATTACCGTAATAATCCCCAATATGCATATTCCCAGTTGCAATGCCTTTTTTAAAACCTATTTTTTGTGAAATTTCCAGTTCTTTTAAAGCGTAGGTTTTGGCTTCCTCTGGTTTTGAAAACATTAGTTTTTCATGAAGCTTAGATAAAATTTTGACCTTTAAGGAATCGTCTACAGTCCTGGTTTTAAGTTCAAGTTTCAAACTGTCAATAAGTTTTGTGTTTTGCGCGTTTAAGGCAATTGAAAAAATCAAAATTAATATTAGCCCTAAGTGTTTCTTATTGTTGAAATTAAAATTCATTATGATAAAACTTTGGTTGATGATATAAATATAAGAATTTCGGTAAAGGGTTCAGCATATAAGTACCGGACAAAAGGCGGACATTCTTGAAATAATGTGTTTTTACAGTAAATTTCAAATGTTAAGAAGAAAATTCAAAAATCATAAATCGTAAATCGTAAATCTCAAAATCAATTGCTATTTTTGCACATGCAACACAACAAAGTCCTGATTTTAGATTTCGGATCGCAATACACACAGCTTATTGCGCGCAGAGTTAGAGAGTTAAACATCTATTGCGAAATCCATCCCTTCAATAAAATTCCAACAGATTCAGACAGTTTTAAAGCGGTCATTTTATCGGGTAGCCCAAATTCCGTAAGAGGAGAAGATGTGCTTCATCCCAATTTAGATGAAATTCGAGGAAAAAAACCAATGCTTGCCGTATGTTACGGCGCACAATATTTGGCACATTTTTCTGGTGGAAAGGTTGCAGAGTCGAGTACAAGGGAATATGGAAGAGCCAATTTGAGTTTTGTAAAATCTGATGAAGATTTCTTTGAAAACATCCATGAAGGCAGTCAAGTTTGGATGAGCCATAGTGATACTATAAAAAAACTACCAACCAATGCTGTGCTTTTAGCAAGTACAAGTGATGTTGAAAATGCAGCCTATAAAATTGAAAACGAGCAAACTTTTGCCATTCAATTTCATCCCGAAGTGTACCATACAACTGATGGTGCACAATTATTAAAGAACTTTTTGGTTAAGATTGCTGAGGTAGAACAAGACTGGACACCACAATCTTTTGTTGAAGAAACCGTTGATGAATTAAAGGCTAAGCTTGGCAATGATAAAGTTGTTCTGGGTTTATCTGGAGGTGTGGATTCCTCTGTTGCCGCTATGCTATTGCATAAAGCGATTGGTAAAAATCTTTATTGCATTTTTGTAAATAACGGACTTTTACGAAAAAATGAGTTCGAAGATGTCCTCACGCAATACGAAGGCATGGGATTGAACGTTAAAGGTGTAGATGCTTCGGCACGCTTTTTGGATGCTTTAAAAGGATTGAGTGATCCTGAGTTGAAAAGAAAAGCGATAGGTAATGCGTTTATTGAGGTTTTTGACGATGAAGCACATCATATTAAAGACGTGAAATGGTTGGCACAAGGCACCATTTATCCAGATGTGATAGAAAGTGTGTCGGCAACTGGTGGTCCAAGTGCCACGATAAAAAGTCATCATAATGTCGGTGGCTTACCAGATTTTATGAAGCTGAAAGTCGTAGAACCACTAAAAGCATTATTTAAAGATGAAGTAAGACGGGTTGGTGCTTCCATGAATATGGACAAACAATTATTAGGTCGTCATCCATTCCCAGGACCTGGATTGGCGATTCGGATTCTTGGCGATATAACAGCTGAGAAAGTACGAATTTTACAAGAGGTCGATTTTGTATTTATCAATAATTTACGTTCATGGAATTTGTACGATAAAGTTTGGCAAGCAGGAGCGATGTTATTACCAGTAAATAGTGTCGGAGTGATGGGAGACGAACGAACTTACGAAAAATGTGTAGCTTTACGAGCTGTGGAAAGTACAGACGGAATGACAGCAGATTGGGTAAATTTACCGTATGAGTTTTTACAAAAAACCTCTAATGAAATAATAAATAAAGTAAAAGGTGTGAATAGGGTTGTTTATGATATCAGTTCCAAACCACCCGCTACTATTGAATGGGAATAAATTCCTGCGTAAGGAATCTCTTAGTGCCAAAATAAGAGGCTCGGCTAGCTTCAATATTTAATCAAGTGGTGAAAATAGTTTGCAGTGTTCAGTCACGGTGTTCAGTAAAAAAATAAAAACCTACTGGTCACTGAGCGAAGCCGAAGTGCAATCGCAGTTAACAATAAAAATAGAAAAGTGAATCTAGTCACTGAGTGTAGTCGAAGTGCCTAATTACAGTAATATATTATACATGAAAAACATCTTAACCATCATATTAATTGCTTTTACAATGGGCTTGAGTGCCCAGAATTATATTGAGCATACCGTAGAACCAGGTGAAACTATTCAGGCTATTGCAAAAAAATATTTGGTTACACCTCATGATATTTATGCGTTAAATCCGGATGCTAAACGGAAATTTCAACCGAATACGGTTTTGATCATTCCGAATTCTAAAGTGAAGAATGATTCAATTGTAGAAGATAGAAGAGAGCTTATCGGTTATAAAAATCATAAGGTAAGACGTAAAGAAACTTTATATGGCTTGGCTCAAGAACACAATGTTTCAGAAGAAGAAATTAAGAAGGCCAATCGCTTTCTATATTCAGAAAATCTCAAAAAAGGGGATAAGATTAGAATTCCAAGGTACAGAACTGTAGTTTCCAAACAAACCTTGAGTAATACAATAAAAAAATATACGGTTCAACCCAAAGAAGGAAAATGGAGAATTGCCTATAAGTTTGGAATTTCCGTATCGGAATTAGAAGCTTTAAATCCGTTTATGAACGAGACTATTCAGCCAGGTGATGAGCTTAATGTACCGAATATAAAAGATCAAGAAGAAAAAGCGATTGACACGACGTTCAGTTATTATGAAGTATTACCAAAAGAAGGTTTTTTCAGACTGAAAGTGAAGCTGAACCTTACACAAGATCAATTAGAACAATTAAACCCTGAATTAAAAGAAACAGGATTAAAAGCAGGAATGGTTCTAAAAGTGCCAGAGGGCGTTAATGCAACAGGCAGTTTAGAAACGGTAGAAACCACCAATTTAAAGGGCAGTTTAAGCAATTTTAAGACGAAGAAACTGGCGTTAATGATGCCTTATCGTCTCGACAGAATTGATGTGGATGCCGTTGAGGAAACCAAAGATAAAATTAAGGATGATAGACGATTATCTGTGGTTTTGGATTTTCATGTTGGTGTGATGATGGCTTTAGATTCTGCTAAGCAATTAGGGATTTCGACTGATTTAAAGGTGATGGATACACGTTATCATGTTTCGGCAACAAGCGAATTATTGGACGATAATGATTTTTCAGACTATGATGCCGTTATTGGTCCTATGGAAGAAAAGAGTTTCAATCGGGTTGCGCTAGCTTTACGCTCAGATAATATTCCTGTTATTGCAGCTATGAACAAACCAAAAGAGGTGTACAGTAATGTGTTTCAAACCATACCAGAAGAAAAATTGTTGCGCAAAGCGATGATCGATTTTATAAAAGCTGATAGTTTAAAAACCAGAGTCGTTATCATTTCAGATCAAGCCCATAAAACGACCAGTGAAGCCTTGCAGAAAGAGTTTCCTAATTCAAAACTGATTCTTTCTAGAATGGATAAGAAAGATAAAACTAAAGATGCTCATTTTATTTATCATGCTGATTTACAGAACGTCTTTGCTGCTGGTAAGACCTATGTGCTTTTAGAAACCGACAATAATGCATTTGTGTCTAGCGTTATTAGTATGCTCAATGGATTGGTAATTGAGAAAACTGAAATTATATTAGCGACAACAGATAAAAATAGAGCTTTTGAAGGGAAAGATATAGACAATAATAATTTGTCTAATTTAAAGTTTCACTATCCATCGATTCATAAGGATTTTGATGAAACTAAAGCCAATGGTTTTGTTAAGACATATCGAGAGGAATACGGCGTATCGCCAAGTAAATATGTGTCTCGTGGTTTTGATATTACTTTAGATCTTTTAATGCGCTTGGCTTCAGCAGAAAATTTATATGCAGCGTCAATGGAATCGATTGAAACGGAATACGTGGAGAATAAGTTTCGATATAACAAAGCGCTTTTTGGAGGTTATGTAAATCAGGCTGTTTATGTAGTGAAATTTGATGATTTACGAATTGTCAATGCGAATTAATGGGTTTTAAAATGTTAGTTAAAGATGATTTTTTGTCTTATATCGTAGTTTTTATTCTTATTAATAAAAAGATTTTACTTTTAAAATCAGTACTTAAATAATTACCCCGTGAAAAACCTACTTATTATTTTAACCTTCTTTTTTGTCGGTAATTTTTCTAACGACCAAACCATGGTTTGGAATGAAACAACCAAGCTCACTTGGGCAGATTTCAAAGCCAATCCTGATATGGAATCTGATGCTGTTGCCTTAACAGCGTCTGGAATTACCTTTGGCTATTCCGTAAGAACATCTGATGAAAAAATCGTCGATTTTTCTACAACGGTCGAGGCTCAATTTTACCCTAATAAATCTTGGTATTTAAAAGAAAAGGGAAATGCGCACATATTGGCACACGAACAATTACATTTTGATATTACCGAACTTTATGCACGTCAATTTAGACAGCAATTAACAAAGCTTAAAGCGAATCAAAATGTAAAAAAGCAAATGAACAAACTGCATGTTACCATTAACGAAGCTGTTAATGAAACCCAACAGCGCTACGATAAAGAGACCAACCATTCCATGAATATAGAGAAGCAAAAAGAGTGGGAGGCGTTTATAGCAAAGGAGCTTAAAAGTTTAGATGAATTTAAGTCATAAACGCCTACTTTTGACTAGTTCAAGATAAACTTCATCAGGAAGTTCTTTTTTAACATCCACAATACATAACTAAAATGGAATTAGACGGTACCGTTTTAATTGAATTGGCACACTACAAAATGCCTTTTGGCAAATACAAAGACCAATATTTGATTGATATCCCAGAATATTACTACATCTGGTTTCAGCAAAAGGGATTTCCAGAAGGCAAGCTCGGTCGCATGATGGCACAGATGTGCGATATTAAAATTAACGGTTTGGAAGAATTGATTTATACGATTCGTCGGGATTTTAGGAAGTGATATTAAGAGCTTTGATAATTGTATTGTCAATACAACAGTATAACATTATTTTTTTCAACGATACGTGCACAAGCTTAGCATAATAAAACTAAGATAGCTCAAACTTTTCACAAAGTCATTCAAGTAAAAACTAGTATTTGCAAAGTATAACAAAATTCAAAACCCTAACCTTGACACTTAATATTGTCAGATAATTACTAAGTTTGTTTAACCTAAATTCTATAAACCCATGAGAAACGCACTTAGTTTCATGCTTTTTATATTTTGTGTATTTCCTATTTTTGGTCAAATAAAAACAGCTTCTGGAGATATTTCTGTTTTGGCTGGTGAAAAAGAACTGTCTGTATCTTTTGGCTATGACCATATAAAAATACACGGCTTTGACTCAGAGGAAGAATTTATAAAAGATAAAGTAAAAATCAGGGAAGATCATAAACTAGGAACTGGTAAACAGTTTAGAGATTCATGGTTTGCGGACAGAGATACCGTATATGCACCATTATTTATTAAGCACCTGAACCACGCCTTACCTGATGAAAGGAAAATCTCTGTTTCAAGAAACAATCCTGAAGCAAAATACAATTTGCATGTTGAAACCTTGTGGGTGTATCCTGGCTATAATGTAGGAATGCAACAGCCTGCAAAAATAGAAGTACGACTTCAGCTATATGATGTAGAAAGCCCAGAAAAGATAATTTGGGAATCAAAATCGCCAATACGTATAAAAGCAAAGGAAGCACCATTTAAGAGAGAGGAGCGGATTGGAGCAGCTTACACTGCATTGGCGATTAGCATGTCTTGGTTTTTGAAAAAAAAGGCCAAATAGCAGAAAGAAATGAAGTAAAATTTTATGTATGGAATGATTTATAACCCTACATTCAAAATGTGTTTTGTCTATTTTATTTGTAAATATTAACAACTAAACTATAAAAAAGCCGTTACAACTGTTTTTTATAATGTTAAGTAAAAGTTAATGGTATATTGTCCATCCTTTCCCTAAAAAAGGATATGTATGGTACTAAGTTCACATTTTAAGAAGGCAAAATTTGGCATAATCACGCTTCTTATTTTTATATGTTTATCAGTACTTTCGGTGCGGCAACTTTATCCCATATCTCAAGATGCTAATAGTAAATCCGACTTAAAATTTGAGATATTTTCCTTTGCCCTAAATGACACGAATAACAGTCCTATAAAGTCAGCTTTTTTTGCTAAAGATTGTTATAAATCGTTCTTAAAATTAAAAGAAAGTTCCCATATTTTATTTGCATCTTCAGCGTCATATGCATCTTCAATTACTAAATCAAGAAGTTTACCTGTTGGTTTTTGTGCTGAAAAAGGTGTGGTTCTCAATAAATTACCACATCAATTTATGGATGCTTTGGTAATCATCCACGACAATCACCCAGAAATTAATTCGATGAAGATTATCGATTTAGATAGGGAAAACTATGAATGTTATTCTGGAAAATGTGATTCTTACGTTAATAATAAGAACATAAGAAACGAGCCTTCAGAAACTTTTTCCTTTATAAATACTATTGAAACACAGAACATATCCAGTTTTCAAACGCAATTGGTTTATACCAAATTTAAAACGGATAGTGAGAATTTCAAAAAATTAACCAACGGCACTAATGATAGAAGCAGACGTTTTTTAGCGATATGTGAAAAAGATGACGTTTTATACCATGTAATTGTAGATAGCAGAAATAATGACTATCTGATGGCTTCTGCTCAAAAAGCCTTGATATATTTAAGAGGTCAAGATTATGAAGTTGATACCATGATTAATTTAGATACTGGAAGTAAGGACATTATGTATGCTCTAGAAGGCGATTATTTAAAAAATCATAGGCCAAATCCGCTAACATCATCTGCTAAAATTGAAAATGCTTCTAGTCTATTGGTGTATTATACCGATATTTAGAGTTACTTTTTATGTGCCCCAAAAAACTAACCTTTCTAATCCTTATCTTTAAACTTGCTTTTGGGTTTTCTCAAAATCATGAGAAGCAAGATAGCATCGAAAATACGCTTAAAACCGTTTCCGTTGATAGTTTGTCCTATGTTTTTAAAAATTACAATATAGAGGATTATGCGAACGCTGTCGCTATTGCTGTTAAGATGTCAAATGATCAGAACAATATAAAGATCAAAGAAAAAGGCGTTAACCTTATGGCTACTTTGGCAAGGAATTTTACTAAACTAGTCACGAGTAAATATGTGGACCTAGACGATGAAAGAGTGGTGCGATTATTAGAGCGTTTTGAAATCGAAAAATATTACATAGAAAAGCCAAAAGTATCCAGATTCATAAAGTTGATGAATTATTTGTGTAAAGGAGATTACACCTACGTGCATCACAAGTTAATAGGGACAAGAGCTTACAATATACTTTGGGTGTTTGTTTTCTTATACTTTTCCATTTTTCTTTTCAGCTATTCAAATAAATGCGATTGGAAACACGAAAAGAAGTTTAGAAAATTCACCTTGTTTTCCATTGCTTTGTTAATCATACTTTTTATTCTTTTTAAAAGTACTTGTCATGGCAACATTAAGGATTATTCATTTTACGGAATATCTGTTTAGCAAAAGCTCTAAATTTTAGACCTCCTGTTCAAATACAAGAAGTAGACAACCAGAAGCAAAAAGAGAAGCCACAGCGAGCCAATACTGCTATACTCTATAGTATTGAAAATATTCACAAGGTTTAAACGGCTTAAATATTCTGTTTTTGAAAGGTCATCGTAAAGTGACATTACTTTGTTATCTGACCAAATCTGTACTAAGGGCTTAGCTATTGAAGCAATTATAATAAGAGATACAAATGTTAGCCATGGCAGCTTTGACGTTTCAATCTTTAATGTGGTTATTTTTTTCTTAAGAATAAGCATAGTAATTATACTGAAGATAAAAGTCGTTACAAGACTAAAAGCCGGAATATAATAGCGAAAATGAATATCAATAAAACCATCTGAAAGGCCATAATGGAAATAGCCATAAATTAAAGTTTCAATAATGGCATGTACGGCACTGATTAGCGCAAATCCAAATAATACCCAAAGAATAGGGTTATAGATTGATTGTTTCTGTTTCATTGGTTGGTTTTATTTGGCTTATTTTCCATGAGTTGCTCAAAGGAATCGTAAAAGAATTTCCCTCGTATATTTCTTGATAAAGAATCTCTGTATCATTATTGCTCTTATTGAGTAATTTTAATTTGAATGAGGCATCGAGCGAATCCTTTGTTATGGATTTTTCTATCAAAATCGCTGTAACTTCCAAATCTTCCCCTTCCCTAAAAACCCATGAGTTGTCAGGACACTCAAAATCTATGGCATTGTTGTGTTCGTCAACAGGAAGACGTATGGCTATGGCATCATTTACTTTAAAACTCGAGTAAGTTTTAATAGCTTTTGCTTTAATTGATTTTTCACAATCTTCAATAGGTTTCCAATAGGCTTTTACGTTTTCAACTTGATGTTGTAATTCAAGCTGCTCTTGGTTAGTATAATTAAAATAAGTGTTGAGTATTAAACCAGATTTATCCTTAGGTCTATAAACACCTAAAGAATCAAAAAATGAATTTAGTTTTACTGAAGCTTCGTGATTTTTTAAAAGATGATTTTGTAAATCATCCTCAATAGCATAACCGTAATATACTGGTGCAAATTCTTTATATTCTAAAGTGTTGAATTTTTTCCGTTGTTCGTCATTCCAATGATCATCCAGATAATTAAAAGCCATTTTTAAGGTATTCGGAACCACTATTTTTTTCTTGCAAGAAACGCATACAGAAAATAATAAAATGATAAGGAATCGGAATTTCAAAAATTTTAGGGTTTTAATTCACTTACGAATTACGACTATTTTCATTAATTCGCAAATTATATCCGTTGTATGCCTCAATAAAACAGAGGTTTGTCCATCTCAGCTATAACATATTAACAAACCATAAACAATTCATAGATTACTCGTTTTATTTCGTAATTTTGCCTGCGTTTAACAACGTACCATGACCACAAACCCTAAATACATTTTTGTAACAGGAGGCGTGTCTTCTTCTCTCGGAAAAGGCATTATAGCTGCATCTTTGGCTAAACTCCTACAAGCCCAAGGTTACAGAATTACCATCCAGAAATTAGATCCATATATTAATATTGATCCAGGCACCTTAAATCCTTATGAACATGGCGAATGCTACGTTACCGATGATGGTGCAGAAACCGATTTGGATTTAGGCCATTATGAACGTTTTCTAAATGTGGCTACATCACAGGCCAATAACGTCACGACAGGTAGGATTTATCAAAGTGTTATCGATAAAGAGAGACGTGGTGAATTTTTAGGAAAAACAGTTCAGGTGATACCTCATATTACAGATGAAATAAAACGTAGAATTCAAATTTTAGGAAACTCTGGCGATTATGATATTGTCATTACCGAAATTGGTGGAACCGTCGGAGATATAGAATCTTTACCATATATTGAAGCCGTTAGACAACTGGAATGGGATTTGGGAGAACATAACACTTGTGTGATTCATTTAACTTTGGTGCCTTATTTATCTGCTGCTGGCGAATTAAAGACCAAACCCACGCAGCATAGTGTAAAAACCTTGATGGAAAGTGGTGTACAGGCTGATATTTTGGTATGTAGAACAGAACATTCGCTTAATGAAGGTTTAAAAACTAAATTAGCGCGTTTTTGCAATGTAAAAAAGGAAGCGGTTATTGAATCTATTGATGCGTCTACCATTTATGATGTGCCAAATTTAATGTTGGATGAAGGTTTGGATAAAGTGGTTTTGAATCAATTACAACTGAAAAGTGATAAACCAGATCTAAAAAATTGGAATCAGTTTTTAAAACGTCACAAAAACCCTAAAAGTGAAATTACTATTGGTCTGATTGGTAAATATGTAGAATTACAGGATTCTTATAAATCGATTTTGGAATCTTTTATTCATGCAGGAGCAGAAAACGAAGTAAAAGTGGTGGTAGAACCGATTCATTCTGAATATTTATCTGTAAATAATATCGAATTCAAATTAGGGCATTTAGATGGTGTTCTGGTGGCACCAGGTTTCGGTGAACGTGGTATTGAAGGTAAAATTGATGCGGTTCGTTTTGTCAGGGAAAATAATATCCCATTTTTAGGTATTTGTTTGGGTATGCAAATGGCCGTTATTGAATATGCCAGAAACGTATTGAATATAAAGGACGCTAATTCAGTAGAAATGGATGAACAGACGCCAAATCCAGTCATTAGTTTAATGGAATCGCAAAAAAATGTGGTTAATAAAGGTGGCACAATGCGTTTGGGAACTTGGGACTGTAAACTCGAAAAAGATAGTATTGCTTTCAAAGTTTATAAAACGGAAACCATAACAGAAAGACACAGACATCGGTTTGAATTTAACAACGATTATAAAGCGCAATTTGAAAATGCAGGATTAAAACCAACTGGTTATAATCCTGAAACAGGCTTAGTGGAAATTGTTGAGGTTCCTGAAAATAATTGGTTTGTAGGTGTGCAATACCATCCAGAATATAAAAGTACCGTAAGAAATCCACACCCTTTATTTGTGGCGTTTGTAGCTGCGGCTTTAAAATATAAGAAGAAGAAAAAATAATATGCCACTTTGGCGCAAATGAAGTTTTGGTTAGCTATTTGATTTAGCCAATTGTTACTTTATTAGGACCTGTCATGTTAGATACTGAAACTAATTCAGCATAAAAAAATCGGACAGGTCTAAAACTGAAATTAAATGGAAGAAAAGAAATTAGACATTCGATCTATAATAGGTTTTGTCCTCATATTCGGAATTTTGGTATTCATGATGTACCAGAATCAACCAACACCAGAGGAACTTGAAGCTCAGAAGAAAGCAGAGCAGGAGCAAGTTGAAGCCGAAAAGAAGGAAAGTAAGCAAGATGAACCTTTGGTTACCACTTCAGAAAATTATACCAATACACAAGCTTTAGATTCCACGCAGCAAGTTGCACGCCAGAATAAATTAGGTGCTTTTGGTTATGCGGCAACTTTGCCAGGAGAAACTGTTACAACCGTACAAACCGATGTTTTCGAACTTGAGTTTAGTCGAATTGGTGGTCATTTAGCACAAGTTAAACTGAAGAACTTCGTAGATTATGATTCTGTTCCCATTTATTTGGTAAAGGATAATAACAGCGCATTCAATATTACGTTTGGTACGTCAGACAACCGAACATTCAATACACAGGATTTACCGTTTCAACCAAGTGTCACTAAAAGTGGAGCGAACACAGTAGTTTCCATGAAATTTAAGGCTTCCGAGAATGCGTTTTTAGAATATCGTTATGAGTTGAAACCTAATGATTATATGATTGATTTTTCAATCAGGTCGCAAGGTTTGAGTGGTGTGTTTAATACGTCTCAACCTGTTACTTTAGACTGGAAACAAAAAGGACTTCGCCACGCAAAAAGCATTAGTTATGAAAATCGTTACACCAGATTAACATATATGCACGATGATGGTAAGGTTGATAAATTATCACAAAATGGCGATGATGATGAAACGGTTGAAGATGTAGAGTGGATATCTTATAGACAGTTCTTTTTCAGTTCTATTTTAGTTTCAAATGATAGCCCATTTAAAAATGTAGCAATGACCTCCAAGGATTTGGTAGAGGATGACGAAGTTGATACACTTTACACAAAAACGTACACCTCTAAGTTACCATTGGCATATAATGGAGGCGAACTAAATGAAAATTTAGGCTTGTATTATGGCCCAACTAAAGCAGAGGTTTTAAAAACATATGATAAAGGTTTAGACGAGAGTATTCCTTTTGGTTGGGGAATTTTCGGATGGATAAACAAAATTATTTTCATTCCGTTATTTGGATTTTTAATTCAGTATTTACCACATGGAATTGCCATTATCGTGATGACCATTATGGTTAAAATATTATTGTCTTTTGTGCAGTATAAGCAATTCCTGTCACAAGCGAAGATGAAAATCTTAAAACCGGAACTAGACGCTGTCAGAGAAAAGTATAAGGACAATAAATTAAAAGCACAACAAGAAACCATGGCCATCCAGAGTAGAGCTGGTGCAAGTCCGTTAAGTGGCTGTTTGCCAGGTTTAATGCAGATTCCTGTGTTTTATGCCTTGTTTCAATTTTTCCCAACGGCTTTCGATTTAAGACAAAAAAGTTTTCTTTGGGCAGACGATTTAAGTTCGTACGATTCTATTTTCGAATTGCCGTTTCCAATTCCATTATATGGAGACCACGTGGCCTTGTTTCCAATATTAGCAGCCATCGCTATTTTCTTCTATATGAAAATGACTACTGGTCAGCAAGCAGCAACACAGCCAACACAAGAAGGCATGCCAGATATGGCGAAAATGATGAAGTATATGATTTACTTCTCGCCAATCTTAATGTTGGTATTCTTTAACAACTATGCTTCAGGTTTAAGTTTGTATTATTTTATTTCTAACTTAATTAGTATTGGAATTATGTTGGTAATTAAAAACTACATTATTGATGAAGATAAAGTACTTGCTAAGATAGAAGTGAGTAAAACTAAGCCTAAGAAACAAAATAAGTTCCAGAAGAAAATGGCTGAAATGATGGAGCAAGCAGAAGCACAAAAGCAAGCCCAAAAAGGGAAGAAGAAGAAGTAACTAGAATAAGATGATAATTATAATGAGCCTTAGTTAACTACTAAGGCTTTTTTTATGTCTTGATGATGCTTGTGATTTACATTTAAACTTTTATCAAAGAAGAAATAAAGATTATTCAAGAAAAGATCGCGACTTATTTCTCAAGGCAAGTTGCAAATCTGTTGTTGTAAAAATTAGCATTAAGGATTGATATAAAAGTTGATGTATATTTAATAAATTCGATATTCAAAATGGTAGACTTTGATTTAAAAAGGGCTTAAACTATTGGTGTCATTGAAGAATATTTCAAAGTACGATAATAAGAAAAGCCCAAACTTAAACACAGCTTGAGCTTTTCACTAACTAAAAATCAACCATTATAAATAAGGTAATCAGCCTTAAATTTTAATTTTTTTATTGAGGTGGCGTTAAAATTACTTTGTCAATGACATGTACAACGCCATTCATACTTTGAATATCTACTAATGATGTCACAATATTGCTTACTCGTCCGTTTGCATCTGTTAAGGTAAATGCGGTATTATCAGCAGTTATTTCTCCGCCTAAAGTTGGTACAGCACCGTTTGGTAATCCGGTCGATTGAATATTTCCACTTACAATATGCATTAATAAAACTGCATCTGTCGTTTCGGCATTTAATTCTCCTGTTCCTTCGCCAAAACCACTTAGGTTTAATTCAGTTAATACATCTCCGAAAGCAGTATTAGTTGGGGCAAATACCGTAAAAGGACCTGCATTAGCATCAGAAACAACATCAATATACGATGGCTGTACTGTTGGATCTCCCGTATCGGCATAAGCTAGAGCAGAAACCAAAGTACTTAAAGCATCATTTGTAGTAGCAAAAGTAGCAATAGTTGGTAAGCCAATAACTTCATCAACGATATGTACAATTCCATTGGTTGCCGTATTATCTGCATCGATAACTTCGGCTCCACCATTCAATACAACGCCATTTGCGGTCGTAAAATACAAGCTTAAATTTGCTCCGTTTGGACCCGTTGCCATTGTATTGGTATAACCAGAACCTGCAGTGACTAAGTCGGTTGAAGGAATTGCACTACCAATAATAACGTGATTTAATAAAATATTTCTTACTAAGGCTTCTTCAGCTGTTGATAAATTGTCTAAATCTAAACCAGTATCATTTAGCAAAGCTGTAAATGCATCATTATCTGGCGCAAATACGGTAAAAGGTCCCGTACCTTGTAAATCGTCTACCAAACCCGTTGCAGTTAATGCAGCTGCCAAAGAAGTTAAATTGTTAGCCAATGCAACATCCACTACTGTAGTCGTTGTTAGAATTGGCGCATCGTCATCATCACTACATCCAGTTAAACCTATAACCAATAGAAATACTGTAAGTAATTTTAAGTTTTTTGAAATAATTTTCATTTTTTTGAGTTTTAAATTGTTCAACATTCAAACCTTAGGTGGTTTGTCTAACAAATATACGATATGGTTAAACAAAAAGTTTACGTACTTTTCATTTTAACATTATTTTTAACAACTTTGAATGCTCAAAAAACGGTTAATCAGTTTGATAAAGACGGTCTACGACACGGTCTTTGGACAAAAAACTACCATAAAACCGACCAAAAACGCTACGAAGGTGTTTTTAAGCATGGTAAGGAAATTGACTCATTTAAGTTCTACACATTATCTGAAGGAAAAAGCGTGTTGAGTGCTGTAAAGGTTTTTAACGCTAAGGATAGTATTGCAGATGTTACCTTTTTAGCTTCTACTAAAAAAATAATTAGTGAAGGCAAAATGAACGGTAAGCGTTTCATTGGAAAATGGATTTTTTATCATAAAAATTCTTCGGTAAAAATGATTTTAGAAAATTATAATGATGAAGGTCTACTAGAAGGAGAGCGCTATGTGTATTTCAAAAATGGAGAACTTGCCGAAAGTGCTAATTATAAAAATGGTAAACTACACGGCGAATCCAAATGGTTCTCAGAGAAGGGCGTATTGTTAAGGCATACACAATATCAGGATGGCGAGTTAGAAGGAAAGACCATTAATTATGATGCCAATGGCAAAAAAACGTCTGAAGGCAATTATGTTAAAAGTCAGAAAAAGGGTGTTTGGAAATATTACAAAGATGGAAAAATGACTAAAGAAATAGACCATACAAATAATGAGGTCATTAAGAAATACGAATAGGTTTAAACTATCATGATAATAGAATTTTGAAATGGCAATCCTAATAAGATTGCCTTTTTTATTTTGTAATTTTGCCGAGGTTTTTTTGACCAAATTATATCGTTACAAATACTGTTAAGTTGTTAGATTGTCCCCTTGAGGATTAGTGAAAAACAAAATATTCTTTGTTTTGAAACTACCGAGCGCAGCTCTTAGGGGTGTTTCTTGTAACATTTAATTGTTAACTAAATAAAAGGTACCTGATTTCACAGGTAGTAAATATGAAAAGAGTTATCGTAGGACTTTCAGGAGGAGTGGATTCTAGCGTTGCAGCCTATCTTTTAAAAGAACAAGGCTACGAGGTTATTGGCCTATTTATGAAAAATTGGCACGACGATTCCGTAACCATTTCAGATGAATGTCCATGGTTGGAAGATAGCAACGATGCCATGTTAGTGGCGGATAAATTAGGAATTCCTTTTCAGACCGTAGATTTAAGTGTGCAATACAAGGAACGTATTGTTGACTATATGTTCAACGAATACGAAAAAGGAAGAACACCAAATCCGGATGTACTTTGCAATCGCGAAATTAAGTTTGATGTCTTTATGGATATCGCTTTGGAGTTAGGGGCTGATTACGTCGCAACAGGTCATTATTGCAGAAAAGGCACCATTGAAAAGGATGGAAAACAAATTCATCAACTTTTAGCTGGTACAGACCCTAACAAAGACCAATCTTATTTTCTTTGCCAGTTATCACAAAAACAATTGGCAAAGGCTTTATTTCCTATTGGTGAATTATTAAAACCAGAGGTTAGGGACATCGCGAAGGCCCAAGATTTAATTACGGCCGAAAAGAAAGATTCGCAAGGGTTGTGTTTTATTGGTAAAGTAAGATTACCAGATTTTCTTCAACAACAACTCAAACCAAAAGAAGGGGTGATTGTTGAGGTAAACGATACCTTTGAAACTTATAACCAGAAAATACCAGAGTTTAATTCAAAAGAAAACGAACTCCAGTTCCTGTCCAAAAAACCAAACTATACTTTAGAGGATGGAAAGGTAGTGGGTAAACATCAAGGCGCTCATTATTTTACCAAAGGTCAACGCAAAGGTTTGGGAGTAGGCGGTACTGTTGAGCCTTTATTTGTCATAGATACCGATGTGAAAGACAATATTATATATACAGGCCAAGGTAAGCAGCATCCTGGTTTGTATCGCAATGTGCTATTTGTAACTAACGAAGAATTACATTGGATTCGTGAAGATTTGGCTTTAAAGGAAGGCGAAACTATGTCAGTAATGGCAAGAATTCGCTACAGGCAAGCGTTAGAAAAAGCAATGCTCTACAAAGTAGCTTCTGGCTTGTATGTGGAATTCGAAAATAAACAATCCGCAATTACTGAAGGTCAATTTGTAGCATGGTATATTGAGGATGAATTAGTAGGTTCAGGAGTTATTTCTTAAATTGCATTAAAAGAAAAAGCTATGATTAAAAAATTAACCATGCTTTTATTGCTCTTCCTCTCAATAAAAAGCTATGCACAAGAAGACGCATGGGTTTACCTTACGGACAAATCAAATGTTTCTGCTTCAATTGCTAATCCTATTAGCATCCTTACGCAAAAAGCAATTGATAGAAAGCAACAACACAATATTGCAATTGACGAACGCGATGTTCCTGTGAACGAAACGTATATTTCAGATTTAAAAAACCAAACGGGAATTACCGTTATGGCAAAATCAAAATGGTTTAATGCGGTTCATGTGAGAGGAACAGAAGAAAATATCAATGCGTTAAGTAACTTATCTTATGTTGAAACCGTTGATTTTGCAGATGAAAACTTAAACACCCTATCAAGAAACGCTTCCAATTTAAATAAAACTGAAATAGAAGATGAAACTATCGATTTTATGTATGGAAACACACAAAATCAGGTAGCCATGATAAATGCAGACAATTTACATCTGGCAAATTTTACAGGTGAAGGTATAACGATTGCCGTGATGGATTCTGGTTTCCCAAATGTCAATACTATGGATGCATTTCAACGTTTACGAACTAACAACGATTTGTTGAATGGTTATGATTTTGTAGATGGGACTTCAGAGGTTTATGCCTTTTCAGGAAGTAACCATGGGACAAAAGTGTTGAGTACCATGGCAGGTTTTGTAGAAAATCAATATGTAGGAACCGCACCAGATGCCTCCTATTATTTATTCAGGACTGAAGATTCGGGAAGTGAAAATCCCGTTGAAGAAAGTTATTGGGTGGAAGCTGCAGAACGCGCAGATAGTTTAGGTGTGGATCTGATAAATACCTCGTTAGGTTATCGCATGTTTGATAATCCTAATTATAATTACTCACCAGAAGACATGAATGGTCAAGTCGCTTACATCACAAAAGGCGCATCAATTGCTGTTCAAAAAGGTATTTTGGTGGTTGTAAGTGCTGGTAATGCTGGTGCAACGTCATGGCAAACGGTTGGTGCACCTGCAGATTCGCCAGATGTCTTGTCTATTGGTGCCGTGGATGCTGATGGGAATTATGTGGCATTCAGCTCCCAAGGAAGTGCAGCTCAAGTTGGTTATCAAAAACCAGATGTGGTGGCTAGAGGTGGAGCGGCTTTTGTTATTGACGAATTTAATACTATTGTTCAGAATAATGGTACATCCTTTAGTGGACCCATAATGTGTGGTGGCATTGCGTCTTTGTGGCAAGCTATTCCAAATGCCTCACCAACAGCAGTGATGGATTTTGTAAGACAATCAGCGTCGCAATTTACAGCACCAGACGAATTTTTAGGTTTCGGTATTCCAGATTTGGATTTGGCTAGAACCTTGGCATTATCGCTTGAGGAGGATTTTATAGAAGCGTTTAATTTCTATCCGAATCCTGTAAAAACGGAATTAAACCTGTTGTTTCCATCAGTTGCAACGCAATTAGAGCTTTCCATATTCAATAATTTGGGTCAACAAGTTTTGCAAAAAGCAGTTCAAATGGATTTTAAAAAAGTTGACGTTTCAAATTTAGCTACAGGTATTTACCTTCTAAAGCTTTCCACCGAAAGTGATTCGAAGACTTTTAGATTTATAAAGAATTAAGAAAATCTCAAGTTGTTCTTTCTAAAATGAATGCTTGTTAGGAACTCGACCTAAGATTATTTTACTTAAGAAATGAATTGTAGCGAAAGGTCTATATAAAACATCCTCTAAAACTTATGGTGACATTAAATTAAAATACTTTTCTACTCCTAAGAAAAATGAAAAGAATTAACTTTCCTTTTTATAAAATAGTACTCAAATTATGACCAACAGAATTACAAAACTATTCAACATAAAATACCCAATAATACAAGCTGGAATGATTTGGAACAGCGGCTGGAAATTAGCTTCTGCGGCTAGTAATTCAGGAATCTTAGGCTTAATTGGTGCAGGTTCCATGTATCCAGATGTATTGCGAGAGCATATTCAAAAATGCAAGGCAGCAACCGACAAACCATTTGGTGTTAACGTTCCCATGTTATATCCAAATATTCAGGAAATTATGGATATTATCGTTGAAGAAGACGTGAAGATTGTTTTCACTTCCGCAGGAAATCCAAAAACATGGACCAAATGGTTACAGGATAAAGGCATAACCGTTGTGCATGTGGTCAGTAGTGTAAAGTTTGCCTTAAAATCACAAGAAGCCGGAGTCGATGCCATTGTTGCCGAGGGATTTGAAGCTGGTGGTCACAACGGAAGAGATGAAACGACGACCTTAACCTTAATACCAATGGTAAAAGAGCAACTTGATATTCCGCTGATTGCAGCAGGAGGCATTTCAACAGGACAAGCGATGTTGGCTTGTATGGTTTTAGGAGCAGATGGTGTACAAGTTGGTAGCCGGTTTGTAGCTAGTGTAGAATCATCAGCACACCAAGCTTTTAAGCAAGTTGTCGTGGATGCCAAAGAAGGTGATACGCAATTGACCTTAAAAGAATTAGCACCTGTACGACTGATTAAAAATAAGTTCTTCAATGATATCCAAGAACTATACAAGCAATCACCAACACCAGAACAACTTATTGAATTATTGGGAAGAGCCAGAGCAAAACGTGGGATGTTTGAAGGCGATTTAGATGATGGCGAATTAGAAATTGGACAGATTGCTGGATTGATTCATGATGTGAAACCAGTTGCTGAGATTGTGAAGGATATGGTTGCTGAGTTTGAGGAGGCTAAGAAAATCGTGACTTTATTGTAAACTCTGATGGAACTGTTATATGTTCTGACTGAATATAAATAAAGGATTTATAATTTTTACTAAATTAATATGGTTAAGAGCTAAGTATTTAACTAAGCTAAATAGATATTATGAATGCTCTCATGATTTCGTTTTTAATTTTTTGTTATACAATTGAGGCAAAAGCCCAAAATTTATTCTTCATTGGATAAAAATAAGTTATCCTTGTACAGATTCAATTGCCTTATAATCAAATAGAGACGATGGTAATGACTTAAATTGAGCAATAGCTTATTCGTAAAGATTGGCACAAGACTAAAAAAGCAATTTCAAAAGTCTTCAAAGTCGACATCAGTTTAAAGTGTATTTTGTGTAGAAACATTTGAAGAATACCTTAACGTTATTTTTGGAAAAAGACTGAAAATGAATCTCCCAAACCAAATAGAAACTGTTATTTTTGTGATGTTATAAACTATAAGAAAAACAAGGATTTAACTATTTAAATACAATTTAAAACGACCAATGCACATCCCATTATTAAATGATATACTTATACTTTTAGGGTTTTCAGTTGTCATAGTTTTTGTACTTCAAAGATTAAAATTGCCATCTATAATAGGGTTCTTATTAACCGGTGTTATTATTGGTCCGTATGGATTAAGTCTTATTAAAGCCGTTGAGGAAGTAGAAATTTTATCGGAAATTGGTGTCATCCTCTTGCTTTTTGTCATTGGAATGGAATTATCTATAAAGCAACTGGTTTCCATAAAAAAAACGGTCTTTATTGGTGGATTTTTACAAGTAGGTATTACTGTTGGTGTCGCTTCGCTTGTTTATAACCTTCTGGGAAATACTTGGAATGAATCCGTATTTGTAGGCTTCCTTTTTTCATTATCAAGTACCGCAATTGTTTTAAAAACCTTGCAAGATCGACAAGAGCTTTCCGAGCCTCATGCCAGAAATGCCTTGGCAATATTAATATTTCAAGATATCATAGTAGTACCAATGATGCTTATTACGCCTATGATGGCTGGGGAAAATAATGATTTGGGCATGAGCATATTCAAGCTGGTTTTAAAATCGGCATTTGTTGTAATGGTTACTTATATAAGTGCGCGTTACATTGTACCTAAGCTGATGCACGCGGTGGCAAAAACGAATAGTAAAGAATTGTTCCTATTGGTGACCATCACACTTTGCTTTGCCATTGCTTTTTTTACATCTGAGCTAGGTTTATCCCTGGCATTGGGTGCTTTTATTGCAGGACTTATTGTATCAGAATCAGAATATAGCCATCAAGCCACAAGCATTATACTTCCTTTTCGTGAGCTTTTTACGAGCTTCTTTTTTGTCTCTGTAGGGATGTTATTGGATTTAAACTTTTTCATTCATAACGTTCTAATTATCTTACTTATCGTTGTCATAGTTTTAATTGTCAAATCGTTAATTACTGCAATTGCAGTAGCTGTTCTTAAATACCCAACAAAAACCGCGATATTAACAGGTTTGTCATTGTTTCAAGTTGGGGAATTTGCTTTTATACTTTCGAAAATAGGTATAGAGTATAATTTATTAACTCCTGAAACTAACCAATATTTCTTATCCGTATCTATTGTATCCATGATATTAACACCTTTTGTCATTATTTTCTCAGAGACTATTGCAGGTCGGTTTGTGGGAGTTTCAAAAAAGTTAGGGTTCAATAATAAAACGGATTCCGATTTGAATATTGGGGAAACTATTGATTCTGGCTTAGAAAATCACTTGGTAATTATTGGATATGGAATTAACGGAAGCAATTTAGCCAAAGCAGCAATAGCTAGTAACATTCCTTTTATTGTAATAGAGATGAATGCTGAAATAGTGAAACAGGAAAAAGCAAAAGGATTACCAATTATTTTTGGAGACGCTACACAAGACCATATTCTTGAAACGGTACATCTTTATAGAGCTAGAGCAGCTGTGATTGCGATTTCGGGTAATCATGCCACAAAAACGATACTTAAAAATATTCGTGCTATATCTGATACTTTATATCTAGTGGTTAGAACTCGATACATAGCAGAAACATCAGAACTTTTGGCGTTGGGTGCAGATGATGTGATTCCTGAAGAATTTGAAACCTCCATTCAGATTTTTGAACATATTTTGCACAACTTCTTGGTGCCAGAAGGCGATATTGAACAATTTGTTGAGAAGGTAAGATCTGACAATTATCAATTATTTAAAGGCGAATTAAAACGCCCAAAAACCTACATCAAGAATGAATTGGCTGATTTTAATATTTCGTGCTTACGCGTGCGATCTGATAGTAATAAGTTTTTGGGAAAACCAATAAGAGAATTGGACCTAAGAGCTCTATATGGTATTAATATCTTGAGTATTAAGAGAAAGAACGTAATGTTAGAAAGTGTACAGCCGGATGATGTTTTAAAACAAGGTGATGTATTATATATATTAGGTGAACAAAGTAATGTAGAGCGGTTTCAAAAGTTAATAAAATAATACGGCTAAATTAGAATTAGCTTTGTAGACCATAACGGGTAGTTTTTATTAAGTTGGCATATAAAAAAACTCCAAAATCAGTTAATAATATTGGAGTTTTATAAATATCAAGTTTGATAATTTTTCTAATTCATTTCTTCTGTAGCATCCATAAGTAGTTGCTCTTTTAGGGACTTATGTTTTTCCATTATTCTTTGATGCTCATTTTTCATCAGTTCGTGGTCCTTCCTCATTCTTTCGTGCCATTCTTTCATATTATCAATCTTCTCATTTATTTCGTTAGCACTTAATTCATCGAAATTTGAATCGGTATTTTTATGCGCTTCCATAATCTCTTTATGACTCTTTAAGATCGCATCGTGACGTTCTAGCATCATACCGTGTTGTCTCATATCTTCTAAAACAGTAGAATCCTTAATTTCCATACCTTGTAATTCTTCCGAAAACTTATTGTGTTCATCAATCATCTTGCTATGATGCGATTCCATATCTTGGTGTGCTGTTCTTATACTATCACTTTTTTTAACCACAGTATCGTATTCAGCCATCATTTCCTTTTTTTCATTATCGCAACTTAAGACCATTACAGATAATATTATTAATACATATAGTTTTTTCATAATTAATTAATTTTTAAATTTTTGAACTTAATGTAAAATATTATTTCTAGGACTAATATATTGTCTCAGATGATTTTATCACTAACTTAATCCATAAAATGCATATTGTGATTAACTTAATTGATCTTAAAAAAATGAATACCTTTAAGTCAGTTTAAAATTAAATTATTTTTTGAAATTGAAAGGTCGTATGAGCAAGTGCCAACATCAGAGCGTCCAACTGAATTATTAGGAAGAGCCAAGGTAAAACATGCCATTTTTGAAGGCGATTTAGACGATGAAGAATTATAAATCGGGCAGATTACTAGTTTGATACATGATTTGAAATCGGTTGCTGAGATTTTTGAAGGATATAGTTAATGAGTTTGAAGAAGCTAAGCAAAACAGGGTTGCATTTTGATGCTATTTATAAATAAATGGTAATTCTATAGTGGTGGAGATTATTTAACTTGTAAAACTAATTTCCCTTATCGCCATCAAGTTATTAAGGTTGGCATTCAATTTAAAATTTAAAATATGAGTAAATATCAGATACGATTAGTGTTCATTCTTCTTATTTCTATAGCTATTGGCACTAGTTATGCACAAACTACTATTAAAAAAATTAATGGAAATTGGGAATTACTAGTTGATGAAAAACCATATGAAATCAAAGGCGTAACATTTGGATATGACAGTGATATTGATAATTATGATGCCTATTTTAAAGATTTAAAATTTCTGGGCGTAAATACCATTAGAACTTGGGCAACAGGAAATAATACAAATGCGTTACTAGATGCTGCGCAAGAAAATGGTATTAAAGTTATGCTTGGTATATGGATGCGTCATGGGCGACCTGGAATGGAAGATGATGATAGCTTTAACTATCTTAAGAATACCGAAGGAAAAGAAGATATGTACCAAAATGCTCTTGAGGTAGTTAAGACTTATAAGAACCATCCTGCTATTCTTACTTGGGGAATTGGAAACGAAGTGTATTTAAACACAGAAACAGATGAAGAAAAAGTGGCATATTCTCAATTATTGGAACGCATTTGTAGTACAATCAAAGGAAACGACCCCAATCACCCTATAACATCTGTTGAAGCTTGGACATTTGGTTTAGATTGGTGGCAAAAATATGTGCCTTCACTAGATATTTATGGATTAAACAGCTATGGAGCCGGAGCTGATCTGTTAGCTAATGAACTTAATAAAAAAGGGATAGATAAACCTTATATATTGACTGAGTTTGGAGTAACTGGTGAGTGGGATATAAAACAAGAAATTAACGGCGTAAAAGTTGAACCGAGTGATACTCAAAAATACGATGCTATTGCCAATGGTTACGTAAATTGGATACAGAATAAACCAGCGAATTTAGGTGTGTTCGTTTTTCATTATGCCAACGGCGGCAATTTTAGTGGTCCTTGGTTATTTACGCATTATGAAAGTATGACACGTCCTCAATATTGGGCCATACGCGAAGCTTACACAGGAAAAAAACCAATTAATAATGTACCAGAAATCAAAACCTTTGAGCTGACTAGTGCTAAAGCTGAAAGTGGTACTTGGATTCCTCTTAAATTAGACGTTTTAGACATAGAAAATGATAGTTTAAGCATTAGTTTTAATTATAACCAACGAACTGGAAGCCGCAAGCGCCGTGATCAAATAAACAAATTGGAGTTTCGTGGAGATATTAAAAACGGCTTCGAAATACAATTGCCTAAAGAAGATGGTTCCGTAAAAATATATGCTCTTGTAAAAGATAGTTATAACAATGTTGGTATTGCTTCTACAGGAATTGTTGTTTTGGATGATGAAGCAAAAAACATTAAATATTTGGTGCCAAAAGTAACCTTACCTTTTTATGTGTATAAGGATGGAGAGGACGATCCTTTTACTGCTTCAGCATTTATGGGAAATTATAAAGTGATGAATGTAGATACGCAGTATAAAGGAGATGTATATTCAGGTAAAGCAGCATTAAAAATTAGTTATAACCAAGAATATGATTGGTATGGTTTAGGCTTGGTAAATCCAGCTAATGATTGGGGTGACATTCTAGGAGGTTATAATATTTCAGGGGCTAAGAAATTTTCTTTTTGGGCAAAGGCTAACAAAAAAAATGTGACAGCCACTTTTGGTTTTGGACTTATTGGTAATGACAAACCTTTTCCTGATACAGCAAAAAAATCTAAAGAAATTAAGCTTACTACTAAGTGGAAAAAATATGCTATCAATATAAAAAATCTAGACTTAACTTGCATTAGATCGGGTTTTACTATTTTTTCGAGTAGTTATGGAAGTAGTCAAATTATTTTGATAGACAATGTGGTTTTTGAGTAGGCTTACATTTTGATAAAAACTATGGCACGAAAATTCTCATTTAGATAATTGAAACATAAAAGAATCTATATCAAAAAGCAATTTATAAACTATTAAATAAAACAAAAAACTCCGATACTATAATAAGTATCGGAGTTTTGTATTGTAATCGCTTTTAGTTTTTAGCGTTTAATGAATTTCTGGGTAAACACTCTTCCTTCAGATTCTAAACGCAAAATATAATGGCCTTGGCTTAAACTTGAAACGTCTATGGCATGTTCTTCTAGTTTTAAGTTCATCACACGTTTTCCTTCAATATTAAAAATCGTTGCAATTTTTCCAACCAAGTTAATAGGGCTATTAATATTGATCTCGTTTCCAACAGGATTAGGGTGTATCGAGATATTTTCTAACGTTTCGTCTCCTACACTCAATGCTTCCCCTTCAAGAATGATATGATGGGTGTTAATGTCTGGATTTGTGATATTATCTATAATACCAGATGGCCAGTATATAATAATATTGGTAATGGCATCATCAGTTCCAAGTCCAAAATGGGTGTTTAAAGAACTCATAAAACGAAATCCTTCTCCACTACGCACGTCACGAATTTGAACACCAGAAGCTGTATGCACTTCAACTCTTGCACCAATGCCGTTAATATTACTCTGAACTCCTGTCGTGGTAATTTTAACCCAATTATTAGCGGTCGTATCATTTGTATATAATGTGCTTCCCGAAACAGCATCAATAAACCCATCGTCATTGATGTCTCCAAAAGAACCGTTATTTGAAGGTAAAACATTTTCGTAAAGTGTAAACGTCAAATCACCATTTCCAAAAAGAATATTTCCGTGGGAAGCAATATCCAAATTGCCATCGTTGTCAAAATCGTGGGTACAATTTTCAATTCCTGTAGATGTTAATTCCAAAACTCCAGATGTATCGGTTACTTCAACGAAAACACCATCACCATCATTTCTTAATAATTTTGAAGTTCCAGAACTCGCACCAATATAGGTGTCCATATCGCCATCATTGTCAAAATCACCCCAAGCCGAAGACCATGTTTGCATACCATCGTCTAGCCCTTGGGCTGGTGCAGTATCTGTATAAGTGCCATCGCCATTGTTAGTGAATAGTTGATTGATTGGTCCGCCACCACATTTGGCAATAAACATGTCAATATCGCGATCATTATCATAATCGATCCAAACAGATCCATAGTTTCCTCTTACAAGACCTAAATTTCCTTGTCCATAAGATAAATTTCCGCTGCCATCATTCATATAGTATACATTGGCATCTACATCATGACATACAAAGGCATCTAAGTGACCATCATTATTGATATCGGCAAAATTAGAACGTTGTGAGAATACATATTCGGATCCGGAAACTTGGGTAAACCCTGTACCTGAAGCATTGGCCTTCATAAAGGTAACACCACTTCCTCCACCATAAAGTAAATCGGTAAATCCGTTTCTGTCAAAATCGGCAGCTGCCAAACTCCATGAAGGCGAATTTGCAGCACTTGTTGTGGTGATGTTTGTTGCTGTAGCACTTAATCCACCACCTGCTTGTTGGTAGAAGATATTTACATTGGTATTACCTATAGAAACCACATCATCTAAAAAGTCACCATTCATATCTACAACAGCTCTCTGGGTACCTGTAACTGAAACCGTTGATGTTGTAAATGTTGCTGGTGGAGGAGGTGCCAACGTAGCGAATGTTAGAGGTCCACTCCAAAGACTGGTATCTGACCCACAAACAGCACGAACATAAACTTCATAGATTCTTCCAGCCTCTAAGTCAGAAACGTTTATAGTGGTTGTGTTTGCAGAAGTTCCTGCTCCTATTGGTATACCTGTTCCTGATAGTTGCACCACATACTCCCAAGTACCTTCGCCGTTGTTTGCAGTCCAAGAAATCGTTGCTGAAGTTTGCGTTATGGCAGAAACTTCAATACTTGAAGGTGCAATACAGAAAGATCCACACGTTTCAATACGAATATAGTCTATGGACATATCTCCTTCAAAACCTGTGCCTGTTCCTGTATGGCTAAATTCTACATAAATCACTTGTCCTATGTAAGCATCTAAATTAACACCTATAGGAATCCAAGCTTCAGTTCCACTGGTTTGTAGTTCTCCTGTATAAGTAAATAGTGTTGTAAAAGGACCACTGGCAGATGTGCCAACATTTACATTTAAAGTTCCCATGTCTTCGCCATAAGCATGCATGTAAAAAGACAATTCAGCGCCATCTGTTGCAGTTGATAAATCTATCGCTGGACTTATTGCAGAAGCTGAGTCTGTTGTGTCTCCAGAGGCTTCAAAATTCATATAACTTGAACCACTATAAGCATTGTCTGGTCCAGTGCCATCAGAGGTCGAATCGTCAGGTATTTCCCAACTTCCATTACCATTGTTTAAATCTCCTGTCCAGCCAGAAGCTAAATCAAACTCTTCAGTAAAGATAAAAGATGAAGATCCTGATGCGCAGGTAACGCCAACCGGTCCTGGTGGAGGACAGTTACTTTGTGTTATTGAGCTACTATTTATAGCACAATTGACATCTTGATCATTTTGAATATTAATAACAATAGCAGTAGCATTTGCATACGGTCCAAATTGAACGGTTCCAGTCGCACTTAATGATTGCGTAGAACTTGATTGATTATCAGAAATTGTTAACGATGTCGCTGAGCCTAAATCAGAAACGTTGACATCCACCAAAAAACCGCCACTTGCTTCACAATTATCTACGACTGTATATGTTGCCGTTGGGTTTGAACAAGTAGCACAGCTGACATCGAAATCCCATGGGATATAATCATTCTCGGCACAGTTGATTGTAAAGTCAGAATCTATAGATACTGTGATCATATTACCAGTTGATTGAAAGGTAAGACCAGTTAAATCTCCGCTGTTTCCATAGCCATTGTATAATTCGTTGCCATCCGTGTTTAGAACAATCAATTCGTCATAAGTATTTTCTACGCGACCAGCATTGAATGTCACGCGTAAATCTGATCCATCAGAACTTACAAAAACAAAACTTGTGGTATCGTTATCACTATAACAATAGGTTGTGTTTACGGGACCTACTGAACAATCTACTGTAGTTTGCGCTCCTGCAATAAAATAGGATAGAAGTAAGGCTAGAATTAGTGTGATTTTTTTCATAAGTTAATTTTTTAATGTGTTGGTATTTATTCGCATTCAGTGGTTAAGCCATCGATCCATTCGCCGATTAGCGCAACGGCGTCTTCATGGATAATATTCCGTCCTAACAAAGGCATTCTAATTTCTTCTGCTGCTGTATTTATTCTATAATATAGCACAGAACGTTCTTTTATCGATGGTTCAACAATTTTTGTCATTCCAGGAACTTCCGTATCTGGTTCAACACAAACCCCTAAATTGGTCTGGTCAGCAGTATTGCCAAAAGCAAAACGCATAGGTCTGTAATCACAATAAGCCAATTCTGTATGGCAATGAGCACAATTAATATCAATGTAAGAACGTACCCTTAAATCAATAGGTTGTGTTTCATCTTTCCAATTTACAACTGTATTTACTGTGGTGGGCAAATTAGGTTCTAAATAGCCTTCTGCTATTAATTTTTCCAATTGATTTTGAGAACCATCAGCATATAAATATACGTTATTTAAATTTTGTGGTTTTACGCCAATAGGCACAGAATTGTCTCCGCTCTTATGGCAGGTAATACATTCTACGAATGATGGGATGCGGTAATTAGTACTTTTTGCAACACCATTTTCCAGAAAATCAATATTGGTAAACGAGCCTTCAAGGCTAAAGGTTGCCTCTGTTTGATCATCATTCCAGATGTAGTCGGCAAAATACCAATCGTCTGATTTTTTTAACATAACCCGAGTTTCTATGATACGCGTCGTATTGCTGGGTTGCACATTATTATAATAGAAGGTTTTAATAAGAAACGTTCCAACGGGAAAATCAAGATAAGTATCATCTGATACATAATTTGCTTTTACATCACTTGGCATCCAAACAAAACGTTTCTTTTTGGCGTAGTCTGTAAATAAAGTAGAAATTGGTTCATATGGAATGACACCTAAAACAGGCTCTTGAGCTTTCATTTCGCCTTCAAAAAAGTTGTATTCTGCAAGTGTGTTGAACGGAAAAGCGTCCATGTCCAACACGACTTGTGAAACAGGAATGAAGTCGTCATCATGGGCAGGACTTTCATCATTTGAACACGAAAAAAGAATAGCCAAAAACAGCGCTGCAACGGCAAATAATAGTAGCTTTTTTATGATATATGGTTTTGTTTTAAACACGAATATAGCAAAAATATCAATCAGTTAAACTGATTATTAGTTTGTTACTATTACAATAGAACAGATAAGCTTACATTTTTCCTACCTCTTGGTTTATTTTATATTCAAATTAAGAAAAGTGCTTTTTCTAAGGCACGAGAGAAATATAAAACAAAACCCAAACGAACTTAAATTTTTTATGAAACACAAACACATAAATAATAACAGTTCAGGTTTTAAAATTATTTATTTTACTTCATATAAAACTGTTATTTTTGTAATAATCTGAGTTAGACAAAGGATTTAATTTGCTGAACCCTAAGAAATTTACTTGAGAATTAAATAAAAATTAATTTAAGTATAAAACAGATACTAGGTCGAACTCAAGTCAACAGCATATAATTTCTAAAGAAATGAAAAAAATAATAATCTTAACGGCAATACTTCTTGGTTTTTACGCGTGTGAAAACAAAATAAAATTGGGTAATGATGAAGATCCTATACAGGTTAATTGGAATAAAAGAGTCGCAACAATTTCTGCCGTAGATTCTTTAGATTCAGGTCATTCTTATTTGTCAATTTATTCACAGATTTATAGTTATTCTCAACATAAGACTTACAATCTTACGGCAATGGTAAGTTTAAGAAATGTGAGTATGAAGGACACCATATACTTAACCAATGTGGATTATTATGACACACACGGAACACTTTTACGAAGCTATATTAAGAAACCTGTGTATTTAGCACCATTAGAAACTATTGAAATTGTTATCGATGAAGCTGATACTTCGGGAGGCACAGGTTCTAATTTTCTATTCGATTGGAAAGCGCCAAAAGGGTCTCCAGAGCCACTTTTCGAAGGCGTAATGACATCAACTGCCGGACAGCAAGGATTGTCATTTATTACACATGCTAGACGGATTCGTTAAAATCTCATTATTTCTTGTTCTTTTGTAACCAGTGATTATGTCTTGTTTTTATTGATAAAAAACAAATTCAAACACTAAAATTTCATCTATAAATTATTGAAATTACTTAAACCTAAGCACTACTTTTGCGCCATGGTTTTAAGCAACTACACCAAAGAATTTAGATACAATCTCAAACTTGCGTCGCCTGTGATGTTAGGCATGCTTGGACATACTTTTGTGAGTTTTGTGGATAATGTTATGGTTGGTCAGTTGGGAGCAGCAGAACTTGCAGCCGTGTCTTTAGGTAACAGTTTTATATTTATTGCGATGTCTTTAGGTATTGGGTTTTCTACAGCCATAACCCCTTTAGTGGCAGAAGCAGATACTGAGAAAAACTTCGAAAAAGGGAAGTCGGTCTTTAAACACGGCCTTTTCCTTTGTACGGTTTTGGGATTGGTATTGTTTGGGATGCTTTTATTTGCCAAACCATTAATGTATGTTATGGATCAGCCGGAAGAAGTGGTTGATTTGGCAATTCCTTATTTGGACTTAGTAGCATTCTCTTTAGTGCCATTGATAGTTTTTCAGGCATTTAAACAATTTAGTGATGGTTTGTCATTGACCAAATATCCTATGTATGCCACTATTGTAGCCAATGTTCTAAACGTGGGAATTAACTATGTATTGATTTTTGGAAAATTTGGATTTCCCGAAATGGGAATTGTTGGTGCAGCCGTTGGTACGTTGGTATCTCGTTTTATCATGGTCGCTCACTTATGGTGGCTACTTGCCAAACGTAAAAAATCTAAAGCATATGTAACTAATATTAAGTTTTTTCAACTAAAAAAGAAACCCATTAAAAAATTAAGCCATTTAGGCTTGCCCAGTGCGATGCAAATGTTTTTTGAAGTTGGGATTTTTACGGCAGCCATTTGGTTAAGTGGTACTTTGGGTGCGAACGCACAAGCCGCAAACCAAATAGCCTTAAATTTATCTTCCATGACATTTATGGTCGCTATAGGTTTGAGCGTGGCAGCTATGGTCAGGGTTGGAAACCAAAAAGGTTTAAAAGATTTTAAAGCTTTAAAACGAATTGCGGAATCTATTTTTTTAGTCGGCTTTATATTTGCAGTGATTTTTGCTTTATTATTTGTGATTTTTCATACCGTCCTTCCAAATTTGTATGTCGATTTGGATGACCCAAAAAATGCCGTTGATACGGCCGAAGTGGTAAAAATCGCAGCAACATTATTGTTGGCAGCTGCGGTTTTTCAAATTAGCGATAGTCTTCAAGTTATTGCTCTGGGAGCATTACGTGGACTACAGGATGTTAAGATGCCAACACTAATAACGTTTATTTCCTATTGGGTAATTGGTTTTCCTATTAGTTATTTTTTAGGAAAAGAAGAAGCCATGGGGAGCTTAGGTATATGGATAGGATTGTTGTCAGGATTGACAGTTGCGGCAATATTGCTCTTCATAAGGTTTAATTATCTAACTAAGAAGTTGATTAGCAAGAGTACTTAAAGTTATAAGTATCAAAAGTGCCTTAAATTTTTCTCACTCTGAAGTGAAAGGTATTTAAAGTAAAAAGTACTTATATCTATTAACTCAATAGGATTTACTATTTTTGCGCAACAGTAAGAAAAACTTTCAGTACTTCTAGTTTCAGGCACTTTGAGTACTTTTAAGAATAACTTAAGGCACTTTAAACTTATAACTTTTTAACTTAAAGAATGGAACTACCAAAATTCATATTAGGCGACAATACCGATTATCCAGATGCGATTTTTATAATTCATACTGAATTTCCACGTTTTATCATAAATCTAGAAAATGATGAAGTTGAATGGTTTGAAGAATTCGACCAACATGATGAAAAGGAACTGGAATCCGAAATGGAGAACTATATTCAACAAGCTACCGATTTCTACGATAGAGAAATTGCCAGATATGATGATTAAGAAAAATAGAATTGAATGTTAGAACAAATTATAGAATTTGATAAAGAATTATTTTTATACCTCAACGGATTAGGTACTGATACTTGGGATTGGTTTTGGATGGCATATACTACAAAGTGGCATTGGATTCCGCTTTATCTTTTATTACTTTACTTATTATATAGACGACTAGGAACCAAAATGGTAGTGCTAACATTGATTACTGCCATTTTTATGGTCACTTTTACAGACCAGATTACCAATTTATTTAAGTATGGTTTTGAGCGTTTTAGACCATGTCATCAAGAAGGCGTAAAAGAATATATGCGTTTGGTTAGGGATTGGTGTGGTGGTCGCTTTGGTTATTTTTCAGGTCATGCAAGCAACTCTATGGGTGTCGCAATTCTCGTTGGTATGATATTAAAGGATAAATATAAAAACCTCGTCTATATCCTCATTGTTTGGGCACTCTTTATGGGCTACAGTCGTGTTTATATTGGTGTACACTATCCGCTGGATGTACTGTCAGGTATGATATTTGGTGGTCTTTCAGGGTTTATGTTCTATAAACTAGACAAGTATTTGCAATCTCGGTTTACCCTCAAGGAAGTTGACCAAGGCGCCTAAGTGAGCGAAAAAGAAAACTATATTCTGCAAACAACAGATTTTTTACAGTAGGGAAATTCATAGATACTACGATTTATGCTAGACCAAATTATACAATACGACAAAGATCTCTTTTTATATCTTAATAATTGGGGATCAGAATCTTGGGATAATTTATGGTTAGCAATTACTTATTTATATTCATCAATCCCATTATATGCTACTTTGTTATTTTTAATCTATAGGAAATTTGGATGGAAAGCTTTATTGCTCATTGTGATCCTTTTTGCTGGCGTGATTGCGTTTACGGATCAAATTACAAATATTTTTAAAGATGCGTTTCAACGTCCTAGACCTTGCGCAGCCGAAGGTATTGTAGATTTAACACGTTTTGTTGCGCCACGTTGCGGAAAATATGGATTTTTCTCTGGTCATGCGTCAAACTCAATGTCCACAGCTATTTTTGCAGGTTTGTTGTTGCGACCTTACTATAAAAATTTAATATATTTTCTATTGATTTGGAGCTTAGTTGTAGCCTATAGTCGTATTTATGTTGGTGTACATTATCCACTCGATATTTTATGCGGACTTACGTTTGGAGCTATTTCAGGTTTTGGATTTTACAAGCTCTGCAAGTACTTAATCAAGCGTTTTATTTCAGCGTAAGCTCATACAAATGATTTACCAATCTCGACTTATAATCTCTGGTGGAAAAATTCAAGTCATATGTATCAATAAACTCAATATTGTAAAGCTTCGTTAGTTCTGCTATATCTTCAGGATGTGATGTTGAAGTTAATAATCTGAATTGTTTTTCCTTAGGAATTAGAATACCGTCTCCTGAAACAATACTCGGAATTTTATCGCCATAATTATAAATGGTTTCAGGTGACACACCATCTAGCGTGTAAAGCGCAATATCATCTGATGAGAGTTCAGAAAATGGTTTGTAATTCTCTTGTGATTGAGACTTTGCCAATGGTAGAGCCACAAGTCCAATGCTGAGCATAAAAGCAATGATGAGATAAAAAACAACCTTCATGTTTTTAGCCTTTAAATGTTTGAAAATAAAAAAGCCTATAGTACCCAAAACTAAACTTGAAATAATAAATCTTACCCAAGCGGATTCTGTAAATGATGACCGTAAAAAGAATCCAGAAATCCAAAAAAGAATGCCAATAGCACCTATTAAACCAAATTGAAAATAAACAGGAATTGTTTCTTTTTTCGACTTTAAGTTCTTGAATTCACGAATTAAATAGTCGATATAAAATCCAATATTGATGGCTAATGGCAATAATACAGGCATTAAATAACGTGATTTTTTTTCAGGAATAATGGATAAAAGAATCACGGCAAAAATCGTCCAGAAAAAACTAAATCGATACCCCTTCAAATTTGAAACTCTTGACTTCAAGTAAGGGTACAACAAACTAATAATGGCCGGAATGGTCCATAAACCGCTTTGTACAAAGAAACTCCAATAATAGTAAAATGGTCTTACGTTATAACTGCTCCAGTTGGAAGTTTCACGTTCTGCAATTCTGGAAAATGTTTCAGGATCGGCAACTCTAACATGAAAATACCACCAACCTCCTAGAACAATTCCAAAGACTAACAGGCTAATCAATTTTAAAAAATGAATTGGTTTACCTTTAAATTTGAAAGCAAAACCGTAAGCTATTACAAAAGGTAAGAAAAGGACATAAAGCGAAACAGGCCCTTTTGATAAAACCGAACCCGCTAAAAACAATACAAATAGCAAACTTCTTAAAACTGAAGTGTTTTCACTTTTAAATAAAATAAACAATTGATATAATGCCATGAGCATAAAGCCATGCGTGTATATATCCCAAGGCGCTTCAATGGTGATTCCAATACAATAAAATGAGGTTAATACTATGAAGCCATTAATTAAGCTGTGTGCTTTTTTAAGGTCTAATTTTAGCGATAATAGATAGGTCGATATGCCGATGCTCGTTAAAAAGAGTAGAGCAGGCCAACGTAAGGCTAACACTGATTTTATACCAAATAAGTAACCGAAAACTGCCGTAATCCATGTTGGTAATGGTGGTTTTTCATAACGAGCATCGCCATTCATTGTGGTTAAAATCCAATTGTTATCCGTGAGCATTTCTCTTGCCGAAATAAAATTGCGAGCTTCCATTATCGTTACAGGAATAGCGTCTATCGTAAATCCTAACATCAGAATGACGAAAAGTAAGAGACTTAAAATCGGATATTTTTCTATGAGTTTAATCATTGGTTTGTCTGATTAAATACGCATTACGAGCATAAATGACGAGACCGAATAAATGGCCTATAAATAAAACGGGATCTCTTCTGATAATGGCATACGTTAATATTAAACCTGCTCCAATTAAACTCAAAACCCAAAATCCCATAGGCAACGTGGATTCTTTATTGCGTTCGGAATGGAGCCATTGATATACAAAACGTAACGTAAAGACTACTTGTGCAACTATACCTAAAATTAATAACCAAGTTGGGATGTCAACATTTTTAAATAACAAATCAACATCTATTTTGTTGTTATTGAAATAAAAAACGACAATAAAAATAGGAACAAAAAACAACAGGTATTGCACAATTTTCGGAAATTTCTGCCATTGCCCTTGTAGTTGTAGATTTCTTATATAAATAAAATAGGTTAAACTCTGACCTAACATTATGGCAAAATCCAATCGCAAATAACCATATATAAATAAGAGGAATGAGGCTATTAAACTCAATGTCCAAAACGTTTTTGGAGTAATGACCTTTCGTTGTTTTTCCGACGTGACCCATTGAATAATAAGCCGAGATGAAAATAATATCTGAGCTAAAAATCCGATGCTGTAAATGATCCAATCTTTCATTTACTGGATTTAGAAACTTCGTAATTAATATACTTTTTCTTCATCCATAAATAAGCAAAACAATCTATAAGCGGTCCAAGAAGCCGATTCCAAAGTCCAAATTTTGCAGTACCTGCCATACGAGGAAAATGTTGAACAGGAATTTGTACCACACGACCGTTTTGTAACATTATCATAGCTGGTAAAAATCGATGCAACCCTCTAAACATGGGAATGCGTTTGGCATAATCGGTTTTAATTACTTTAAGTGGGCAACCCGTGTCGTCCATACCATCATGCGTGAAAGCACGTCTGATGCCATTGGCGATTTTTGAGGACATGTTCTTCACAAATGAATCTTTTCGGTTAGAGCGCACACCTGTTACCAGCTCGTGCGAATCAATATGTTCTAAAAGTGTATTGAAATCTTCTGGTGCAGTTTGTAAATCGGAATCTATATAGCCAACAAGTTCAGAATCCACATAATCAAAGCCAGCTTTTATAGCAGCACTCAAACCTCGGTTTACTTTAAATAAGATGTAATCGAAAGCATCGTTGCGCTTACAGATGGCTTCAATTAAGGTTTGACTGTTATCAGAAGAACCATCATTCACAAAAAGAATTGATGTAGAAACTGTCGCTATGTTAAGATAGTTAGAAAGTTCCGTTTCCACACGTTCTAAATTATCTTCCTCATTATAAACAGGAACTATGATTGTAAACTTATATGGCATTATTTTGATGACTTAGTCGGCACAAAAATATTGTTTTTTTTGATATCAATGCGTTTAATCGCTTTAACCTTCATATTAATGAAATTCGGAAATGGAAAAATAGTAACGGCCAGGATCCCGTAAGGAAAATTCCATTTTATTTGAGTTGATGTTAAAGAGCATATCTTCTCCAATATTGTAACCCATCATTCAACATTAAAATCTCACAAAGACAATAAATATTTAGCTGCAGCAAAAAATGTCTATTTTTCGGCTTCCACTAATTGAATTTAAGCTTGTAGTTCAGCTCTTTATCGTTTGCGCAAAGCAGATGTTTAACTAAAGCTTATTGAACAGATTAGGGTTTCGTTCCCACATATTCTTTTATGGGAACTTCAATAAAAGTATCGTCCCAAGCCATGGTTAGTTTTAAATTTCCTGTAGTATTGTTAAAGGCGATCGTAAATTTTTCTGCCGTTTCCTCTAATTGTTGTGTGGGCACTTCAAGTACAAGCGCATCATAGTTAGGATCCCACATTGGTTCCATTTTTTCGTCAACGCCCCATTTATATTGCTTGGAGTTGAACATCACTTTCCAAGTATCTTTCATCGGAACTGTCCAAATGGTATATTTTCCTTTTTTTAATCGTAGACCATCTATCGAAAGATCTTTGTTGGTTTCAAAAGTAGTAGCTTCATTGGCACCAGTTCGCCAAACTTTATCAAATGGAACGAGCGCTCCAAAAATTTCACGTTCGCGTTTGGATGGTCTGTTGTATTCCACCGTTAATGTTAAATCGTTAAGCGTGATTTCGGCCGAATCCTTAGGACTTAAACGTTCGGAAAAAATATTTTCAACAAATACAGAATATAAAAGTAAGCCTATAGCCAATATAGACAAGAAAATGAGGAGGCGTTTTAACATAGTGGATAATAACCTTAAAGGATTTTTAATTTAAAAATAAATATACCAAATATGGATATTCAAGATTTAAAGATAATTGAAATCCCTAACTTTATAGAAATCTAACGTCTAATTTTAAGTAAATCTTATAAAAAGAATAATTTTTTAATATTTTTTGCAACACTTAGAATTTTACCTCGTCTTTATAGTAGAACCAATCAAAAAACCAAAATTAAAATCAGCACGTTTCAAATTCATATTGTTGAAAAATGCAAACAGAATGATCGACATGCGCAAATGCAATTGTACAATCAGTACTGTGATGGCATGTTAATGGTGGCGTTTCGATTTGTAAAGGATACCCTGGAAGCCGAAGATATTGTGCAAGAAGCCTTTATAAAAGCGTTTTCAAAATTAGAACAATATAAAGCTGAAGTGAGTTTTGGAGCTTGGTTAAAGCGCATTGTTATTAATAGATGTATTGACGTTTTAAAATCGAAGCGACAACGTCTAGTGGAATTGGAGGATTATCATTTGAATGTGATTGAAGATAACGAGGAAGAATGGACAGTCGAAGATGGAATTACACTTGAAGCGGTGAAATTGGCGATAGAAGCATTACCAGAAAAATACAAATATGTAGTGATGTTATATTTAATGGAAGGCTACGACCATCAGGAAATAGCAGAGATTTTAAATATTACTGAAGTCGCTTCCAGAACCCAACTATCGCGAGGAAAGCAAAAATTACAATTGGCATTAAAAAAAGAAAAAAATGGCACAAAATATTAAAGATTTATTTGAAAATGAGCCTAAGAATAAAGATTTGAAAATGTCTAAAGGTCATGAAGCTCGATTTCTTCAAAAACTGAAAAAAGAGTTTCCGGAAGAACATAAAAAATCGAATAGGTCATGGTTATTAAATTTTGCTGCAAGCGTGGTTGTTTTGTTAGGTCTAAGTTATGGAGCGTTTCAGTTTTTTCAAGCTCCTGACCACTCCAATGATTCCATTGAAGTTGCAGATACCAATTTAAAAACATTGGGAGACATTTCACCAGACTTAAAAAAAGTGGAAGATTATTATTTGGCAAGTATCAATTTGGAATTGTCTAAAGTAAAGCTCACACCAGAAAACAAGGAGTTGTTTGATGGTTACGTGTTGAGGCTTAAAGAGTTAAATGACGAGTACAAAAAATTAATAATTGAGCTCAACGAAAACGGGCCGAATGAAGCCACTTTAGACGCTTTAATTGAAAATTTAAAATACAGGCTCAATCTTGTGATGCGTCTTAAAGAAAAGCTCGCGGCATTTAGTGACGATACATTTGAACAAGAAAGTGTTTAGATCTTTATGATGCGTAGTCCAATCGAAGCTATATATAATTATTAATACAATCAAATCAATCAATTTGCCAGAGCTAAGGCTTCGGTAAACAAAGTCAAATCAAAAAACGAACAGATTTTATTCAGCTAGACTGGGTATTTCTAAAAATCAAAAAACATGAACTTTTCAAAGAAAAATCACGAACACAACACAGAAAAAAGAAAATCTGTGAGTAAAAAAACCATCCTAATTTTATTGCTCAGCCTAATAACCACTTTTGGTTATGCACAGAAAAAAATGACTAAAACATCACAATCCATTAAGGTCTCTAAGGATGCGGTCGTAGAATTAAATACGAGCTATGTTGAAATTGAATTAGATACATGGAACAAAGATGTTGTTGAGGTGGAAGCCTATATTGAAGGCAATAAATTAAGTGAAGAAGAATTGAAGTTTGCCTTGGAAGCATGGAACCTAAAAGTGGAAGGCTCTAGAGATAAGGTCGTAATTTCGTCAACAGGAGGACCTTCCGTAGGTTTATATGGCGACGGTGATTATGCCATTTTATTAAAAGATTTAGAATTTGAATTGGCAGATTTACCAGAAATGCCAAGACTACCAGAGATGCCAGCAATGCCACACATGGCAGAAATGCCTGAAATGCCTGAAATGCCTGAAATGCCAGAAATGCCTGAGCTACCAGAATTGCCAAAAGGTGTCAATACAATTGCTTTTGATTATGACAGGTACCAAGAGGAAGGCGAATCCTATTTAGCAGAGTGGAGTAAAACCTATGAAAAAAAAGGCGGCAAGGAACTTCAGAAACGAATGGAAGAATGGGCTCGAAAATTTGGTGAATCAGGTTACCAAGAAAAGATGGAAAAATGGGGAGAAGAATATGGTAAACGTTTTGAAGGCAAATGGGCAAAAGATATGGAGAAATGGGGAGAGAAATTCGGCGAAAAGTATGGCGCGGATATGGAAAAATGGGGAGAGGAGTTTGGTGAAAACTTTGGCAAAGAATGGGAGATGAAAATGGAAGCTTGGGGCGAGCGTTTTGGTCAAGAAATGGAACAGCGATCCAAGGCTATGGAACAAAGGGGAGAAGCTTTGGAGAAGCGTCAAGAGGAACTCGCCAAGCGACATGAACGTTTGGCAAATAAAAGAGAATCTATATTGGTAGAACGTTTAGAATCTGGTAAGACCAATAAAGTCAAAAAAGTCATAAAAATTAAAATCCCGAAGAAGGCAAAATTGAAAACTAATATAAGACATGGAGAATTAAAAATATCCTCAGTAATACATCAAATACGAGGTGATATTTCGCACTCATTTTTTGTAGCAGAACACATTGATGGAAGTGACACTTCCATCAATGTGTCTTATTCACCTGTTATGGTAAATACATGGAATTTAGGGACTTTAAATCTAAATTTTGTGGATAAGGCACAGATTAAAACGGCTCAGAATTTAGTGCTCAATTCTAAATCGTCTAATATCACGGTAGAAAACTTGAATGATACGGCCATTATTGATGGTAGTTTTGGAGACTTAACGATTTCTAATTTAAGTGCAAGTTTTAAAAACCTTAATTTGGTCTTGGAAAACAGTGATGCGTTAATCAATTTGCCAAAAGATGTAGATTACAATTTGTATTTTAAAGGCAATCGGTCAAAGTATAATAATAAAGTTACTGGTCAAAAAACCATTCGTAATTATCCTGAAGGACAAAGTTCCAGTCGAAATATTATAGTTAATGCTAAGTTTAGTAATGTGATTATAAATTAAAGCACTTTTGTAAGCCTCAGTTTCTAGCACAAAAATTTAGCCGTTTTCAGTGCCTCATTTTTATATTGTTTTCCATAACATAGATTTCCTATTTTTATGGAAATTTTTTTTATGCCTATTTCAAATTTTGAGAACTTATTAAAATCGCTCCAAGCTGAGTCATTGTTTGATTTTATTATAACAGCAAACAATTTTACTCCTCTTGATTTATCTATTCACAATGACGAACTAAAGACTGTTAATATTTCATCGTCAAATGATTTGGAGCAATTCATTTGGAAACACATTACAGCCCATAATGCAAAAGTCGCTTACGGCGGTTATTTAGAACTACGCGGCATTTATCAGCGCAGCATTTATTTCAACCAGCAAAACACCGAACTAGAACGCAATATTCATTTAGGTTTAGACCTTTGGATAGAGGCTGAAACCCCAATTTTTGCGCCTTTGGAAGGCAGCATTCATAGTTTTAAAAACAATACCAATTATGGTGATTATGGCCCAGCGCTGATTTTAAAACACGATATCTCTAATTTTACATTTTACACCCTGTATGGTCATTTGAGTTTAGATTCTATTACGCAGATAAAAGTCGGAGCAGAGGTGAAGCAAGGTGAGCAAATAGCAACATTGGGAACAGCTGAAGTGAATGGCGATTATCCACCACATTTACATTTTCAAATCCTAAAAGATATTCAGGATTATGAAGGAGATTATCCTGGTGTTTGTAATAAAGCGGATTTGGAATTTTATCAATTGAATTGTCCTGATCCTAATTTGCTTTTAAAATTGTAAAAAAGTGGCATTAATTGCAGTATGCAACAAGCTCTTAAAACAAGCTCTTAAAACAAGCTTTTGCAATCGCTAAATCAGGATTGACATTTGACCATGAATATAAAAGCACGCTAGTGAAAAATTGATGGAGTTTTATCTGTTTTTTAGCACAGTACTTTGTTGTACACCGTTTTTATTTCCGTTTTAATATTTGCTCGACATATTTTCTGTGATTTTCAAATCCGTTTTTCTCTGGAT
Source organism: Winogradskyella schleiferi (assembly GCF_013394655.1). NCBI lineage: Bacteria > Pseudomonadati > Bacteroidota > Flavobacteriia > Flavobacteriales > Flavobacteriaceae > Winogradskyella > Winogradskyella schleiferi. The sequence goes on from NZ_CP053351.1 coordinate 1,164,626, forward strand.
TTTCCAAGTCAATCATTTCTCCAATTCCAGAGTCAAAAATTTGCCAATTATGTTTTTTTGCTAATTTAATTAGTTCGTAAAGTCCATTTTCTCCATATAAACTTAACACTGTATTGCTCACAGATTTATTATGTACAATAAAGTCAATTGTGAAATCAGTTCCGACTATTTCTCTGTGATTATCATCTTTATTAATTCGGTCAAATGAGGCTTCCAAAATTCCGTCAAAATCAGTCGATTCGAGTTGGTTTTCATCCAATTCCGTAACTGATTCTATTTTCTGTTTTGAATTAAAAAGCACAATGTCCCAACTCATTTTTATATTTTTTATTAAGTTCCGTAATATTCGTCATAATGATGTTTAAATTCAGTTTGCATTAGCTCGGAAGTAATTCCGCCAAACTGGATTTCATATTCTTCGTTATCCATTCCAGTTATAGCTCCACCCCAACCATTCAGTTCAGTTCCGCTTTCCAAGTAAACTTTCAGTTCGGGAATTACAACAGTATCAATCAACTTTAATTTCGGTTCGTCATCGTTTATTTGAACCTTATATTTTTTACAATGATTTCTAAAAAGTTCATAAGGCGACTCCACGTCATCAAAATTGATTTTTCCGTGGATAACTCCCATTGGTGTATCCGCAAATTCAAAATCAGTTGTTCCGATTTTTACTCCGTTTAATTCTATGCGATATGTTTTTCTCAAATGGTGTACAACACCCATATAACGTTACTTAAGCCATAAAAGTAACGTTATTTCGCTTAAGTCTATACTTCTGGGTTGTCTATTATAAAGTTAGTCATATTTAACAAATTGTCAAGTGATCTTTTAATTTTCTAGAAATCTTTGACATAAAAAAGACTTCTATCTACTACAAAAAAGTTTTAAATAAATACATTTTTAATTTTAAGACGCAATGCTCTAAAGCTTTTGGTTTTCCTAATCCTCAACCTTCCGCTTAGCCACAAACGTCCCATTGGGCTGAATGAATTTAACTTCGTTAATGCTTTTATCATCAGATTCAATAAACTCAACCTTAAAACCTTCTAAAGTTTTAAAATTAAACTTGTGCGTTGCTGTGGGTACTAAGGCATATTCTGGTTGGCCTGGCACAAAAACATAAAGCACATTTTCATCCTTTATATAGGCTTTTATTTCCTGTCCCATCAAATCAAATTTCCCAACGTACTGCTCCAAGGTTTTGGCATCGACATCTATGGTGTTTGGTGTCCGTTTAAAAGCTATGGGATCCAATAGGCCTTCAATATCAATATGGCCATAATCTATATCGCCTGCAGTGTTGGTACTAAAGTTTATTTTTATGGAACTTCCTATGGCTGTGGTATCAACTTTCCCGTTTTTCACATCGATAAATTCAAACGTATCATAATGAAAATGGTTGAGGTATTGTCGGTCTTCGTTAAGTTCAGAGAACAAGGAATCGTTTTCCATTACAATGTCAAATTTCCCATAGCCCTTGTTTTCATAGGCGCCTGTATAATCTATTTTAGTATGTGACGGTTTGGTGTTTTTTACATTGGAAATTCCCATGTCTTCTTTGGCTTCTTCTAATGCTTCCAAAGCTTTTTCGGTATCTTCCTTATGCTTTTTCGCCCATTCGGTTTTATTTACTTTCAACATATAATCGGCCGCAATATTTCTAATAAGTTTTGGCACTTGGGAACCATTTTGGTTGGCCAAGACCACAATGCCTAAACTATCGGATGGATATAAGGCGACACTTGCTGAAAAGCCATCGATATTACCACCATGTTCTACCATATAATGCCCTTTGTAAGAATGCAAAAACCAACCATAACCGTAATTGGCGAATTGCGCTTCTGGTAATTCCTCTGAAGGCAATCCGGCTGCGACAACCATTTGCGAACTCATCGCTTCTTTTACATAATTTTCAGGAATAATTTGCTCGTCTTTATATTTTCCGTTATTAATCCAAGTGATCAACCATTGGCTCATATCATTGACCGAACTGTTAATGCTTCCTGCAGGTGACATAGCAGCAATATCATAGTAATCGGTTTTTTCAATGTTTCTCTCTGCATCGAGCTTGTAGCCTAAAGCGGCATTAGAGCTAGATTTCATGGCTTCAATCGTGGTATTGGAACGATTCATGCCCAACGGCTCAAAGAATTCGTTTTCAATATTATCTTCCCAGGTTTTTCCCGTGATTCTTTCGGTAATGACGCCTTGTAACAAAAACCCAAAATTGTTGTAATACCATTGTTGGCGTACACCAGTAAATGGTTCGTGGTATTTTATCTTGGCGACCAAACTATCCTTGTCATGACTCGGGAAAAAATACCATGAGCCATCATGTCTTGGCAAACCTGTGCTGTGCCTCATCAGATCTTTAATGGTGATTTGGTTATTCATATCATTATTAAAAAACTCGAGTTCCTTAATGTGTTTTCTGGGACTATCATCAAACGATAATTCATCATTCTCGCGATGCAATCCTAAAAGTGCAGACGTAAAGGCTTTGGTAGTAGAGCCAATGGCAAAAAGGGTGTTGGCATCAGCAGGAACTTTGTTTTCATAATCCGCATAACCAAAACCTTTGGCATAGATAATTTTATCGCCTTCGACGATAGCTACGGCAAAACCTGGTGCTTTTGTGCTTTCTAAAACGGAATTGAATTGCTTTTCAATACCTTTTAATCGTTTGTCGGTTTGCGAAAAGGCTAAGGTTGATAGCAAGGTTAACGCAATAATAAATTTAATGTGCTTCATTTTGGTTGGCTTTTATTGGTTGAAAAAATTGTATTGTCAAAGATTAGTAGAGAAACGGCTTACTAAGTTACTGTTTTTTGCGGAATTTTTTTTGCCACGAATACTCGAATTTTATGTTGTTAGGTTAAATAGCTATATATGGAATGAGAATTTATTTTTTTAACAGACTTTCAGTCTGTTTCATTTGTGATATGGATAGTCCAGTTTTACTCCAGTATTTATGAGAACAAGTAAATTAGTGTATTCGTAGCGAAATTGATAGTGGTTAAAGCGAAATGCATTAACATAAATATTCCAACAAGGAAATTGAAACCAATTAATTACCACGAATTCGTTTCCCATTGGAAACTTGAAATTTAAAACACTATTGTTTTGTACATGTACTTAGAGAAATTTCAATAAATTACAATTCGTCATTAAAAACATACATTTCGGTAATTTCAATTTTACAAAGCCGCATTTGTATTCGATATTTGTATCAAACAAAACCATAGACCATGAATTTACACGTAAAAATTACACTAATTTGTTTGATTAGCTTATTTAGTTTTCAAACACAAGCTCAAGATACATTTACAATGACCGTAAACGTTGAAGAAGCCGATAACAACAACGGTCACATATTTATAGCACTTTATGATTCCGAATCAGGATTTTTAAGCAAACCCTTTAAAGCTTCAAAAAGCAGTATAAGAAATAAGGCTTGTGCCATTACTTTTGAAGATCTCCCTTCAGGAACTTATGCAGTTTCGATTTTTCATGATGAAAATGACAATGGTAAATTTGATACTGCCATGTTTGGAATTCCGAAAGAAGATTACGGTTGTTCTAATGGAGCCACAGGTTTTATGGGACCACCAGATTGGAAGGACGCTAAATTCGAATTAAAAGGAAACAAATCAATAACGATAACACTTTAATTAAAAACCATCACTATAATGAGACATCTAATCATCATCGCTGTTCTGTTACTTTCAGGAATGACACAAGCACAAACGAATTTTGAAAAAGGAATGACCAAAGCCTTTGAACTTTGGCAAAATGGTAAAACCGACGAAGCCGAAAACATGTTTGAGCGCATTGCTAAAGCCGAACCAAAAGAATGGTTGCCTAATTACTACATCGCGCAGATTAACAGCTTAAAGAGCTGGACAGAAAAAGACGAAACGATTTTGAAAGCACAACTAGATAAAGCACAAGAGCATTTGGATGCTGCCATGCTTATCAGTGAAAATAATGCTGAATTACTTGTTATGCAAGCACAAGTCTTAACGAATTGGGTGGCTTTTGATGGCATGACCTACGGCATGAAATATGGTGCAAAAGTAGCTGAGCTGTATGAAAAAGCTACAGCATTGGATCCAACAAATCCGAGAGCAGCTTTAGGTAAAGCAGAATGGGCTATGGGAAGCGCCAAATATTTTGGGCAGGATAAAGCACCATTTTGTAAGGACATAGAAGCATCCATTGAACTTTTTGATACCTTTAAGCCAGAGAGTGCGTTACATCCAAATTGGGGAAAGGAACGCGCAGAACAGGTTGCTAAAGAATGTAAATCTTAAACAATATTGAAGTTCAAAAGAAATGAATTAGCCAATGAGGCTTTAGTTTTCGCTAACTATCGGAACAAAAAGCAATAACTATAAACCATGAAAAAGTCATTAAAGAGAATCTTTCTAACCTTCGGTATTGGAACCGCTGTATTTTTGGTAGGACATCTGTTTTTCGAAGGTTTTGAATTCAAATCAGTAAATGACTTTTTGATTGACTTTGGATTTTATCAACTCTATGCCTTTGTTTTAGGTTACAGTAATATGGCGTTTTTCGATTATATGGAAAAGCAAAATTGGAAAACTGGAGATACTATAAAACGTGTGATCATCGGAATCATAGGAGCTACAACAATTACGTTAATTGGACTTTTCCTTTTAAGGGTTTTCACGGCTGTTGTTATTTATGATATAGAATTTGAAAGGTTTATTGCTGGAGAATCTTGGAGAGGTTATTCTTTTGGGTTATGGATTACACTAAGTATTATAACTGTTTTTCATATCATATATTTCTACAATCGTTATCAAAAGAATAAAATAAAAGAACAGAAGGTTATTGCTGGTACGGCAAGTGCCAAATTTGATGCCCTAAAAAACCAATTGGATCCGCATTTTTTGTTTAACAGTCTAAATGTACTGACCAGCTTAATTGAGGAAAATCCTGAAAATGCACAGAAGTTCACAACCTCTCTATCTAAGGTTTATCGTTATGTTTTAGAACAGAAAAGTAAGGAATTGGTAACGGTTGACGAAGAGTTGAATTTCGCCAGAACCTACATGTTGCTCTTGAAAATGAGATTTGAGGATAGTATTATTTTCGAAATTCCGGATAATGCCTCAAACCCTGAGAGTAAGGTGGTACCACTATCCTTGCAATTGCTATTAGAAAATGCCGTAAAGCACAATATGGTCACATCGAGCAAACCATTGCATGTTAAAATATATGAGGATGGCGATTACTTAGTTGTAATGAACAATCTTCAGCCCAAGCAAATCGTAAAGAAGAGTAGTGGCGTTGGATTGGAAAATATAAAACAGCGTTATCAACTGCTTTCAAATAGAAAAGTACACATCAATCAACGAGAAAAGGATTTTGCGGTTGCGATTCCTATGCTCACAAAACAAGTATCAATCATGAGAACCACACAAAAATCTCAAGCACGGCTCAATGACGATTATGTAAGAGCTCGTAAGCGCGTAGAAGAGTTAAAAGGCTTTTACTATAGTTTAATTTCTTACTGTTTAGTAATACCGTTTCTAATTTTTATATGGTATCAATTTTCTAGCTTTACCATACAATGGTTTTGGTTTCCCATGATAGGTTGGGGACTAAGTCTGGTTTTTCAGGCTTACCGGGTTTTTGTGGATGATGGTGCTTTAGGTGCTGGTTGGGAAAAACGAAAAATTGAAGAATACATGAAGAAAGAAGATCAAAAAGAGCGATGGAATTAATCCCTTCCTAGCCTTCCCTTAGAGAAGGAACTCATACTCAAATTGAATGCCGATGAGTTAATTGATTTGATTTAAAACAGATGAATATGAAAACACAGGATTCTAATTTAAAATTTATAAAAGCACGACATAAGGTTGAAAAGTTAAAGGCCTTTTATATTCACTTAACGGTTTATATGGTTATAAACATTGTGATTACAGCCGTTAAGATAATGAATAACATCAATAACGGAGAAACGTTTAATGAGGCATTTTTTGATTTTGCCACTGTAATCACATGGATGATTTGGGGAATTGCAATTGCCTTACATGCATTTTCAGTATTTGGACTTCCAATGATTTTAGGAGAAGACTGGGAAGAGCGAAAAATTGAAAAGTTCATGGAAGATGAATTACAAAACAATTAAAAAAATAGTCTAATGGAAAAATATAGTATAGAACCTTACGATCAGCATAAAGACTCAAAGGATTATAGAAAAGAAGAGGCGTATTTAAGAGCTAAGAAAAAGGTAGATGCTATTGTTGGATTTTACTGGCATTTAGCGGTTTATGTCGTTGTGAATTTGTTCTTAGTCATACTTATAGGTGTCAATGCCGGTTTTACAGGTTTTGGGCCATATGCCACAGCCATTTTTTGGGGCATAGGATTGATATTTCATTTTTTAGGAGTTTTTGGACCAAATTTTCTTTTTGGAAAGGATTGGGAAAACAAGAAAATAAACGAATACATGAAGAAAGAAAAGGAACACTGGGAGTGATTTTAGTTTTCAGTCTCAGCCTGCCCTTACCGAAAAGTGATGTTCGGGCGGGTCTCAGTCTCAGTAAGAATTATAAAGTGTAAAGTAATAAGTAAAAAGTAAAAAGTGTTCCGTGTAAAGTTTAAAGTGAATTTACTTACTTTTAAATATAAACCATATACCACAAACTCTTATATTTAGATACTTAACTTCTAATTGAAGGCATTCCACCAGAAAATATTGCAGCTATTGGTAGTGCTCTTAAAGTTTAAGCAACAGTATTCTCGTAAGATCAAATAATTATAAAAATGACTGATGACGAAAGACAGTGTTTGGAAAATGCAAAAAAGAAAGTAAGACGGCTTAGGCTTTTCTATATTCATTTAGCAGCATATTTTGTTTTTGTAGCACTTCTATTGTATAATTTATATATTGTTTCCGGACCATATAAGGATAATATTATAAGTCTTAACCTGAGTATTATTGGTGTTTGGACGGTAATTATAATTGTGCACGGATTCAAGATTTTTAATGAAAAGCGAATGTTCAAAAAAAGTTGGGAGGATAAAAAAGTAGAGAAATTTTTGAAAGAGAAAGATGAGAAGACCACCTTTTGGGAATAAATTAATAATCAGAAAAAAGTAATCATAGAATGAACGTTATTATAATAGAAGACGAAAAACCATCCGCAAGACGACTGCAGCGCATGTTAAAGGCTATTGATATAAATGCTGAAACTATGTTGCACTCGGTTGAAGAATCGATAGAATGGTTTCAAAACAACGAACATCCAGATTTGATTTTTTTGGATATTCAGTTAAGTGATGGATTGTCTTTTGAAATCTTTGAAGCGATTGATATTAAATCAGCTGTGATTTTCACAACCGCTTATGATGAATATGCGCTGCAGGCCTTCAAACTGAATAGCATTGATTATTTATTAAAACCGATTGATGATGATGACCTAAAAACCGCCGTTGAAAAATATAATGGACGAACTCCACAAAAACAATCCGTAACCTTAGATTTTAATGACATAAAAAACTTGTTGGTAAACCCAATTGAACGAGAGTATAAAAAACGTTTTTCGGTAAAAGTCGGACAGCATTTAAAATTGATTAATATTGAAGATATTGAATGCATCTACAGTGAGAATAAAGGTACCTATGCCTTTACCAAGGATGGACGGAATTATCTATTGGATGCAACCTTAGATCAATTAGAGCATGAATTAGAGCCAGACGTATTCTTCCGGATTAGTAGAAAATTCTATGTAAATATCAATGCCATTAAGGATATCGTAAGTTACACCAACTCCAGACTCGAGATAAAATTGAACCGTTTCAATGAGCAACAAATTATTGTGGCAAGAGAGCGTGTAAAGGATTTTAAGAACTGGTTAGAATAAATATCGGATAGATTAAAATATTTAATTACCCGATAAAAATTGCATCTTTGTGGTATGTGGAATGTAGAGATAACATATAGAAAATATTTAGAGCAAACATTTTTACGGTTATTGGAAAAGGTCAAGATTTTAAATACAGCAAGACCGTTGCCCAATATTGTTTTGCAAAATATTAAGGAAGCTCTCCTCATAGAATGGACTTACAATAGTAATAGTATACAGGGTAATAAACTTAGTCTGAGAGAAACCCAAATGGTATTGCAAGAAGGCATTACTATCAAAGGAAAATCACTAAGAGAGCATTTTGAAGCTAAAAACCATGAAACTGCCATCCATAAACTTTATACTTTAGTAGATGAAAATTATATCTTAAATGCTAAGGATATCCCCTTCATGGTTTGGTATTGCGTTCTATTGAAGATGAGTATGCAGGTCGTTTAAGACATGCAGGTGTTCGTATTTCAGGTGCTAATTTTGTCCCGCCAAATGCTCGTAAGGTATCGGAGTATTTCGATAGTTTAATAACTTATATAAATACTAATCCGCAAGGGTTAAATCCAATAGAGCTCGCTACTGTTTTTCATCATAAGTTTGTCTGGATTCATCCATTTTTTGATGGCAATGGTCGTACCATTCGTCTTGTAATGAATTTATTATTGATGCGTTCTGGTTTTCCGCCAGCTATAATCCTTACTAATGATAGAGCTAAGTATTATTCGGCACTAAGCCAAGCCAATAGTGGTAACTATGCAAAACTGATGTTGCTAATGAGTCAGGCCGCAGAACGTACCTTAAATAGTTATCTAAGTGCCATTCCTGGGGCAGATAAAGAATATCAGGTTATTTCTGATATCGTTAAAGAGCCAGAGGTGCCTTATGGCCAAGAATACATTAGTTTGTTGGCTCGCCAAGGTAAAATAGATGCTCATAAAGAAGGGCGCAATTGGTTCACCACTAAGGAGGCTGTTTTAGAATATATAGAAGGTAAGACTAAGTAACATTACTTTTTATCTTCTATTCTATTTTCATCAAAAGCCGAAGGCAATAATTTAGGAATAAACTTCACAAACAGAGGTAATAGCAGCATGCCACCTGGTAACATGAAAATAGCCAAACTTGGAATGGACTTAAAAATATCCATTAATTGCGATTGAATTTTCTTTTGCTCTTCATCCGTAAGGTTTCGTGTTGTGGATTGTGCCAAAAGGTACATCGCTTCTTTACTTTCCGATAATTCTTTAATGAGTCGTTTACTGTTTCTTGTAATAAGTTTAGAAACAATTTTACTGCTATTGTCATAAAAACTCTGTGCTAAATTTTTAGAACTTAAAAAGGCAACGTCATCTTTATGTTCATCATAAAATAAATTGATGTCATTAACGGATTGCGCAACGCTTGCACTATCAAGATTCAAATCATCTTTTAAGCGGACTAGGAATTCGCGTTCTTCCATATCAATGACCTTATCTGTCCAAGACGCCATACAGACCAAGTCAATAACATACAATTTCTCTAAAGGTTCATGAATAAAAGATACTGCTTTTTCGTATGTGGGCAATTCCGAATTTTTATGTCTTATAGAGCTCTCAAACAATTTGATGAGGTTTTCATCATATTCTGATTTTTCGGATTTATTATCTATAACTGAGAAAACAATCGTTTCTAGGGCAGATTCAAGATTCGTAACATAAGATTTAACGCCCTTTTCATTTTTTAGAAAACGATGGTATCCCAATATATCAACGAATAAAAGGGCATTGATCAAGAAATAATTGAAACTTTTGGAAATAAAATTATCGTCAATGTGAATACGTTTATGAATCACCTGTTCCAAAAGATAATCAGATTTTTTGTTTCCAAATAACTCTTCAAAAAACGAGCGCTTTTGGTCGCTGATCGTTTTATAGTACAGGATTAAACTCTCGATAAAATCATCATCAGGATTTTCCTTGACGTATATGAAGTAAAACGAAAGTAGCAAATTGATTTTGCAGCGTTCTTCTTCAGTAAAATCGAAAGGTTTAACAATATCTAAAACCACCTTGATATTGCTTCCATAAATAAATCCAGCTTGTTTTAGGCGATTGTAAAACTCGTTGTTATCCGTCTCAGAATACTTGGTTTCAGAAACCTGGTTGAGTAATTTTTTTATCCAGCCATTAGCTGATGGATTCATAAGGTTTGGTTTGAAGCTACAAAGTTAATTTTTTATAGTGAAAAACCACGAAATAATTTCGTTAACAAAGTTTTAACAAAACCGACCCTTTCATTTTTTCGTAAGTAGAGCAGAGACACAAATTAATTAAAAAAAATCTCAAAATTATGAAAAAAACAAAAATTTTAATCGCAACAGCAATATTAGGTATTGCGACATTTGTTGCCATTGCAGCAGATCACATTGATGCGCCTGCAGTTGATGGTGGTGGAACAAGTAGTTTATCTGACATCACAGACTTTTATGCCTTTCAAGGCTCAACAGGTAACAGTATAGCATTCGTAGCTAACGTGCAAGGATTCTTAACGCCTTCCACAACTGGTAATGCTGATTTTGATGAGAATGTAATGTTCGAAATTAACATTGATACTAACAATCCAGCTGATGCAGTTGAGGATTTAGTTATTCAAGCAATTCCAAGAGATGGAAAAATGTACTTTTTTGGACCATATCCAGCTGGAAGTACAACATTGAATAGTACTATCAATACTCTTGCTGCAAATCAAGGTGTGGTCGATATCTCAGAATATGGACAACCTACAGTTGTAGAAGAGTCTGGTGGAATCAAGTATTTTGCAGGACCAAGAGATGATCCTTTCTTTTTTGACTTTGGTCAATATACTGAAGTCATTATGGGCAACGCAACTAGTTTCAATGATCCAGGTACTGACAGCTTTATGGGTACAAATGTATTATCTGTGGTTGTCGAAGTACCAAAATCTATGATTGGTGGTTCAGGTTCTATACATACTTGGGTGGAAACAAAAAGAAAACAATAATCTCAAAAAACTTTAAAATTTAAAAATTATGAAATTTAACAATATAAAAATATTCGCAGTAGCAATTATAGCGTCGATGACAGCTCTTAATTGTAACAATGACGATGATAGCATAAACATTCCAACAGGTCCTGATTTTTCCGGAACATTTGTTACACAAGATCAAATGGCTAGACCAGCAATTAATACGGTATTGGTTAATGATGGAATGAAAGATGCCTTTAACACTACAATCCCTTCGAACATGGGAGCAATGTTTGCTGGACCATTTCAGGCCAAATTAGAAGCTTTGAGTCCTGCTTATGATCCTGCAACTCCTACTGACGCTAACGCATTAGGTCTTACGGCTGAGGCATTTGCAGGTGTATTAGCTACAGATGTACTTACGGTTTCCTTAGATGGTGAAACAACTTTCTTTAACCCGAATTCTGGTGCCACTTTAACAGGTAGAACCTTAGCAGATGATGTTATCGATGTAGAACTGATACTCATATTCGGTGGAGAAGAAGGATTAACAAATCCTGAAGTACCTGGATTGGTAACTGATAATGTAGATGGAAATGATAAAGACTTTTTATCATCATTTCCTTACTTAGCGTCTCCATGGTAGGCGAATGATATAGTATTCTGGAATGAGATTATATAATCTCATTTCAGATTATTCTTTAACACTTTATAAATCTCAAAAAACAATTAGTCATGCATATCAAAAACATACTTCCCGTTATATTAATAGCCACAATACTGAGTTGTAATTCCAATTCAGATAATGTGACTAATACATTAGATTATAGCAGTCATTTAACTACACAAATAGACAGTTCAGAATTATTTGTTGATGTCGATTTTTGGACAGATAAAATAGAGGCTGCACCTAATCAGTTTCCTTATTACGTAAGTCGGTCTGGTGCTTATACTGGAGTTTTCAGTAAAACCGGTAATATCGATTATTTAATAAAAGCCGAAAAAGACCTTATAGCTGCTAATGAAGCTACTAATTACAACAAGGCAAGCATATTAAGAAGTTTAGCTGCAAATTATATTTCTCAACACCGTTTTAAAGAAGCGTTAGAGCTACTCAAAAAAGCCGAATTAAATGGAGCGAAATTAAATAACACTAAAAAAATGCTCTTCGATGTACATTTAGAATTAGGCAACTACATATATGCTGAAGTCTATTTAAAAGACATTAAAAACAAATCTAGTTTCGATTATTTAATCCGATTATCAAAATGGGAAGACCATAATGGTAATTTAGATGGAGCTATTCAAAACATGGAAAAGGCTATGGCAATTGCCGAGTCTTCTAAAATCAAATCATTAAGACAATGGTCTTATACCAACATAGCAGACTTTTACGGTCATGCTGGAGATATTGATAAATCATATACTTATTTTCTAAAAGCTTTAGAATTAGATCCAGATGACGCCTATGCTAAAAAAGGTATTGCATGGATTGTGTATTCTCATGAGAACAATCCTGAAGAAGCCTTGAACATATTGAATCATGTCACCACATACTATAACGCTCCGGATTATGATTTGTTAAAAGCTGAAATTGCAGAGTTTCAAAATAATGAAACCTTAAAATCTGATGCTATTCAAAATTATCAAACGGCATTAAATAATAAGCACTATGGTGATATGTACAATGGTTATAACGTCTCACTTTATACGGATGAATTATTAAATCCAGAAATGGCTTTGGAAATCGCCAAAATTGAAGTAGAGAACAGACCAACACCACAATCTTACGATTTATTGGCTTGGAGTTACTTTAAACAAGGCAATATTGAAAAAGCAAATCAAATTATCGAAGCATACGTAGATGGTAAAACCTTTGAACCAGCAGTGTTATATCATGTAGCTGAGATTTACAAAGCTGCAGGGAAAACGGAAAAAATAAAGCCTTTAAAGGAAGAATTAATTGCTAGTCTTTATGAATTAGGCCCTTTAATGAAAACTAAAATCAAGCAATTATAAAGATGACAGCGCAAATTTTAGCACTTCTGTGATGAGTTGTTCTTTGTTAATGTTACTGCCAAAAATATAAAAGGATTAATGCTCAATGAACTGATTCCGTCTTTAGAAACGGCATAAATATTCAATGTAGCTATAGATTTTAAAAAACTTTCAGCACTTGATTTGTGGGGAAGCAGATTAAGTTTAGTTGATTGGTGACTAGCAAAAAAGATTAATCTCTGATTAAGATTAATCGTATCATGAGTTGCTCATGATGTTTTTTGAGTTTTTTTGTTAGGGAAAGCACCTGCTCGAAAGAGTGGGTGTTTTTATGATTAAAATGTAGTTGAGAAGTGTTTGTAATTAGTACGACGAATCATCAGATTTCACAAATCCATAAGTCGTAAACCCTTAAATGCCATCTCTACTTCTGGTTTTTACAGTACCTATAGGCATATCTAAATGCTCTGAAACTTCTTTTTGAGTAAAGCCTTTTATAAAAAGTAGTTCAATAAGCTTACATCGTTTTGAAGATAGTTTAGGTAGAAATTTCTTGATACCAATAGCATCTGTGCTTTGGTCAAGATTATCTGGACTTGAAAAATCGTTTTTAAGCGAATCTGAATTGAGATGCGTTTCAGACTGCTGTAGAGATTTTGTTCCTAATGTATCTATGGCTGTGTTACGTGCAATGTTTAGAATCCAGGTGAAAAAACGTCCTTTTTCAGTTGAATAGGACGCGGCGTTATTCCATGCTTTAATAAAAGTGTCTTGTGTAAGTTCGTCTGCAATAGCTCTATCATTCACAATATTGAAAATTACGCCATGTATGCTTTCTGAATACATCTCATATAATTTTTCAAATGCATTTTCATTTTTATTTTGAAATTGTTCTACTAAATTATTAAGGTTTTGCATGGTCTATTTTATATAACTTAAAAATAACTGAGATACCAACTTGACCGTTGCTCAATTGAATAAGATATTAACTTTAATAAGTATAACTCTTATGCTGAACGAGTTACTTTCTTAGTTCAGATTAATGTAGGAAATGAATGCAACCTTTTAACTTATCATTTCTAAAAAGAGTTTAAATTTCAGTATTTTTAGCGCTAAAATCAAAACAACAAAACATGAAGAAAATATCCCTTACAATTATTGCTTTTATAATTTCATTTTCGTCAGCAATGGCAAATGAAGGTATGTGGTTTTTAATGCATATTGAGCGCTTGAATTATCGCGATATGCAGAAAATGGGCTTACAATTAACGCCTGAGGAAATCTACAGTGTTAACAATCAGAGTCTAAAAGATGCTATTGTGCAATTCAATGGCGGATGTACTGCAAGTATCGTTTCCAATAGCGGTTTGGTATTAACCAATCATCATTGTGGTTACGATGCTATTGCTGAATTATCTACTGCAGAACAAAACCATTTAAAAAATGGATTTTGGGCAGGTTCATTGGAAGAAGAAATGAAACCAGAAAGCCTATATGTTCGCTTTTTTGTCCGTATGGATGACGTTTCTGAACGAATGTTGGCCCAAGTTAATGATAACATGAGCGAAAAAGAACGGGAAGCGGCTCTTAACAAAGAAATCGCCAAAATTGAACAAGAAAATAACGAAGGTGGAAAATACACCGTTTCCGTACGTTCATTTTACCAAGGCAATGAATTTTACTATTTTGTTTATGAAGATTACTCGGATGTTCGTTTAGTAGGAACACCTCCGGAAAATGTTGGTAAATATGGCGGAGACACAGACAACTGGGAATGGCCAAGACATACTGGTGATTTTTCATTGTTCAGGGTTTACGCAGATAAAGACGGACAACCAGCAGCCTATTCTGAAGACAACGTACCATTAAAAGCCAAATACCATTTGCCTGTAAATATTGATGGTGTAGAGGAAAACGACTTTGCCATGATTTTAGGATATCCAGGTCGTACCAACCGTTGGATGCCTGCCCAAGGTGTAGAGCAAAATGTAAAATATGCATATCCTGCTTGGGTAGAAGGCTCAAAGCTAAGCATGGATATTATGAAAAAATACATGGACAAGGATGAATCCGTAAATCTAATGTACGCCTCATCTTATGCAAGTATTGCGAACTATTGGAAAAACAGAGCAGGAATGATTAAGGCACTGACCGAGCATAAGACTGTTGAAAAAAAGACCAAGATTGAAAATAAATTTGAAAAATGGGCAAATAAAAAAGATAACAAAGCCAAATACGGTAACGTCATTGAAAATATCAATAACTATTACGATTTAACCAACGAAAAAGCAAAGCAGACTAATTATTTATTAGGCTTGTTGAGATCAAGTAAGTTTTCGGTTTTGCCATACAGAATTGGTTCTGCATTTAAACAATATGCAGGTGCAGAAGAAGCGGAGCGTAAAATCTGAAACCACGATTAGAGGCTTTTGTAGAAGATTCTTATAAAGACTTTTATTTACCATTGGAAAAGGAAGTTTTGGCCAAACAATTGGGATTATTGGCATCTAAATCCAATTATTCCTTACCAGATTTGGTTGCAGAAGTAGGACAAAAAAATGACAATGATTTTTCTGCCTATGTTAATGCTATTTTTAACCTGAGCATTTTTACCTCCAAAGAAGGCGCATTAGCGTTTTTACACTATCCAGATGAAGCACTTTTAGAAAACGATCCCTTACTAAAATTATCGACTCAACTATTGGATAAGTATAGAGAAGTGCCAGAAGACTTAGTGCAACCAGAAAATGATTTCGAAGCGTCTTTTAGGTTATTGGTCAAAGGATTGCGCGAATCAGGATTGAGCGATATCCAATATCCTGATGCCAACTCTACCTTAAGATTATCTTATGGAAAAGTGAGAGCTTTACCTGCAGACAAAAGAAACGATGCCGATGAAAATAATTATACCACCTTGCAAGGTATGATTAAAAAATATAAGCCAAATGATAGCGAATTTAATTTGGATCAGAGTATGTTGGATATTTATGAAAAGAAAGACTATGGTCGTTATGCCAATGAACATGGACAATTGCCTGTAAACTTCTTAACCGATAATGACATTACTGGCGGAAATTCTGGTTCTCCTGTTGTCAATGGAAATGGCGAATTGATTGGATTGGCTTTTGACGGAAACATCGAAGCCATGGCTGGCGATGTTATTTTTGATAAAGATTTACAACGTACCATCAATGTAGATATTAGATACGTGCTTTGGTTAATAGATAAATACTCAAACGCCAAGCATATTGTAGATGAATTGACAATTATTACCAAGTAGTTATACGTAGCATTTAAATAATCAAAAAAGCGACCTAAATTTTTAGGTCGCTTTTTTTTTATGGGATGTACTTTAGATGGATTCAATTTGACTTTAGTATGGCATATTGCTATATATTGCCATTTTGTTTTTTCTATTCAATTATAGCTATCAGTTCAACTTTGTATAATAAAGTAGAGTCCGAATTATGAAGAGTATATTCTCACATTCTTTTACTTAACTTTGGTCAAACAATTAATTTTTCAGCTCTTCTTTTCTCAATCTAGCAAGTGCATTGACTATACAAGAAATAGTATGTTTCCAACCTTTAAGAGCGAATTATAGTTAAAGGAAAGCGCAAAAAACTGGTATTGAACGTAGTGTGCAATAAACGATATACAAAATACGCAGAAAAAAACTAGAATTAAATTGGGATATCTTAAAACAAAAAACCACCAAGCTTACACCAGGTGGTTTCAATTATTTTATAACGTTATTATTAACTTCTACGGAGTTGCACTAACTACACCAAGCGCATAAAGCTGTTCCATAGTTGGAGACTCGCTTCCGCCTTCTGGTTCCAAAGTAATACCGAACGCTTGACTTTCGTTCGCATTGGCAATGGTAAATATTTTATTGTCATCGGTATTGAAATCGTCAATAGTACCCAAACTTGTTGGTGTTAAAGGGTTTAATGTTAACGACCACACTTGCCAAACTTTACCATCTGGTGCGTTAGGCAAACCTTCACCATCAACATAAATGGTGTTGTCTGCTTTGTTCCAATAGACTTTTGCAAACGATGACGCATAATCGCCTTGACCACCAAGTGGAACGGCTATAATATCTTTATCTCTAATAACATTCAATAGATTTTTGGTCGCGGCCAAATCGGTCCTGGCATCTTCTATTTGTGTTTCAAGATATAAGTTTTCGATATCAGCCGTTTTCAATTGTTGTTCTAAATCCGTTTTCTGGTTGAGTGTCCAGAGTAAACCGCCAGCCAATAAAATGGAAGCTGCCCAACCTGTGTAGGCTATCCAATTATTTTGCTTTTTTGGTGGTAGCTCAACAACATTACTGTCATTAGTTATTTGAGGCCTTATGGCATTAAAACCCTTCGCTCTTGGCGATACGGCTGCAGTTAATTTTACTACAGCACCTTCTATTTCTAATACTTCTTGTAACAATTCTGGGTATTGTTTCAAGAGTGCATAGACCTCCTGATTTTCCTGTTCAGTCAGTCGTCCAGCTACATATAGCTCTAGAATTCCTGATTCTATGTAGGTTTTTGTATCCATGTTATAATACCATATCTCTTAACTGTTTAATACAGTTTCTGTTTCTTGTTTTCACCGTCCCAATGGGCATTTGTAATTCTTCTGAAGCTTCTTTTTGGGTAAAACCCTTAAAGTAAAGAAGTTCAATAACCGCTTTACATTTTTCACCCAATTGGGTTACAAATTTTTTAATGCCAATGGCATCTGTGCTGTCATCTAAATTATCATGACCTGCTATTATATCTACGAAATAATCGGCGTGTAGGTTTTGTTTTGATTGCTTAAAAGCCTTAGATCGTGTTTTGTCAATAGCTGCATTGCGTGCTATATTAAGAATCCACGTAAAGAAACGTCCTTTTTTTGAAGAGTAAGTATCAGCTTTATGCCAAGCCTTTATAAAAACATCTTGCATCAATTCATCCGCAATTGCAGTATCTTTTACAATATTGTAAACCACGCCATGTATACTTTTGCTATACATATCATAGAGTTTTTTGAATGCAATCTCGTCCTTGGCCTGAAATTGATCCACTAGTGTATCTATATTTACCATAAAAATGTCACTTAGAATTTTTTACAGTAATGGGGAAGTGAATTGCTGCAATAGTTCTAACAATTAAATTGTTATTAAGTTATAATTTGTTATTCTATAATACCTGCGCAACCAATCCGAGCACCAGCAGCACCAGAGGGTTGGGATTTTAAATCATCGACACCAATGTGCACTATTATGGACTTGCCTAATATATCTTTAGTCTCGTCTCCACATCCAATACACCACTCATCTGTAGTTTTGGTGATAGTGGCACGTCCGTTGGCATTTGCGGTCATGTTGCCAATGTCTCCTTTATGGTAACCACTAGCATCTCCCCAAGCACCATGTGGTTGTGCAGTAGGATTCCAATGACCACCTGCAGAAGTGCCATCGCTAGCAGAACAGTCGGCTTTCTCATGAATATGAATGGCGTGTTGGCCTTCTTCTAATCCAGTAACGGTGCCTACCATTGTAACCATACCATTTTTCTCTGTGAAGTTAATAGTGCCCTCTACATTGCTGTCGCTTTTAGGCGAAAGCGTAATGCTCAGCTTTTTCTCCATTGAAGAGTCGTCCATATCTTTATCCATGTCCTCCTTCATTTCGGTATTTTCTGTAGCGTCTGTGTCTTTTTTGTTGTCTTTGCACGCTATAAAAGATAGTATCGCACAAGACAATACGAATAATTTTAAAGTTTTCATTTTATTGTTTTTTTCAGTTAGCTAAATGTAAGTAGATATACGCAGTTATGCAAGTAACAGAGGTATTTGTGATAATATTATTTCGATTTAAGTTAAGCCTGAATAGAATTTGAAATAAAAGTTCCAATGGTATAAAAGTTCCGATTTTTGAACTTTAGATAATTTAATCCAATAACTATAATATGGTCTACATGACAAAAATCATATTTTAAGGGAAATTATAATGATAATTTTGACCTATAATTCATGGGTATGAGTCAATCGTTAATAAATAAGTATAATGTAGCGGGTCCGCGATATACGAGCTATCCAACAGTGCCGTATTGGGATATGGATACCTTTTCCTTGGCGCAATGGAAAGCGTCATTGAAACGCTCGTTTGAAGAAAGTAACACTTCTGAAGGTTTAAGTCTATACATTCATCTACCGTTTTGTGAAAGTCTCTGTACATTTTGCGGATGCCATAAGCGCATTACCAAACGACACGAGGTAGAGTCGCCTTATATAAAAGCGGTTTTAAAAGAGTGGCAATTGTATTGTGAACTATTGGAACACAAACCTAAAATTAAGGAATTGCATCTCGGCGGAGGTACACCGACTTTTTTCTCACCAGAACATCTGAATTTTTTAATTTCTGAGTTGTTAAAAGGTTCTGATTTAGCAGAAAACTATGAGTTCAGTTTTGAGGGCCATCCTAACAATACTACGGAAGCCCATTTACAGACTTTATTCGATTTAGGATTTAGACGTGTTAGCTTCGGTGTACAGGATTATAACATAAAAGTACAGATTGCGATTCACAGAATTCAACCGTTTGAAAACGTTAAACGGGTTACCGAATTGGCTCGTAAAATTGGTTATACCTCTGTGGGACACGATATTATTTTCGGTTTGCCATTTCAAACTGAAACCGATGTTATTGAAACGATCAGAAAGACAAATGCTTTAATGCCAGACCGTATCGCCTTCTACAGTTATGCGCATGTGCCTTGGATTAAAGGAAACGGCCAACGCGGATTTAATGACAACGATTTGCCATCTCCCGAATCTAAGCGTTTGCAATACGAAACAGGAAAACAACAATTGGAAGCTGCGGGTTATGTTGAAATAGGAATGGATCATTTTGCACTTAAAACCGATTCACTTTTCAAGGCCATGGAAACCAAAACTTTGCATCGTAATTTTATGGGTTATACAGCCTCTAAAACACAAGCGATGATCGGTTTGGGCGTATCTTCAATTAGTGATAGTTGGTATGGTTTCGCTCAAAATGTGAAGTCGATTGAGGAGTATTACCATCTAATCGATGAAGGCATTATTCCTGTGTTTAAAGGCCATATTCTGAATTCGGAAGATTTAAAAATTAGAAAACACATCCTGAATCTGATGTGTAATTTTGAAACCTCATGGAAAGACGAAGGTTTAACCTTTGAAGAATTACCGGAAGTCCTCATGAAATTGAAAGAATTTGAAATTGATGGTTTACTTCAATTTGAAATAAAAGGCGTAACCGTCATGGAAAAAGGAAAACCCTTTATAAGAAATATATGTATGGCATTCGATCTGTTATTACAACGAAAAAAGCCAAACACACAGTTGTTTTCCATGACTATATAAGTGGTTATGTCAATTTAGGCTTAAAGAATAATTTTAGAGTTAAACATCATCAACAATTTATAAACTAATAAAATGAAAAAAATAATTGTACCCGTAGATTTTTCTGAGCATTCAGAATTTGCGCTTGAAGCTGCTGCGAGTTTATCGCAAAAATTTGGATCCGAACTTATCGTGTTGCATATGTTGGAATTATCTAATGCGATTATAACCTCAACCCATGAAGCATTGAGCCAGGAAGCCGTTTTTTATTTGAAATTAGCAGAGCAAAAATTTGAGACCTTTTTAGACAAGCCTTATTTAAAAGATATTAAAGTGACGCCAATTGTTAAGCATTTTAAAGTTTGGAGCGAGGTCAATGAAGTTGCCCAAGAGCACAATGCTGACCTTATTATAATGGGTTCTCATGGTGCTAGTGGCATAAAAGAAGTACTGGTCGGTTCTAACACCGAAAAGGTGGTACGACATTCTGATATTCCGGTGTTAGTGGTTAAACATAATCCTATTTTATTCGATTTTGAAGATGTTGTTTTTGCCTGTGATTTTTCTGAGGAAGCAGTGAAACCTTATCTCAATGCAAGAGCCACGTTTGATAAACTTGATGCTAAGATCCATTTAGTTTATGTGAACTCTCCAGATGGTAACTTTAAAAGTTCTTCAGAGATTGATAAAAAAATAGCTGATTTCTTGAAAAGAGCAGATGGTGATCTAAAAAATATGTCTAAGGTCAATGTAGTTTCAGATTATTCTATAGAAAAAGGCATTTTAAATTTTTCCAATGTTATTGGTGCGGATGTTATTGCGGTCGCCACACATGGCAGAAAAGGCTTATCTCATTTTTTTGAAGGCAGTGTTTCTGAGGATATCGCAAATCATTCTACATTACCAGTAATGACCTTTAAAATATAAGACTTGATGTAATTTGTTGGTTAGTGTTTCTATATCAAGTTGAAAACGTCAAGGAGTGAAATCCTTGGCGTTTTTTTTTTGAAATTACTTCCTTGTTAAATCCCTGAATTCCCGTTCTTGTTCTGCGTTAAAATTCAGATTGGGTCTAATATCCGAAGGTGTTGGTCTAAGACTTACAAGATAAATTAAAAGTGCAGCAGAAAAAATTAAATAATATTGATTAGAAGTCGTTAAAAATCCAACTATTCCTAAAAGGGCAGGACCTTCTATCAAAGCAATTTGTATTAATTTGGAGCTTTGATAATGCATTAATTTTTCCATTAATGAAGATTTGGAATGTGCCTTAAATATGGTCTTTTTAAATAGATATTGACTAACTAAAGGACCAACAATTGCCAATACAGGAACGACATAAAATAAACGGTCTTCAGTATCGGTAAAATTCATGAACTGATTTTTTGTTACATACAATACAACAATACCAAATAGAAATATTGAGGTACAAAATGCCATATGAATAATGGTCAGATTTCTTAATATACCTTTACTTGTTTGTGGTTGATTGGTTGTGTTCATTTAGCAAAAAGATTATTGTTAAAGTATAAAAAAAAGACTCAAAGTTTACATGATAAAATTTTTTGGTATAGTATGTTTTCAATTTCCCGAAGGGAAAAGAATAGGTGTTAATAATATCATTTCGAATGGATTTTTTGGGAATTTACGATAAAGCACATCGTTTTAACCGCTATAAATTTTGCCACGAATACACGAATTCACTCGTTTGATACAATAACAATTAAATAATTGACAATCTATGTCACAAATTAAACAGACCTGTGGTTTATTCCAAAAATATGTAGACTTTCAGTCTATCGCAAATTAAGATTCGTGTATTTGTGGCAAAAAAATCATTGATTCTATTTTTATCATGTACTTAAAAAAAAGACTAAAATATATGCATTGGAAAATTAAGTCCTTATTGAAAATTATACGTTTTACTTCTAAAAGCGATATCCAATCCGTAAATGAAGGTTAAGTGCTATGCCATCATCAAAAGTATTAAGGACGTTGTCTTCATTGAAATAATGAATATACCCAATACCAATACCAGTTTCATAATTAAAATGGTTACCAATATTACGACGAATTCACCAAGTAGGAATAATGGTAAGGTCACTAATAAAACTCAAATTATCTTCTATAGAACCAATAACTAAATCTGGATGATACGTGGTTTTGATGGAAATAAAATTTCCGCTATTCCCATCTATTCGTCGCGATTTTCTAACTCTCTTTTTAAGATTATAATACCATCGTGGTTCTAGTGAAATTGCAGGAATAAAAAGAAAAAATGAACCATCTTCAAAATTCTCACTAAAAAGACCAGCGTCTAAACCTAGTTCACTCCGCAGAGCAATTGAGTTGGATAGTTTAGTTTCGTTGTGCGCCCAAATTCCTAAAATTCCAGTTTGCAATCCAAATGTTGATTTTTCTACACTAGCATCTTGAGCTAATGTTGCTAAAGTTGAAGCACCAAATAGTAATGCCAAAAAGATGTTTTTCACTGATTGAGTTTTGATAAAATTTGAGGCAATAAATATATCAATAATTAGGATAATAGTGTAAGAATTGATTTATAATTAATGACACTCCACAGCACTAGATGCCATTTCTACAATTGGAGCAGGAGAGAGGTAAGGAATCCCAAGACCCAAACCACGAAGAATAAATAAGGCACCAATGATAACCACAAATACAGGAATCGCCTTTTGGATACGTTGCTTGATCGTACTGTTCAAGAATTTACCTAAGTAAATGGCTGAAGTCATTAATGGAATGGTGCCGAGTCCAAATAACACCATATATAGACTGCCTTCAAACAAGCTGCCAGTGGCTATGGAACCGAATACAGCCATATAGACCAAGCCACACGGTAAAAAGCCATTTAGGAATCCAATAGTTAAAAAGGTGTCTGCGGTTTTCTTTTTCAAGGCTTTTCCCAATGCCGATTTTACTTTGGAAATAATCTTATAAAGTGGTTTTGAAAGGTTGTATTTGCCAATAGTTTTATGAGGCAAAAGCACTATAACAATCATTAAAATCCCAATAATAATAGAAAGTTGCTGTTGTATGCCAAAGAGGGAAAAACTTTTTCCCACCAGACCAAAAACCAACCCGATAATACTGTAAGCTAATAGACGACCAAAATGGTAAACACCTATTTGGCTCACTTTTTTAAAAGAATTAGAACGATCTACAGGCAACATAAAAGCTATTGGGCCACACATGCCAACACAGTGCAAACTTCCCAATAAGCCTAATATGAGAGCAGAAATTAACATCTAATATGAGATTTCAGTTTTAAAGAGATAAGAATTAGTGTTATATTTCCAATCTACTTTAATGTTCCAGCGACCATCCAACAAGCGTTTGTCAGGTATGAGCAAATTATGGTTAGATAGTGAAATCGGAGTTTCAAAATCTAATTGCTTGTTAGATGGTCTGTATAGGAACACTTTTCCTTCAATATTTTTTATATCTAAATCTTCTGGAAACTGAATAACGATACCATCATTGGTCTTTTTCCATTTAATATTTGTTTTTAAGTTTTTGGCGTTTTCTTCATGGTCAATATCCGTTTGAAATTGAAGCTCTTGGCCATAATAATCTTCAACTACTAAATCATGGTCGTATTTCTTATCTGTACTCATACTAATGACGAAGTACATGATAAACGAAATAAAACATACAAATGCAATTACGATTGCTGTTCCCCAATTTATTTTCATCTCTCAACTTCCTGCGAAAGCAGGAATCTCTGTTTTTATATCTGCAAGGTTCTGAAACCTTGCAGGATTATTATTTTTTTTTATTTTAACCTGCTAAGTCGGGACGAGTGAACTGCCTACTGAAGACTGAACACTGCCAACTTTCTTTAATTAAAACTACGTGGTCCCATAAAGGTAACAGATGTTGTTTCAATTATTTCGCCATCACTGTAAAGGTCAATCATAACCTCATTTTTATCGCCAGACAAATCACTCTGTTTCAATTCAATAAATAATGTGCCTTCGGCTATACCTTGGGATTCGACACTAAAGGTTTCTGACGTAGAAACTACATTTATGGTGCCGTCCCATCCTCTGAGCTTAAATATGAGGTCATCGATATCCTTAGACGTTTTGTTCACTAATTTAAAGGTGTAAACATTACTAATAATACCGTCGTCCTTATGTTCATACAATTGTCCTGGTAAACGCAAAATACGAGCTTCAACATCGCTACGTAGTAACAACATACCAGCTAAGATACCAATCAAAATGGTCAGTACAGCAATGTAACCTTTCATACGAGCCGTAATTTTGAACGGCTCTTTTTTCTCAATTTCATTTTCACTTGCAAAACGAATCAACCCTTTTGGAAGATTGATCTTTTCCATGATGTCGTTGCATTCATCTATACAGGCTGTACAGTTCACACATTCCAGTTGTGTTCCATTTCTTATATCAATACCAGTCGGACATACATTAACACATTGCAAACAATCAATACAGTCGCCATAACCTAAGGCGTCACGATCTTCATTCTTTCTGAATTTTTTTCTGCCATTTTCAGCTTCTCCTCGTTTATGGTCGTAGGCTACGACAATAGACTTATTATCTAAAAGCACGCCTTGTAATCGACCGTAAGGACACGCTATTATACAAACTTGCTCTCTAAACCAGGCAAATACAAAATAGAAAACTGCTGTAAAAATGAGTAACGGTATAAGCGTACCTGTATGCTCAAAAGGACCTTCAACAATATATTTAATAAGCTCATCGCCTCCAATTAAGTAGGCCAAGAAAACATTGGCAATTATGAAAGAAATAACCAAAAATATAAACCATTTTAGGACACGCTTTCTAATTTTTTCTGCATCCCATTTTTGACGAGCCAGACGCATTTGTTTATTTCTATCGCCATCAATCCAATATTCAATACGTCTAAAAACCATTTCCATGAATATGGTCTGAGGGCAAATCCAGCCACAAAAAACACGACCAAATCCTACGGTGAAAAGTGTTATAAAAATAACACCTATCAACATTGAAATCACAAACAGATAGAAATCTTGAGGCCAAAATGGAAAACCAAAAATGTTGAAACGCCTTTCTAGTATATTAAATAATAGAAACTGATTACCATTGATTTTTATGAAAGGTGCTGCCAGCAAAAATGCTAATAAAAAGTAGCTAACTAGTTTTCGCTTATCATATAAGGGTCCAGATGGTTTTTTAGGAAATACCCATTTACGTTTACCTTCTTCATCGATGGTGCCAATAGAATCCCTAAAAACTTCATTTTCTGGCGTTTCCATTTATTTGTTTATTTAAAAATCTATTGATTTTACTAAGGAATCAGAAACGTTGTCTTCAATTTTAATATCCACATCATGTACTGCTTCACCTGTATCCATGTCTTTTAAGGTCGCATCAATCCAAATATCGCCTTCTGGATCTTTAGGATTAGCAGCTGTTGTACCTTGAAATTTTAGTACATAGCTTGCAACCTGAGCCATTTCTAAAGGTTTAAGACTTTGTTTCCAAGCAACCATACCTTTACCATCTCGTCCACCTTCTGAAATCGTTTTGAAAACATTTTTAATGCCACCACCCAAAATCCAATTTTCATCGGTGAGATTTGGTCCAATACCTCCACCACCATCAGCCATATGGCAAGCGACACAGTTAGTTTCAAAAATGATCTTACCAGCATTTAAATCTGCAGACTCCGTTAATATCTCAACAGTATTAAAATCCACTAAACCTTTAGCAGTTTTTTTGTACTCTTCAATGGCTCTATTGGCTTCAGCATATTCAATTTCATATTCC
This sequence comes from Winogradskyella schleiferi, assembly GCF_013394655.1. Classification (NCBI taxonomy): domain Bacteria; kingdom Pseudomonadati; phylum Bacteroidota; class Flavobacteriia; order Flavobacteriales; family Flavobacteriaceae; genus Winogradskyella; species Winogradskyella schleiferi. The sequence goes on from NZ_CP053351.1 coordinate 1,190,655, forward strand.
ACAAATTGATCGTCGGCATTAAAAACATGATATCGTAACATATAAACAACTGCAAAAACAATGGATATGTAGAAGGAGTAAATCCACCATGGTGGTAAATTATTATCCAATTCCCTAATACCATCGTAATTGTGGTCCAATATAATTTCTCCTTCTTCTTCTACTGGTTTTGAGCCTAAAAGTTTGTTATAAGTTCTATTTATCCAACGTATAAACTTTGGTGATTCAGCTCGTTTTAGATCATATCTAATTTTAGCTTCTTCATCTAAACTCTGATAGAGAATATTATCCATTGAATTCACAATACCCTCTATAGCGATTAGTACTAATAATACCAATAATAGAAAAAGTAGTATAATAGGTTGTTCCATAAATGCAGGTTTGTCTCCTGAATCTACGAAGTACTCTATAAATCCTGCAATGGCTAAAAAGATGACAGGAACTCTTATGTATGATGGAATTAAATGTCTCATATTTCGGTTTCGTTTTGGTTGTCTAATGGTATATTGCTAACAGTGGTTATATAATCTTTTTTAGCTGTGATTACCCAATAAAATAATACAACAAAAAAGAAGAAGAATATTAGTAGTGATATCATTGGGTAAATTTCTATTCCTGTGATACTCTCTAAATGGCCTTTTATAAATTTGAACATGATAATTAGTTTTGAGCAGTTTCTTCAATAATATCCTTAACTTTAATATCGGTTCCAAGACGCTGTAAATAAGCGATCAAGGCAACTATTTCCCTGTTTCGCATTTCTACGAACCCTTCACCAGAAGCGGCTTTATCCGCTTCATAAGAGGCTACAAAATCTGGATCACCATAAAGGTTTTTCTCAATTTGTGTGCCTTGCTCTAACATGGAAGTTTGCGCATTTGCAATATCTTCTTCTGTATATGGAACACCTAGCGTTACCATAGTTTCCATTTTCTTTTCTGTCAAGGACTTATCCAGTTTTGCACCTTCACCGACAATAAGCCATTTATACGATGGCATAATAGAACCAGTAGATGTGGTCTGAGGATCATACATGTGATTAAAATGCCAGTTATCTGAGTATTTTCCACCAACACGATGTAAATCTGGTCCTGTACGCTTACTTCCCCAAAGGAAAGGATGATCATAAACATATTCACCTGCCTTAGAGTATTCTCCATAGCGTTCTACCTCAGATCTAAATGGACGTACCATTTGAGAATGACACCCAACACAACCTTCTCTAATGTACAAATCTCTTCCTTCAAGTTCTAAAGGCGTATAAGGTTTCACACTGCTAATAGTTGGGATGTTTGATTTTACAACAATCGTTGGTACAATTTGAACAATACCACCAATCAGAATTGCTATAGTTGCATATATGGTTAAAAGTACAGGTTTACGTTCTAACCAAGTGTGCCAGCCTTCTCCTGCAATACGGCCTTTTGATACACGCTTTAAGGCAGGAGCTTCTGCTAACTCGTCAGTAACTTTATGGTCAGATTTTACAACAGTCATGATAACGTTGTAAACTAAGACTAACATACCTGTAATATAAAGTGTACCACCAATAGCACGCATCCAATACATAGGCATAATTTCGGTTACGGTTTCTAAAAAGTTACCATAAACTAAAGTACCATCTGGATTAAATTGTTTCCACATACTAGCTTGTGCAAAACCGGCAACATACATTGGTAGAGCATACAACATAATTCCTAATGTACCAATCCAGAAATGGACATTAGCCAAACCTATAGAATAGAGCCTAGTTTTAAATAATTTTGGAATAAGATAATATACCATACCAAAAGTTAGGAAACCGTTCCAAGCTAAAGCGCCTACGTGAACGTGAGCAATAATCCAATCCGTATAATGCGCAATGGCATTAACATTTTTTAGGGATAACATTGGACCTTCAAAGGTTGCCATACCATAACCTGTAATGGCTACCACCATAAATTTTAAAACAGGATCAGTTCGTACTTTGTCCCATGCGCCTCGCAAGGTTAATAATCCGTTGATCATTCCACCCCAAGAAGGCATTAATAACATCACTGAGAATGCGACACCCAAATGCTGCGCCCATTCTGGTAAAGCTGTATATAATAAATGGTGAGGACCAGCCCAAATGTATATAAAGATCAACGACCAAAAGTGAACAATTGAAAGTCTATAAGAATAAACAGGTCTATTTGCTGCTTTAGGTACAAAATAATACATCAACCCTAAGAATGGTGTTGTTAAGAAAAATGCAACCGCATTGTGTCCATACCACCATTGTACTAAGGCATCTTGAACACCAGCATAAACAGAATAACTTTTTAATCCGCTTACAGGTAATTCTAGACTATTAAAGATATGAAGCACTGCAACCGTAACAAAAGTAGCCAGATAAAACCAAATTGCAACATATAAGTGACGTTGACGACGTTTTAAGATTGTTGCAATCATATTTACACCAAAAGCCACCCAAACTAAAGCAATGGCGATATCAAAAGGCCATTCTAGTTCAGCATATTCTTTTGAGGTTGTATAACCAAGCGGTAATGTAATTGCAGCGCCAACAATGATAAGTTGCCATGCCCAAAAATTAAAATTACTTAATAAATCACTAAACATTCTAGCTTTTAGCAATCGTTGTAGTGAGTAATAAACACCTGCAAAAATAGCATTACCTACAAAGGCAAAAATAACTGCGTTTGTATGTAATGGTCTTAAACGACCAAAACTAAGCCAAGAAACACCATCAGTTAGATTTGGGAATAAAAACATGAAGGCCAAAATTAGACCTACTAGCATCCCAACAACTCCCCAGAGAATGGTAGCGTAAAGGAATTTTTTAACGATTTTATTATCGTAATAGAATTGTTGCATTTCCATATTAAAAAAATTAGTCAGTTTTTGTTTGTTTAGTTGTATTGGTTTGTTCTTTTACAAGTTCGTCTTCAAAAAGCATACGTACCGATGGTGTATAATCGTCATCGTACTGACCAGACCTAACAGCCATTATAAAAATGACAAAGAAAGTCACGCCAACAACAACGCTTACCGTTAATAAAATATAAATAACACTCATACCTACTGAAGTTATGGGTCAAAAATAATATTGAACCCAGTTTTAAAACATGACTTTTATCATGTTGATTAATTTATTTTAGTTTCCGTCCCAAAAGGTTAGTTGCAATCGTCGTAAACACTACAATACTAATAGAACTTAATGGCATTAAAATTGCCGCGACTACAGGTTCTAACTGACCTGTTACAGCAAAATATAATCCAATAATATTATAAAAAAATGACAGCACAAAGCTCCATTTAATGATTTTTATAGCCGATTTTGAGGCTTTAATAAATTGATAAAGCTGTTTGAATTTTGAGGCATCCAAAATACCGTCACAAGCAGGCGAGAAGACATTTACATCTTCAGAAATGGCAATTCCAACATTACTTTGAGCTAAAGCTCCGGCATCGTTTAAGCCGTCTCCAATCATCAATACTTTTGCGCCTTCAGATTGGTGATATTTTATGAATTCTAATTTATCTTCTGGTTTTTGGTTGAAAATCAGTTTCGTTTTGGCTGGAAGTAGTTTTGTTAAATTTTCACGTTCACCTTCGTTATCTCCAGAAAGAATCACCAAATCAAAATGTTTTTTCAATTGATTGAATAATTTTGAAACCCCCTTTCTATAACTATTGTAAAAGGTATATTTTCCTTTGTAGATGTTATTGCTACTTATATGAACTGTAGTGTTTAAAACTGAACTTTCTAGTGTACTCCCAACAAAATTGGCAGAACCAATCTTCATATTTATAGCGTCGTGTTTAGCTTCAATACCTTTACCTATGTGTTCTTCGAAAGCATCTAGTGTAATAATATTGTTTTCCTGTAAAATGTTATATAATGTTCTACTTAAAGGATGATTAGAACCACGAAGGGAGTTTTTTAAAACCAAACTTTCAGAATCCGACAATATAGCGCCATCGTATTCCGCATGACTCTGTTTATTGGAAGTAATCGTTCCTGTTTTATCAAAAATAACGGTGTTTATTTGTGCCAGTTGTTCTATAACGCTAGCATTTTTTACATAGAATTTTAACTTTCCGAAAATGCGCAATAAATTCCCAAATGTAAACGGAGCTGATAAAGCAATGGCGCAAGGGCAAGCAATAATTAGTACAGCTGTAAATACATTCATAGCCTTGCTAGCATCTACAAATAGCCAGAATGAAGTAGCAATTAGAGAAATAGTTAAAATAGCAATAGTGAAATGTTTACTAATGGTATTGGTAATCGTCGTAAAACCATCTTCTTTGTTTTTACTGAAAACATCGTTGCTCCACAATTGGGTAAGGTAGCTCTGTTCAACAGACTTTAAGGCTTCCATCTCAATAACGCCATTGGTCTGTTTTCCACCAGCAAATAATTTATCGCCTGATGCTTTTGAAACGGTTTGCGATTCTCCAGTAACAAAACTGTAGTCTATTTTTGCTTTTCCGTTAATTAAAATACCATCAACAGGAATTAACTCTTCATTTCTGATTAAAATCCGGTCTCCTTTTTCAATATCATAAACCTGAATCGTTTCTTCATTACCTTCCTTATTTATTTTGGTGATGGCAATAGGGAAATAAGACTTATAATCGCGCTCAAAGGATAAGAACTGATATGTTTTTTGCTGAAAGAATTTACCAACCAAAAGAAAGAAAATCAATCCGGCGAGACTATCGAAAAATCCCGAACCTAAATCGAACATAATTTCAATCGTACTTCTTATAAACAAGACAGAAACGCCTAAAGCAATGGGAACGTCAATATTTAAAATCATTGCTTTTAAACCTTTGTAAGCAGAAATAAAATAATCTTGTGCAGCATAAAAAACAATAGGCAAGGACAGGGCAAACATTAACCAGCGAAATAATGGTTTGTATTGTTCCAGCCAATATTCATTAACCTCAAAATACTCGGGAAAAGACAAAAACATAATATTACCAAATCCAAAAGCAGCAACACCAAGTTTGTAAATTAAGGTTCTGTTGATATGCTTTTCTCCAGAGTTAAAATCATCCAAGCTTATATACGGTTCGTAACCAATGGAACTTAGTAATAATACGACGGCTTTTAAATTGGTTTTTGTAGAATCGTAGGTGACTCGAACAGTTTTCTTACCAAAATTAACTTGCGAATCTGAAATATTTGGATTGAGTTTGTTGAGGTTTTCAAGAATCCAAATACAAGAACTGCAATGAATATGAGGAATGTAAAGCGTCGTAATTTCTATAGTATCGCTTCTAAATTCCGTTAACTTTTCAATGATATTTTCCTGCGATAAAAAGTCGTATTTACCTTCAATTTCCTTGGGTATTGCACCAGGTGAATTTTGCAAATCATAATAACAGGTTAAGTCGTTCTCGTTAAATATTTCGAAAACGGTCTTACAGCCATTACAACAAAATGATTTGTCTTGAAATGTAATTGGATGATTTCCACAATCATCACCACAGTGAAAACAAGTGTTGTTTCCCATTATTAATTTGCTCATTTATACCTGTAGCAAAAGTCACAAAACTTGTACATTTAAAATATGATATTTGTCATGTTTTGATTAACTTTGAATTTGACGATAATAGAATTGGTATGAGTAAATGTGAACAGTGTATTGCAAGACAGTTAAACTCAATGCGGTCTTTGACTAAAGAAGAGTTGAAAAACGTTTCGGCCTGCAAAACGACTCGATTTTACAAAAAAGGAGATGTGATTTTTGATGAGGGTGAAACGCTTCACGGCGTTTACTGTGTAAGAGACGGTGTTTGTAAACTCACAAAATTAAGTGCGAACGGAAAGGACCAAACCGTAAAACTTTTAGGGAAAGGAGAACTTATTGGCCAACGTTCTATTATAAGTGACGAACGTACTAATCTTAGTGCTGTTGCTATTAATGATATTGAGCTATGTTATGTGCCAAAGGACCAAATCATATCTAATATTCATAAAAATAAAGAATTTTCGTTTGAAGTTTTAAAACACTTAGCTTCCGATTTAAAATCTGCTGAAGACGATTTAATTACCATGGCACAAAAGTCGGTAAAACAACGTTTGGCTGAAGCCTTAGTTTATGTGCAAGATACATTTGGTGCCGATGCTAAAGGTTATTTAAGCTTGGTGCTTTCAAGAGAAGATTATGCAAGTATGGTAGGTACGGCTACAGAATCTGCTATTAGAATTTTATCACAATTCAAAAAAGAAGACTTGATTTCAACTTCAGGAAAACGGATTAAAATTGAAGATTATGAAGGTCTAAGGCGAATTGAATAATTAAGTTAGATATTTCATTTTATTTCCGTTCACCAAAACTTTGAGTTTCTCTGGCAGTATTTTGACGTCAAGATCTGAAACTTTTCCTAAGTATTCACCGTCAATTTGAAATTCAATAGGCTTTGGTATCGTAATTTTGGCTTTGTCGGCTGAAAAACATTCCACAAAATCCTTATCCATCCTTGGCGTATTTTTTAAAGTTTGAAGAATTTGTATAACATCCATTTTTTTAAAAACCAGAATCTCAAACTGACCATCATTGAGTTCTCCATCAGGATTTATAGTGGCACCTGTACCAAACTGTTTGGCATTTGCAATGGCTAGCATAATACCTTCTTTTGTGAACTTTTTATTGTTGATGGTAATTTCAAATTGATATGGATAATCCGATTTTACCAACGAAGGAAGGGTTTGCAAAGCATAGCCAAGCTTCCCTCTGATTCTGGAATCCTCATAATTTTTAATAAGTACAGCGTTAACTCCAATATCTGATATGTGAAGGCATAAATCACCGTTTACGGATAGCATATCAACATCAATACTGTGGTTACCAAAAGTCACAGCGATTTGCGCACTAAGTTGAGTAGGTAAATTTAAATTTGATGCAAATCCATTGGAAGATCCTGCAGGAATAATCCCAAGCGGTAGGTTTCTTTCCATTATAGCGTTGGCAGCTAATTGCAAGGTGCCATCGCCACCTACGACGATGACATGTTTAAAAGATGTATCATTAAGAATATTTTTTATCTTATCAAGATCATTGTTACCAGTGGTTTTATATTTTTTCAGGTTAAAGCCTTTGATTTCAGCTTCTAAAGCGATATCATTAAGTATTGGTTTTTTGTTGATATCACCAGAAATAGGATTAAAAATTACTAATATTTCAGGTTTTCTAGACATCTGTTTTTTGAATTATGTATAAATTTAACTAATTTATAGTTCATAAACTTTAATCCAACGTATTGTGCCAAAATTAGATTTAAAATTGTACCGAGGCTATGTTAATGACCAAGAACTTGTGGTTACAGGTCACGTATTCAAATCGTGGGCGCCAGATAAATATCGGTTGGACAGTGAGGGAATTAAGCATGCCGTTGCTGTACTGCACATGTTCAGAATTAAGCCTTATCCCAATATTGAAGTTACGCTACGTTTTAAGAACTTAGAAGTTACCACCAAAACGCTTAAGGATGGTTATTTTAAATTTAGCTTGCCCTATAAAGACCATCTTGAAAGCGGTTGGCATCGTTATGAAGTGCAATGCAAAATAGGTGAATTTGGTATTATTAATTGTGGTGAAATATTGAAACCATACATAGGTAAATTGGGTATCATTTCTGATATTGATGATACATTTTTAATTTCCCATAGTAATAGTTTTTTTAAAAAACTCTATGTTATGTTGCTTCGAAATGTAAATCGAAGGAAAATATTTTCGGATGTAGTACAACATTATGAGGCATTGAGTAAAGCGGGACAAACTAATGATTTGGCATTCAACTCATTTTTTTACGTTTCTAGTAGCGAATATAATTTGTACGAATTTATTGTGGCTTTTGCTCGACTTCATAAATTACCAAAGGCGGTTATAAAATTGAAAAAAATTAAAGCAGGTATTTCTGATTTTTTGTTGACAGGTAGAGGTGGGCACGATCATAAATTTGAAAAGATTAAAGAAATAATTTCGTTTTACCCTAATCTAAATTACGTATTATTAGGAGATGACTCACAGCAAGATGCCTATATTTATGAGCGTGTGTGCAAACTTTTTCCTAAAAATATTAAAGCTGTTTACATGCGGCAGACAGCTTCTACGAAGTCTGAAAAAATAAGTAAGGTGCTTTTAAATATATCGAGTCTCAATGTTGAAACCTGTTATTTTGAATATAGTCGTGAGGCTATTGAACATTCAGCATCTATAGAAATAATATAGGATAAGTAAGCTTTTAGTCGGCATAAAAGACTTTTAAAATTGAAAAATCCCATACATTTATAAGAACTGTATGGGATTTTTTAGTTGAAGTGAGTCAATAGTTATTTCGTCTCACTTTCAATCATTTCAGATGAGGTTTCTCCATCAATAGGCGCATTCTCATTTTTGAGATGCGTATCAAGGAATTTTAAAATTCGACTATAAGCTTCTATTTGGTTTTCTTTTTTGATAAATCCATGGCCTTCATCATCAAACAAAACATATTCCACAGGAACACCATTTTGTCTTACACCAGCCACAATTTCATCCGACTCTACTTGCAACACCCTTGGGTCTTTTGCACCTTGTAATACAATTAAAGGTTTAGTAACTTTATCGGTATGAAATAATGGCGAAATACGCTTTAAACGCACCGAATCTGCTGAAAATGGGTCTCCCAATTCATCATAAAGCGCTTCTCTAAACGATTCCCAATACGGTGGAATACTCTTCAATGTACGCATCCAATTGGTAACACCAAATAGATTGACACCAACATCAAATTCTTCTGGTGCATAGGTTAAGGCAGCCATGGTCATATAACCACCATAAGAACCACCTATAATTCCGATTTTGTCACCATCAATTTGCGGTTGTGATGCCAACCAGTTTTTACCCTCAACACAATCTTGTAAATCCTTTTCGCCATGGTTTTTATTATCCATTTGAAAGAATGTTTTTCCATAACCACTACTTCCTCTATTGTTAACTGCCAATACTGCATAGCCGTGATTCACCATATATTGCATCAAAGAACTAAAATTCTGACGTGTTTGTCCACCAGGTCCACCATGAACCCAAACCATTGCAGGTACTTTATTTTCAGCAGAAGCTTGATGAGGTAAATAATAAATAGCTGGAATTTCGGTGCCATCGAATGATTTATATCGTATCACTTTGGCGGTCACTAAATCTTCTGGATTTATAGCGTCATTTAATACATTGGTCAATTTATGCTGCTCTTTTGTTTCCAGATTGTAGCTGTATAAGTCTGACGGCGAATTAGATCCTCCCACATACATACGCATCCACTTTTCATCATCACTAAAACGCACACTGGTAATACTTTTACCTTCAAA